>CAZPXZ010000006.1:53345-69395 GCA_964590405.1 uncultured Rhodobacterales bacterium | reverse complement strand
GACCCGTGAAATGGATACGCGGCTGGCAGCTGACTAGTCAAGTATATAAGTCCCCTTGAAAGAACCAGGCTCGGTGTGCCAATGTTGCGCTACGCCGCGGCCCCGATGAGAGCCGCGTCGACTTTGCTCGAACAAACAATCCAGTCATCGCCGGGAGGTTGCAGAGCGAAAGGAACAGTATCAACTGGAAAACCAGACCCAACTGACGCTGTCGCAGGCCCTGGTACGGTATCTGCAGGCACATTACTCCGAGCTTGACGGCAAGGAAGAGCGCTTCTTCCAGGGCATCTGGGGCATCTTCGGTCACGGCAACGTGTCCGGCTTGAGTCAGGCGCTGGTGGAGTACGGCCAGGACCCGCCCTACCACCAGCCGGCGAACGAACAGTCCATGGTCCATGCTGCCACGGGATTCGCCCGCACAAAGCGCCGTCGCGCAACCATGGCCTGCACGACATCGATCGGCCCGGGTGCGACAAACATGATTACGGGCGCCGCGACGGCGACCATATGCCGTATCCCCGTCCTGCTCCTGCCCTCCGACTACTATGCAACGCGGTACCAGGGGGTCGTTCTTCAGGACATCGATCACTTGTCCTCCGAGGACATGTCTGTAACCGATGCATTCCGTGTCGTCAGTCGCTTCTATGACCGCATCACGCGACCTGAACAGATTCTGACCGCCTTGCCCGAAGCCATGCGCATCATGACGAACCCGGCCGAGACCGGAGCGGTCACGATTGCCCTCCCGCAAGACATCCAGGGCCATGCCTATGAATACCCGTCGCGCTTCTTCGAGAAGCGCGTCTGGCGAATTGAGCGGCGGGTTCCACATCCCGATCGGATCCGCGAGGCCATAGACCTGTTGCGGGATTCACGCAAGCCCTATCTCATTGCTGGCGGCGGAATCCACTATTCCGAGGCCGGGAATGAACTGGCGACCTTTGCCGAACGGTTCGGCATTCCGGTCGGGGAAACCCACGCCGGTCGCGGTGCGTTGCGCAACGGTTCCGACCTGCTGATGGGCGGTACCGGGCATATCGGCACGCCGGCCGCGGGTCGGATCGCCGAGGAGGCGGATCTAGTGATCTGTGTCGGCACCCGGCTGCACGACTTTGTCACCGGCTCGAACTCCGCCTTCCAGAATCCGGAAGTCCGGTTCATCTGCATCAACGTGAACGACCGCGACGCACACAAGCTGGGAGCGTTGCCTCTGACGGCAGACGCGAAGCTGGCGCTTGCAGCCCTGACGGATGCGGGAACGGCTGCAAGCATTCAGACAAACGAATCCTGGGTCTCCCGGGCCCATCGTCAGTGCGCGGCATGGGAGAAGGCCAAGCGGACGGAGGTGTTCCTGCAACATCCGGGAGAACGGATGAGTCAGGGCCAATTGATCGGAATCCTGAACGACGAAATGCAGGCAGGCGATACGCTGGTCGCCGCCGCAGGGACCATTCCGGCAGACCTGACAAAGCTCTTTGACGCCCGGGGCGACAAGATCGTTCACATCGAATTCGGCAACTCCTGCATGGGTTACGACATCCCTGCCGCGATCGGGGTACGCCTCACCGGGACCAAGAACGAAGTCTACGTCCTCATGGGCGATGGCAATTATCAGATGCATCCGATGGAACTGGTCACCGCGATGCAGGAACGCACCAAGATCATCGTCGTGCTAAATGTGAACTATGGCTACCAGTCGATTCACGGGCACCAGAAGGCACTGGTCGGACAATCCCTTGGCAATGAATTCAAGGTCCGAGACGAGAAGACCGGTCTCCTGGACAGGGGTGCCTTCATCGAGGTGGATTATGTCAAGAATGCCGAGAGCGTGGGTGCTCGCGCATGGCTGGCAGAAACGGAAGACTCGGTCCGGTCGGCCCTGCGGGAAGCCCGAAATGAAGACTGTCCCTGCGTGATCGTCGTGCCAACCGAGAAATACCGGTACGCGCCCGACTCCGGGGTTTGGTGGGAGGTTGTCGGTGCCGAGGTGACGAATGACCCAAGAACCGCCCAACTGGTGGCGGAGCGGGAGTCTGGCCGCACCAAACAGCGCTTTTACTATTGATGATTGTGCCAATCCAGTTCGATGCACGGTCATTCAGCGTCTCGAAACTGCGACGCGAACCACCCCCGTTGCGGTGGCTTTTACGAAGCAAATGGAGGGCCAATTGGCACACAAAGAGAAGACAAATGTTTCGCGCGGGAGCGGTCCCGTATCGGCATGCGCATCCCAGCCGTTGATCCGCGCCATTCACGACGCACTGTGGTCTGTTCGTGAGCCCGAGAGAGCTGCTGGCCAGCAGAAGTACATGAAGTCGAACATGCCCTACATGGGTGTCCGCGTGCCGGTAATGCGGAAGACCGCACGGACGGTCTTCAACCACTTTCCGCCTGCTGATGTCGGCGAGTGGCAGGCTACGATTCTAGCCCTGTGGCGAGAAGCGGCCTATCGGGAGCAACGCTATGCGGCGGTGGAACTCGCGGTTCACCGTCCCTTGCTGCATTGGCTGACCATGGAATCCTTGCCAATACTTGATGAACTCATCGTCGATGGGGCCTGGTGGGACTACATTGACCGGATCGCACCTGCCGGACTGGGGCACATACTTGCCTCTGAACCCGGACCGATGCGTGCCGAGATGCGCAAATGGGCAAACGATGAAAATGTGTGGCGTAGACGCTCTGCGATCCTTTGTCAGCTCGGGTTCAAGAAGAACACCGACCTCGCCCTGCTGTACGATTGCATCGGAGCTTGCGCAGACCATCAGGAGTTCTTTGTGCAGAAAGCAATGGGCTGGGCCCTTCGCGAATACGCAAAGACCGATCCGGAAGAAGTTCGGCGCTTCATTACCGCAAATGGTAGTTCTCTCCCAAGACTCACTCGCAGGGAAGCAATGAAGCATCTCACCTGAGGACATGGCTCCGTGGTCTCGATCCCGTTGCTCTCACCGTGATCGAGCCTTCGACCAACCGGACATTCGAGGATCTTGTATCGCTCAGAGAGTACTTGGACTTGACGAATTCTGTCGCCACGAGTTTGCCTGCTGGTATCGTCCCTTGCCCGGATGGGGAAACAGATGGTACGAGCCCCGGCCCTGCCACGGAGATGTTCAGGACATCGGCAACTCGCTGCTCCGAGGCAGCTGCGACAAAGGACCTCGTAAACAATTCGGGGGGTGGGGCCTTCAATGGCCGACTCACCTCCGAAGTCAAAGGACATTCCGGGAAGTTACTGACATATCGAAGTTCGATACTCATGATGGGTTGCATGCACGGCCAGACTTGTTGCCCGATCCGGCAATCAGGACGCGCGGCATGCGAACCGCCTTGGTCCTTCACGAATTGCGGAACCGAACCGCCTTGGGATCCGATGGCGGCTCCGCTGTTCCTACGCCGGCATTCGACCGCTTTGCAGAACGGACGGTAGCCGTTGACCGGCACTATGTCGGCAGCTTGCCGTGCACTCCGGCACGCCGCGATCTGCAAACAGCGTGGCTGATCTTCATGCACAGGTCCTGGGGACCGTCGGAGCCTCTCGATATTTCCTTCGCCCGGGCGCTCAGCGCGAATGGAACCTATACGCATATCATGCTCGTGCAGAAAACGACTGTGTGGGCGACCAGGAAGCAAGCACCTGCCAGACCGGGAGAGGTTGGATGCGCCATTGCCGCAGACAATCCCTTTCGCTGGATACACACCCGCGGGCAAGTGCCGAAGGATCTGGCGTAAAGGCAGCATTCAGCGACCGCACCCCGATGGTTGCTCCCACGCAAATCGGCGAACCGTGTACGATGAGGCTCGCCATGTACCATGGGTCGTTCTTCGATTCCGACAAGGAGTAAAGCTTGTGACGCGCGATCTCTATCTCGCCATCGACGTCGGAACCGGTGGTCTGCGGTCGGCACTGGTGGACCGTGGCGGACACATCCTCGCCTTCAGCCATAGACAGCACGAACAGATCGTGCCGCAATTCGGCTGGTCCGAGCAACGCCCGGCCGACTGGTGGACCGGCACCCAAGGTACCATTCGCGAGGTGCTTGACAAGGTCGATGATGCCGCAAGCCGGGTGGCCGCCATCTGCGCCTGCGGGCAAATGCACGGCTCGGTCCTGATTGACGATGACGGCAACGTGACCCTCGAAGCCGTTCCGTTGTGGAACGACAAGCGCACTGTGTCTCAGGTCAATGCCTTCATTGCCCGCCACGGAACCGAGCGAGGCCTGGAACTGACCGCCAACATGCCGGCCCCTGCCTGGCCCGCGTTCAAGCTGGCCTGGGCCGCCGAGAACGTGCCCGAAGCCCTGGCGCGCACCTCGACGCTGCTCATGCCGAAGGACTGGATCAATTTCAAGCTAACGGGTGAGCGGGCACAGGACATCACCGAAGCGTCGCTCAGCTACCTGATGGACTGGAGGACCCGGGAGTGGTCCGACGAATTGTGCGAGATGACAGGCGTGCCACGCAACCTGTTGGCGCCGCTGCACCTCCCAGCAGATGTGCTGGGCACACTTGACCGAGCGGTCGCCCGGGACCTCGGCCTTGCCGATGGCATTCCCGTGCTGGTCGGCGCAGGTGACTACCCGACGGCGCTTCTCGGCTCCGGCGTCATCCGGTCGGGAATGGGCTCCGACGTCACCGGGACCTCGACGATCATCACGCTCCTGCATGATGACGCGGTTCTAGATCGCGAAGTCTCCAACGTACTCACTCCCAACGGCATCTGGGGCGTTATGACCCTGCTCGACGCAGGCGGCGATGCCGTTCGGTGGGCACGGCGCGCCTTTCACGAGAATCGGCGCGGCTACGACGACGTGGCCGAGATTGCCGCATGCGCCGCGGTCGGCTCCGGCGGTCTCTTCTTCCTGCCCTACCTCTCGGGTGAACGGACGGCAGAAAAGCACAATTCCCGGGCCCAATTCTTCGGTCTCGATGCCGAGACAGGCCTGCCCGAACTGCACCGCGCCGTGCTCGAAGGCGTCGCATTCTCGGTGCGCCGGGTGCTCGACAAGCTACCAGAAGGCAAGGGACGTCCCGAACGCATCGTCGCCGCTTCCGGCGGGGCAAGATCAGAACTCTGGCTGAGGATCAAGGCTTCGATGTACGGCGTGCCCTACGTAGTGCCGGAAGAACTCGAGTGCGGCGTGGTGGGCGCGACGGCGCTGATGGCAGTCTCGACCGGCAACGCACCCGACCTCGATGCCGCGATCGCCAGCATGGTTCGCTTCGGGGCAGAGATCCCACCTGATCCGGCCTGGACTGACCAGTACGACCGCATGATGCCGATCTACACACGCCTCTACGAGCAGTCGAAGGCCTTCTACGATGACCTCGACAGGCTGTGAGAGATCATTCCCGGAGAATCCTCACGACTCGCTGCCTGACACCGATGCAGTCCACGCAACCGTCATCCTTGTCGGCAACGAACTGCCCGCGCACATGGATTTCGGTATCGCGATGCCCGGTGTGGTCAGAGATCAGGCTCACGCCGAAATCTCGGAGCCCCACCTGTCCAGCCTGCGGATGGAGTCGCCCTCCTTCGTACCGTAGCGAAACGCGGTCGGGTCATGCCCATCCCGCTCGGCCAAGCTTGCTTGACGTCGGGCGCTGATCCTGGCTGACTCTCCTGTCGGTCCCGGATCGTCCCGGTTCGTCCCAGAACGTGCCGTACGCTCGCCCATGCCTCGAATGACACGTGGTCGGTCTCAGTCGGCCAATAGTTCCGATACATAGGTATCGAGGACGCGGAGGAAGTCGCTGCCTTCGCGGCCAGGACTTGCCACACAATGACCCCACGACGAGTTGAACGGCCGGAGATCGGCATTTGGCATATGACGAACCTCGATGGCATTGTCCTCGGGCGGAAAATAGAGATCTGTCGTGCAGGGAACCAGGATTGCCCGGGCCCGGATTGCTCGCAGTGCGCCCTCGAAATCACCCAGATAGCGCCCGTTGGCGCTAATGTCGCCAAGCTGCCATGTCAGGAGCTTGGCGAGAAGATCGTTGGCGTCCCAGTCGAGATGGTCGCGCTCCCAGTCCAGCAGAAGCTCTTCCCAGGTGTCGAAGCCCAACTCGCGATGAAGGCGTTCGCGATAGAAGGTCTGCGAATACGCCCATCCTGCATATACCCGCCCAAATGCCTTGAGACCTGCTACAGGCTGCGCCACATAATCACCGCCTGCGAATGCACCGTCGGCCAGAAGTGCCGCCTTCACGCCCTCGAGGAACACCCTGTTGTGCGGCGAGGTACGAGCCGAGGCGCAGAACGGCAGGATGGCATCGACCATGTCAGGGAACTGGGCGCCCCACTGATATGCCTGGCATCCGGCCATTGACCATCCAAACACCAGGGCGACCCGCTTCACGCCCAGCTTCTCTGTGAGCAGCCGGTGCTGGCAGGCAACGTTGTCATGGAGTGTTACGGCGGGAAACCTCGGACCGTCAAGGGGCGGCGCGGTATTGCTGGGCGAGGAAGACAACCCATTGCCGAACATGTTGATCGAGACGATGTAGTAGCGTGAAGGATCAAGCGCCGACAACGCCCGCAGGAAACCCTCATTACGGACATGCGTGCCCGTATAGAAGGTGGGCAGGACGATAGCGTTGTCGCCTTGCGCATTAGGTGAGCCGTATGTATTGTAGACGAGACGCGCATCCGGCAACGTGGCACCACATTGTAACGGTACTGCGCCGAGTTCGAAGACATCATGGTCCGACGCCAAATTGGATACTCCTCACGATTGCCTGGCCCTGGCTTCCGGTCCGGCAAACCGGAAGCAGTACCATGTTTCCGTTTTCCGGAAGTAGAACAGCACAACGCTGGCGCATCTGACAGGTGTACTCCCTGGCCGATGGCGGCTCTCAATACAGGCGCAGGTACTCTTCTATTTCCCAATCCGTCACGGCCTGGTGGTATCGCTCCCACTCATCGTACTTGTACTTGACCCACGAATTCAGCATCGTGGGACCAAGCACCTCCTTCGCCAACGGATCGTCCTTCAATAGTTCGGTCGCTTCGAGCAAGTTGCGCGGCAGACGCGGCACCTTGCCGGAGCGGATATCTTCGTCTGTCGCCACATACAGATCCTTGTTGAAGGGCGGTCCCGGATCGATACCGTCGATCACACCGCGAACAGCTGCTGCGGTCGTCATTGCGAGCGCAAGATACGGATTCAGGCACAAGTCTGAAGCCCGGTTCTCGATGCAAAAGCGGTTCTGGGGGAGGCGCAGCATGGCGGAACGGTTGTTGTTGCCGTACGTCATGTGGGTCGGAGCCCACGTATACGTACCTCCCTCGAATCCGCTGACCTGGGCGACCAGCCCGTTATAGGAGTTGACCGTCGAGGCCGTGATGGCCGTGAGCGCTCCTCCGTGACGCAGCAACCCTCCAACCGCATGGTACGCGGCATCCGACCAACCGCCGGTCGGGTCCTTGAACAGATTCTCTCCCGGGGCGTCCACCCGCTGCATCGAATAGTTGATGTGCGCACCCGATCGCCAATCGCCGGTGGAGGGCTTGGGCATGAAGGTAACGAACAGGTCTTGCTGCTTGGCAACCTCCTTCAACAGTACGCGCAGGAACGCCAAACGGTCTGCCATGTGCAGGAGATTGGTGTATCCGAAGTCGAGTTCGAACTGCGAATAGGCGCCCTCGCAGACGACATCCTTCAGTCCCCAGCCGAGTTCCTCAAGGATGTCGATGACAGGACCGAGGAACCCCATGGAATCGATGGTGTACTCAATGTCGTAGCCAAACGCCTGCCGTCTCGGTCGGACACCACGGCCCGGCGCGGGATCGTCGTCGAACGCCTTTACCGGTTGACCATCGCGCCAGCGCATGACCATGAACTCGGGTTCGATGCCCGCGAACCCGATGAATCCCCTGGATGCGGTGTCGCCCATGACACGGCGGAGCGCCTGACGGGGACACAGATTGTACGGAGCATCCTCCCACCAAAGATCCGCAAACATCCATGCGCAAGTGCTGTCCCAGGGACAAGTGACCAGAGTGTCGAGATCGGGGATGGGAATCTGGTCGGAATCGGCCGCCCCGAGTTCCGGCACGAACGAAATCGAATGCACGGCAAATTGAGGTCCCTTGCCCATACACAAATTTTCGAAGTCGCTGAGCGGTACGGGCTTGGTCTTCGGTAGCCCGTGCATGTCGATCCAGCAGGACAGCACATAGCGGACTCCCGCTTCGGCGAGCTTCGCCTTTGCGTGGTTGACGCGCTCAATGTCGGGTAGCGCATCGGACATGGTCATCGGTGTCTCGATCATCGGGAATCCCCTTCATTCGCTGGAAATGGCCAGTTTCTGAAACCATCATCAAGGAGCAATATAATTCATGATTCGAAAATCTATTTGCCTGATCCTTCAATATCCGTAGAATATACACGATGAACTCCAAAATGGACAATGAAAGCCACTCGCATCCGCCGGTTGTCCCGGGTGATGGGATCACCTCCCCTCCCAAGGCGCACGTGTTGCAGGAATCAACCACGTCAGGCAGCAACGATTCCGGTGGCAGGGTTTCGCCGCTCGCATCTCCCTTTGACGATCTCAACCAGGAGATCATCCGCTTGCTTCAGGAAGACGGTCGGGCCGCGTATGACTTCATCGGGCGGGCGCTCGGCGTATCGGGAGCAACCATCCGGAACCGGGTCGCATGGATGCGCCAGGCAGGCATGCTTCGGATCGTGGCGGTGGTCGACCCTGTGGCCGTCGACTACGAAACGGATGCAATGCTTGGTATCAAGACCGCGCCCGGAATTGCCCCGGCAACCGTCGCGCAGCGTCTTGATCCGCTTGTTGCTGTCGTCTACGTCATGTGGGTCGGTGGTCGTTTCGACTTGCTGGTCGAGGTCGTCTGCGACGAGAGAGGTGAGTTCGCGAAGTTCCTCAACGAGCACATCCATGGCCAGCCGGATATCGCCCATGTCGAAGTCATGAACCGCATCGGCATGTTCAAGAACCAATTCCTGCTCAAGAGGCACATGCCCTGAAACGGCTGGCAAGCAAGAATGTCGATACAAGCCATTCGTTGCAGACAGTCCCTGGGGGGCCGGAAACCTCGCCCTGCCTGAAGTTTGGAGAATGCGGTGTCAACGGGTCTGGCCGACAGGATTCACAAGCCGTAAACCTGCGAAAGGGTCTGCGCGGCAAACCGCGCCGGGTATACTGTGAATCTCTTGGCTTTTCTCGACCATATATTGTAGGTCAACTCCTTTTCGACGCGGCCTGCCAGTGCAGAGCATGTCACACAACATGAACCAATTCGCATCGCTTGCCCGGAGGACGCATTGATTTGTCCTCCTTCTACTGGGAGTATCTCCCCCTTATGACCAGCCAGTTCCCGCACAGCCCGGAGCGATCCACAACGGATGCGGAATCTCTTCGGGATTTCGACCGGCTACGCGAAGCGTTTCAGCACCGGTTCGAAGCCCTGAGTCCGCACCTGCAGCGGATTGCGCAATATGCGCTCGCGGATCCGAACCGCTTCGCTCTCCAGACCGTGGCGGAAACAGCAAGGCAAGCCGGGGTCCAGCCGTCTACGCTGGTTCGATTCGCAAAGGCGTTCGGATTTTCGGGCTTCTCCGAGATGCAGCGGGTATTCCGCTCGCGCCTGATTGAAGGTGCCACCACGTTCCGGGATGAGATTCGCGGCCATCGCAACCGCCTGGAAGAAGCGGCGGAGCACGATCCGTCCGCCATTCTTCGGGAGTTCGCTGACTCATCCGCCCTGGCTCTGAACAGCCTCAAGACGGACATTGATGCCGTTTCGCTACAGAAAGCCATCCACATGATGGATGAGGCACGTTCCCTCTACGTGATCGGACAGAGACGAGCGTTTCCAGTCGCATCCTATCTTGCATATGGCCTGACTCGTCTTGAGTATTCCTGTCATCTTCTCGATTCGGTCGGCGGCATGTTGCCGCAGCAGGTAGCGACCATCGACATGCGGGACCTGCTGCTCGCTGTCAGCTTCGCGGAATATGCCCGCCCGGTCGTGGAAGCGGTATCGGACGCCCATATCCGCAACGTTCCGGTCCTTGCCATCACCGACTCGTACACCGGCCCGCTTGCGCGCAACTCAAGCCTGTGCTTCGTTGTACGGGACACAGAGGTTCATCGCTTCCGTCCCCTGGCGGGTCCGATCGTCCTCGCCCAGTCCCTGATCATTTCTCTCGGCTACTACCGCGACGCCAGGCTCAGGCGGGCCGCAGACAGGGAAGCGAGCAAAGGGGAAGGGCAATAGCCGAGTAGACGCGCGCTGTCCGCACGTGCAACCGCATGCCAGGCAGGTCGGCAAAGCCCAGCTCTATCCTGCGCATGTCGTACGAACTCAGCGGTTCCGAAACATGGATTCGCGCTCTGGGCTGCTGCGGTGGGACAACGGTACACTTCCGGAATTCGCCGACAGCGACCCATCAAGAATGGACCTGAAACGCAGATAACGATGGAACCCGAAAATCGACCGCAACCAATTCCGCAGGCTTCCGCAGCTATTGAACTCGAAGTCCGGTGGAATTGTCGAACAAGTGCATGTGTGCCGGTTCCGCAGTGAATCCGAGCAGGGAGCCCCGGTCCTGCCCGGCCTTGCCGGGCAGGACTTTTGCAATGAAGTCCGTACCCCCCGTTGAAGTCAGGTAGGCAAGGTCGTACTCACCGAATTGTTCCACAAGCCGCAACTTGCCGGAAATCAGCGCCTCCTCGGAAACCGCTAGCGACAGGTGCTCCGGGCGGATGCCGAGAGTGATGTTTCGGGCCCGGGTCAGGGACAGACTGTCCATCGCGACCGATAGATCTCCATCATCAACGAAGAAGTTCATCTGCGGACTACCGATGAATCCGGCAACGAACCGATTGTCGGGATGATGGTACAACTGCATGGGCGTTCCCACCTGTTCGACACGCCCACCATTCAGCACGACAATCTTGTCGGCAAGCGTCAACGCCTCGACCTGGTCGTGCGTCACATAGATCATTGTGGTGCCGAGACGGGCGTGCAGTTCGGCAATCTCCACCCGGGTTTGTGAACGAAGGGCCGCGTCGAGATTCGACAGCGGCTCGTCAAAGAGAAACACCTTCGGCTCGCGGACAATCGCGCGTCCGATTGCTACACGCTGGCGCTGCCCACCGGAGAGATGCCGTGGACGGCGTTGCAGATATTCGCCGATCTGAAGTGAGGCCGCAGCGGCGCGGACACGCTGTTCGATTTCGTCTTTCGGAACGCGCGCCTGCCTCAACGCGAAAGCCATGTTCTCGTATGCGGTCATATGTGGATACAAAGCGTAGCTTTGAAAGACCATCGCCACGCCGCGCTTGGCCGGCATCACATCGTTGACGACTGCGCCACTGATCGTGATTGTTCCCGAAGTGATGTCTTCCAGTCCGGCGATCATCCTGAGAAGTGTCGACTTTCCGCATCCGGAAGGACCAACGAAGACCACCAGGTCGCCTTCCTCGATGAAGAGGTTGATGCCGAACAGGACCTGCACGTCTTCGTATGACTTGGCGACATCGATGAATTCGAGCTTCGACATGTCTGGCCCCTATCCCTTGACCGAACCCATCGAGAAGCCGGCCTGGAGTTGCCGCCGGAAGAAGGCGAAAAGAATGAGCAGCGGGGCCGTCGCTATGACGATTGCCGCAAACAGGAACCCGTAGTTGAAAGCCAGCCGCCCGTTCAGGAGACTGACGCCAACCTGAACTGTTCGGATCGCGCTGTCGGATGAAATCATATAGACCAGCACATACTCGACCCAGCAGGCATGAAAGGTAAAGATGGCAATCGTAGCGATGATTGGTCGTGACATCGGCAGGACGATATGCCAGTAGATGCCAAGATAGCTGGTCCCGTCGAGCTTTGCGGCCTCGATGATCTCGTTGTGAATGCCATCGATATAGGCTACGGCCAGATAAACCGCAAAGGAAATGTTGAAGGCCACGTATGGAATCAGGATCCCGAGACGCGTATTGTCAATGCCAAGCCAGATCTCGGCCACGAAGATCGGCACGATCGAGGACGAAATCGTGACCAGGAGACCGACCAGGAAGAACGAGTACCAGAACCTTGTGCGGCGGGAAGGAATCTTTGCATAGGCGAATCCGGCTGATACGGACAGGAGAACCACCACGACAGTCGTTACGATGCTGTAGAGGAAACTGTTGAAGAAGAGACCCGAGAATTCTCCCAGTTCCCAGGCGCTTCTGTAATTGTCGAATGTCCATTCCTTCGGCGGTGCAACAAGAGACCGCATGATTTCGGGCTGGCTCTTGAAGGAAGTATAGAACACCCAGACCAGCGGGCAGATCGTGAAGACAGTAAATCCTGTCAGGATGACCCAAGAGGCAATCCGGAACGGCCACGGCACCGGGGCCAGGACGCGAACGGTCGGGCCGTGCATCCGCTCAGGTCTCCCGACTCAGGCGCTCTGCAACCCGGGCAAGGATGACGATCAGTACGACACTCAGGAAGATCAACACGATCGCAACCGCACTGCCAAAGCCGTACTTGAAGTAGGAAAAGGTACTTTCGATCATGTACAGACCCAGAACGCTGCTGTAATAACTGGGGCCGCCCTCGGTCATCACCCAGAGCAACTCGAAGCTCTTGAGACTGCCCGCAATAGCGTAGATTGAAGCCGTCAGGAAAACGTAGATCTGTCCCGGCAGCACGATTTTCGACAGGATGCCCCACTCGCTCGCACCATCAAGCACGGCGGCCTCGATAGTCTCCGGCTCGATCTTCTGGAGATTGGCCAGAAAGATGATCATGTAGATGCCCGTGTACATCCAGAGGATCACGATCAGGTAGGGCACAATGGCCATCGACTTGCTGCTGAAGATGATCAGCTCGAACAGCGGAAGGCCCCGCATCTTGCCAATGAGGTCGGCGATGAGACCCACCGGCGCAAAGACCACGGCAAAGAGCAGGCCTACGACAACGGGGCTCAACAGCGACGGAAAGAAAATGACCGCCTCAAAGAAGCCGGGCAACCGCACGAGCCGGCGGTAGAGAATGTAGGCGAGGAAGAACCCCAGCGGGATTTGTCCGAATAGCGACACCAGAACGATCAGCCCGTTGTTGCGGAGGCTGTGCCAGAAGACGGGGTCCGCAAACATATGGGCGTAATTGGCAAAGCCCACGAATTTCGGATTTCCGGCACCCGACCATTCCGTGAAACTCAGGATCACGCTGTAGGCAATTGGCAGAATGATGACAAGCGCATAGACCAGCAGCGCCGGGCCGGTCAGCAAAGCGTAGCTCAGGCGGTTGTCGCGATCGGCAGCGGTCATCTTGTGCTGTTCGTGGAAGGGGCGTCCGGTCTGTCCGGACGCCCCTTCGTGGTGAGACTATTGGCGATTGCTGTCGTTTGCAGCCACCCAGGTCTCGTATTTCTGGGCGATCTCCTCGGCCGTCGTGTTGCCGAGGATCAGCTCCTGCAGACCGAGATTGATGATTTCGTTTACACCTTCGGCATCCATCTTGTCGTCGATAACCGGAAGTACGGTCTCGATGCCGGATGAGAAGCTGTAACTTGCCTTGTCCAGAGGATTCTCAAGAAACTGTTCGATTCCGCCTTCCTTGTAGACCGGAAGCGTGCCGTACTTGGTCGCCAGATCCGCATTGGAATAGTCGATCACGAACTTGATCCATTCCCACGCTGCGGCAGTTTCTTCCTCGCTGCTCCCGGACGAGATGCCGTAACCCGTATTGAGGGCACCCGAGGACGAAGCGCTGCTGGTCCGCTGGCCAGCGATTTCCGGAAATGTGTACATGCCGATCTCTGCCTGCTGTTCCTCGGTCAGAGCGTTCTTGAGATTGGCGACCTCCCAGATTCCTCCAATCAGGTAGACAGAGCGACCACTGACGAAGAGCGACATCGCCTGCTCTCGGGTCGTTGACGGTTCGCTCCTGGCGATCAATCCACTTTCCACCATGCGCGTCACCGTGGCCAGCGACTTCACGAATTCCTCGTCCGTGAATCCGGCACCGTCACCACGGCGGGCCTTGTCGAACCATTCCAGCCCACCAATCCGCGCGGTCAGCATGGACAGAAGGCAGGACTGCATCACCCAGGCCGACTGGTCGCCATAGACCACCGGGCGATACCCCGCCTCGACGATCTTGGCGGCCTGGGCTTCGAATTCCTCAAGTGTCGCGGGATACTCGATTCCCAATTCCGCCATCAGGGCCTTGTTGGCGTACACCACGTTGGAGTAGTTCACCAAAGGCAGGCTCAACTCATAGATTTCGCCGTTCGCACCCTGTGGCCCCAGAAAGACCTCCCGCTGGGTTTCCGCGACATTGTCCGCAGCGATCATCGGCCGCAGATCCATCGCATACCCGTTATCCGTCAGGTAGCCCGTGCGCTTGCCGGGCCACAACGTCAGAATGTTCGGCAGGTTGTCCGAGATGGCCAATGCCTGCATCTTGGTGTGATAGGCATCGTGTTCCAGGTAGTCGAACTCGATGGCAATGTCAGGGTGTGCGTCCTGGAATCGCGCATAGAGTTCTTCGGTGAATTTCGCTGCATTGTCCACCTTCGTGAACGGCAGCAGCGCAGTGACCGTAGTCTCGGCATGCACGCTCAACGCCGACATGCCTAGAGATGCGGCAAGGACCGCGCCTGCGAAACGCGCGGAACGCCCGCGTCGATGGAATGGAATCATTTTCAGTCTTGCTCCCTTTACTTTGTCAATTATTGGGATTTTCGGCACCAATCACGCGTTTGTCGACAAGATTGTTACCGAAACGGTTCCGGTAGAGCGCGATTGCCTGCTCTAGCGGAAATGGTCGTGGGCCGGCGAGGTAGTGACTTCGGCCCTTACGCTCTGCCACGGTCCAGTCGAGGCTGAACACCGCGAACTCCTGCGCCACCGGGACATGACCCAGTTGAACGCGCCCGTTCTCGGGAAGTACTGCCGCGAACTGCAGCAAGGATTCGCCTGCAACATGCACCCGGCCCGAGAGTCGGGCCGGTTCCGGATTGTCATTGACTGCGACGACGCAATGCCCAGAAGTCTCGCTCTCGCCCAGCATCACGTGCACCGGTGCATGCAATTCCCTTAGCAAGTGAAACGCCAGCTTCTTCGCACCATAGTAATCAACAACCGCGTCGGAAATCTCGGGCCAGCCGTCACGGATGTTCCACCAGAGGATCCCTCCGGTGCGCCCCTTGTCGAATCGGAACTTCTCGACAAAGTACTTCAGCGCCTCTGCCTGCGAAATCTGCGAAGCGAGTATGTACCGATCCAGTTCGTCGGGCACCTCCCCGAACAGGTTGCGAAGTTGCGTCGCCATTAGCGGAATGCGGTAATTGTAGGCGGTGCTACGGGGTTGAGGCCGCACAGCGTGTACGAGCCAGTCCTCGTTGTCCCGCCAGGGCCAGAGGTTCTCCGACCGCATCATGCGTTCCAGCGAATCCCTGGAAGGACAGCCGTGATATCCGATTTCACTGGCAAAACAGGCCATCGAGCGCGTGTAGTAAGGTGACTTGAAATCGTCGCGCGGGCCCCAGAGATGAACTTCCGGAACGTTGTTCGAAATCCCCCGCTCCCAAAGCGCCGGACTGTAGTACGGCGAACTCGGGAGGTACGTCCGGTACGGATCCTCTTGACGGCAGACTCCTGCCAATACCTGGCGCGAAATCAAGTCGTCCTCATTCGGATTCACCCCCGGCTTGGCAAAGGGATAGAACTGGTCGATCTCGTTATTGCCGGACCACAGCGCCAGAGAGGGGTGGTTGCGTAGTAGCGGAACGATGGTCTTCGCTTCCTGCCGGATCTTCTCGTGAAATTCGGGGGTCTGCGGATAGAGGGCACAGGCAAGGGCAAAATCCTGCCAGACAAGGATGCCGTTCCGGTCGCAGAACTCGAAGAAGGCCGGGGATTCGTAGACATTTCCGCCCCAACAACGAATCATGTTGCAGTCAAGTTCGGCTGCTAGGGAAAGCGTTTCCTGCATGCGGTCGGCATCCCGGCTGTGAAACGCGTCGAGCGGCACCCAGTTTGATCCCTTGATGAACACTTCACGGCCATTGACCCG
>CAZPXZ010000006.1:20165-53335 GCA_964590405.1 uncultured Rhodobacterales bacterium | reverse complement strand
GCCATCCGGCTCCAAGACTTCACTCCTTCGCAACTCGACCACGCGAAAACCGAACTGTGCATACCAAGTGGCCCGCTCGACCCCATTTGCGTCCGTGTAGACAAGTGTGACACGATAGAGCTTCTGCCCGCCAGACCCACGCGGATACCAGAGTTCTACATCGGGGAGTTCTGTCTCGAACCTCCCGCACCAACCCAGAGCGGACCGCGATAATTCGTGATGAACCCGTCCGGTATCGACGTCCCTCACCTGAAGAGTGACGGTGCCATCACGGAGCAGCGCGTCGCGCGACCGCAAGGTCCACTGGGCCAGTAGTCGTGCGCGTTCTCGCTCGGGGTCGACGTCCAGCGTCGCCAGGTACACCTCCTCGAACCTGGTCTCGGGCCGATTGACGATTTCGATGTCCCGCCAGATGCCGGCGGAAATGATGCGCGGCATGATGTCCCAGCCATAGGAATGGGATGCCTTGCGAATGTGGAGGGATTCCCAATTGTTTTCCATCGCGAAGCATCCGGCGTCGACGGGCAGGTCCTTGGCGGCGAGAATGGCGGAATCGATTGCGATAACGATCTCGTTCCGACCTTCCTGCAGATTCCCGGCGATCTCGAGATGGTGCGGAATCAGCATGTTCTCCGTGCGACCGATGCGGACACCGTTCAGCCAGATCGTCGCAAGGGTATCAATCCCGTCCAGACAGAGGACAGGATCCGGAAATTCCGAGAGCGATGACACCGTAAACACACGACTCAACCACCATTGGTGCTGTTCGTACGCAATCACCTCATATACATTGTCGCCGTGATCGAGGTTCGCCGGCAGCACCCCCGCGGCAATCAGATCCAACTCCACGTTGCCTGGAACCGTTGCTGGACATCTGACGAAACCCGACGGGATCTCTGGCGTATCCAGGTCGCAGGCCGGCCTGTCCTGCGGACCGTAGGAAAGATCCCAGCGACCGTTGAGCGATAACGATGCCGTCCAATCACTCATTCTGCCCGAGCCGCCGAATGCCGTGCCCACTCCAAGATGTGACCCGGTTGCAATCCCTGAAAGGGAGACGGACCGTCGGAACGACTGGCGTCGGACCTCGCGGGGACCCTGTCTCCCTCAAAATGTCCTGGATTCAGCTCATCGCCACAGCAGGCGAGTCTGCCGGCGACTCCCTTGTCGAGGGCCAGGACGCTGTTCAATGGTCTCAGCGTTCCCGGTGCAGGCCGAGCCGCCATGCGCGCCTGCGGCACCTGCATCTCCCTGTCCAGACCCCGATGGTCGCTTCCTCTCGTCAGGCCGGTACTGAAGTCACGACAACATCCCTCGTGTTCCGGCTTCGGGAACTGTTCTTGCATCCTGTCCTGACCCACGTTTGGCTAGATCCTCTCCTGTCCGGTTCCGAAATCCTGGTCTGATATCTCTGCCGAGCGCTTGACGGCATGTTTATCGGTCGCCACTACCGTGTCGATTGCCTTGCCCTCGCAATTCTGCGGGGCACCGGCCCCGCCATTCCGACGATTTGCGACCGTTGGACCGGTCCAGTCCAGTCGGTGCCGTTTGTCTGTCCACAGCCTCACTGCAACGCACCGCTGACATCACAAGGATATAAATGAAGCACAATGGACTGACAACCGGAGCCGCCCGGCTAGTGCACAGAATCGAGACACTCGCCACCAAAATGCCGTGTATCATTGAAATACTTGGGCATTCGGAGCGTTGACACTGGAATCAGTGGCCATGCTCTAGAACATTGAGCCTCTCTGCCGTCCTTGCGCCCCACATAAGGAAAGGGACTTATATACTTGACTGTTATGTATTGACCTGTCAACTTCTCCGGCCGACAATGGGCCGTCCCTGCTCAGGCGGCGACTCGTCCGACCATCCGGCCCATTCGGCGCCGAGCGAAAGGGAAAGGGACCTCGCCCGTTCGTCTCCGTTGCGAACAAAGGCGAACACCCGCCATCCCTGGTGGCGAGCAACCTGCGCAACGATATGCGCGGCGGCGCAAAGACCGTAGAGTCCGATCCGCTCCGCGTCCTCCGCCATTCGCAACGAGCGATAGCCAATCAATCCTGCGCAAAAGAGCGGTGCTGCCTCCGCATCGTTCAGGCTGTCACCGATCGGAAAACAGTAGCGTGCGTCGGCCAGGGCGTACTCGGCATAACCGCCGTCCCGCGTGCAGCCGTTGAATGCGGCGGTCCTGCAGAGATTTTCTCGGCCGGTGCGGCAAAATCTGCAAGTGCGGCAGGTCCAGCCGAGCCACGTCGGCGCCCAGCATCTCGACTTTCCCGACTGCCTCATGTCCTGGCACAAGCGGCACCCTGGGGTGCGGGAGTTCTTCGTCGATACTGTGCAGATCGGTGCGACAGACGCCGCAGGCCGAGATTCCGATCAGCACTTCACTTGGGCCAGGCGTGGGCACCGCGTGTTCTTCGAGTACCAGAGGTAACCCGGTACGGTGGAATACCATCGCTCGCATGTGTCTTTCCCGCCCCTCCAGCCCGCTCCGGCTGTCTGCAGGAAACTCCGGAATTTCTCGAGGAACAACTCGAATACTCTCGCCTTCCCGGCGAATGTCGCAGTAGGAGGAACCGGCAGCCACCAACTGCGTCGCGCGGTACACCATATCCCGACGGCGAGTTTGCCGTCTGCCTGAACATGATCGGCCGTCGGGAACACATGTGTCTCAAGTCGATGCAGACACCTCCCCGCTCGTGCATCGTGGAGACGAGGTTGCAGCCGTGCCGGTGCGACGGCTGACTCGCGCGCAGTCGCATGGATTGTGGCAACGGATTCCTGCCATGGTGCGGAGCACCGAGACGACAGGCGTTCAGTCGTGGGGCCGCAACTGCATCATTGCGGGTACGTCGCCCTTGCCTGCACACCAAATACGCTCCATTCTGGGCCTCGTCGCATTGCTCTAGGCATGGAGGCAGAAGTGCGCATCCTCAGTGTGACCGTACGTGTGACGGCCCTGACCTTGACACTATCCGCAGTTGCCCCTGCATTCGCCCAAATCGACCCCGTTGAGATCGTCGACCATGTGGACCGGCTCCTTCGGGGCGACTCCAGCCGGGGCGTCGCATCGATGGAGGTCGTTACCGGAAACTGGGATCGTTCGATGTCAATGGAGTCCTGGTCCCTCGGTGCGGACCACTTCCTGGTCCGGTTGCTTTCTCCAGCGAAGGAGGCCGGGATCGCCACGCTGAAGGCCGGAAACAACATCTGGAATTATCTGCCCAGAATCGACCGCACCATCAAGATTCCCGTAGCCATGATGGGCGGCTCCTGGATGGGTTCGCATTTCACGAATGACGACCTCGTCAAGCAGAGCCGCCTCTCGGCGGATTACGACATCCGGTTGTCATTCGATGGCCCGGACCCCGAAGGCGTGGCGGTCTGGGACTTCACGCTTGTGCCAAAGCCCGAGGCAGGGGTCGTATGGGGGCACATCGAGTATCGCGTGCGGCAGCAGGATCGCATGCCGCTTCGTGCGTTTTTCCATGACGAAGACGGCAACCTCGTCCGCACAATGGAATTCGGCGACTTTCGGGAGTTCGACGGACGCCTGCTTCCCGGTGTCGTGCGAGTGCGACCCACGGACAAGCCCGACGAACAAACGACCATCCGGTACGAGGAACTGCAATTCGACATCGAGATTTCCGAGTCGTTCTTTTCGCTCCGCAACCTGAAGAAGAGTCGTTGAGAGGCAAACCGTGCACGCTGCACCCGCCTGGGCAAAAATCGGCTGGCGCAACCTCGGCCGGAATCCCCGGCGGACCATTCTGACGGCCTGTGGCCTTGCCGTCGGGTACTTCGCCGTCGTGTTCGTGGTGGGATGGACCGACGGACTCAACGAGGAACTGATCGAGAACGCAACCTCGTTGGCAGGCGGTCAGATCCAGATTCACGACCGCGAATACCTGCCGGACAGGAGCATCTACGACACCGTCGGCGGCAGGACGGGTGTGAATATCACAGGCTTACTGGCTGTTATTGACGCCGACCCGGCCGTGCTGTCCTCCTCGCCGCGGGTACATGCCGCCGGTCTGGTCAGCTCGGGGGAAACGACCATCGCCGTCTCGCTGCTCGGAGTGGATATCGATCGCGAATTGCAGGTGAGCAGGTTCCTGAACCCGTTGGATCGAGGCCGTCTCCCACATCCGGGAACGCAGGAGTTGCTGGTCGGCGCGGAAACGGCGCGCCAGCTTGCGGTCAATGTCGGCGAAGAATTGGTGCTCGTCGCGCCCGGCGCCGACGGCTCCCTGGCGAATGACCTGTATACGCTTGCCGGCACGTTCCGTACCGGGCTTCCGGATCTTGACAACGGTCTTGCCGTATTGCCGATCCGGGATCTCCAGCGCTTCGTAGCGCTTCCGGAGACTCGGGTCCACGAGGTTGCCATCGCTACGGAGAACCCGCGGGAGGCGGATGCGACGGCGCAACGCCTGGAGACAGCTCTTGCTGGCCTCGCGTCCGGAATTGTTGCCGCTCCGTGGACAGAACTGCATCCTGTCGTGGTGGACTACGTGGGACTGACCGATCGCATGCACTGGATCATGTCCGCAATCGTGTTCACGGTCGCGATCTTCGGCATCGCGAACACGATGCTGGTCGCCACCTTCGAACGGGAGCGGGAATTCGCCGTCATGCTCGCGCTCGGAGCCGCCCCGCGTTCCATTGCCTCAACGGTGGTAACGGAATCTGTTGCCATTGGCTTCGCAAGCCTTGCCGTGGGAGCCCTCGTAACGGTTCCTGTCATGGTCTGGTGGCACTTGGCACCGCCCAGCCTCGACTGGCTGTACGGGAACACCACCATTGGCGGCGTATTGATCACTCCAGGCCTGCGGGTAGCCTTCGACCTGACTACCTGGTTCTGGGCAGCTGCCGCCCTCCTGTTCACGACCGTGCTCGCCGCGGTCTATCCTGCGCTGAAAGCAGCGTCCATCGCTCCGGCGGACACGCTGTGCGGACCCTGACCGTCGCGCGGCATCATTCGGCAAAGTGGTTGCCACCCTCCTGGCGGGTCTCCACATTGCTGGCGTTCCGCGGCATTCGGCGAAATCTTCGACGCTCCATTCTCACGGCGGCCGCGATGATGCTCGGCGGCAGCATGCTGATCCTCGCATTCAGCCTGTCTGACGGCGGACAGGAAATGTGGATCCGCGAAGCTGCCCGAATGGGGAACGGCCATGTAACCATCGAACGACCGGAATTCCGCACGGAGCGCCGGATCGGGAACAGCCTCGCTTCGGAGGTTCGGGGGACCGTGGCAGACATGCTCTCGTCAAGCGAGCTCTCGCTGCTCGTGGAGGCCGCTGCGCCCCGCATCGATATCAGCGGACTGGCAAGTTCGGCCGCCGGCGCACGTCCGGTTCGCGTCTCTGCCATCGACCCGGTGTCGGAGGGCCGGTTGTCCTCCCTGGACGGACGGACTATCGCCGGCCGATTCCTTCGTTCCGACGACGGGGCGCTTGCCTATATCGGTGAGGGCCTCGCTTCCAGCCTCCATCTGAAGCCCGGTTCGCGGTTCGTCGTGGAGGCTGAGGACACGCAGGGCGCCATCGCACCTCAGTTGCTGCGCGTTGCCGGCATCTTTCGGAGCGGTGTACCCGAAATTGACCAGACTACTCTTCAGGTTCCGTTGCATGTCGCCGACAGCTGGCTGACTGCGAATGGCAGAGTAACCGGTTTCAGCCTGCTCCTGGCACACAGTTCCCTCGTGCCGTCAACAATGGATGCGCTGGAGCGGAAGCTGGAGCCATTCATCGCCCGGGGACAGGTAGCTGTGCTGGATTGGGAAACCGTCAATCCGGCACTGGCTTCTGCCGTGGCACTCGACAGTTTCAGCGGATATGTCATCCAGATCCTGCTGTTTACCATCATCGCGTTCGGGATCATGAACACGGTCCTGATGTCGGTTCTGAATCGCAACCGGGAATTCGGCATCCTCCAGGCGATCGGACTGACGCCGGTACAGGCAGGGGCCGTGATACTGATCGAGGGGGTGGTACTTACGCTGGCGAGCGGCATCCTCGGTGTCGCTCTCGGCGCATTCGTCATCTGGTTCCTGATTGGCGATGGCCTTGATCTGACGGGTCTGGTCGACGATATGACGTTCTCGGGAGTACTGTTGGAACCGGTTATTGTTCCGGAATTCCGACTTTCTCGATTCGTGACTTCCGCTTGTTTCATTCTGGCCGTGGGTGCCCTCGCATCCATCTATCCCGCGATGCGGGCGGCCGGAGTAAACGTGATCGACGCAATGAAGTTCGACCGGTGAACGGCGTGTCGGCAGTCGACAACACGGCACGGCCCGCTTCCGTGCACATCGATCGGGTGTGGAAGACCTTCCGGCAGGCCGCGGAAGAGATTCACGCAGTCCGCGGTGTGGACTTCCTGGTCGAACGGGGCGAGTTTACCGCACTCGCCGGTCCCTCCGGATCGGGGAAGACCACGCTCCTCAACCTGATTGGCGGGCTGACCAGACCGACATCCGGCAGCATCCAGGTTGCCGGCGAGGAGATCAGCCGGATGCCACGGCGGGAGTTGGCGCGGTTCCGGCTCCGCCATATCGGGTTCGTGTTCCAGGCGTACAATCTCCTTCCCGTACTGACAGCCATGGAAAACGCCGAATTCCCAATGCTCCTGCAAGGCGTGGACAGGGATGCCCGAACGGAGCGCGTACGGAAGCTCTTCGAGCGTACCGGTCTTGCCGGTCTCGAAGATCGCCGGCCGGGAGAGCTTTCCGGCGGACAGCAGCAGCGCGTCGCCGTGGTGCGGGCGGTGGCGAGCAGACCGGCCCTCGTACTCGCCGACGAGCCCACGGCCAACCTCGACTCCTCCGCCAGTGATTCTCTGCTTGATCTCATGGACGAACTGAATCGCGACCTCGGCGTTACCTTCCTGTTCGCAACTCACGACGCCCGGGTAATGGAGAGGTCGCGTCGCCTCGTGCGGTTGGTGGATGGAGGCATCGACAGCGACGCTTCACGGCCGTGAGATTCCGAAGACAGCAATTCGCCGTCGCCGCGTTTACGACTGTTGTTTCGTGGCTGAATCCACTTTGCGTGCAGGCAGCCGACCTCACAGGTCACCTGCAGTCGGCGATCGTCCTGCCTCTGGGAGGCGACAATCAACGCACAGTCCAGTGGTTCCAGGAAGTCCGTGCAGCCATGCGGCAGGATCTCGGTACAGCGCAAGTGGACGCGGCGTACGAGTTCACGGTCCGAAGAGGCCAACCGGAATCCGGACACGGAACGGACTGGTTGGATCTTCAGGACAGGCTGTCAAGGGATGGAACGGTGGAAACCCGGCACCGGCTGGACCGGCTGCGGCTTGCATGGAACCCGGTGCCCGACGTCGACATCGATATCGGGCGTCAGGCCGTGTCCTGGGCCACGACCGTCTACCTCACGCCGGCGGATCCCTTCGCTCCGTTTGGTACAACCGACACCGTTCGGGAGTATCGACGGGGTATCGATGCGTTGCGCATGCGTGCCTATCCCGGCGAACTGAGCGAAATCGACCTCGTGCTTCGCCCAAGCAGGCTACCGAAGCAAAAGGAAGGGTCTCTGCTGGGAAGGCTTCTCACGACCCGGGGAGACTGGGAGTTGTCCGCGTGGGCCGGATCCCTCTACGGGGACGCCGCCGGCGCAGTCGGATCGGCGGGCGATATCGGGGACTGGGCAGTACGTTTCGAGGCTGTCGCCAGAGACTTGGATGGTCGGAGAGTCGGACGCGGCGCCGTCGGCATCGACCGGACATTCCGGCTCTCCGAGCGCGATCTCCACCTTGCCCTCGAATACCAGCATGACGCCCTCGCGGCGTCCGGCCCCACAGCATTCGCAATTCTCCTGCGGTCCGATCCCTACCGACGCGGCGAACTCCAGGTACTGGCACGGGACGTGATCCTGTTGCGCGTCGCATACCAGCTACATCCGCTCTGGGACATGACCGGACTGGTGCTCCGGGATCTCAACGCGGGCGGGACGACCTTTGCGCCGGGGTTCAGCCATTCGCTCAGCGAGGAAGCCGTCCTGTCGGGCGGTATCGTCATTCACCGCAGCGATCGAGTGCTGGAGGAGCCTTCCACCGCGGGCAGGCGTGGCAACGACACGACCGCAAGCGTGAACCTTTCCCTGAGTTGGTACTTTTGATGTCACCACATCATGCGGCAAACCGGGAACGGACAAGAGTGAAGGAGGATCACCCGCCGGCGCGCAGACGACCATCGCCGTCGGATCGACCGGCCCTTCGCGCTACTGGCTCGCCGTCACCCCGCCATCCACATAAAGCGTCTGCCCGGTCACAAATCCGCCCGCCGCGGAGCAGAAGAACGGCACGGCACCGGCGACATCCTTGGGATCGGCAATCCGGCCGAGCGGAATCCGCTCCAGAAGTTGGCTCCGAAAGCAGGGATTCTCCATCACGTGCCGGATCATTTCGGTGTAGACGAAGGTCGGTGCCACACCATTGACGGTGATTCCCTCCGGCGCCAATTCCATCGCATGCTGCTTGATCAGCATCACCATCCCGCCCTTGGTGCTGCAATAGGCGGAATGGCCACGGCCCCGGAGTCCGAGTTTTGCACGAACGGAAAGGAGATGAACCTGGCGGCCCCCGCGTTCGGCCGCGATCTGGTGGCGGGCTGCCGCGCGACAATCAAGCTGAGACTCAGTGACAATCTGGGTGAGACTCTGGGCCCTGTTTTTGGGGTTTTCCCTGTTGGCGGCTGCAGTGGGGTGGGCATGATTGCGTTTCCTATTCGACCAGGGAGCGCGAACCATGCCCGGCAACCACATTACCGTTCAACAAGGGAAGTTTTTCATGAGTCTGAAGGACAAGACGAGTACGGAGATTGCCTCGGCGCGGGCCGGGGTCAGCCGTGCATCGGGGTATCGGATAGCGGGATCGAACTGGACGCCGCCATGGGAGCGTCGGCGCCGGGGGCGTCGGCGTCCGGATCCGCTGGCGGGGATCTTTGCAGAGGAGGTTGTGCCGCTGCTGGAGTTGCATCCGGAACTCCGGGCTGTGGACTTGTTCCACAAGCTGCAGGAGGATCATCCGGATCTGGCACCGGGTGTTCGGCGGACGCTGGAACGGCGGGTCCGCGACTGGCGACTGGCAAACATCCTCCCGGACATCCATCCGCCGCCCCGCTCACGGCCAGGCTCGCCCTCTCGGCGGAGCAGTGCGTGGGGGTGGGCCGGCAACGGGCCGGCGGCGCGTTTCGGCTTGAATGATGTAGCACCGGGTGCTATATCGTCGGGTATGATGGAAGGCGCGCGAGGTGTGCGGTTTGCGCACGTTCAAGACCAAGCCCTTCGCGCGTTTCGCCAGCCGCGAGGGGATAGCCGACGAAGCGTTGTGCGATGCGGTGGAGCGCGCCGCGAGGGGATTGATCGACGCGGACCTGGGAGGCGGCGTCATCAAGCAGCGCGTTGCCCGGCGCGGACAGGGCCGGTCCGGCGGGTTCCGCGTGCTCGCGGTGTTTCGCCGCGAGGAACGCGCGTTCTTCGTTCACGGGTTCGCGAAGAGCGACCGGGACAACCTCCGGCGCCGCGAACTCGGGGCGCTGAAGGCGCTGGCGGACGAGTTGCTCGGACTGGACGGGCCGGACCTGGACGCGATGCTGGCGAGCGGCACAATTAGCGAGGTGAACTGCGATGCCCAGGCAATACGGGAGCGAGGTACTGGCGTCGGTGCATGAGACCGCGCTCGGCATGACGGAGGCGGGCGTGATGTCGAAGCGGACGATGAAGGCGTTCGACGAAATGTGTCTGACGCCGGTCGAGGACATGGCGCCGGAGCGGATTCGCGAGATCCGGCTGCGCGAAAACGCGAGCCAGGCGGTGTTCGCGCGCTACCTCAACGTGACGAAGAGTCTGGTGAGCCAGTGGGAGCGTGGCGAGAAGCGCCCGCGTGGCGCCTCCTTGAAGCTCCTGACGCTGGTGGCGAAGAACGGTCTCGGGGCGATCGCCTGAGGGATAGCGGCCGGCGGGTCGTCGTGTTGCGATGGTGTTGACACGCGATTTACGAAATCCTGCACCCCTGAAATAATCTAACGAATACCGTAGGTTAAAATCTCGCTAGCGCCCTGCGTCGATGTTCGAGAAACATCGCGGCTCTCAGATTGACGCGGTAGACTTCGTCAAACGCCGCTTCGGAAACCTCCAGCATCCTCTCCTCCCGCTGGATGCCTACACAGTTGACGAGGGCATCTATCCGACCGTGGCGATCAAACACGGTTGCGACCGCATCGCTGCTGGACTTGACCGACTCCACGTCCAGACCGATGCCATCGGCCTCGAGCCCGCCTGACCGGAGTGTTTCCGCAGGGGTTTCCGCCTTCTCGGCACTCCGCCCGGCGACCGTAACATGCGTCCCCGCGAGAGCGAGCGCCCAGGAAATCGCCTCTCCGATGCCTCCGGTTCCCCCCGGTAGAAAGACTTTCTTGCCCCGCATGTCGAAGAGTCCCGAAAGCTCCGACACAAAGTCGATGGTCGGGGTGATGCGCTCCACGTTCCGATCCCCTTGTCAGTCCATGTGCAGCCCGCCATTGATGTCGATGATCTCGCCGGTGATAAACCCCGCATTCGGCGAAACCAGGAACGCAATCAGCGCCGCGACTTCCTCCGGCTCACAGAACCTGCCGACCGGAATCTGTGCGAGCAGCGCCGCACGCTGACACTCCGTGAGCTGATCCGTGATCATCGGGCTGCGGACATAGGCGGGAGCCACGCCGTTCACGGTGATACCCTCTCCGGCGACCTCGCGGGCGACCGAAAGGGTCAGGGCCGCGAGACCGCCCTTGGATGCCGTGTAGGCGGTACCTGCTGTCACCCCGCCCGTCTTCATCGCCATGGAGCAGACATTCACGATCCGCCCCCATCCTCCATCCCGCATGGACGGCAGCAGCGCCCGCGTCATGTGAAAGGCGCCGTCCAGGTTGACCGCCATGAGATGCCGCCATTCCTCCGCCGTTGTGTCGGCGGTCTTGTTGTTGGAGAGGACCCCGGCACCGTTGACCAGCGTGTCGACGGTGCCCTGCGAGGAAATGAGGTCTCGACAGGCGCGCTCGACTGCCTCCGGGTCGGCAACATTTGCCACTACGGGGATCGCCTGGTCACCCATGCTTCGCGCCACCTGTTCCAGTGCGTCCGGTTCGATGTCCATCAACACCACGCGGTGGCCATTCACCGCAAACCGACGTGCAACAGCGGCTCCGATCGAGCCGCCGGCTCCGGTCACGACCGAGACGCGCCTTCCGGGTATCACCATCAATGCGCCCCCGGTGCCAGATTGCCGAGATAGGCACGCACATGCGGGACCTCGAGCGCCCTGCCGTATTCCGCGTAATCGCTCACTTGCCCGGACAGGACAAACAGGAACCGCTCGCAGACTTCCCGCATGAGTTCCAGGTGATAGGGCTCGTTCGGATGCAGGCAGACGAACACCAGTCGCCCGTCCGCCCGGAGCTTACGGAAGAAATCGAGCATGAAGCCGATGTATCCATCCTGCAGGTGGAACTGCGGCTCGTCGAAGAGATGCACCATGGGTTCGTTCCGCCCCGCCGATTCCAACAGGAAGGAGGGGCGAATCCTCCGAAAGTGTCGCACCTGGTAGGACTGATGGTAATGGATCGCGAGGCGGTCGCGCTCATCGTATTTCACCGCGTGCATATTCTGGCCCATGACCCGCACCGTTCCGGCGCTTGGACGATTGGAGCCGGTAATCAGTTCGAAGAGAGTCGTCTTTCCCGAACCGTTCGGTCCCATCACTCCCACGATCGCCGGCTCCGGCATCTGGAGGTCCGCCTCCAGTCGAAAGGTTTCCCGTCGCCGCACAATACCCTTGGCATAGCGCTTCACCAGTCCCTGAACCTCGAGAATGGGCGCAGCCATGGTTAGCGTCCCAGCAGCACGGTGCGAAGCTTCGGGTCGGCCAGAAGGGCGTCCGCCTGCCCCTCGTGGACAATACGACCCCGATCCATGACATAGGCCCGGTCGACGACCGCGAGCACCGTGGATGCGTTCTGCTCGACGACCAACGACGAGATACCGGCGTCCCTGAGACGCGGGATCGCCTGCATCACGTCCTGGACGATCTTTGGCGCCAGACCCTGGGAGGGCTCGTCGAAGAGAACCAGGCCCGGCGCACCGAGGAGAGCACGGCTGATTGCCACCATCTGCATCTCCCCGCCTGACAGGTTCTCGCACTCCCGCCCCATCAGGTGCTCCAGCGCGGAAAAGAGCTCGAACATATCCCCGAGTGACCAGGTTCGGAACCGTGACCGCTTGCGGGCGATCGCCAGGTTCTGCGCCACGGTCAGGGACGGAAAGACCCGGCGTTCCTCCGGGACCCAGCCGATGCCGAGCCGGGCGATCTCGTGGGTTGCGCTGCTTGTGATGTCTGTCCCCTCGAAGGTGATGGTGCCGTCCCGCGCCGGAGACAGGCCCAGGATGGACCGGAGCGTGGTGGTCTTGCCCGCGCCGCTCGGTCCGAGAAGCGCAACGGTCTCGCCTGGTTCGACCCGAAGCGACACGCCGAAGAGTGCCTGGGTCTCCCCATAAAAGGTCTCGACACCGCAAAGCTCCAGCATCACCCCACGCCTCCGAGGCTCGAACGCTGCACCCATTCATTGGCACGGAGTTCCTCCGGCGTACCCCGCGCGATTACCTGCCCCCAGTGGATCACCGAGATCACGTCTGCAAGGCCGAAGAGAAATTGCATGTCATGTTCGATCACGACGATGGAGTAGTCTTCCCTCAGATCCCGGACGAGGTCGGCGAGACGCGCCGTCGCCTCCATGCCAAGGCCCGAGGTAGGCTCGTCGAGAAAGAGGAGCCGCGGTTCAGCCGCAAGCGCGACACCGATCTCGAGCGCACGCCGCTCGCCGTAACCGAGATCGCCCGCCATGCGCTTCTCGCAACCCACGAGACCCACACGGGCGAGGACCTGGGCAGCCCGGTCGCCCGAAGTGCCGTCCACGCCGAGCGGCCGGAACATGTCAAACCCGCGCATGCGGACTTCCGGCAGCGCGACCAGCACATTCTCCAGCGCCGAGTATTCATCGAACAGGCTCATGATCTGGAACGATCGCGAGATGCCCTTCCGCGCCACCGCATCAGGCGACAGCCCGGTGATGTCCTCGCCATCGAACATGACCCGGCCCCGGTCGGGTTTGAACCGTCCCGTAAGCACGTTGAAGCAGGTCGTCTTCCCGGCGCCATTCGGGCCCATGATGCCGCTGAGCCGGCCGGACTCAAACGCAAGATCGATGTGCTCGAGCACCACCTGACGGCCAAACCGCTTGTGGATGCCCATGGCTTCGAAAAGCGCCATCCCCCTATCCCCGTCCGACGGACAAGAGATCCGCGATCGCCTTGCGCGCATGGCGCCGGCGGTCCGAAGTGCCCATGGTATCCTGCCACGCTCCGGCAATCCCCTCCGGCTTGAACAGCACGGCGAGCACAAAGGCCAGCCCGAACCACAGCAGCCAGGTCTCGGTGATGCTCCCGAGCACGTCGCGCGCCAGGAAATACACCGCCACCCCGATCACGGGTCCCCAGAAGCTGACAAACCCGCCGCCCACCAGCGTCATCATCACGATCACGCCGGACGCGTGCAGGCTCATCACGTCCGGATACGCGCTCTGCTGCGCCATGGAAAAGAGCGAGCCGGCGAGACCGGCGACCGCGGCCGAAAGGGAAAAGACCGCCCATTTGAAGAGCCACACGTTGTAGCCCACGAAGCGCGCCCGCGTCTCGTTCTGCCGGACCGCCTGCAGGACCGTTCCGAACGGCGAATGGACGAGGCGCCAAAGCAGCAGCACCACCAACGCGAGGATTGCGAGTGCAAAGTAGTACAGCGCGACATTTGAATGCAGGGGCACCGATACAAAAATCAGGTCCAGCGTCGGTCGCGGAATGTTCAGGAGTCCGTCCTCGCCGCCGGTGACCCCATGCCACTTGATGGCGATGAACCAGAAAACCTGGCCGAACGCGATGGTCATCAGCGCGAAGTAGATGCCACGCCGGTGCGACAGGAAGGAAGCGACTGCGGCACCCGCCACGAACGCGGCCAGGACGGCGAATCCGATGCCGAGGATCACGCTCTCCAGGGCATGGAACTGGAACAGACCGAAGGCGTAGGCACCGATGCCGAAGAAGGCCCCATGCCCGAAACTGGGCAGGCCGGTGTATCCGAGGAGCAGGTTGAAGCCCAGCCCGTAGATCATCCAGATCACGATCTCGATTCCGAGATACTGGTAGAGCCCGACAGGCCCGATCCAGAGCGGAAGCAGCAGCAGGGCGAGGAGCAGCAGCGACATCCTGCGCGGCAGGGCGCGTCCGGCGACTGCCTGGCGGGCCACCATCGCTCAGGCTTCCAGTCCGCTTTTCTTGCCGAAGAGTCCCCGGGCACGGAGCGTAATCACCGCGATCAGCAACAGGTACATCGAGAGCAGTGACCACTCGGTGGCATATGCCCCGGTGATCCCGACCGCCAGACCGACCAGGATGCCGCCGAGCACCGCGCCCCAGAAGCTTCCGACGCCACCGAGTACGATGATCAGGAAAGCGGGGATGACCGCGTCCACTCCCACATGCGGCCGCAGCCCCCAGATCGGCGTCAGGACAATTCCCGCGAATCCTGCGAGACCGGCACCGAAGGCGAACACCATAAGGCGCAGCCGCATGAGATTGATCCCGAGCGCCCGCACCATCTCGCTGTCATGCGCGCCCGCCTTGATGATGGCACCGTAGGGAGTGCGCTCCAGGAACAGCCAGACGAGCAGGATCGCGACAACCGCCAGGAGTGCGGCGAACAGCTTGTACTTGGAGTAGATCAGCCCGGCCAGGAATACAGCGCCGTTCATGAACTCAGGGGTAGGCAAGTACTGTTCCGTCGGTCCCCAGGCGAGACGGATGGCTTCCTCGATCACAAGCGCCGCACCGAAAGTGAGCAGCAGGCCGTACTCTGCCTTCTTCCCGTAGGTACGGCGCATGCAGAGTTCCAGCCCCATGCCTGCAATGCCGACCAGGATTGGCGCGGCGATGATTGCGAGCCCGTAGCGCAGTGCAAGCGGCAACGCCAGGTAGGCCTCTCCCGCTGCACCCAACCAGGAGAATTCCGGAGTGATGACCACCAGCGCAAAATATGCTCCGAGCGCGAACAGGGAGCCATGCGCAAGATTGATCAGCTCCATGACACCGACGATGAGCATGAAGCCGAGCGCGATCAGCGCGAACAGGAGCCCAAGGGCCAGACCGTTCAGGAGATGGGGAACGATCTGGAGCATGGCGGGAAGAACCAACGCAACTTCAGTCCGACGCAATCGGGATCCGTTGAAGGGATTGCCGGCGACTCGTGGGACGGCGGCCGGTAACCGCCGCCCCTGCACCGCGGGATGCCGCCGCAGACCGACAGGTCCGGACCGGCGGTGATCTGCTGGAGCGGTGCCGTCACATCTCGTAAGTCGGCGTGTCGTCGAGCGACTCCAGCATGCAGGCAGCGTCCGCACCCTCGTCCCGGATTACCTCGGGGCTCGACTGGCTCAGGATCCGGAACATGTCGTCCGGATCTTCCGTGCCGGCATTGGCGGTCGCAAGATAGATCGTTTGCTGCATCTGGTGGGTTGCCGGGTTCATGTATGCGTCATGGTGCTGCATGCGATCCTGCGCCGAAACCTTCAAACCTTCAAGCTCCTGGATCACCCTTCGGTTGTTGGTCGTTCCAGCGCGTTCCACGGCGCCGAGCAACTCGTGGGTGGCCATGTAGCCATTGTAAAAGACGTTCCCCGGCACGCGCATCCGTGTATCCGGATAGGCAGCCTGGTAGCGCTGCACGAATTCCGCCACTCCCGGCAGGTCCAGCTTCCAGTACCAGGTGGTACCAAACACGCCGAACAGGTTCTCCAGGGGGAGACCGTAGACGTCGGGCCAGTCCTGCTGGTTGTTGATCCAGGCCATGCTCTCGCCGAGGCCAGCCTGCGAGACCTGCTGGCGCATAGCCTTCTGGTCGTCGCCACCCACCGCGGCAGCGACCACCTGCGGAGCCGCCTGCTGAACCGAGAGAAGAACGGAACTGAAATCACGTGTTCCTTGCGGGACCAGGATCTCGTCGAGGATCTCGCCGCCGTACTGCTCAACCAGTGCCTTCGTGGCCGCCGAGGTGTTGTGGCCCCAGACATAATCGTTGGTAACCAGTAGCCACCTGGTGCCGTAGGTGCCGATCGCGTTCTTGACCGCGGCCTGCGCAAAGTTGGTCCCGTTCCCGTCCCACACGAACTTCACCCGATGGCAGTTCTTCCCTGACTCCGTCGGTGAACTCGAGTTCGTGTTCAGGTACACGGTCCCGTATTTCTGGGCTACCTGCGAGATTGCATTGGCGACGCCGGAACTCACGGCGCCGATCAGGAAGGCGCATTCATGCCGGGTGATCATTCGCTCTGCAACGCGGCTCCCGGTTGCAGGCGTCGTCTCGGTATCGATATGGATTGTCTCCACCTGGCGCCCCAGCACACCTCCCCGCGCATTGAACTCGGCGATGGCCATCTTCATGCCCCGCCGGTCGGAGGCACCGGAGTTGGCGTACTGCCCGGAAGCGTCCGACGTGAAGCCGATCAGGATCGGCTTGTCGGAGGCTGCCGCATAGATCCGGTTGTGGCGCCACGGCCCCATGAAACCGGCTGCCGCGCCCGCCGTGGCAAGCCCGGCCGTCTTCAGCATGGAGCGCCGCGTCAGGCGCCCCTTCGGCTGGATGGTCTTTTCTTCGTTTGGCATCGGATCCTCCTAATCCAATTGCTGTTAACCCAATTCCGCTCCCAGTGCCGTCGGCCCTGCCGCCGCTCCACTGCCGGCGGACCTCGCTCTCACCGGCCCGTCCGAATTCAGGATGCTGATCCCGTTGAGCCTTTCCTGGGCGTGCAGGAGATCGCCGACCAGCCCGTCCGCGTAGCCAAGGTTCAGTCCCTGGATCAGCGCGTGTTGCACCGCCCGACCGAGGATTCCCGTCAGCGGAACGCCGTCCACCATGCGGTTGTAGTAACGAAGGTCCTTTTCGGCGTTTGCCAGGCTGAAATTGAGGCCCGAGCAATCCCCGGACTCCAGTGCCTTCGGCACGATCAGCTGGAAGATGCCGCTGTTGGCCCCGCCGGCCGAGACGACCCGGGCGAACGAGCCCATGTCGACCCCGGTCGCCGCACATGCACAGAGTGCCTCGGAGATCAGGCCTGCATATCCCATTGTGATGAAATTGTAGATGAGCTTCGTCTTGTGTCCGGATCCCGCCGGGCCCATGTGGAAGATGTTCTCGCAAAACGCCTCAAGCACGGGCCGGACCCGGGCCATGTCGGCTTCCGAGGCGCCCACCATACAGTTGAGTGTGCCTGCCTCGGCATCGGACGGCGTGCGGGCGAGGGGCGCATCTACCATGGAGGTTCCCTTTTCCCGGAGGCGGGCTGCAATCCGTGCGCTGGATGCGGGCTCGCTCGTCGAGCAGTCGAGGACAACGAGACCCGCATGGGCTCCCTCCAGGATCCCTCCGGGCCCGAGAACAACGCTCTCGACCTGGGGTGTCCCCGTAACACAGAGCACGACAATCGCATTCCCGGCCGCGAGTTTCCGGTAGCATTCCACTTCTTTCGCGCCCCGACGAACCAATTCCTCGACCGGCTCCCTGTTTCGGTGTGCAACGACGGAAAGCGGAAAACCCTTGGCCAGAACATTCAGTGCCATTCCCGATCCCATCAGTCCGGTGCCCGCGAAACCGATTCTCTCCACCATGTTCGAACGCTCCCGAATCTGCACTGAAATTCTCCTTTTTCATATTAGTTGAATTAATGTTCAATTACAACAACAGTTTCTATATTTGCACGCGTCCGAACATTTGTTCTATTTAAGGCTCCCGAGTGCCTGTTACCGTGCTCGTGAACGAGAACTTCTACCGAGCAGCGATCGCCAGGACTCTCTCATCCCTCCGGTCTGGCCGCCCCAGCGTTTCTGCCTTCCAACGGTTCTTCGGCAGCCCACCTGCAGGAGCCGTTCCGAAATCGGACGCGGGTTCCCACACCGGTTGTTCCGGACCTCCATCCTTCCGCGACATTGTGAAGATGGATGGCCGGCAGATTCCGTGGCCTGCGCCGAAACTTCGTCGCGGTTATCCTGCGCGGACCGTAGTGAAACCGGGCGCACGCGAACCCGTGGATCTCGTTCCCGAAATTTCAGGGGAGGACAGCAAGATGAGGATCGCAGTCGCAGGCGACGCCGCCGGCCAACCGCTTGTGCACGTGCTGCATGCGCATCTCGAAGCAACGCCCGGCCTCGATATCGAGGACGCGAGCACGCCGCAGGATGGAATGTCGGAATATTACGCCGACCTTGCCGATCGCGTGGCCCGACGACTACTCGCCGGAGAGTTCGACCGCGCGATCCTGGTCTGCGGAACCGGGATCGGCGTGTGCATCTCGGCCAACAAGGTCCCGGGGATCCGCGCGGCGCTGACCCATGACACGTATTCGGCAAGGCGTGCGGCACTTTCGAACAACGCCCAGATCATCACCATGGGTGCAAGGGTGATCGGACCGGAACTGGCCAAGGACATCGCCGAAACCTGGCTCGCCGAGACCTTTGATCGTACCGGCCCGTCCGCCCGCAATGTGGCCGCCATCAACGCTGTGGACGCAAAATATTCCGCCACGAAATGAACTGTGCCGACATCGCGTTGCCCCCAGCCATCAGGGGAACCTTTCAACCAACCTCCGGCAGTCTCACTTCAGTACGCGAAAGCGTCACAGACATTGCGGAATCCAGGTGCACGCAATTTCGTCGGCCAAAGCAGGCTCGGCATGCCTTCCGGCGATCTCGTCGTGAGGAACACGGTTCAAGGGAGGAGGGCTGATTCCGGGACAAGTCCGGCGATCGGCCGCCGGAAAGTCCAGGTCCTCCGTTCAGCCGAGTCCCTCCGCCATGGCGTGCAGGAGCAGTGCCGCGGAAGCAGCCCCCGGGTCGACATGCCCGATGGAACGCTCTCCCAGCCGCGCCGCACGTCCGAGCCTCGCCTGCATCGCCGCGGTTGCCTCGGACGCCGCGCGGGCGGCAGCCGCCGCACTTTGGAACACCGCCACAGGTGAATCACCCAGGGCCGCTTCCGCCGCCGGCAGCCAGGCATCCAGCATGGTCTTGTCTCCGGCCGCAGCCTTGCCGCGATGCGCGATTCCGCTGGCCATGGCCTGCAACAGGGCACTGCAGTCCGCGGCGTCCAGGACATCCTTCCCCTTCGCGAAGGCGGCAGCGCGCAGGAAGGCGGTTGCATAGAGCGGACCGCAGGAAGCGCCGACCGCGTTCAGGAATGCGCGTGCCGCGGCGTTCAGCACATCCGAAGGCCGGGACCCCTCGTCAAGGTCCTGCACAACGTCCCGCACGGCCCCGAACCCCAAGGCCATCGCCACGCCGTGGTCACCGTCGCCGATCTCTCCGTCCAGTCTGCACAACGCATCCCGGTTCTCATCCATTGCAACAGAAACTGCAACCAGGGCATCCCGCAGCTTGACGGCATCGATGGTTTCCATTTCAGACCACCCGGAACATCGCGCAGTGGCAGGGGTGGTCCAGCATCCGGGTCAGTTCATCATCCAGGTGCATGACGGTTATGGAGGCCCCGGCCATTTCCAGGGACGTGCACCAATTGCCGACCCAGGTCGCATGTGTCTTCAAGCCGGCATCCCCGAGCCTCGCCTGGACCCTGCGGTTCATGATGTAGAGTTCCATGAGCGGCGTGGCGCCCAGGGAGTTGACCAGCACTGCAACGGAATCGCCCGCGGCGGCACCCATCTCCCCGAGAATTCGGTCCATCATGTCATCGACGATTTCGTCGGCCGGGCGCAGCGGACCTCGGGCAATACCGGGTTCGCCGTGGATCCCCATTCCGATTTCCATCTCATCGGCACCGAGATCGAAATTCCATCGCCGGGTCTGTGGCAGCGAGCAAGGGGAGAGTGCCACGCCCATGGTGAAGGTGCGCGCGTTGGCGCGACAGGCAATCGCTTCGCATTCGTCCAGCGTCAGCCCGAGATGGCAGGCCGCACCTGCGACCTTGAAGATGAAGAAGTTCCCGGCCACACCGCGGCGCGTGTCGGCCCGTTCGCGCGGCGCCGAGGCCACGTCATCCGTCGTGAGAACGGTACGCACCTCGATATCTTCCAGTGCTGCCATTTCGGCAGCCATGTCGAAGTTCATCACGTCGCCGGCATAGTTGCCGTACATGTAAAGTACGCCCGCACCTCCTTCGATCGCCCTGGTGCAAGCGAGAATTGGCTCCGGGGGTGGGGAGGCAAACACGTTGCCGATGGCGGCCGCATCCGCAAGTCCCTCGCCCACGAAACCGAGGAAGGTCGGCTCGTGCCCGGAGCCGCCACCGATGAGCAGACCGACCTTTCCGTCGCGCGGTCCGTGCCGTGCGATCACGGCACGCGGCACCCCGTCCAGACGTACAAGGGTATCCGCGTGCGCCAGGAGGACACCTTCCAGCATTTCGTTCACGGCATCATCGCCATCATTGATGATTTTCTTGGTCTGCACCCTTGGTACCTCCATCGGTTTCCTTCGCCTGCGGATTGTAAAACGATGGATTCGGAATGGAAATGCACGTTGGACCGGTCGCCGGACGAATACCGGTCCCCCTGCGCAGGCAACACGGGATCGCCAAAGGGCGGCACCGGCCCGCGTCCCGGCGCCGTGGCAGAATCGGCATCGCGCAACATGGCCACCGGTGGTATTGTCCCGTCCGCGCAGTGCGGTCGAAGCGAGCGCAGGCGCGATTCCGACCCGTTTCGGTTCGGTCGGGAATCACGCAAGGGAAATTCCGATGGATGCAGCGGCTCATGCCTGAAACCGAACGTTTTCCCGCATGGCATGGAACCACCGTTCTTGCCGTTCGCAAGGAAGGCAGGGTAGCCATCGCGGCAGACGGACAGGTCAGCCTCGGCCAGACGGTGGTCAAGGGCAATGCGCGAAAGGTCCGCCGGCTGAAATCCGGTGGTTCCGACACCATCGCCGGCTTTGCCGGCGCGACGGCGGACGCATTCGCGCTGTTCGAACGCCTGGAGAACCGCCTCGAATCCCATCCCGGCCAACTCGCACGCGCCTGCGTGGAATTGGCAAAGGACTGGCGGACCGATCGCTACCTCCGGCGCTTCGAGGCCCTGCTCGTGGTCGCTGACGCGTCCTCAACGTTCCTCCTCTCCGGCTCCGGCGACGTGGTGGAGCCCGAGGACGGAGTGATCGGGATTGGTTCCGGGGGCAATTTCGCGCTCGCGGCCGCCCGTGCGATGATGGATTCCAACCGCGCCGCCAAGGACATCGCCCGGCGAGCCCTCGAGATCGCGGCCGATATCTGCGTCTACACCAATCGCCAGATCACGATCGAAACCATTCCGAAGTGAACCGAACCCCATGACCGATCTCACGCCCCGCAGCATCGTCGCCGAGCTCGACCGCTTCATCATCGGCCAGAAGGACGCCAAGCGCGCGGTGTCCATCGCCCTGCGAAACCGCTGGCGACGCCAGCAACTGTCCGACGAGATGCGTGAGGAGGTCTATCCCAAGAACATCCTGATGGCCGGCCCGACCGGCGTCGGGAAGACCGAAATCGCCCGGCGGCTCGCCCGCCTTGCCGACGCGCCGTTTCTCAAGGTCGAGGCCACCAAGTTTACGGAAGTCGGCTATGTCGGACGGGACGTGGAGTCCATCGTGCGCGACCTTGTCGAATCCGCGATCCAGCAGGCACAGGAGCGTCGCCGGGAGCAGGTTCGGCCAACCGCAGAATTCGAGGCCGAAAACCGGGTTCTTGATGCACTCGTGGGCAAGAGCGCCCGGGACGATTCCCGCAGGGGAGCACTGGAACGGCTCCGTAGCGGTGAATTCGATAACCGCGAAATCACCATGGAGCTCGCGGAAAGCGCCAACCAGTTTCCCGGCTTGGAACTCCCGCCAGGCATGGGAGGGTCCGTCGGCATGATTAACCTCGGCGACATCATGGGAAAGGCATTCGGTCCAAAGACACGATCGCAGCGCCTCACAGTCCGGGACGCCCTGGAAGCGGCAACCCAGGAAGAGGCCGACAAGCTCATCGACCAGGACCAGCTCGTCCGCGAGGCCATGCGAGCCGTGGAGAACAACGGCATCGTGTTCCTGGACGAAATCGACAAGCTTTGCGCCAATACGGACCGGTTTCGGGGCGAGGTAAGCCGGGAAGGCGTGCAGCGGGACTTGCTGCCCCTGATCGAAGGCACTTCCGTGGCGACAAAGCATGGCGCCGTGCGAACGGACCATATCCTGTTCATTGCATCCGGGGCGTTTCACGATGCCAAGCCCCGGGACCTGCTGCCGGAACTGCAGGGACGGCTTCCCATTCGAGTCGAGCTTACGGCATTGACGGAGGAGGACTTCAAGCGGATCCTGGTTGAGCCCGATTACAGCCTTACCTCGCAGTACAAGGCACTTCTCGGCACCGAGCGAGTCGAGCTCGAGTTCGCTCCCGAGGGTCTTGCCGCGATCGCATCCATTGCGGCGGAACTCAACCAGTCGGTGGAGAATATCGGTGCCCGCCGCCTTCATACCGTCATGGAACGGCTGCTTGACGAGGTTTCCTTTCATGCCCCGGACATGGGCGGTAGCCGGGTTCTCGTCGACCGCGGTTTCGTCGAGTCGCAACTGGAATCGATGCGCACCGACTCGGATCTGGGTCGCTACATTCTCTAGCTGGCGCCGCGACCCTGCCTTGCGCAGCGTGCCATCGTGCCTACACTAGCCCTTGACCCCTTGCGCGAAATGCGCGTGACAGTGAGGATTGGTTCGATGCCCAGATTCCCTTGGCTGCTTGCTCCTGCCCTGGCCGCGCTTGTCCTCACCGGATGTGACAGCGATGACATCGTGGCGGAGTCCCCCGTGAAGGATCCCCTCACCGGCCGCTACTACCGACCGGGCGAACCCGGGGCTCCGCAGAACACCGGCGGAATTTCGCTTCTGGATTTCGGTTCCGGTCAGGATGTCGGCGAAAGCGTAATTGGCGTAAACCGGCATCTCTGGAATGCTTCCCTGGATATCCTTTCCACCCTGCCGCTGCAGCAGGTGGATCCGTATGGCGGCATCATCATGACCGAGTGGAACATCGACTCGGCGACGCCGTCAGAGCGCACGCGCGTCGTCGCGCGCATCAGCGGAATCGAACTGGAGGCTCGGGCACTGCAGGTGCATGTCTACCGCCAGACGCGGGATGCGTCGGGTGAATGGATCGCGTCCGATGTGCAGGAGGAGACCATACGGAGTATCACCGACTCGATCCTGACCCGTGCAAGGCAGGGCAGGATCGCAGAGGTCGACGAGAGATAACCAATCCAGGGGTCGCTGATCCTGTCCCGAACGGAGAAGGAAATGTCCATCCCGGACTACGACCCCGCGGTCGCCGAGCGCAAGTGGCAGCGCAACTGGGAAGAGCGTGGCAGCTTCCGGGCTGACCGGGATTCCACTCGTGAGAAATACTACGTGCTCGAGATGTTTCCGTATCCGTCGGGACGGATTCATGTCGGGCATGTTCGCAATTACACTCTCGGGGATGTCCTCGCCCGGTTCAAGCGGGCAAACGGATTCAGCGTCCTCCACCCCATGGGGTGGGACGCCTTCGGTCTGCCGCCCGAGACCGTGGAATCCACCCTGGACGCTGGACCCGTGACAATATCGCCACCATGCGCGAACAATTGCGCAGCATGGGTTTTTCCCTGGACTGGAGTCGCGAATTCGCCACCTGCGATGTCGAGTACTACGGGGCGCAACAAGCATTGTTCCTCGATTTTCTGGAAGAGGGCTACATCTACCGCCGTAGCGCGATCGTCAACTGGGACCCGGTCGACGAGACCGTTCTGGCAAACGAACAGGTGATTGACGGGCGCGGCTGGCGCTCGAACGCGGTGATCGAGCGCCGCGAGATGACACAGTGGTTCTTTCGCATTTCCGATTTCGCCGAGGAACTGCTGGAGGCCGGCGAGCGCCTGGAGGGATGGCCCGAGCGTGTCCGGATCATGCAGCGCAACTGGATCGGCCGGAGCGAAGGCCTTCGACTCGATTTTTCCCTCGAGCCCAGCGACATCGCAGCGGAATGGAACAGGATCGAGGTCTTTACGACGCGGCATGACACTATCTTCGGCGCGGGCTTCATCGCGCTTTCCGCAGACCACCCGCTGACCCGAGACATTGAGGCCCGGATCCCGGGCCTTGCTGATTTCGCGCGTTCCTGCCGCGAGGAGGCACGCACGGAAGAGACTCTCGGCCAGGCCGAGAAACGAGGATTTGATACCGGACTCAAGGTCCGTCACCCGTTCGATCCGGAACGCGTTCTTTCGGTCCATGTGGCAAATTTCGTGCTTCTCGAATATGGCACCGGAGCGATCTTCGGCTGCGCCGCGCATGACCAGCGCGATCTTGATTTTGCCAATCGCTACGGGCTTCCCGTCATTCCCGTGGTGGTCCCGGAGGACGACGATCCAGCCTCCTTCCGCATCTCCGACGAGGCGTATCTCGGCACGGGAAGACTGGCCAACTCCGACTTCCTGAACGGTATGACGGTGGAGGAAGCCAAGGCGGAAATCGCGCGCCGGGCGGAAGCAGCGGGGATTGGACGCCGCGAGATCACCTACCGACTCCGGGACTGGGGGATCTCCCGCCAGCGTTACTGGGGCTGCCCGGTACCGGTTGTGCACTGCCCGGATTGCGGGGTCGTTCCGGTCCCGAAATCCGATCTTCCGGTTGCGCTGCCGGAAGATGTCCGCTTCGATGCTCCGGGCAATCCGCTTGACCGGCATCCAACCTGGAAGCATGTCGCCTGTCCGTCCTGCCAAGGGGACGCGGAACGCGAGACCGACACGATGGATACATTTGTCGACTCGTCCTGGTATTTTGCCCGGTTCACCGCTCCCCATGCCATGGCACCAACCGTGCGCGAGGATGCGGATTACTGGATGTGCGTCGACCAGTATGTCGGCGGCATCGAACACGCAATCCTGCATCTCCTGTATTCGCGCTATTTCACCCGGCTCATGTCCCGATGCGCAGGGCATCTCGCGCCGGAAACGAAAGAACCCTTTGAGAGGCTGTTCACCCAGGGAATGGTGATTCACGAGGCCTATCGAACAGGAAAGGGGAAATGGGTCTCTCCGAGCGATGTCGAGATGAACGACGGGCACGCCAGGCATCGCGAGACCGGCGAAGACCTGATCGTCATCCCGCCGACGAAAATGTCGAAGTCGAAACTCAATGTCGTCGATCCGCAAACGATCATCGACCGGTTCGGGGCGGATACCGCCCGCTGGTTCATGCTCTCCAACACGCCACCGGAGCGAGACATCATCTGGTCAGCGGCTGGCGTGGAAGCAGCGTCCCGGTTCCTCCAGCGGCTTTGGCGAACGGTGTTCGCCCCGGCAAATCCGGAGGTCGCGGGAATGGCTTCCGCGGAGGATGTTCTCGAGTTGCGGCGCTTCACCCACCAGAGCATCGAGAGGGTCAGCAACGACATCCAGGCCTTCCGCTACAACACCGCCATCGCCCGCATCTACGAAATGGTCGATGTGCTCGGCCGGTTCCCGTTGCTGGGCGAAGGTGCCGCCGAAGCACGGCGCGAAACAGTGCGCATTCTGTTGCAACTTGCCTCTCCCATGATTCCGCACATTTGCGAGGAAGCCTGGGAGGCGATCGGGTTCGAGGGTCTGGTTTCCGAAGCCGACTGGCCGGTCGCGGACCCGGCTCTGCTGGTGAAGCAGGAAATTGTCATCCCCGTGCAGATAAACGGTCGCCTCCGTTCAGAGATCCGGGTTTCTCCGGAAAGCAGCCGCGAGGAACTTAGCCGCTCCGCGCTCCAGGATGATACCATCCAGAACTTCCTGGCCGGAAAGGAGCCCCGTCGCATTATCGTGGTTCCGGGAAGAATCGTGAATGTCGTCCTTTGATCGCCGCAACGCGCTTCTTGCTATGCTGGCCCTCGCTGTACCTGGATGCGGCTTCGCCCCCATTCACGGACGTACGGCCAGGCAACCCGATCTCCATGGCCGCGTGCAAGTCCTCTCCGCTCCCGGCCGGGCCGGCTTTTTTCTGGTCACTGGCCTCCGGCGGCGGCTCGGAAAGCCGACCAACGATCCCGAATACGTTCTCTCGGTGGATATCTCGACTTCATCCCGCGTCGTCGTCATCGGTGCACGGGACGAGAGCCTCCGCTTCGAAATCCGGCTCGTCGCAGACTACGAACTGAAGGAACGAGCGTCGGAACGCGTGGCCGCGGCAAACGACATCGAGGTACTGACCTCGGTCGACACCACCGAATCCGCATATGCCGCCTACGCGGCCGAAAAGGACCGCATCGAGGCTGCAGCAGACGAAGCGGTGGACCGCATCCTCCGGGACATCTACCTGCAACTCGCACTTCTTGAGGCCTGACGATGCGATGAAATGCCCTGTAGAGAAAGTCGGCTCGTTTATCGAAAAACCTGACCTCTCACTCTCCGGGGCTCTCATCTACGGCGAAGACTCCTTCCTGGTCGGGACAAACAAGCGTGTGCTGCTGAAGAATGCGGTGGGAGAAAATGACGGTGACGATCTATACATCCTGACCCTGGATCCCGCCAGGGTGAAGCGCGACGAGGAACTGGTTCACTCGGTCCTGACATCGCGTTCCCTCCTCCCGGGACGCCGGGTCGCCCTTCTTGAATCGGCAACCAACGAACACACCAAATCCGTCGCGCGGGCCCTGGAGGATCCTGACCCAGAGGACGCGTTTCTCATTGTCGTAGCTGGCGATCTTAAAACGCAATCCACCCTTCGGAAACTGTTTGAGTCAGCTGCGAAGGCGATCGCCCTGCCATCGGTGGCCAAACCGCCAACCGTCCCGGACCTGCGCCAACGCTTTCGGGAGCGAAACATGCCGGCACCAACGGCAGACGCGCTCGATCGACTGGTGGCGCTTGCGGGCGAGATAAGTTGGGGCGAATTCGAGTCGCTGTTCGAAAAGCTCAGTCTCTACATGCGGGAGAATGGCAACGAGACGACGGTGGCCGACATTGATGCCTGCGCCCCATTCGACCGAACCGTTCAGGTCGACGAACTGGTGGATGCGCTCGCGACCGGCGACCGTCGTGAAGTTGCCCGCCTCCTGCGGGCCCTTGCAGACCGGGGAACCGGCGCCGTGACCATCGCGATCCAGGTAACTCACCAGTTCCAGCACATGCACCGGGCGGTTGCCTCCGCACAGGGATCCCACGGCATCCGGTCCGCGCTCTACCGCCAGCCGATGCATCCCTTGCGGCGCCGGGCACTGGATATGCACTGCCGGCGGTGGAAAGCGGGACAGCTTGAATCCGCGCTCCTGGAACTGCACACCGCCGACATGACGCTTCGTGCCCTGAACTCGCCGGCTCCATTTGCCGTTCTTGAACGCGCACTCATGCGCATAACCGGAAAGGTGCCAGGGCAGACCGGTTCAAGCCCATCGAACAGATACCGTGGGAGGTGATGTCGGCAGGAGACCGGCAGGGAGAGATACGGACGATGGACGAGAGTCGACGCGGTCTCGACGTATGGAGAGCGACACATCTCTACGGTTCGGCAATATCCGGTTCGGAATCGAAGCGGCCGGCGAGCGAGTATTGATGCAGCTTCAGCGCAAGCCGTTCGTCATCCTGTCCAGCTTCCGTCGTCGGCTGGCAGGAACACCTTCGTTTCGCGGGGTTTGTCGGCGATTGCCGTTGGTGCTTTCCTGCTCAATGGATTGACTCGATCAGATCATTTCACCCGGACCGTATTGTCGTAACCGCGTTCCATCGGCCTCATGCGCAGATGCCCGACCGGATATGAGCCGTTGCAGTCCGTCACCAGGCACATCCGGTCCGGCAGGAACTTCCCCGACGGCGTATTGACGGGGATTCAGCCCGTCTTGAAGCTCGTTCAGCAGTTCCTCGAAGTCGACCTGCCGGTCCAGATGGCGCTCAAGGTCGTCGGCGGTGCGATCGAGCAACGAGGCCCGCCGGTCTCCGGTTAGGATCGTGTCGGCCGTCCCAGCCGCAATGACGATGTCCTCGCGGTGTTCCAGTGCCTTGTCCGCATTCGGCTCGAACTGCAGCGCCCCATAGCCGGAAGACGGAAGGTTGCGCTTCAGTCCAGACCGCAACCGCTGCGACGGTGCACTCGGGACCATACGAACCCCGGCAGCATACGCCGATTGCAGATACCTTGCCAGCACGTTCACCGCCGAGAAGTCGAACCCGGATACGGCCTCGAAATCCAGTGTCAGGCAAGCGGGACGCGAGTCGCTTCCGAGGGCATTCGCAAGGTAGTCTGTCACAGAACAGACACCACCGAGGAAGATCTAGCCGCGCAGCCGGAACACCACCACCCGCCCGTCCTCCTCCTGCAGTAGGGCGCGGGACGGGACGCGCCTTTGTACTACGGCGGTCCCGTACGGTATCGCGCATTTCGATCGAATCCACGCGGCTCAGACGAACGGCAAAAAACACAAGGGTGGCAAGCATTCCCGCACCTGCTCCCTCGAACAGCCCAAAGGTGATGACGACCACGAGAATCAGCAGGATGATGCCGTATTCCGACCACGGCAGCCGTTTGCGGCTCTAGACGAACCCCTGGTCCAGCATTCCGAAACCTGCAAAGAACAGTATGCCTCCCACAAGCGAAACCGGGACCAGTTCCAACATCCCGTCTCCCGGGAACAACGCTCCCCCGATCACCAGCGCCGGCGAGAGCCCCGCGATTGCGCCGTGGTAGCTGCCCGCAAGGGCGATTACCAGGCAGGCAGCGAAATTGCTGAACAGCACCAAGCCGATACCTAGGGAGGTGTACGACGCAGGCTGCCCGGAGAATATGAAGCTCCCGAATGCGACCAGGGAAACAAGCAGTCCAACCCCGGCTGTGAAGCCCACTGCCAGCGCCGGAACTGCCTTGCAGATTCCCGCGGGTTGACGCTGCCCGCCACCATACGCCTATGGACCCGCGCGCAGCCCGCCACATACCATGTGGAAGGCGTGTCGGTCCGCGCGCGAGATACGGCCCTGGACGATCAGGACCGACCACCGCAGGCGCGGTGGTGGAGATGTTCAACCGCCGCGCCGGTAGGTGTTCCCGCCGCCTCGAACAGGCAAGCGATGGCTCAACGTGTGCCAGCCAGGCCCAGGTCTTCGAGGTTCTTCTTCCAGCGGACCGATTCCGCGGCAACGAATTCAGCGAATTCTCCCGGCGTACCGGTTTCCACAGCCGCGCCTGCATTGGCAAATCGCTCTACGACGTTCGGGTCGGCCAGTGCCTGGTTTGCGGCAGCGTTCACAACGGCGACGATGTCGTCTGGCGTTCCCTTTGCCATGAACAGCCCATACCATGCTTCCGCCGAATACCCCGGCATCACGGTTTCTGTCAGTGTCGGCACGTCGGGCAGAAGCGGGAATCGTTGCGAACTGCTCACGGCCAGCGCAAGAAGCGCTCCGGTCTTGATGTGCGGAATCGCGGGCGGCATCCCCGCCATGAACATCTCCACCTCATTGGCAAGCACAGCAGTTGTTGCCGCCTTTCCACCCTTGTAGGGAACGTGCACCATGTCGATTTCGTTCATTCTGGCCATCGCGTCCGTACCCATGTGCTGGAGCGAACCGACACCTGGGCTGGAAAAATTCAGTTCGCCCGGCTTCGACCTTGCGAGTTCGACGAATTCCTCAATGGTCTTGGGCCCGAGCTCCGGCGAAATCACGACCACGTCAGGAATGGAGGCTACCCGGCCGACAATGGCGAAGTCCGTGGCCGGATCGAATGGCGGTTCCTTCGGCAACCAAGTGGCAATCGCCATGTTGATGGTGCCGATGAAGATCTCGTAACCGTCTGGATCACCGCGCGAAATTGCGGCTGCTGCCACGTTTCCGGCCGCACCTGGCTTGTTCTCCACGACGACCGGCTGTCCAAGTGCTGCGGCGAGTTCCTCGCTCATTGACCGGGCCAGCACATCGGGTCCGGAGCCTGGCACCGATCCGACGATCATCCTTACGGCCCGTTCCGGGTACTCCGCCAACGCGGAAGCTGTCATACCAGCGATCATCATCACCGCGGTGACTCCGCACGCTAGAGCGTTTCTCATGTTTCTCATTGGATTCTCCACTGTTGCGATCAGGCACACTGCCCGATCCTAGGCTGCGTATTTCGGCAAAGGGGATGTCTCGGAGTGGGAAATCATCTCGCGTACCAGCCATTCGGTCAGCTTGTGCCGAACCGGTTGCGCGGACGGGTCATTCCAGAGGTTCTCCACTTCATGCGGATCGTCATTGAGGTTGTAGAGGTAGCCGAGATCGACTCCGTCATAGACCGTGAGGCGCCAGCCCTCTGCCAGAAGCGTACGGACGCGGCCCCGAATTTCCTGGCCGGGCAACAGGGTTTGCACTTCATCCTCGATCAGAACACGGTCCCGGCTGACCATCGGCTCTCCGTCGTCGCTGACAAAGGGTTGGCCCTGCATACCGTTGAAAGGGGTAATGCCCGCCGCGCGAAGCATGGAGGCTGCAATGTCGATCGTGCTGACATAACCCGAGTGCTGACGCGAACCCCGCGAATGGCCATCGGCCCAGATCAACGGGGTTCGAACCAATGCCTGGTAGTGGAAGGGCCCCTTGAAGAGGAGCCCGAACTCACCCATCAGGTCACCATGATCGGACAGGAAGACAACGATCGTGTCCTCTTCGAGTCCCAGTTTCCCGAGTTCGGAGAGTATGGCACCGACCGCATCGTCGACCATGCTGATCATGCCGTAGGTCAAGGCAAGAGCGGCACGCAATTCCGTTTCGTCAACAGCGATTGCCGCAGTTCCCGACAATCTTGCGTGCCCATCGCGTCGCGCCTGGTCCAGTCGTGCCGCCCAATCCGCCTTGTCCTTCAGGGCGAATGAAACCGGCAAATCGACCTCGTCGGGATGGTACATGTTCCAGTACCGTCCCGGTGGCGTAAAGGGATGGTGCGGGTCATTGAAACTTGCCCAAAGAAAGAAGGGAGTATCTCGGTTCCTGGCAAACCCGTTCAGGCGATCGATCGTGCGTTCCTCGATGAATCGCGTTGAATACAATTCCTCCGGCACCGCGGTGCGCCACGCTTGCGGCGCGGCGCGGACATCGCCTGAAAGGGCATTCCCGGGGCCACGCAAACTGTCGGGTTCGGGATGTCGTTCGGCGAACCAGCGAGAGTAGTGACCCTCCACGAGGTCGCCGTGATCGACTGTCAGATCTACGGTTTCGAATCCGTAATAGGGATACTCCAGATCATGGCAAGGATCGTCGCGCCAGGTCTCTGCAACCTCCTGGTCGTACGGACGTCCCGTCGCGATGCGTGCTTCCGGGAGGGTCCGGTGCGACGCGTGCGTCTGTCGGGTCAGGATCGGCGATGCATTTCGTGTGACGTTCTGGAAATGGGCTTTCCCGACGAGTGCGGTGGCCCAACCGTCTGCACGCAGGACATCGCCAATTGTCACGGAATCCAGTGGCAGGTTCAGTCCGTTGTGCCGCACTCCATGCAAGGACGGCATGCGACCGGTGATCAGGCTGGCGCGATTGGGCATGCATACCGGCGAAGCGACATAGGCACGATCGAAGCGAATTCCCCGGGATGCCAGGGCGTCGATATTGGGCGTCTTCAGAACACCCGCTCCATAGCAACCGAGGTGATCAGCCCGCTGCTGATCGGTACTGATGACCAGAAAGTTGGGACGCCGGCCGCTCATTGTGGCGGTTCCCTTGATTGATCGACTCCCGGAAGATCAGCAACGGGACGGCGAATGGAAAACGCGATCACCGCAATGCCTGCGAGCAGGAGAGACAGGCTGATCGGACGCTCGATGAACACCGCCAGATCGCCGCGGGACAGGATCAGGGCACGACGGAAATTGTCCTCAAGCAACGGCCCGAGCACAAACCCGAGCAGCAGTGGCGCGGGTTCCAACCGCGCCCGCATCATGAGGTAACCGACAAGGCCAAACAGGAAGACCTGGACGATGTCGTAGACATTGCTGCCCACAGCGTAAACGCCCACGCAAATGAGCACGAGAATGACGGGATAGAGATAACGGTAGGGAATGGCCAGCAACCGGACCCATACGCCGATCAGCGGCAGATTCCAGATGAGCAGCAACAAGTTGCCGATGACAAAGCTGGCAACGAGCCCCCAGAACAGGTCGGGGTGGCTCTCGATGACCGTGGGGCCGGGCTGAATGCCGTGTATGATCAGCGCACTCATCATCAGTGCCATGACCGCATCTCCCGGGATTCCGAGAGTCAGTGTCGGAATGAACGCCGCCTGTGCGGCTGCATTGTTGGCTGCTTCCGGCGCAACAATTCCGGGCACATGTCCCTTGCCGAACCTGCCGGGGGTCCTGGAAATCCGTTTCTCGAATCCATACGCCACAAATGCTGCGATCGAAGCGCCGGTACCCGGTAGAATGCCCAGGAAAGCGCCAATGATTCCGCCTCGTGCAACTGGTCCCGACGACTGGCGCATGTCGCTGTGCGTGGGAGCCAGTTCACGCAGGGCAACCCGTTGCGTCGCACGGTGATTGTGCGCTCCAGAAACCAGGTTGGAGATGATCTCCGCGACACCGAACAGCCCCATGGCCATGGCGATGATGCTCAAACCGTCGGCAAGGTCCAGGAGTCCGAACGTAAACCGGTAGGTTCCCGAAGCAACATCAGTACCGACCATTCCAAGCGTGAGGCCCACGGCGACCATCGCCAGGCCTCTCAGGATTCCGTGTTGGGCAAGTGATGCGGCAGCGATCAATCCGAGAATCATCAGGGAAAAATAGTCGGCCGGACCGAACTGCAGGGCGAACTCCACCAGCAGCGGAGCCAGCAGCATCAGCAGGACCGTTGCAAAGGTGCCGCCGAAGAAGGAGCTGATGGCCGCCACGGCCAGGGCCTTCCCGCCGCGACCGCTGCGCGCCATCGGGTATCCGTCGAATGTGGACACGACGGATGCGGAGCAGCCCGGAGTGTTGACCAGGATTGCGGTCTTGGCGCCCCCGTACATCGCGCCGTAGTAGATCCCTCCGAACATGATGAAGGCGGCGACCGGGTCCAGGCCGAAGGTCAGCGGCAGAAGCAGTGA
>CAZPXZ010000006.1:0-20155 GCA_964590405.1 uncultured Rhodobacterales bacterium | reverse complement strand
ATCCAGTCGGGCTGCCAGCGGAGCGATCGTCAATAGCAACATGATCGCAAACATGCTGCCAAGGAAGGAAGCAATGGTGGTCAGGAAGATCGCCGGCCCCGCACGGCCCTGCTTGGCCATCGGATAACCGTCCAGGCAAATGACAGCGGATGATGGCGTACCAGGGAGATTGAGCAGGATGGAGGCGATCGAACCGCCGTACTGCGCGCCGTAATAGATTCCCGCGAGCATGATCAGTCCGACATCCGGAGCAACGTAGAAGGTGACCGGCAACAGCATCGAAATGGTCGCCATGGCCCCGATCCCGGGCAAGACTCCCATCAGCATGCCCATGAAGACCCCGAAGAAGCAGTAGAGCAGCTTCTGCATCGTGAAGACCGCCGAAAATCCGATCGCGATGTGGTCGAATACAGCCATCAGACCGCGAAGAGCCGGAAGGGAATGCCGATCAACTGAACAAACACCACCGATATGAAGATCGCGGTCACAATGGCAATTCCCATGACGACAACCGGTACGTTGCTGCGCTCGGCGAATCCGGCTGTCAACACTGACGCGATGACCGCCGGTACCAGTCCCGCCGTTTCCAGAAGTGCGGCAAACAGGAGTATTGCCAGGAGAGGCAGGAGCAGGGGGCGCCAGTCGGGTCGAAGGACTGCGAAGGAAGGCGCCATCCTGCTGGCACGCGTGTCGCGCGAGGTTCTCTTCTTCATTTCCTGCAAGGCAATCAACACCGCGAGAGTGCAAAGCGTTGCGCCGAGAAGCATTGGGAAATACCCAGGTCCCATGCGCCGCAGATGGCCGATCTCATAGGACCACGACGCAACGAATACGGTGGCACCGAACAGGAACAATGCGGCACTTGCCATCATTTCCTTGCTCGTCCCCTCGACAAGTCTCGCCCGCCGATCATCGGGCCGGACAAACACGCTCTTGCGATCGGAATCAGGTTAACATTGCAGGTGATGAATAAAAAGAGAATAATAGTCTGGTATCAATGAAAAAAAGTCATGGTATGCTTCGTTCTCTGCGCATGTTGAATCATTTCCTGGCGGCATCACGCGAGGGCAATATCCATCAGGCAGCCAAGATCCTGGCCCTTACACAATCAGCGGTTTCAAAGGGAATTCAACAACTTGAGGCGGAATTGGGTGTTCCGCTGTTCGAACGATCAAGCCGGGGCGTTCGGTTGACGCAGTTCGGCGAGGTGCTCTATGAGCGTGCTGCGCAAGTGGAGACCGAGTGCGAACTCATCAAACGCGAGATGGCCGAGATGGCGCAGGGGCGCAGGGGAAACCTTCGGATCGCTGCTGGTGCCGTGTGGTCATCCGTCTTGCTTCCGCAGGTTCTCTCCCGCCTGCATGCCAAACGACCATCGGCGCGATTTACCATCATCCGCAGTTCCGGGCCACGTTTTGCCGATCTGTTTGCCGAAGGCCGGATCGACATGGCGCTCGGGTCCCTTGAAGCCTTTTCTCCGGTCAACGATGACTACGTGTGCGAACCGCTGTCCGAGATCCGGACCCTGTTCCTGGCGCATCGCGATCATGAGCTGCACAGCAAGTCCGAGGTCACGCCGATGGATCTTGCGGAGTGCTCCTGGTCGATGTTCCGATTGGACTCGGAACTGGTCCGGCGTGTCGGCACCCTCTTTGCCGCGCGTGGTCTGCCCTATCCACGGCCAACCCTTCTGGCGGATTCCGTCACTTCGGTTCTGGAGATGCTCCGATCCTCCCGGACCATCACCTGTCTCCCGGCACCGTTGCTGTCGATCGCGGAACCCTTCGGAGTCGTGCCGCTTCCGATCGATCTAAGCCCCTGGACATTTCAATCCGGTGTCATGTTCCGCCGTACGGGGCATCTCTATCCACTGCTTGCAGAAATGCTCGCAGTCTTGAGAGAGGAGTACGGGACTCTGCGGTAGGAAACCGCAGAGTATCGAGGCTTACGCGGCAGCGACCAAAGGATTACCGTTCTCGTCACGGCCATGGCGGGCCGCGATCTCCCGGCGCACCTCCGGAGAACAGTAGGTCCAGAAATCGCGGCGCAACTGCGCTTCGAATTCGGGCGAAGCGTCGGTTCCGACGATCCGGAACATCTCTCCGGTAACAGCACTCTTGGTCAGGATGTCCTGCAACTCCGGATCTGTCACTTCCGAGGGATCGGTGCCGGCGAGCGCGGCAAAACGGATGGACATCTCGTGCTGCATGCGATAGTCGGCATGATGGTCTTCCGATATGCAATCCGCCACGCCCTGCCGGAGGTCGTCTTCGGTCGGAGATGGTATCGCACCTCCCCATGTATACGCGATCCAGCGCGCCTGCTGCTCCAAGGGGATCGGATAGGGGCCAAGTTGAGACCAGAGGCCGGCAAAGGCCAGACCCGGGAGATCGGGGTGGAAGGTGAACTCGGCAAGGTCCATACCCTTCCGCGTCAGGTTGATGGTCTCCGAAATCTCCTCGGACAGGAACGGAACATGCAGATCAAACCCGGTTCCAACGATGATGGCGTCCGCCTCGACCTGGCTACCGTCTTCGAATGTCACCGTCCGACCTTCGATCCTGGAGACGAATGGACGGATATCGATCCGGTCTTCCGCCACGAGGTTCAGGTAGTGCTGACTCCCGGTGACGCCGGCGAGCGCCATGTCCTCATGCGGGGCCGGCGCACCATAGCGCGCGGGATTGCCGCCATACGTTTCCAGAAATTCCTTCGTTTCGGCGAGTAACTGGTCGAGAGGTGTCTGGACCATCCCCAAGGCGCCCTCGCGGCTGAATGCGAAGTACTCGAGCGGCGTACCCGCTATCATCTTGGGCATCACGTAGCGCTGGCGGCGCTGTGCGAGGTAGACGCGCCCCGTTCCCATCATCGACTGGTCGGACGCGACTTCCAGCGAGGAAATCGAGCCCCCCAGAACGACGATGTGGCGATCCCGAAACACCAATGGATCCTTGTAGTGGAGAGTGTGTACAACCCCGCACTCACCAGTGAACCCTTCAAGCCCCTCCACATCGGGCATTTCCGGCCTGTTGAAGCGGCCAGTGGCCACGACAGCGCGATCGAACGTCTCGGATCGTGCGACTCCATCCGTTTCCCACGTCACCTCGTAACCTTCGTCAACTTGCCGCAGCCCGTTCACCGGAGCTCGAAACCGACACAACCGACGAAGACCATGCATACTGGCGAACCGATCCAGATGATCCAGTACCTCGCCGTTCCGGGGAAACAGGGACACCCCTTCGGGGTACTGCAGATCGGATAGCTTTGTCGCAAAGGAAACCGTGTTCGTTCGCATTTCCGGCCACACCCCTGAATTGGGATTGTGGCGGTTCCACTGACCACCAAGATCGACGTGGGACTCGAAAATTGTGGGCGAGAATCCCTGAGATCTCAGGTACCGCCCGGCCGCAAGGCCGCTGAATCCTGCGCCGATAATCGCAACCGTACCCCGTGTCATGTCGGCTCGTCCTCCCCTTTGCCTGTCATCATCCCGTTACTCTCATGTGCGGGACATTGCACGGCCATGACACCCTGCAATTCGCGAAAAAGCAACGCAGCGAATTCCGGGTCATTGATATTGCATCGCGACCGCACGACTTCGATTCCCGATCCACGTCCTGCCTCCAGGCCGTCTGCAAAGGCACGAACCGCGTCGGGGTCCCAGAACGCCTCCCCTTCCTTGTCCAGCATCGATGTACCCCCGAGGGGAATGCAGATTGTCGTCGCGGCCTTCGGCTTCCCGAGCCGCTCAGCCACGCGTGCACCGATGGCATGGCATTCTTCGGGCGTGGTACGCACGAGGGTAACCAGGTCGTTATGGGCCAGAATCCGGTGACCGCTGAACCGCTCCGGAACCGTGGGGCGAGGACCGAAGGCAATCATGTCGATGGCACCGGGAGCGATGACCTGAGGAATACCGGCTGCAGCCGCACGTTGCAGCCGGTCGGCGCCAGCCGGAAACAGTCCTCCAAGAAGCTCGTTTCCCAATTCCGCCAGAGTGGCATCCACGATGCCGTCCACCAGGCCCTGGCAAGCGAACGCCTCGATCGACCGGCCCCCGGTCCCGTTGGCGTGAAACACGTAGGCATCGAGTCCGGCCCCTTCGATGCTCTTCGCAACCTGCTGCACGCAGGGGGTGGTGACACCGTACATGCTGAGCGCAACCGTCTTCCGGCCACGGCCATGCTCCTGGAAGGATCCTCCCGTCTTCACGGCAGCCGCTACCCTGGCAAGCCGCCGGATCATGCTATGAAGGATGATGTTGCGGCCGTCGACGTCGACTACCGGGTACAGCATGATGACATCTTCGGCGCCCATCATCGGTCGTGTGTCGCCTGCGACCGAGGTCGCCATGATGATCTTCGGTATGCCAAGCGGCAGAACGGGAACCAACCGCGAAAAGATGGTGGCCGCGTTCGAGCCTCCCATGCAGACAAGAGCTCCGACTTTACCTCTTGCATGCAGCCCGGCAAGGATATCTGCGGCTCCCGAGGCCATGATGCCCACCGCCGTGGCCCGGCCGAGGTCCGGAAGGTCTGCGTGGCTCCTGCCGACCTGTTGTGCCACGACATCCGCCGGGAAGTCCACTGAGGGATCCCCGGCAAACACACCGGTATCGATCACGACGGGTTCTTCACCTTCCTCGCGCAGTGCCTCGATCAATTGACCGAGTGGTTCGGCCTTGCTGTCGAATGTCCCTGCGACAACGATCCTGGCCATGCGGCTAGCCTACGAAGCTGATTTCCTTGAAGCCGCGCACGGTGTTCTCGATGGCGGTTTCCACCGGAAGGCGTTCCATCGTCGAAGCGCCGATGAATCCGTGTATTCCCGCACCACGGATCACTTCGCGCGCATCGTCGGGAGTTTCCAGCGGACCGCCATGGGCCGTAACCAGGATGTCGCCGCGCACGGAACGGGCGGCGTCGGCCATTGCCCGGGTAAGGCCCACGCAATCCGTAACCGACTTGGCAAAGTTCACCGCGGCACCGATTGACCCGCCGGTGGTCAGACCCATATGTGCAACCACTACGTCGACTCCCGCCTCGGCCATCTGTCGCGCCTCCTCCGGCGTGAAGCAATAGCTCATCGTAAACTGATCCTGCCGGTGCGCTTCGGCGATCATGCTGATTTCCTTGTCATAGCCGAAACCGGTCGCCTCGAGGCTCTCTCGCCAGCGTCCATCAATGATTCCGTGTGACGGAAAGTTGATCACACCGGCAAAGCCCATCGGCGGAAGGCTCCGCAGAAACGTAGACATCACGCGCGTCGGATCCGTTCCATTGACGCCGGCGATCACTGGCGTTTCCTGAACCGCCGGCAGGACATCGCGCTCGCCCATTTCGACAACGATTGCGTTCGCATCACCGATGGCCAGCAGGCCGGCATTCGAACCGTGCCCGTTCATCCGGTAGCGGCCGGAATTGTAGATCACGATCAGGTCGGCACCGCCGCGTTCCGCAAACTTGGCCGAGATGCCCGTACCGGCCCCGGACCCAATGATCGGGCGGCCTTCATCCACACTCTTCCGCAGGCGCGCAAGGATTTCTCGCCGTGCATACATGACACACGCCTCTCCCGTCTTGTCGGTCTTGTTGAAAGCGATGTCGAACTCAGTCCACCATGATCATCCCGCCATTCACATGGATGGTCTGGCCAGTAATGTAGGCGGAGGCTTCGGACGCCAGGAAGATCGCCGTTCCCACCAGGTCCTCGGCTACGGTCATGCGACCGATTGGAATGTACTTCTCGTATTCCATCAGGAAATCGCGGTGATGCGCATGCATCGGTGTGTCGACGCCCCCGGGGGCGATCGCGTTTACCCGGACATGACACTCCGCCAGGTTCTGGGCGGCACCCCGCGTGTAGGACTGCAGCGCCGCCTTGGCCGCGCAGTAATCCACGCCACCGCCCGACTGGTTGAAGACCGAAGCCCGCGACGACCAGGAGGAACCGACATTGATGACCGAACCCGAGCCCTGCTTCTCCATGACCGGCAGGACTTCCCGCATGATCCGGACGGGAGCCTTGAGATTGATCCGGATCATCCGGTCGAATTCGTCGTCGGTGATCGTACGTGGATCCGTATAGGACATGATGCCGGCGTTGTTGATCAGGCAGTCGATCCGCCCGCCGACCTCCATGCATGCATCGACGATCCGTTTCGGCGTATCTTCTGCGGACACATCCGCCGTGACCGTGGTCACTCCATCGGTGATCTCGTCGACAATTCCCTTCGACTCCGCCAGGGGATCCTCGTTGATATCGATCATGACGACCTTCGCACCAGCTGACGCGAAGCCGACGGACAACGTACGACCGATCCCCTGCCCGGCACCGGTAATTGCGACAACTTTCCCGGAAACGTCGAACAGGTTACCCCGAATGTCTGGAACTCCAAGCCTCATGAATGCCTCCCTCGGTCAGCTTCTTCCGTTGGTCGATGCTCAGCGCCTGCGCGGGCCGAGCGTGTAGGACATCAGCAGTGCGATGACGAGCAGGAGTCCCTGCACGAAGCTCTGCGCATAATAGGGGAAATTGAACATGGTCAGACCGTTGATCAATACCGCCACGAACACGGCACCGATCAGGGTCCCGAAGGCATTCGGGCGGTTCGCTCCGAGTACGGCATAACCCACGAGGGCGGCAGATACAGCCTGCAGCAGATAGGGATCTCCCACGTTTACATCGCCGCGGTTCGAGCGGGCTGCCAGCATGATCCCGGCCACCGCGGAGAGCCCGCCGGAAATCAGGTAGGCGACAACGCGGTACCGAGCCACCCGGATACCGGCCGCAGCGGCAGCGATCGGATTGCCGCCCACCGCGTAAAACGCCCGTCCCCAGCGGGTGTAGTTCAAGAGGATCACAACGACGATGAAGATCACACCGGCCACGATCACAGAGGCCGGCACCGACAGAATCTGACCGGCACCCAACCACTTGAAGATCGGCGCGAATTTCCCTGTCGTGGTTTCGCCATTGAACGCCATCCCCTCGGCAACCGACTGTCCGCCCACGCCCATGAGCGTCAGCCCGTTGATCAGGAAGAGCGTCGACAGCGTTGCCACAAGATCTGGAATTCGCGCCACAACGATCAGGAAACTGTTGAAGAGCCCTACTGCCAGTCCGGCAGTGATCCCGATCAGCATCGCCGGCACGCCACCCAGGTCACCGATCACCATGGCCGCGGCCGCGGTCATGATCGACAGGCTCATCGCGGATCCGACTGAAAGGTCAAAGCCGCCAACCGTCATGGACACCGTGCAGCCCAGCCCGATGACCGCCACGATGGATGCTGCCTGCAGGATGAACATCGCGTTGATAAACGTGCGGAAGAAGGGTTGCGAAAAGCTGAAATATGCGATCATGGCTATCAGGACGGTCAGCAATCCGTACCGGTAGATGAAGGCCTTGATCCGCTCGACCGGGATCACCTGCTCCTTGCTCGAAGTCCCGGCTTCTTCCTGTTGTACAACGGTTTCAGACGACATCAGGCTTGTGCCTCCAGTTGGCGGTCAGCGCTTGCCGTGCTGGACCTGCTCATGATCTCTGCCAGCGATTCCGCCGTCAGATTGGACGCCGGTTCTTCTTGCACGATCTCCGCGTCCACCATGATCAGCACACGATCGGCAACCTCGATCACCTCTTCGGGATCCGAACTGCAGACGAGAACCGGCGCCTCTTCCGAATATTCGCGCAGGGCTCGCGATATCAGCGCCCGTGCACCGATATCGATGCCCCGAAACGGTTCGTCCAGAATGACGAGATTCCATTCCTGCTTCAGCCAGCGTCCAACGAGGAGTTTCTGCTGGTTGCCGCCGGAGAGTTCCTCGATCGTGGCCGAACTTCCCGGAGACACGACGCGAAAGTCCTGGATCACATTGCCAGCAAACGCGGCTTCACGCCCGCGGTCCATGATTCCGAAGCGACTGAAAATTCCCATCAATCCGACGGAGCAATGCTTCCAGAGACTCTCGCCAGGAAAGATGGCCTGCAATGCCCGCTGCTCCGGCACCATAACGACACCCTTCGCCATGGCATCGGCAGTATCCCTGGGCCGATAGGGTTCTTGGTTCAGCCGGATCTCTCCCGATACCAGGGGGCGGTGACCGCAGACTTGCTCCAGCAATTCGGTCTTTCCCGCCCCGATCAGTCCGGTCAGACCGACAACTTCCCCCTTGCGCATCGCAAAGCTGATCTCCGGCGCGTCAGGCTTGGAACGCATCCTGTCAAACCGCGCGGCTTCCTTGCTTCCCGAACGGCTCTCCCGGTTTGCGGCAAGAACGAGTTCCCCTAGAATCGAACTGGCGATGTCGCGCGTTTCCATAGGCACTTCGTGTTCCGACACGATCAGGCCATTCCGCAGCACGACTGCGCGGTCGCACAGGAGTTTAACCTCGCTAAGTCGATGTGATATATAAAGGATCGAGATCCCCCGGCGCTTGAGGTCCCGGACCGCGGCAAACAGTTTCTCGGCTTCCCGTTCGCTCAGCGTAGAGGTCGGCTCATCCAGGATCAGCAGCTTTGGTCGCTTGACCAGTTCACGTGCAATGGCCACCTCCTGCCGACGGCTCGGAGCCAGATCCTCCACCGGTGCCGACAGGGGCAGATCAAGTTCCAGTTCCTGCTGAACCTTCCGCGCGCGCCGCACGATTTCGCGTTGGTTGAGAAAGATCTTCGCCCCTGGCTTCGCGATCTCGTCGAGGAGAAGATTCTCTGCGACCGACATGCCGAAGACGACGCCGTCATCAATATTCTGGTGTACGGTGGCAATGCCGGCGTTCCGCGCCTCGTCCGGAAACCGGAAATCGCATTCCCGTCCTTCGATGACGATTTGGCCGGAGGTCGGCCTGTGAACGCCGGCTAGAATCTTGATCAGAGTCGACTTGCCGGCACCGTTGGCGCCGAGGAGGCCCAGGGTCTCTCCTGATCGTATGTCGAACGTCACCCCGCGAAGTGCCCGAGTCGCTCCAAACGTCTTGGCGATGTTCCGGAATTCGACAAGTGGACTTCGGGAGGGGTTTGCCGGCGAGTCTTCCTCGCCGGCAGGAATTTCGATGGATGCAGACACCATCTGCTGCGGTTGCGCCTGGTTACAGATTTGCCATCCAAGGGGCGTCCGCAAGGCCGGGCGTTGCGAGACCGGGGAAGTTCTCACCCAGTTGCTCGACGTTCTGAACGCCCTTCTCCAGCAAATCGTCCCTGGTGATGACCAGCGGTGGAATCTGCAGGTCGTTTCCGTCATAGGAATCCACAACCTCGCCGGCTGCCACGCGCAACGAGACATGGCCAAAATTCTTCATGTCGGTCGTCGCGGTCGCCACCCATGGGCTGTTGTCGGCGATCATCACCGCAATGTCCGCAGTCGAGATATCCATGCCGTAGGTCTTGACCCGATCCTGGAGGCCCAGCTCGGTGATGGCAAGTGCCGCACCCTTGGTGAACTCGTCATAGGGCGCGATAATCGCGATGGTGTCAGGATTGGCCTGCAGCGCCGCTTTCGCCTGGTTTGCGGTTTCGGCGGCGGTATTGGCGTTGACGACACCGATCTGCGCAACCTGGTTAAGGCCCGAATGCTCGGCCTTGAAGTCCTCCCAGACCTCGTTTCGCAGGTCGAGCGGGCGATAGCCGGCGACGTACACGTAAATGACATCGCCCATCATGTCGCCGTTCCGGTCTTTGTGCCATTGGTCCATGATACCCTGCATCATGAGATGCTCGGACTGATTCACCAGTGTCACGCTGTCCGAGGCCTCGACAGACGCATTGGAAGCCACGACCGGTATGCCGGCTTCCTTCGCCGCAGCGAGACCGGCCTGCAGGCTGTCGCCGAAGCCCCAACCAATCAGGATCGCGTCGGGTTCCGTGGCAACCGCCTGCTGCAGGTGCAGGGCCTGCTTGGCGTTATCGCCGTCAGCATTATAGATTGTCAGATTGACGCCGAGCCTCTCGGCCTCGTCTTCCACACCGGCAATCCAAGCCTGGTACACGTCTCCGACATTCAACTGGCGGACGACGGCGATATCAACCTCGCCATTGGCAAAGATCTCGGGAACCTCGGTAGGCGCGTTGGGGGATACCGTCAGGGGAACCATTTCCGCCACGGCAGCCGTCGATGCCAGCACACCGGCAATGCCGGTCATGAAGGCGGTTCGGATCAGTTTGCGAATAGGCACGTATTCTCCTCCTCTGTCATCTCGTCGTAGCAACTTGTGGCCGCTTGCCGGAATCCGGTTCCATGTAAACAGATTTCCCTACGGCGCACGGCCAAGGCAAGCCACCGTACCAACCAATCGGTACTGATTGCCAGACCGGTATAGCAGTCTCCGGGAATGAGTCAATTGACTCCTGGCGAAGTGCCGATGTCTGGAACTACGGTGAGGAGACGTGGTTTTCCGTTTTGTGCCAATACAATAGAACATTCCAGTGTTTCCCTGGCCATTCCTGAAACCGTGCATCCGAGAGTCCGCGGCAACCAGCCGCGTCTCAGCAATTCCAAAGCTATCCAGTCGCGAGATAAGCCGATTGCATAATGCAGGCTTATGTCGGGCTGCAAGTTGATTGCAGGGGAGAGCAGGCCCATAGCGTCCAGGGTCCAGTACACTCCGCAAGCGCGCGGGAAGGGTCCGGTGTGGCCGCGTTCGTCGCTGTGCCAGACAGGCGTCCCACCGCGCGTCAATTTCCTGGCAGAGAGTCCAACCGGAAGGCCCTTTCCCGGCCGCGGAGCCTGCCAGTTGCGTTGACTGGCGGGATTTCGTTGACTTGCCGTAGAGTCTATTGTACCGAGAGCCAACAACCGGAATTCGCTCCTGTCGATGGGAGGGCCGCAGACACTTCGGCTTGGGGGAAGGGACAAGAAATGGCATACGACAGAATTTCAGCGCCAGGCACCATCGGAAAGCTGGAGATCAAGAACCGTATCTCTTTACCCCCTATGGAGAAAAACTGGTGCGACCGGCTAGGGAACCCGACGCAGAACTACATCGACTACTACGCTGAACGCGCGAAGCATGGTGTTGGCATGATGAACTTCGAGGCGACCTACATCGATGCGCGGGGACGTGGCAATCTGTTCCAGTTGGGTCTCTGGCATGATGACAACATTCCTGGACACAAGCGTCTCAACCAGGCCGTGCATGCGTACGGATGCCGAACCTCGGCCGAGTTGAACCATGGTGGGCGAAATTCGAACACACACCGTACCGGCCTCCAGCCGGTTGGTCCCTCCAATTGTCCGTCAGCAATCGTCGGTGGTCATCAGCTGCATGAACTGAGCGAGGCGGAAATCGCCGGAATCGTGGACGGGTTCAGGGAGGGCGCTCGCCGTGCCGTCGAGGCCAATTACGACATGATCACGATCCATGGAGCACATGGCTATCTGATCACCAGTTTCCTGAGCCATGTCTACAACCAGCGCACCGATCGATATGGCGGCAGCGATGAGAACCGCTGGTGCTTCCTGGTCGAGGTCTATGACGCAATCCGCAGGGAAGTTGGACCGGACATGCCGGTTGGCGTGCGGCTGTCCGCGGAAGAGGATGTTCCTGGTGGCTACGGGGTCGAGACCTCGATCCGCCTGGTGAAGCACCTTTCGTCGCTCGGCCTCGATTTCGTCGACGTGTCCACCGGACTCTACGAGTCTCTCGAAACCCTTATACAGCCCATGGACATGCGAGAGGGATGCCTGCTGCCCCTGGCCAGCCGGATCAAGGCTTCCGTTTCCGTCCCGGTGATCAGCGCCGGCCGGATCAATGACATCGGCATGGCCGAGAGTGCCGTCTCTGCGGGCGACTGCGATTTTGTGCATATGGGACGCGCATTTCACGCCGATCCGGAGATTCTCTCCAAGACACTTGGCGGAAGGGTTGACGAAGTCATTGGCTGCGTAGCCTGCAACAAGTGCTGTGCCGAATTGTTCGTCAACAAGCCCTCGGTTTGTTCGGTCAATGTTCATGCGGGCCGAGAACGGTTTGCGGCCTTGGCACCAGCTGCAACTCCGCGCAGGGTCATGGTCGTGGGCGGCGGCATGGCTGGCATGGAGGCGGCCCAGATTGCCTCCCGGCGCGGTCACCACGTAACCCTCTACGAACAGACCGACCGGCTCGGGGGATGGGTGAACGTTCTCTCGGCTACACGCCATCGGCAGAGCTGGAAACGCGCCATGGAGGACCGCGCAAGATTGTGCGACCGTGCCGGCGTGAAGATCTTGACCGGCAAAGCAGTCAGGGCGGAGGACGTCCGCAGGGAACGTCCTGAAGTCCTTGTCGTCGCGACCGGCACCAAGCCTTTCCTGCCCGCCTATGTTCCTGGCATCGATCAGGAATTGGTGGCCAGCTACGACGACATCATCCGCAGCCGCGTCGAACCGGGTGCGCGCGCCATCGTGGTAGGCGGCCAGCACCTCGGATTGATCACGGCAGAATTCATGGCTGAAAAGGGTTCCTCGGTTACAGTCGTGGAAGCGACCGGCGCCTTGGCCGGCGATCTGGAATTCATGGCGCAGAAGATGCTCTTGGCACGGGTCGAAGCAAGCAATGAAATCACGGTGCGGCTGGACTCGAACATCGAGAAAATCAATGCCGACAACGTGATACTCCAATCGGGCGGCCAACTCGAAACTCTGGAGCATGTCGACCAGGTCATCTTTGCGCTGGAGCGCGAAATGGAGCGACAGTTGATCGAAGAGGTTTCCGCGGGGCTCCTTGAGGACCTCGGTATCGAATACCATGCGATTGGAGACTGTGTATGGCCACGAGAACCGTATGATGCGGTACTGGAGGGCAACTCTGTGGGTCGTGCAATCTGAACGACAGCCGACCAGTTCTCGATGCCGGTAACCTAAGCTAAATGCTTTTCATTACTAAGTATTTTCGAACACCAGAATAGCCGTTCCGGCTCTGACCCGGCGAATGCGGTGTACCTTGTCGCAGGACGGGGACAGCGCTGGCATCCGTCATGCGCTCTCGTAGCTCACACCCGATAACCGTCCCGCAATTCTGTCCAGCTCTTCGTAGTTCGCATACACGATACGGATCTCGCCCTTGCCATTGCGATCCTTGATCGCCACCTTTGAGCCGACGGCCGAGGAAAGGCTCGCTTCCATCTCCATGGTGTCGGGGTCCTTCGGCGTTACCGTTCGCCGGGATCCTGACTTCGGTCTCTCGGATGCACTGGCCAAAGCCTCCGTTTCCCGAACTGAGAGCTTCTTCAAGATCACGAGCCGGGCAAGTGACTCGGCGTCCAACTTCCCGATGAGCGGCCGGGCATGCCCGATCGTCAGCGCACCTTCCTCCAGCATGGTGAGCACACCATCAGGGAGCTGAAGAAGGCGTACCATGTTTGCGATGTGTGCACGACTCTTTCCCACCACTTCGGCAACATCCGACTGCGTCCGGTTGAATTCCTCCAGCAACGCATCGTAGCCACGCGCTTCTTCGACCGGATTCAGGTCGGACCGCTGGAGATTCTCGACGAGAGCAACCTGGAGCATTTCATCTTCGGAGAATTCGCGAACTCGCACCGGAACTGCGTGCTGTCCGGCCCGTTGCGCCGCGCGCCAACGGCGTTCCCCCGCCACGATTTCATACCGGCCATCCGAAGTCGTACTCGGCCGGAGGAGGAGAGGCTGGACAATGCCGTGCGCCGCGATGGATCTTGCGAGTGCACCGAGTTCATCTTCGGGAAAGCGCTTGCGCGGCTGCCGTGGATTGGGGTCAATGAGGTCAATCGGCATCTCATCCACTTCCATGGCGGATTCCGGGCTCTCGGTCGCTTCCAATCCTACCGGTTCCGCCAATCCCTGCGTTCCCGATTCCTCGAAGAGAGCGCTCAAACCGCGGTTCAGACCGTGACGCTTTCTTTGGTTCATTTCGAGTACCTCCTACCGCGCACGCGTTCCTGCCCACCAATCCCGATGCGGGCGCGAATTTCCCGAGCGGCTTCAATATAGGACTGGCTCCCGGCGCAACCCGGATCATAAAGCAGGGCCGGAAGCCCGTGGGAGGGAGCCTCCGAGAGTCGGATGTTGCGAGGGATCACAGTCTCCAGAACCTGGTTGCCCAGCGTATCCCGGGCATCCTGTATGACCTGCGTCGAGAGTCTTGTGCGTGGATCCGACATGGTGAGTAGAATACCCAGCAGATGCAACGACGGGTTGATGGATCGCTGCACGATCTGAATTGTGTTGTAGAGCTTTGCCAAACCTTCGAGTGCATAAAATTCGCACTGCAGCGGAACGAGAACCGAATTCGCGGCCGAAAGTGCATTGATGACCAGAACATTCAGCGACGGCGGACAGTCCACGAATACGAAATCGAATGAATCGGGAGCTACTCTCCGAAGTGCGCTTCGGAGTCGAAGGTTTCTTTGTGAGGCAGATGCCAATTCCACCTCTGCACCGACAAGATCGATCGTGGACGGGATCAGGTAGACGTTGGGCACCGCAGTCTCAAGCACGGACTGCGAGACCGAGGCCGGCTCGAGAAGAACCTCATAGGAGGTTGTCTGGCGGTCTTCCGTAGAGATGCCCAGCCCGGTGCTGGCATTGCCCTGGGGATCAAGGTCGATGAGAAGGACAGACTGGCCGGTGGCAGCGAATGCCGTTGCGAGATTGACGGCAGTCGTCGTCTTGCCGACGCCACCCTTCTGGTTTGCCACCGCGATGGTGAACATGAAGTCGATCCGCCTCCACGACAAGACAACGGTTCAAGGATCAGAGTCTCGAATCCGTGGGACCAATCCAATTGCTGGGCTTCCGACATGCCACCGAGTGCCCGAGGAACGACAGTGTTTCACGTGAAACACTCACCGCAAGCCCCGGTGCCGGAGATCGGCCTCCTGTTGGACGGGTTCATGTCACCTCCCGCAAGGCATCATATTTCCTACCGACCGGAATAACAAGACGCTGCCGACGGGGCCGGCCCGCAACCGGGACAGGACCTCTTGATCCTGCTGGCTTTCGCAGCGTTGCAAGCAAGTTCCACGAAATCCGCATTCCTCCTAACCAAGGAACCGAAATTGGAGGTCGATGTTTCACGTGAAACAATTTTGCTTCAGCGCGAGCACTTCAAGCCGGAGTCTGTCTCTTGGTTCCTCCTCATGCTGGTCGATCGTCGTAAAGCCCGCAGTTCAAACGCCCTCTCGTCTCCGAAAACTCCCTCCTGCCTCCACCCTTCCCCAAAGTCCAACACCTGTCATGCCCCTCTTTTCAGGAGAAGATCGACCTGCGACCGCCCGAATTCTTCTCCGGATCTCCGGACATTGTTTCACGTGAAACAATTTCACCGGGTTTCTGGGCGTTCCTCCATTCGGTAGATGCCCGGTCCGCACCCTTCCAGATTGACCGACCGACGGTAGAGTGATCACGACACTCTATCTCCCGCCAGCCCACGCACCGGTGTACCGACACAACTCGGTGGCGTAACGACCCCGCGAATTGCCACCCATCTGATTTCACCGACAATCATTGGCCCAAGCCAATCCTCACCCCGGTCTCACTACAGGGCGACATCCTGCCCGGTCTGTTCGCTTCAACCCTCTCATAACGATCTCGCCATCGACCACACATTGTTCATCATTTGCCGCGTCTTATCAGCTGACTGCAGAGCAAGGTACGGGCCCGTACCTCTCAGTCTCGGCACGCAATCTGGATCACTACGACATCGGACGCGAATTCTCTGCCCGACTCACGCCAGAAATTGTTTCACGTGAAACATCCTGGGCCCGAATCCTACCGCAACGAGCTGTAATACGGAGTCCGATTTCCCGAACCAATCTCCCAACTCCGGAGTTTTGCCACACCGCATGGATTGACTCGGTGGTCAAACACTCCGTCAAGGACTCTGGATTAGGGAATACGTTCCGGCGCCGAAGGCGCGCCCGACCTACTCCAGAGAATTCGCCGAAGCCTCGATTCCGCAACCCGGAAAGCGGGCCTCCCTCTCCACCGAAACAGCAACTGTTCGGCGCACCCAATTTGCCGCGGATTTTCGCACTGCTTCCATCAAAACACGTCGGCGAGTGTTTCACGTGAAACAACCGGCAACTCTCATCCTCTTGACACAATGATGCGTTGATACCTGCTTTCGCCCAAATCTACAGAAACGCAGTCTCCTCGAAGCTCCTCAGCTTCCTTGAATGCAGGAACTCCAGAGGCATCTCACGCAGAGACTCCAACGCCCGCACTCCGATTCGCAAATGACGAGACACTTGCTGCTGGTAGAATTCATTCGCCATTCCCGGCAGTTTCAAGACGCCCTGCAACGGCTTGTCCGAAACGCAGAGCAACGTTCCGTACGGAACCCGGAAGCGAAATCCGTTCGCTGCAATAGTTCCCGACTCCATGTCCAGCGCGATGGCACGTGACTGGCTCAATCGGGTGATCGGTCCCTCATGCGCTCTGAGTTCCCAGTTGCGATTGTCGAGTGTGGCCACCGTTCCCGTTCGCATGATCCGCTTCAATTCGTACCCCTCACTCTCGGTAATCTCCGCGACCGCGCTCTCCAGAGCCTTCTGGACTTCGGCCAGAGCCGGAATGGGCACCCACACTGGAAGATCCTCGTCCAGAACCTGGTCTTCCCGCAAGTATGCATGCGCAAGGACATAGTCTCCCAGTCGCTGGCTGTTCCGAAGCCCTGCGCAATGTCCCAGCATCAGCCATGCCCTTGGGCGAAGAACCGCAACGTGATCCGTGGCCGTCTTCGCGTTCGCGGGTCCAACGCCAATATTGACCAGTGAGATTCCGTCGCCGTCCTTTCGCTTCAAGTGGAAGGCCGGCATTTGGGGTACGCTCGCAGGCGTCAGAATTTCACCCGCCGGATCCGTCAATGAATGGTTTCCAGGCGTTACCAACTCCGTGTAGCCGCTCGCAGCATCCGCGATCGCCTTACGCGCAAAGCCCTCAAACTCCCTCATGTAATATTGATAATTGGTAAACAACACAAACGATTGAAAGTGGGCTGCCCGCGTTGCGGTGTAGTGCCTCAGCCGCGCCAGCGAGTAATCGATCCTCGGTGCAGTGAACGGTGCAAGCGGATGCGATCCATCCGGATTCTGAAACCCGGTTCCATTGACGATCCTATCGCTGGTTACCTCCAGATCAGGAACGTCAAACACGTCCCGTAGCGGAAAGTCAACACTTCCCCCTCTTGTACTTGCATCATCCCGAACGGCAAAATGCACCGGAATGGGCGTTTCCGACACTCCGACAGAAACCGGAACCCCGTGGTGCTCTATCAGAAGCCTGATCTGCTGCTTCAGATAGGTGCCGAACAGGTCGGGACGCGTAATGGTGGTCGAATACTCCCCCGGCCCAGGTACATGCCCGAAAGAGAGTCGGCTGTCGAATTGTTGGTGGCTGCTGGTTGCGACCCGGACTTCCGGATAGAACGCCCGGTAACGCTCGCCTGTCGGCCCCCGTTCCATCACATTCCGCAACTTCTCCCGCAGAAACTCCGTCGCTCCGCCATAGAGGCAGGTCAACCGCTCCACAACCTCTTCAGGGGAATTGCATATTCGCGGACCTACTTCCGGAGGTGTAATGAGTTCAAACTGGCCCTCCGGTCGCTTCATGCCACGACTTCCGCGATCAATGGTGTCTTCTCGAACCGGTTCACATCGATCAGCCCGAGGTCCGATATGCGAAGCTCAGGAATCACAGCAAGGGCTAGCAGGGAGTGTTGCATGATCGCATTGTTCAAGCTGCACCCGCATGCCGCGATGGCCGCGTTCAACCGATCCGCCTCCCCGGCGACAACAGCCGCAGGCTCGGGGGACATCAATCCGGCAACCGGCAGCCGAACGAGCGCGACCTCCTTTCCATCGCGCCAAACGCAGATCCCACCCTTGACCTCCGCCAGACGGTTGGCAGCCCCAGCCATTGCCGTTCTGTCGGTCCCGACCAACAACATGTGGTGGCAGTCATGCGCCACTGTCGAAGCCACCGCCATGGAACCGCGATACCCGAAGCCGGTGACCAACCCGTTCACGACACCGCTCGTGCCCCGGTGGCGATCAACCAGCGCCACCTGGCTGACGCCTGGAACCGATGTCGTATCGACAAGCTCATCCCTCACCGGAAATTCCATCTTCAGTGCACGCGTCGGTGCCTGGTTCTCGATAACGCCGATGACCCGGACTGAAACCCTCTCGGCACCCGGTGGGGCAGTGATCCGGAAGTCTTCTTCAGACATTTCCCTGCCGAGTCGGACCGTATCAAGCGCATCGGATGGCCAGTCGAGCTCCGGGGTGGAAATCCGAATCGTGCCTCCTTCCGCCAACAGCCTGCCACGGCCGTAAACAGACAAAATTGGCAGGCTCGTCAAGCAGTTCGTCAATATTAGGTCGGCTCTCCGACCAGGTGCAATGGAACCCAGCTCTCGCTCCAAGCCAAAGTGCTGCGCCGTATTCAGCGTAGCCATCTGCAGTGCAACCAGAGGCGGACAGCCACATTCCACGGCGTGACGGACAACGCGGTCCATGTGCCCATCCCGAACCAACGTGCCGCAATGGCAATCATCCGTGCAAAGAACGAAATTCCTCGAGTCAACACCTCGCTCCGTGACCGCGCTGATCTGCTTCTCCACGTCGTACCATGCCGACCCCAGCCGCAACATTGCCCGCATACCCTGACGCACACGGGCAATGGCGTCCTCTTCACGCGTGCCCTCGTGGTCGTCCGCCGGACCGCCGGCCACATAGGCGTGAAATCCGGGCCCGAGATCCGGGGACGCAAAATGACCGCCGACTGTCTTGCCAGCCGCCTGGGTTGCGCCAATTTCGGCAAGCAACGCGGCATTACCGGCCGTAACACCGGGAAAGTTCATCATCTCTCCGAGACCGACAATCCCCGGCCACAGCATTGCTTCCGCAACATCTTCTGGTGAGATGGATGCTCCCGCTGTCTCCAGACCGGGAGCCGACGGTACGCAGGACGGCACCTGCACGTAGATGTTCACCGGCTGCATCATCGCCTCGTCATGCATCAGCCGGACTCCCTTGAGGCCCAGCACGTTGGCGATTTCATGCGGATCCACAAACATTGTCGTGGTACCATGTGGAATGACCGCCTCCGCGAACCGTGCGGGAGTCAACATTCCAGACTCGATGTGCATATGCCCGTCGCAGAGGCCCGGCACTGCGTACAGTCCGTCCGCATCGACAACTTCGGTTGTCTCACCGATGCAATGCCCTGCATCGGGCCCGCAATACGCGAAGCGCCCTGCCGCGACCGCAAGGTCATGTGCGGGCAGGACTTCCCGGCTATGTACATTGACCCAGGACACGTTTCGAAAGACCAGATCGGCGGCACTGCGCCCAGCGGCTACTGCCACAAGGCGCGGAGCAACGTCCTGCCAGGACGGAATGGGAATGAAAGCCTGCATTGAGAATTTGTAGTCGAGATCGCGTGGAGGTTCAAGAAGCCTGCCGCGCGGAGTTCCGGACCACCCTCAGAAACATGCGAATTGCCAAGCGATTAGTCCGATCGCCTCCACATGTCTTCATGGACCGCTGGACGGAGTACAGGTTCCGCCGGACCAGTGCAGCCAGATGCGGAGTCAAGCCTGAATCAAGGCGTTCTCATGGCCTCGGAGTGAGAAGTATCCACACTTTATCCGCAAGTTATCCACGAGCAGCAGTTGCCTTCTGCGTCACTCCCGGCGACAAGTGCCGTTTGTCCTACAATTGTCCGTCGGTCACTTCGTTCAGCTTGCTCATGACGGCAGCGATCGCGACCTTGTACTTTGGGGACTTATATACTTGACTAGTCAGCTGCCAGCCGCGTATCCATTTCACGGGTCACAAGGGTCACCAGCGTGAACGCCCCTCGCCGTGCAGTTGCGCCAGTCCCCGACGCCAGAACATTGCGGGCAGCATTGATGTCCGCGTTCTGCGCATGGCCACAGGCCACGCACCGGAACTCCGCCTGCGAGCGCCGCGAGCCGGGGTCCGCCATCCCGCATGCGCTGCAAGTCTGTGAAGTATATGCCGGATTCACGGCAATCAGTTCCTTTGCCTTGTATTCCAGCATGGAGCGCAACGCCCCCCATCCCGTCGCCAGGATCTCACGGTTCAGCCCAGCCTTCGCCTTCACGTTCTTTCCGGGCCTGTCCACCGTCCCCTTCGCACTGGAGGTCATGCCCCGGGTATTCAGCGCTTCCAC
>CAZPXZ010000005.1:61031-86651 GCA_964590405.1 uncultured Rhodobacterales bacterium | reverse complement strand
TCAAATTCCCACGGTTAAGCCAGGCGGGATCCTCGAATCGGTTGGACGGGAAGTAAAGGATGCAGTTGCCGGCCACAACCGAGCTGAGTCTGATGTAGTCCTCGTAGTCGGCCCGGAGATTCGACTTCACGTAATCGTTGGAGACCGAATCCATTTGTCCCCACATGGGCTCCACGTCGGTGCCGGCAATACCTGGCGGGGCTTCAGGATAGTCCCGCTTCTTGCGCATCGTGGTTAGTTCGCTGACGTACCAGCCGTGCTCGAAGTCAACGCGTGAGAAGGAGAACTGGCCTCCGCTCTTGAAGTAGAAGTTGGTCTTCAGCCTGTAGGCTCTTCCGGGCTCGACTTCGGGCGTTTGGTCATAGACCATGTCCTTCGCTTGGAGCAGTCCACTGACGACGTGTGACAGAAGGATGCTCTTCCCAGAGCCGTTTTGGCCAACAAGCACGACGGGCTTGGGCGTGTCGCTTTCGAACGTGCCGCGCGACAATCAAGCTGAGACTCGTGTCACCCAGATTGTCGCGCGACACGAACGGAAGCTTGATGTCCAAGCTGTCAATAGGACCCAAGCCTCTCAGTTGGATGCGCTTTGTGTACATGCTGCCGTCTACATTGTGTCCTGTCTTGACCGCCCCCTTTGCGGGATCTTGGCGTCATGTCTCGGACCGACCGGAGCAGACGATGCGCCGATGCCCGGGTATATCCGACCAGCGCGGGTACCGCACGCCACATCAATCCCGAGTATGAACAACTTCCCGGGCAGCACTGGACGGTCAAACGGTTACATCGCCTCCTACCCACCCCCGGATATTACGGCAGCGGCGGCATGCGTCGCCTCCCGTTCGAATCAAAATGTTTGCCAATAGTTTGCCAGTTTGCCAAATCGGTTATCCCGCAAAATGAAAAAGCCCTCGAAAACATCAATGTTTTCAAGGGCTTTCAGTGGTTGCGGGGGCAGGATTTGAACCTACGACCTTCAGGTTATGAGCCTGACAGTCTCTTCTCGCCACCCAGCGACTCGTGCAACACACTGTCAGCCACAAGACCGACCTCAAATTTCGCGCGACACGAACACCGGAACCATGTGTTGCGCCTTGTCATTGCGGACAACTCCAGGCATGGCGCACCGATGGAGTGTCTCCCGGCGTACCGTGAAATCGCAAACCTGTCTCCGACTTGCCGTTCCGATGCGCTCTCCGCCATGCGTCAACGCGTTGCCTTGTGTTGTGTGACCAGCAGGACGGCCCGAAACTCACGGAATCGACCCAGGCTGCCGCGAGGATACAGACGGATTCAACCGCCGGAGGATTTCTCTCGCCGGATCTCTTGTGACAGGAGAATGGCAAGAGCCGCAGCGGGCTTCAAGCCTTCGGCGGCGGATGCTCGCTCGGGCGTGAAGTGGCCCGCCCCATGCAGGATGTTGAGCGTACCGCGAACCCGTCCGGCAATGACAACCGGCAGGTTAAGGCAACTCTCGCAACCGAGCGAGCGGATGAGTTCGTGGTCGGGAAAGACCTCTGCAATCTCGGCAATGCTGTTCGCCACGAAGGTTTCGCGTCGAGCCAGAACGATGTCCGACCAGTGGTTGTCCGGCAGGGGCTTCTCCCCGGATACCGGATAGGCGTCGGGCAAACTCGTGTAGCTGCGCACGGCCACGCCCCGATCCGGGATGATCTCCATAACCGTGAAGAGCCTGGCGCCTACTGTGTCCTGCACGGTCTGTTCCAGTGCTGCGAAGGTCGCCCGGGGCTGGTCAGCCCCTTGCTGAAGAGCCTCGGCCACTTTCATTCGTTCCTCCTGGCAAGCTTCTTCGCGAGTGCAAGCTCTACGTCGGATATTACCAGAACCGCGGCAATGAACTGCCTCATGTAATCATGTTCCGGGTCATCGAATGCACGCACGGTGGTCGAGTATTCCTGTACCCGACCAGCACGGCCCTCTGCGACAGGATCGGCAACGCTCCGCACCACGGAGGGATTGTGGGTAACGAAGAGATCGGTCAATTCGCAGCGTCGGCGCAAACCGTCAAGAGGTTTGAGAACTCGTGACCGGACCAGCACGTTCAGCGCAGAATTGGGCTCATCGAGAACAAGTCGCCGCCGCAGACCAGGGCGCGAGCCATCGTATCTCGCTGGCACTCACCACCTGCTTGAGCCCCGGGAGCGCGCTTGGGAACCCGGCCGGAAGTCCGACTTCCACCAATGCCGCCTCGACCTGGCTCCACCGTTCGGCCGAACATCCCATTCTGCAAAACCTCCTGCCTCAACCAAATGGATGCCCCCACCGAACGCTTGGGATTGAGACAGGAGAGCGGGGTCTGCTGCACCAGTTGAATCGCGCGCCTATGCTGCAGGCGACGGCGGACAGGCAATTTCTCTCCGTTGAATACGATCTGTCCGGAATTGAGGCGAACGTTCGACAGTATCCGCTTGGCAAGCGTCGTCCTGCCGGACCCGGTCTCTTCCACGACCGCCCGACACTCTCCTTCCTCGCCATCGAGACGGACATCCTGATGGGCCCGGACCTCGTGGCCTCCGGTAGAGCACGCCTTGCCGACGTTCCCTGGTGAGAGGACCGAAGTCACGCCGTTTCCTCGTGCACGGTCGGTGGAGCAAAGAGGTCTTCGTCCTGTTCCGGGATTTCCACCGGCGATACGGCAAGTCTCGGCCATCAGGGCGCATGTCGAGTAGGCGTGGCCGAGAGCATGCAGTACCGCGTCCGTTCTGCCGTACTTCACAATTCGGCCTCGAAAGATGACATGCACCTGGTGAAACCGGAAACTGACTTGACTGGATGCTTGCGTCAAGGATCCGTTCGCCATTTGCATGTGCCGACTTATGTATGCACGTCAGGGTATCAATTTGCATGCGTCCCCGACTTCGCGAGGCAGTTCGATACCCGAAGGTCAATCCAGGTGTCAGCGGATGCCGGACCCGGGAGGGACCACAGCATCCCGTCAGTTCCCTTGCTTGTCGACCGAGACCGATTCCTCGGATAGCCCGGAAACCCTGTTGAACGCGAAACGCAGCGCTTCCGACCAGCTTCGGCTGATGCGTCGGAAATCCTCGTCATCTGACATCAGCCGACGCCGCAGTGCGAACTGGAATTCGTTGACAGGGAGAGTGGCAAGATCCAGTGGCATCCCGACAGAAATGTTCGACCGGATGGTCGAGTCCATGGAAACGAGAGCCGCCTTGACCGCTACGGCCAACGGAGTTTCCGGCGTGATGATCCTCGCAAGGATGGGCTTTCCGTACTTGTGCTCTCCGATCTGGAAGAACGGCGTGTCGTCGGTTGCCTCGATGAAGTTCCCGGCACTGTAGATCATGAAGAGCCTGTGACTCCCGCCGCGCCGCTGGCCCGCAACCAGGAGCGTCGCGTCCGCTGCCGCATTGATTTCTTCCAGCGCTCCACGATGAGCGCGCTGCCTGTCCCGCATGTGTTCACCGAACAATTCCGCGACCCGGTAGAGGGTGGCCGCATTGAGAATTGTCTCCACATCCTCCCCCCCTTTCGCACGGCGGATGGCGTCCTCGACCGAGGCAATGATGCCCTGCGTGATGGAGAGATTGCCGGCACACATGACGCACACGGCCCTTTCCCCGGGCACCTGCCACGTGAACATCTTCGGAAAACAAAGGATGTGGTCTACGCCGGCGTTGGTCCTCGTATCAGAAAGCATGACGAGGCCGGTTCGCACCTTCAGCCCCACACAATACGTCATGGCGCCACATTCCTCTCACGAAACGTCAAGCAGAGTGCGGGCGCCTGGAATCTGAACCTGCGCCCTCAAGCAAACACGAAGTGGTATGGAGTATATCCGCTTCGATAGGATATGCCTCTAATAGCGGCATTGCAGTATCTGGATCAAACCGGAAATGTTCCGGACATGACAGAAAACCTCGTTGGACCGCATGTGGGCTGCCAATTTTCTGCCTCGTCCGGACCACCTGGAGGTCACGGCCCCGAATCTCCTTCTTCGGGCTACCATGGATGCTCGGTACCTGCAGCTCCCGCTCTCCGGAGAATTCGGTGATGTCCTCTTCCCTGCCCCCCAAGATCACATCCTTGATGGAGCGCCGCAACAGGCTTCTCGGCCCGAATTTTGTGACCTTCTACGAAGAACCGGTTCACATCGTGCGGGCCGAAGATGTCTGGATGTGGGACGCGGAAGGGGAGAAATACCTGGACTGCTACAACAACGTTCCCCATGTCGGTCATTGCAACCCCCGGGTGGTGGAGGCCATCTGCCGGCAGGCAGCCACGCTCAATACGCATACGCGATACCCGCATGAGGGAATCCTGGATTACGTCGAGCGGCTTTGCGCAACATTCGATGAACACCTCTCCACGGCCATTCTTGTCTGCACCGGATCCGAGGCGAACGACATCGCCCTGCGCATGGCCGAAGCGGTCACCGGCCGGCGCGGCATCATCGCGACCGACTACACCTATCACGGCAATACCGCGACCGTATCGCAACTCTCGAAGAGCAATGTTCCCGGAGTGGGTCAGGGCGGCTTCGTCCGTTTCGTTCCCGCACCGGACAGCTACCGACCACTGGGTGGGATACCTGGTGAGCCGCATGCGCAGGCTTTCGCTGCTGCGGTTCAGGAACAGATCGACGCATTGCAACGATCGGAATACGGGTTTGGAGCCCTCATCCTGTGCCCGTCCTTCGTGAATGAGGGCTTTCCGGACCTGCCGCCGGGTTGGCTGAAGCCGGTGGCCGAGACGGTTCGCATGGCCGGAGGACTTCTCATCGCAGATGAGGTCCAGCCGGGCTTCGGACGTGTTGGCACGCATCTCTGGGGCCACCAGCGACAGGGCATTCTTCCCGACGTGGTGACACTGGGCAAGCCCATGGCGAACGGTCATCCTGTTGGCGGTGTGGTGACCTCGCAGGAAACCATGGCCGCGTTCCGGGAGTCGTTCCGGTATTTCAACACGTTTGGTGGCAACCCGGTCTCCTGCGCAGCGGCGATGGCGGTCCTCGACGAAATCGAGGAACGAAACCTGGTTGCCCATGCCGGGAAAGTCGGCGCATATGCGCACCGGCGACTCTCCGAGCTCCGGCAGAAGCATGAAGCCATCGGCGACATCCGCGGCACGGGGTTGATCTTCGGGGCGGAACTTGTGCTGGACCGGGAGACGAAGGAACCCGCGACGGACTACACATCCCGCGTGGTCAACGCGTTGCGACATCGTGGAATCATCCTTTCGAGCCTCGGGAGACACCGCAATACGCTGAAGATTCGGCCACCGATGCCGTTCACCCTCTCCCACGTGGATTTCCTGATGGCAACGCTCGATTCAATCCTGAGCGAGATCCCGCTTCGGTGATGGAAATCGCGGAAGCGGCCCTGGCACGCTGGAGCATCCGGGGCGTAACGCCAAGACTGGTCGCCGCGCGGGAGAACCGCGTATTCAGCGTGGAGCAGCCAGGACGACGCCTCGCACTCCGAATTCATCGGCCGGGCTATCGCAGCGACGCCGAAGTGAGATCGGAACTCGCCTGGATTGAAGCGCTAGACGCCGGCGGACTTCGCGTTCCCCGTCCGATCCCGGCCGATGATGGCACATTGCTGCAATCGGTGAATGGTGCACAGGTCGATATGCTCACCTGGCTGCCAGGTACGCCGGTCGGAGTTACGGGCCAGCCCCTGATGCTCGATGATCCTGCGGCCGTCTTCCTTGCGGTCGGCCGGGAACTGGCGCGCCTGCACAGGATTTCCGACCAGTGGAAGCCGCCGACATGGTTCGTCCGCTGCGCCTGGGATCGGAAGGGACTGGTGAGCGACACTCCAGTCTGGGGAAGATTCTGGGAGAATCCCACTCTTTCGGAGGAGGAGAGGGAATTGTTCGGAGAAGTGCGCAATGTCGCGCTTCGTGAACTCGCTGCCGTAGAAGCCGGACTCGACTGCGGCCTGATCCACGCCGATCTTGTCGTTGAGAATATTCTACTCAGCACCGGACGAGTGCAATTCATCGATTTCGATGATGGCGGTTTCGGTTACCGCCTGTTCGATGTCGCGGGCGCCCTGCTGAAGCACATGACCGAGCCGCGGTTCGAGGCTCTCAAGGACGCGCTGATGACGGGCTACTCCAGCGAGCGTTTCATCGACGCAGGCTCCTTCGATCTCCTCCTGCTCCTTCGCGCCTGTACCTATGTCGGGTGGATCGTTCCCCGCATGGACGAACCTGGCGCCGTGGCACGGAATCGGCGACTCATTGCCACCGCCAGTCAGTTGGCGCGTGCCTATCTGTGATAATTCCGTGTGGAGCCGAGTGATTTCAACCGGCCTTGCACGCACGTCGGATAGCGCTCTAGCAGGTCAAGAATAGTACTCGATCCCTTTCGTCCGACTCCCCGGATCGATGCCTGGCGAAATGCCAGGCAAGAGCGTCCGCCTCATCACAAGCAGATGCCATTCACTCCGAGGAAGAAGGATTGAAATCACCCATTTCACGTTTGTCGTACCGACCTGGAAACTACAGAATGTGGTATTGGCTCTGCGCAAACCAAACAGAACGGCAGTCGGAGTATCTGGACAACCGAATTGCCAAGGCTTGCGCAGCCAACTGGATCTGCTTTGAATTCGCTTGCCGGCATTTCGGCCAGAGAAGACATGGATGCGCCATGAGATGGAGTTACGCGTTCTTGCGTGCTCTTCTGTTGCTCCTCGATCGCTGCCTTGCAAACGCGCGACAACGCACGCCGGCGCTAATCAAACGACGAATCCGGCTGGCGAATGTGTCCGATGGAGACCCTTGGCAGGCCAAGACGAAACCGGGTGGGAGACGCGTTCACGGCCATTTCTCCCTTCCGATCAATGGCAGGTGGAGCAGCCGCTCGCTCCTCTCCGTCCCCCAATTCCCTTGCAACATGCATGTCAGTACAGCCGCCCAACCTCGTATAACCGGGCATGGAGAGGGCCCCCGCAAGCGAATGTGGTCCGCCACACGAACTGCGGATTGTGGTGCCGGTCGAGATTCCGTTTCGCGATACTCTATGGCTACCGCCGCCAGCAAGAATTCACCCCTGATCGCACACTGTTGGATCCGGGTTCCAGAGTGCGCCTAGGAACCTGTCCCCAATGGAACTCCTGTCTGTCATTCTCGACTGAACCGCCAATTTCGTGCCCGGAACTTGCCCGTTGACAACCGCGTGAATCGCAACGGACCGCGAAGGACCCTGCCTCCATTATTCACTTATCTGGTGATCCTTGTTCATCAGGGATTCCGGCAGTACGGCCCATCTGGCGGGACAAGTCTCTACCTGCCTCCATCAACGCCTGGGCAATCCGTCGACCGAGGACATCGTCGAAGCGAGTCGCAAAGGCGGCAACCGCGATCGTGCCAACCGGACGATCGGAACGGTCGAAGACGGGTACTGCGGTTCCGATGACATCGATGTCGTATGTACGGTCCGCACGGCTGAATCCCTGTTCGACGATGCGGTCCAGCATGGGTGCCAATTCCGCATCGCTTCTCGCCGTGTATTTCGTGAATTCTTGCAGGTCTTCGGACAACCCGAGCAGCTCGCGGTCCTGTGGGGACGTAAAGGCCAGAACCGCAAGTCCCGAGGCGGAAGCGTGGATCGGCAGTGGAATGGACGGGTCCACGAATACCCGGGCCGCCCTTCGCGGCTCCGCTGTGGCCACGTTCATCAGGCCCCCTCCGACAAGGAGGCTTGCATGCGCTGTCTCCCCGAACTCGTCCGCAAGGTGGTTCAGCATCGGCTGGACCAGCGTCTGCAGGGGAAAGCTCTGCTCACGAATGCGGGCGAGATTGATGGGCGCCACGCCCAACCGGTACTTCCTGGAGACCGGCTCCTGTTCCACGAAACCATTGCGCTCGAGGGCGGTCATGAGCCGAAGGGTCGTGGTCTTGTCATAGCCCGAACCGCGCGCAAGTTCGCTGAGACGCCATTCCGGAGACTCCACGCTGAAGTGGTGCAGCAGCCGCAGCGCCCTGTCCACGGTTCCCATGACCGTCCTGGTCCTTCTTGTCGCCGACACTCCAGCGGCCATCGCTTACTCCCTGCCTGCTCCCGACTGCGTTGACAACACTTCGCGGTTTCCCCACAATAGCGCAACGCTGGTAACAATAATGAACCAGCCGTCAACCAAGATCAAGACGCTAGGGAGATCGTCAAGCATGAAAACACTGACCCAGACCGCAGGTGCGGCAGTACTCGGTTTCGCCGCTCTCTTCGCATCCACCGCGGCCCAGGCTGAATATCCGGAAGGCCCTGTCTCGTTCGTCGTCCCCTGGCCTCCGGGGGATATCGAGGATGTCCTGACGCGAATGATCGCCGAGGACTTCCAGGCCGAGTACGGTGTTCCCGCCGCGGTTGTGAACAAGCCCGGTGGTGGTGGTGGCCCGTTCCCGGGTGCCGTAGAAGTTGCCAATGCGTCCCCGGACGGGCATACCATTGGCTCCTTCATCATCGCCATTCCGGTGGTGGGACCCTTTATCGGCATTCCGGAACTGAACCCGGACCCCTTCGAGCCACTCGGCGCATTCCTCACCTATCCCTTCGTGATTGTCGCGGGATCCGATGCGCCGTATGACGACATTGACGGCCTCGCTGCCCACGCGATGGAAAACGAGGTTGTGCTCGGCCATTTCGGCGCACCTCTCATCCCGACCAAGGTGACCTTTGCGCTCGCCCAGGAGAAGGGTTTCAGCTTTTCCTCCGACGCCGCCTTCGACATGCTGGACTGCAATTCCCTGCAATCCGGCGATGTGGACGTGATGAACACCACCCTTCAATTGGTTCTTCCCTGCCTGGACAACGTGAAGGTCCTGGCGTCTGTCGGTGAGGAGCGCATCGGCCTCACGCCCGATGTTCCGACCGTCGCAGAACTCGTTCCCGAATTGAACATCTCGCTCTGGAACGGACTGTTCGTGCACAAGGACACGCCGCAGGACGCTCGGGACAAGATCATCTCTGTGGCCAGGAAGACCATCGCTTCCGAAAGAGCCCAGCAGGTGGGAGCGCAGACCGGAGCATTGGTCTACTGGCAGGACACCGACGCCACGGCAGAACGGATCAGGAACGACATCGAGACCTTCGGCCGCATCGAAGCGATGCTCGGTCAGTAATCTGGCAGGCAGCCCGGGTCGACCGGGCTGCCCTTCCTTTCTCGGATTTCTCCTTCCCGCAGGAGCGGCATGACGCGCTTCAAGGCATTTCAGGAGCTCTTCAAGCGGCACCGACGTCCTGGTGACGCCGTATTCGCATGTCTCTTTCTGGCCATCTCCGCGTTCCTGCTGAGCCAGATCCACACTGAAGCTCCGTGGCTGCCGGGAGTGCGGATCTTCGAGCAACCGGCCTTCTGGTCTCTGGTGTCGCTCGTACTGATGACGTTCTTTGCGGTCTTGCACCTGGCCGGGTCTCTCCTCTCGCCCCGTATGCCGGGCCGCCGGGAAGAAGTCCTGCAGTGGGTATTCTCCCTCGAATACGTCATCTGGTTCATGATCTACGTGTTCGCGGTCCCCCGCCTGGGATACCTGCCAACCACAATCGTGTTCGCTGCCCTTCTGGGGCTGCGTACCGGATACCGATCGATCCGGGCAATTGGATCACTTGTCCTGCTTGCGGCTGTGATCGTGGTTGTCTTCAAGGCCTTCCTGCAGGTGAAAATCCCCGGCGGCACGCTCTACCATCTCTTGCCGAACGGCGTTCGGTCCTTCATGCTCTCCTATCTGTGAGCCGGGAATGGAGGTTCTTCACTCCAGTGTCGCACTCCTGCTTGACTGGCAGGTTCTGGTTGCGTTGCTCATCGGTTCCGTGGGTGGCGTGATCATCGGCGCCATTCCCGGTGTCGGCGCTGCCGTCGCCATCGCAATCCTGCTTCCGGCCACCTTCGCACTGCCGCCTCTGGTCGGATTGACCATGCTCCTCGGAATCTACGGGTCCTCCATGTATGGTGGTGCGTTGCCCGCCATTCTGGTCAATACGCCCGGGACCGCGGTGAACGCACTCACCACCTATGACGGCTATCCGATGACCCGGAGGGGCGAAGCACGCCGGGCCGTATCGCTGGCCTACTCCGCCTCCTTCTTCGGCGGCATCTGTTCCATTCTCTGCCTGATCCTGCTCTCACCGGTGCTGGCGAGGATCGCTCCCCTCTTCGGATCGCGCGAAATCTTTCTTGCTGCGCTCCTGGGCATCATCCTCGTCATCCTGGCGCATCGCGGTCAGGTCTTCGCCGCCGGCATGATGGCCGCGTTTGGCATCTTCCTGAACACGGTCGGTCTGGAACCGGTCCGCTACACAAGGCGTTACACATTCGACCAGACCTGGCTCGCCTCCGGCGTGGATCTCATCGTCGTGGTGCTGGGCCTGTTTGCCCTGAGTCAGGCGTTTCTGCTGCTGGTCGAGAAGGACCAGAGCCCGAAGACGCTGCCGCTCCAGGGTTCCCTGTTGTCCGGTCTCCGGGAATTGTGGGTCTACAAGCGGGTTGCGGCCGTGTCGTCCGGCTTCGGCGTCATGATGGGCATGATCCCGGGTGTGGGCGAGTTCACCGCCCAGTTCATGTCCTATACCTACGCGCAACGGACATCGAAGACGCCGGATGACTTTGGAAACGGCGCACCGGAAGGATTGATCGCATCGGAAGCCGCCAACAACGCGGTTCCGGCTGCGGCAATGATTCCGCTTCTGGCCCTCGGAATTCCCGGTGAAGCACTGACCGCGATGATGCTGTCGGTCTTCTACGTGCACAACGTCATTCCCGGACCCCAGCTCTTCCAGGGACGGATGGACTTCGTCGTGGCGCTCTATCTCGCGCTGCTGTTGCTGAACCTCATCGTCGTTGTCTTCCTGGTGTTTTCCACCGGTTGGCTGACCCGGGTCATCGAGGTTCCCTCCCGTCTGATCGGCGTGGCGATCCTGCTTCTGGGTTTCGTGGGTGTCTATTCCCTTCGCAATTCCATCACGGATTGCGCCATGGCCGCCGGTTTCGGTGTGTTCGGCCTGATTCTCAAGCGGCTGAACCTGCCGCTTGTACCCATCATTCTCGGCATGGTTCTGGGAGGGATCATGGAGGTCAAGCTTCGCTCTTCCATGGCGCGGGTAAAGAGTCCCCTGGATTTTATTGACCGGCCCATTGCCATGGTGCTGTTCGCCCTGATCCTGCTGGTCATTGCGCTGCATGTGCGGTCCCTGATCCTCGGGCGCCGCAAGCCTGTCCGGAACGGTGATACCGGCATTCCTCCGCGAGACCGGGAATAGGCGATGTCTGGCACAGCAGACGTTTCCCGCCGGAAATCCCGGGAAGATGTCGCGAGAGCAGCCATCCGGCCGTGCCGGAATGCCGCGTGGAGCAGGACGACAGTCGGCCAGACCGGCGGAAACGCTCTGCCGACCATCCCACTCGATGCGGAGAACACGCAATGACCGGGGCCTTGCCGACCCGGGCGCCGGCTGTCGTCATCGGCGGCGGCATCATCGGCTGCTCGATTCTCTATCACCTGGCGAAACGAGGCATCGAAGGCGCCGTGCTGCTTGAGCGCAAGAAGATTGCCTGCGGCACAACCTGGCATGCAGCCGGAATCGTCGGGCAGTTGCGAGAAAGTTCTGCCCAAACGGAACTCTCCAGATACACTGCGAGACTCTTTCGGGAACTCGAGTCCGAAACCGGGCTCAACACCGGGTACAGGGAAAATGGCACCCTGCACCTGGCGCTGTCCGACGTACGGATGGAACAGCTCCGCAGGACCCATGACCACGCCGTCCGGATGGAAATCGAGAGCCACCTTCTCACCACGGATGAAGCTGAGTCCCTTTGGCCCTATGCCGATTACGACGGCGTTCTGGGTGCGTTCCATGTTCCGTCCAACGGCCAGGTCAACCCGCTCGACGTGGCTCTGGCACTGGCGCGTGGTGCCCGGCAGATGGGAGCCTCGGTGCTGGAGCACACCCCCGCGCGACAGATCCATGTCCGCGACGGCCGTGTCGCGGGCGTGGAAACCGATGAAGGCCTGATCGAGACGGATACCGTCGTATTGTCATGCGGAATGTGGACCGCATGCTTCGCGAAAGCGCACGACGTGTCCGTTCCGCTTCACGCCGCCGAACATTTCTACGTGGTCACGGAGCCGGTCCCCGGCCTGCCTCCGACGCTCCCGGCACTGGTGGTGCAGGAAGAACGGTTCTACACGAAGGAAGACGCGGGAAAGCTCCTCGTCGGTGGCTTCGAAGCGGGCGGCAAGGCATGGGCAACCGACGGTATTCCGGACAGCTTCGAATTCGAAGAACTGCCATTCGATTTCGACCAGGTGGCTCCGGTACTGGAAATGATCCATGCGCGCATGCCGTTCCTCGAATCCACCGGAATTCGAACCTTTTTCAACGGCCCTGAGAGCTTCACCCCGGATGGCCGGCCCTATATCGGTCCGGCCCCGGAATTGCCCGGGTTGTACGTCGCGGCGGGGATGAACTCCAACGGAATCATGAACTCCGGAGGCGTCGGATCTGCCCTGGCGGCCTGGATCACGGATGGCCTTCCAAAACGGAGCGTTGGATCCATGCTGGCCGCCCGCGCCATGCCCTTCCAGTCCAACGCCGCCTACAACCGGGAGCGGGTGACAGAGGCTGTCGGGCTGCATTGGGGGCTGCACTGGCCAGGCCGCCAGGTCGAGAGTGCGCGCGGCGTTCGCCGCGTACCGCTCCATCGGGAGCTTGCGGAAGCAGGAGCGAAGTTTGCCGAACGCGTCGGCTGGGAAGTGCCCATGTATTTCGACGCGGAAGCCGGAGACTGGCCCACCCGACCATCGCTGGGCTACCAGAACTGGTCATCTGCCGTGGCGGATGAAGCCCGGGCGGTTGGCGAAACCGCCGGTCTTGTCGACCAGTCCATGTACGCAAAGATTCTCGTGCTGGGGCCCGATGCCGTACAGGCGCTCAACCGCGTATCCGGCGCGCAAATGGATGTTCCCGCAGGCACCAGCGTGTACGCACAATTTCTCAATGCTCGCGGCGGTATCGAAGCGGATGTTACGGTGACGCGGCTCGAAAGCGATCGTTTCCTCGTCTTGAGCGGTCATCCCTCCCAGATCCGCGATGCAGCCTGGATCCGCGTCCACGCCGAGCCTCACTGGCGGTTCGAGGTCGTGGACATGACCTCGGCCTACAGCCTGCTGTCCGTCCACGGGCCCAAATCCCGGCGTATCCTGTCCCGACTGTCGGACGCAGACCTGTCTACGGATCTGTTTCCCTTCGGTGCAGCTCGGGAGATCGATCTTGCCCATGCACGGGCCTGGGCAATCCGTCGGTCCTTTCTAGGTGAGCTCGGCTACGAGTTGCTGGTCCCGACAGAGTTTTCCGCCCATGTCCACGAGTCGCTGATCGCAGCCGGAGCCCCCCTCGGCCTCCGGCATGCGGGCATGTTTGCCGTGAACGCGTGCCGCCTGGAGAAGGGGTTTCGCCATCTGGGTCACGACATCGGCGAGGACGACACACCGTATGAAGCCGGTCTGGGCTTTGCCGTTGACCTGGGCAAGCCCGCTTTCATCGGCCGCTCGGCACTCGCGGCCCAGAAGGCAACGCATGGCTCGGCAACGCCGTACCGGATCGCAGCGATTTCCGTCCCGGATGCCACGGAGCGCAAGGGACCGTATCTCATCCACAACGAGACGGTCTGGAAGGACGGCAACATCGTGGGCCATGTGACTTCGGGGGGCTGGGGTTACCGGCTGGGAAGAATGGTCGGACTCGTCTCCCTCCACCGGGAGAGCGGTGTGGATGCGGACTGGATTGCAGGGGGCGGATTCGAGGTTCGGATCGCCGGTTGCACGTACCCGGCAGAAATTCAATTGAAGCCCTTCTACGATCCCGCCGGCCTGAAAATGCGAAGCTGAATTGGGAGCAGAACGCCAAATGGACACGACTATTCTGGTTATCGGAACCTACGACACCAAGGACGACGAGCTGCAGTACATCTGCAGCTGCATTCGCGACCAGGGCGGCAACGTACTCAGCATGGACGTGAGCGTGTTGGGAGACCCGGCAGCGCCCGTCGGAATCTCGAAGCATCAGGTCGCCGAAGCTGCCGGTTCCTCCATATCGGCGGCAATCGATTCCGGGGACGAGAACACCGCCATGCAGATCATGGCGCGGGGCGCCTCCGCCCTCATCTCCAGGCTTCACGCCGAGGGCCGGATCGACGGGATGCTGGCGCTCGGCGGAACCATGGGTACCGACCTTGCACTGGATTGCGCGCAGGCACTTCCGCTCGGCGTTCCGAAATACGTTGTGTCCACGGTTTCGTTCTCCCCGCTGATTCCGGCCGACCGACTGTCGCCGGACATCCAGATGATCCTGTGGGCCGGGGGCCTGTACGGGCTCAATTCGGTGTGCCGATCATCGCTGTCCCAGGCTGCCGGTGCCGTGCTCGGGGCGGCCAGGGCGGTACAGCCGCCCAACAGGGACCGACCTGTTATCGGCATGACCAGCCTCGGCTCATCCTGCCTGTCCTACATGAAGCTCCTGAAGAATCCGCTCGAGGAACGCGGCTTCGAAGTCGCCATCTTCCATGCCACCGGCATGGGCGGCATGGCGTTCGAGGGTCTCGCCGGACAGGGATACTTCGCCGCGGTCATGGACTTCGCCCTGCCGGAACTCGGCAACCTGATGGTCGGTTCGGTCGTCAACGCGGGTCGCGACCGCCTCCTGTCGGCGGGGCGGCGAGGCGTCCCCCAACTTGTTGCCCCGGGCTGTGCCGACCTGATCGACTTCGCAGGCTGGCAGGACATCCCGGAAGACTACCGGGACCGTCCGTTCCACGCACACAACCGGTTGATCAAATCGTCGGGGCTGTCGCCTGCCGAGCGACGCGCGCTGGTCCGTGACATTGCCGCACGCCTGTCCGAGGCACGCGGCCCGGTCCACCTGATCCTGCCGCTTCGGGGTGTGGAGGAATGGGACCGTGAAGGACAACCGGCGCATGACCCCGAAGGTCTCGCCGCAATGATGGAGGAGTTTGGCGAGGCGACGGGCAAGAGCACCGAAACCACCCGGATCGACTGCCATATCAACGATCCCGAATTTGCGACGAAGGTGCTTGAGATCTTCGACGCCTGGGTCGCCTCCGGTGTGATCGAACGATGACGAGAGCAACGATGGACGAGCAATACAGGATCCTGTTCGAACCGGTCCGGATCGGCCCGGTTACCGCGCCGAACAGGTTTTACGCCGTTCCCCATGCCACGGGTCACTCGCCTCTGATGCCGAATGGCTCGATCGCGTTGCGCGAAATGAAGGCGGAAGGCGGTTGGGGCACGGTCTCCATGCAGCTCGCCGAGATCGATCCCTCTTCAGATATCTCCAACCTGCCGATCGAGACCTTCTGGGACGGACAGGACGTCCGGATACACCGGGCGCTGACCAACCGGCTCCGGGCAAAGGGCGCGCTGTCCGCGATCGAGATCGGTCATACGGGGATGCGCGGACGCGGAATGGCTAGCGGCATGCCGGTCTGGGGACCGTCCAACCTTCCTGTGCTGAAGCCCGAGGTGCCGGTGCAGTGCAGGGCAATGGACAGATCCGACATTCGCACGTTGCGCGCCAGCTACCGCCGCGCCGTCGAACGGGCAAAGGAAGCCGGCTATGACATCGTCTATGTCTATGCCGCCCACGACGCGTCCATCCTGTGGCACTTCCTGACACCCGCCTACAACATGCGTGGCGACGAGTATGGCGGGTCGTTCGAGAATCGACTTCGGCTCCTCCGGGAGGTCCTCCAGGATACCGTGGAGGAGGCCGCCGGCGAGATTGCGGTCGCCGTTCGGCTTGCCGTACACGAGCTCAGCGGCCCGAGGGCGATCACGGCACAGGGGGAAGGGCGCGACGCAGTGGAGGCGTTGGCGGAACTGCCGGATCTGTGGGACGTGAACATATCCGGCTGGAGCCGGGACAGCGGCACGTCCCGGTTTGACGCGGAGGGGTTCCAGGAGGAATTCACTTCCTTCGTCAAACGGGTCAGTTCCAAGCCCGTGGTGGGCGTTGGCCGCTTCACCTCGCCTGACGCGATGGTCGGCCAGATCCGCCGCGGTGTGCTGGATCTGATCGGCGGTGCCCGGCCATCGATTGCCGACCCGTTCCTTCCCCGGAAGATTCGGGAAGGACGGGCAGAGGACATTCGGGAGTGTATTGGCTGCAATGTCTGCGTAGCATTCGATTCCTTCGGCGTCCCCATTGCCTGCACCCAGAATCCCACGGTTTCCCAGGAATGGAAGCGTGGCTGGCATCCCGAACATGTGCCGACTGCCAAACGAAAGAAGTCGGTCCTGGTGGTGGGATCGGGCCCGTCCGGCCTTGAGGCCGCACTGACCCTGGCACGTGCCGGGCACAAGGTGACCGTGGCGGAACGCGACACGGAACTCGGGGGGCGGGTTCGGCGCGAAAGCGGCCTGCCGGCGCTTGCCGCCTGGAAGCGTGTTGTGGACTATCGACTCCACCAACTGCAGCGAATGAAGAATGTGGAGATTTACGCGAACAGCACGGTGACAGCAGACCTTGTCCGCGAATTCGACGCACAGCATCTGATGGTTTCGGGCGGCGCACGGTGGGCGACCGGCGGTTTGGGGCGTACCCGTTTCACGGATATCGACGGATTTGATGCCGGCGCGGTCTCTGTCGATGCAATCCTCGACGGCGCCGAAGCAAAGGGCCGCGTCGCGATCTACGATGACGACCACTACTATATGGCCAATGTCCTTGCAGCCGCGCTGGCCCGGAAAGGGCTCGACGTGACCATTGTCACCCCGCAATCCGCGCTGGCAGGCTGGATGGGCTATACGCTGGAGCAGCCCCGCGTAGTCGCCGAACTGCACGGACTCGGCGTTCGGATGCTTCTCAACGCGGCCGCCACACGCTTCGCAAATGGACAGCTGGACCTGGTCCGGGCGGATATCCGGGAGCAACTCCCGCCGATCGAAGTCGATACCCTGATCCCTGTGGGTCTACGAATTCCCGAATTGTCTCTTTGGGAAACACTGACGGACCATCCGCCCAGTTCTTTGATCGGCGACTCCCTGGCACCGTCCACCATCCAGGCCGCGGTGTTCTCGGGACACCGCGCTGCCCGGGACTTACTTGAGGAACGCAACTCGTCTCTCGCCATGCGGCGTGAGACGCCGGTGCTGCATAGCTGAGGAACAAACCTGATGCGAGATTCGAACTTCCTCAAGGAGAACAATGCCCGCCACCTCTGGCACCCGATGGCGCATCCGGTGGAGAGCCTGAGCAGCCCGCCCAGGATCATTGTGCGCGCAAGGGGCACCAGACTAGTGGATATCGATGGACATATCGTCCTCGACGCGGTGGGCGGTCTCTGGAACGTCAATCTCGGTTTCTCCAACACTGCCGTGAAACAGGCCATCACCCGTCAACTCGACCGCCTTCCGTACTATTCCATCTTTCGGGGAACCACCAATGACGCGGTGATCGAACTCTCCTACCGACTGCGGGAGTTCTTTTCCGAAGAGGGCATGGTCCGCTGCTTCTTCACCTCCGGCGGATCGGACAGCGTAGAGGTGGCGCTGCGTCTTGCCCGACAGTACCACAAGCTGCGCGGGGCAGCCGGCCGCGTGAAATTCCTCAGTCTCAAGAAGGGTTACCACGGCACGCACATGGGCGGCGCCAGTGTCAACGGCAACCCCAATTTCCGTTCTGCCTACGAGCCGCTGCTCCCCGGGTGTCATCATGTTCCGGCACCCTACCCGTACAGGAATCCGTTCGACGAAGCGGACCCGGCGCGGCTTGCGGGGCTCTGCGCGGCGGCACTCGAAGACGAAATCGCGTTCCAGGGGGCAGGCACCATCGCCGCCTTCATCATGGAGCCCATTCTCGGTGCCGGTGGCGTCATGCCTCCCCATGAGAGCTTCATGCCGATGGTGCGGGATATCTGTAGCCGGCACGAAATCCTCCTCATCGCCGACGAGGTGATCACGGCATTCGGCCGCACGGGCTCCTGGTCCGGCTCCCGCCACTGGGGTGTCCGCCCCGACCTGATGTGCATTGCCAAGGCCATCACCAATGGCTACTTCCCCTTTGGCGCGGTCATGGTCTCCGACCAGGTTGCGGAAGCGTTCGAGAAGGACGACAGTCGAACCGGTTCCATCGGCTCCGGCTACACATACTCGGGACATCCGGTTGGTGCCGCGGCCGCCATCGCCTGTCTGGATGAAACCAGGCGCCTGAACGTCGCGGAGAACGCCGCTGCCCGAGGCAGCGAACTCTGGGATGGAATTCGGGAACTCAAGGAACGCCATCCGCTGGTCGGCGATGTCCGCGGGGGACATGGACTGATGCTGGCGCTGGAGCTGGTCTCGGACCGAAAGGCAAAGACCCCGATCGACAAGGCAACCATCAGCCGGCTACAGGAGATTGCCTATCGGGAAGGAGTCATGCTTCGCGTCTCGGGCGCGAATGTAATTCTCTCACCGCCCCTGATTCTGACGGCAGAGGACGGGCAGGCAATCCTCTCCGCTCTTGATCGCGGTTTGTCCGAAGCCTGATCCAGGTCCGTCGGAACGCCCGAAGCCGTACGACTGTGACTGGATCGCCTTCCCGCCTGCAGCGACCGGGTCGCCCATCATGCACGGAGAGTCCGCGGCGCCCACCCAATCTCCTCTACGGTCTCTCTCGGCAGCCTGTCCGGAATCTCACCCTATTCTTCCAGGTCCACCCGCAATCGGTTGCATGCTCGCGAATTGTCCGCATTTCCACAGGAGTCCCGCGAGCTCTCACGCATGGCGAGATCCGCTGCAAGATTCCGGACTCCTGTCACCCTGGACCGGTGTCGCGTCCGGAGGTGGCGCCCTTCAGGAAAAGGAATGTTCCGGTCCGTTGAAGCGGTGTCTTCCTCCTGCCGGAGAGGACGAGCGCGACGTCAGGGTGCAGAGCGTTGCCGGCCGAATGTCCTATCCGGATCAGCCTGACTGCCGTGGGTTTCCGGCGTGCTGCCGGACCTTGCGGGCACGAAATCGTTCTTCCATCTTCGTCTGCGCCTCCGGCGAACCGTCATGGAAGGTCCCGAACCACTTGTCGAGCGGGAACAGTCCGCTGGCGTAATTCACCTCGTAGTACTTGTGGTGCAGGTAGTGATCCCATCCCACGAGATTGACCAATTTCCCGTCCTTTACAACCATCTGGTCGAAACCGGTATGACCCGGTGCCGGCGTCATTCCCGCATGCACCAGATTGAAGATGGCGTTGATGGGATGGGATGCGATCACCCAGTGAATCGCGACGCAAGAGAAAAAGAGAACATGTTCGATCGGGTGCATGGACAGACCCGACCACGGGCCGACATTGGCATTCCGGTGATGAACATGGTGCGCGAGCCTGTAGAGCGGCCGCCAGTGGACCAGCCGGTGAATGGTGTAGAAGTGCAGATCCCGCCACAGCACGATGCCAAAGAACATCAGGACCACGTAGACGGGGTTCTCCGCAAAACTGACTTGAGGGATGTGGTCGTTGGCGTAGAGCCAGAGAGTGAATACCTCCCACGCTGTCCAGATGGAAACGCCACTGACATAGGTGTAGAAAAGATTGTCGTAGGTCTGGTTCTTCAGGAAGAAGTACGGGCTGTCCTTGGCCAACCACTTTGCATTGTACTTGAACTCCTGGCCCTGTCTTCGCTGAATGTAGAGTCGCAGGTGGAAGAAGCCGTAGAAGACGGTCACGATGGCCACGTTGATCCCCCAGACATAGGCGATCCAGCCAATCTCGAATGTCTGAAATGTTTCCATCGGCGGGAGCGCGTACCAGACGCCCAGGGCCACCAGCGCATAGAAAAGGTTCCACGGGAAGATGAACGACGGAAGCCACTTCAGGAACTTGAGCGGTTTCGGCGGCCAGGTGAAGACCGGAGGATACTCCCAGTGCTTGAACGGGGACCAGTTGCCGCGCTTGTCCCGGCTGCCATATTTCTCGTCCAGCATGGGTGTCGTTCCGACTTCTTTCCGAAAGCGAAGGTACTGTGGCGCGAGTGTGCAGACAAGGCTCCGTATGACAAACCACGGCCGCACCGCCGGCAGCTCTCAAGAGCAAGAACAATTCTGCCTCAACGATCCGGTACAACAGATCACACTGATACGCAAGTCGAATTGCTCTCCGGACGAGCGCCATCAGGTACCCTGATCCCGGACTGTTCACAAGCCATTGGAGTGGACATCGATGCGATGATTATCGCGTCGTACAAGAAGGACGCTCTTCCGACCTACCGTTCGGCGAACGGGGATAGTGGCAGGAGGGCTTGAACTCAAGTGCCACGCAAGGGCCATTCCCCAGATTCCGCCCGCCTTCGGTAGACTCGAAAATTGCGGATGTGCGCCCCAAACGGTCGTCGGTAGCCGAAATAGTGATGGCGGTCGACAATGGCGATCCAAAGCTGCCGTTTGGCCGTGTCGGTGACAGGTTCGAAGCACAGCCGACGAAGATTCGAGAGCTCGGTGAAGAACTCCGGTTACCGGTCGGAGGCGGTGGTCCGGACGTGTCCGGACGTCATGTCCAGGACCTTCGCCTCCCGCTTACTCGGCAGCATCAGAATGCCTTGCCGCTCCAGCGCTTCCGGAAGCTTCATGCACGCCTAGACCGGGTCGTCTTCCTTCGCCGACTCCCAGTGGAGATACTCGCACAAGGTCCTCCCCAACTTGTTGCGGCTGTGGTTGAAAAACAGCGCCTCGATCTTCTGAATGTCCGCCATCTGTCGCAGGATCAGGCGGCGACCGAACGGGTGGTCGACCCGAGGTCGGCGATTCGCGGGTCCATGGGCGATTCCCCCAGGTGTTCAAGGACCGCAAACAAGTCGCCCTGGGCTTTCTACTGTTCTGTCGAAGAAGGCGTACGTGGACCGAAACACCCTTCAGGGCAACAGGTTACCGGCAACAGGACAAATCGCCTCCGAACCGATACGCCCATCCGAATGCCACTGCAGATCCTGTGGCCGTCGGAAACTGATTCGGCGAGCAGCGTCTCCACCCTGTCGATGGACTCGATACTCAGGCCGTCAGAGAGCCGTTCCGCGGCTCGCAAGTGGGCGCACGGTCGCGATGAAGTTCAATCAGGGCATCCAGACGGTCTTCCGCTGCATCCGGCATCTCGCCGCTTGTCTTGCCGCCAAAAGCACCTACCGTAGCCGTTAGACGACTTGGAGGAGAGAGTCGCCATGTGCGGGCAGCAGGTAGGGAGACGTTCCGTTCCTGGTATGACAAAGCGATTGCAGGACAAACGGGCGCTGGTCACCGGCGCCGGACAGGGGATTGGCCGCGCCGTGGCACTGGCCTTCGCGGCCGAAGGCGCCAGCGTCGTGGCTGCCAGCCGAACCGCCTCCAAGATGACCGATTTGCCCGATATTGCCCCGGGTATCAGACCGCGGGAGATCGACGTCACGGATGCGGAGGCGATCGCTGCGCTGATGACCGAAGAGCCGTCCTTCGACATCCTCGTCAACGTTGCGGGCTGGGTGCAGCAGGGCAGCGTGCTCGACTGTTCGGAGGCGGATTGGCAGCGCAGCTTCGAGCAAAACGTGACCTCGGTTTTTCGCATCATCAAGGCCACGCTTCCCGGCATGCTGGATGCGGGCGGTGGGTCCATCGTGAACGTGGCGTCGGTCGCCTCGTCGGTCACGGGAGTCGGCGCGCGCGCAGCCTATGGCGCGAGCAAGGCGGCGCTGATCGGACTCACCAAATCGGTGGCACGAGACTTCATCGGTGACGGCGTGCGCTGCAATGCGCTTTGCCCCGGCACGACCGCATCGCCCTCGCTCGACGACCGGATCAACGAAAGCGATACCCCCGAGGAGACCCGAGCGCAATTTATCGCGCGCCAGCCCATGGGACGCCTCGGCACTGCCGAGGAGATGGCGGCGGCCTGTCTCTATCTCGCCAGCGACGAAAGCGGCTTTGCGACGGGGATGGTCCTGGTCGTCGACGGGGGACAGACGCTGTAAGCAGCGCGCGGGCCCGGACCAAGACAGCGCCGAAGTGCACAACCGAAGCGCCATATGCGATGTGCGGCGTCCAGAATCCCGGCGCTCCCGTACGCAAGCGCGGTTCCCGCGGCAGGCCATGGCCATAGCGCGCTGACCGCATTGACGGCGAGGGAGCGGGCAATCCGGCTCATACGGAAGGCGGGCACGGGCGCTGTCGCAATGTGCGAATCTCCGCGTTGCGATTCCACTGGAATCCAGGTGCTGCGGGCGGCTTCGGCGAGCCTCATGGATCTGGCGACACGCAACTCCGGTACCTTGTCTGGCAGTGGCGGGACGGCGCCATCTGCCCGGCGTATTCACGAGCCATGGGCAAGGCACGGCCGCGCTCTTGGGGCCGGGCACCGCTTTTTCCTTGGGGACTTATATGCTTGACTAGGCATCGGCCAGCCGCGTATCCATTTCACGGGTCGCAGGGGTCACCGACGTGAACGCCCCTCGTCGTGCAGTTGTGCCAGTCCCCGACGCCAGAATATTGCGGGCAGCATTGATGTCCGCGTCCTGCGCATGTCCACACTCCCCGCACCGGAACTCTGCCTGCGAACGCCGAACCTGCAGGAAACCCTGCAGCACCGACCTCAACATCCACAACGTTGCCCGATCAAATATATGATCCCCCTTCTTTGCCTGACTCTTGCCCCGGCATTTGTGTTGGAGACCATTACAAGTCTTGTGTGGTCAATCGAACTCCCAAAGAGTGCTTCGGAAGGATTTCGGGCTTTCAAGACGACGGATCGTTGCCGTTGCGCGGTCACGTTCGATCGCATGGCAGTGCCAGCGTGAATGGTACGGTAGTCGAGGCCGGCCGTTGAGGAGGCCGGAGATCCGGTCAGCCAGTGGGGGCTACGGATCGTTTCCGGATTCCTGCAGCTTCCACCGGTCGCATGCGACGAAATGGGCGATGTGGAAGGTTATCGTCCGTGCAAGGATCACGGCCCAGCAACCTGAGCGGAGTACCTGCTCCCTGCTTCCGGAAATTCACGGCGCTCCAGCCCCGGCTTTCGGACACTTCCATTGCCCATCGCCATTCGTGCATCAGTTGGATCGCGAGCAGGTTCCGCAGGAGAACAGCCTTATTCTGTGGCCGCCACTGCCGCGGTCGCGAGTTCGACCTCACGCAAGGCGAGTCGGCCGCGGCAGTGGCCCTTGCGGCGCACGAAGGAAGACAGTTGCAGGTTGAGGTCGGTCTTCAGTTCACCGAAGATCTTCTCCGCCTTGCTCGGGACCCGGTATCGCTTCAGCAGTATCTCGGCGTCTGACGCCTCCTTCGAGAGTCTGGTGATGAGCCGGAAAGGGTGCGGAAACAGTTCCCGGCTGGATACGTCGTTTCATGAAGGACCGTCCGAACCTCGTGAGCTTCCAGATCGCCCAGACGTTTCAGAAGCGTATCGGCCATGAAACCGCTCAGGATGCCTGCATGAACCCGAATGATCACACGGGAGCCGGGAAGGGCCTAGAACGGAGAGTCGGCGGCTTCGGGCGCGAGATCATGCGTCTCCTTCTCGCAGTCCTTCGAGGGATTGCGAAGCCGCGCGCTCAGGATGTCTCGGCTCTCGCCGCAGACCGGCACCAACCCGTGGTAGCACTCGCATCCGACATTGCTGTTCCAGCCGCTGCCAGGTTGATGTGATAGCCGTGAACCAGCAATCGCACATCATTGATGTCAACCGTCGCCCGATCGGGCGTCTTGCCGCCGCCTTCGATTCCGAAGGCCCGTCGCTGGCGACGAACCGCATTCTTCCGGATCCCCTGCCGAATGACCTCCAGGTTCTCTTCCGGGCTCAACGTGCCGAGAAACCGGGAAATCGTCGGTGGTGTCGCGCGCCATGCGCGGCACGTCGGTGGCGAGGCCAGCCCTCCTTCATCCTCGCAGCCGTGCGAATTGCGTGCGGGAACCTGTAGTGCGGTTTCCCGACTTGCGGGTGAATTCTGGTTGCGGGAGGCCGAACCGGGAACGGTGTTCTTGTGTTGGCTTTTGACCACGAAAAGGAACTGTTCCGGATGGTCTTGCAGTCGAGGACGAACGGCAAATCGACCACGGGGACGCCCTCCGGCGCCGCTGCGAGTGCCCCCCGCCCGCCATTCCATCTCCCGTCTGCAGGTTCTCCAGAGGAGATGAAGCCATGGTGAAGGATGCACTGCATGTTGCCCGCCCGAGTGGCGGGGCTTGCGGAAGTTGCCGGATGGCTGGCGGGACATGGAGTCTCGGCTGCGGCGATGGAAGGCACGGGCGTGTCCCGCAAACGCTGGTGCTGCTGCCCGACCGAGTGCTCTTCCTGTTCGATTTGATCCCCGGACTGCGCCCATGCCGCTCCCTTGGTATTCGGGGGAGGCGGTTTGGGCACCCTGTCAGCGCAACCGGGCGCAAGCGATCTTGCGGGGCGGGGCAGGGCCGCTAGTATGGTTCAATGATGGTCAATGTCTACAAACGTCAAGAATACGCATGTAGAAGAAATACTTTAGGAGGAAACGATGTTCCAGAGAATTCTCGCCATGGGCCTTGCGGCCTCGGTCCTGTCACTTGGCATGCCGCAACCTGTCGTATCGCAAGACAGCTTCATTCGGATCGCCACCGCCGGTTCGGGCGGCAACTACTACCGCTTAGGAGGCGGGCTGGCCGCGATCTACAACGACACAATCGAGGGCATTCAGGCGTCCATTCAGGCCACCGGCGGTTCGGTGGAGAATCTCGACCTGCTTGCCGATCAGGAGGTTGAGGTCTCGTACCTCTCGGGCAGCGTGGGCCAGCAGGCCTATACCAATACCGGCCGCTACACGGACCGTCCGGCGGGCCGCTACGAAGGCCTGCGCGCGATCGCCACGGTTTATCCCAACCCGCAATGGTTCATCGCGATGGACGATGACATCCAGACGATCGACGATCTCAAGGGAAAGCGTGTATCGGTCGGCATGCAGGGTAGCTCCGGCGAAGCGTGGTGGCGGATGATCATGGAGTACAAGGGCTGGACCTATGCCGACATTCAGCCGGAATTCACTGTGCACCAAGCCGCCATTGACCAAGTCCGCAATCGCCAGATTGACGCAATCGTGTGGCCCGACGCACCTGGCTCGGCATCGATCCAGCAGGTCGCCGATACCGGGCTCGCCCGTCCGCTCGACATGGACGCGGACGTGATCGAGCACATGGCGGACAGTGGGCTCGACTATGCCTACACGGTCCCGCCATCGGCCAATCCGTTCGGCGACTTTTCGGTGGAATCCTTCGCCTCGCCGATCACCTTCGCGACCCATACCGGCATGTCGGAAGAAATGATCTATGAACTTACCAAGGTGATGTTCGAGAACAAGGAGCGGCTGATCAGAGTGCATCCGCTGGCCGAATTCATGACGCTCGAAAACGCCATGAGCGGGCTGCCATTTCCGCTGCATCCGGGCGCCGAGCGGTATTATCGTGAACAGGGTCTGATGTAGAACATCGCCCTATATCGGTTTCTTGCCGGAGTACCGCGGCAGTTGCGGTACTCCGGTCGATCCGGCGTGTCTGGACGGGAACGATTGGCCCAGCGAGAGTCTGAAACGGCGCAGGAGAGCGCCAGCGAATGGCAGCGCCCGGAACTCGAGGGTGAGGGCGTCATCGACATCGACGCGCTGC
>CAZPXZ010000005.1:0-61021 GCA_964590405.1 uncultured Rhodobacterales bacterium | reverse complement strand
CAAGGCCAGAGCGAGGTCCCCTCAACTACGCGACAATTGACCGCGCACTGGGCGTTCATTTTTGCCGCCGTCGCGGTGGTAGCCTCGCTCTTTCACCTGTACACCGCCGGATATCGGCCGCTTCCAGCTATGGAGCAGCGGCCGATCCACATGGCGTTCATGCTGTTTCTCGGTTTTCTGCTCTACCCGGCAGCAAAGTCACGACTAGCGGGCAATCCGGGCATTACCGATGTAATTCTTGCCCTGGTAGGCGCCGGATCGGCCTATTACCTCGCCTACAACTACCTCGACATTGTGATGCGCGGCGGATATCCCACCGAGACCGATGTCGTGGTAGGAACGGTCTTCTGTCTCGTCGTGCTCGAGGCGGCACGGCGGACGATCGGGATGTTCCTCGTGGTGCTGTCGGTGATCTTCCTGTCCTATTTGTACTTCGGGCCGAGCCTGCCGGGCGTGCTGGCCCATGGCGGGTTTAGTTACGAGCGGATAATCCGCCAGATGTACATGTCTACCGAGGGGATCTTCGGCGTCGCGGTGGGCGTGTCGGCGACCTATGTCTATCTGTTCATCCTTTTCGGTGCCTTTCTGCAGAAGTCGGGCACGACGACCTTTTTCACCAACCTCGCCTTTGCCGCGGCCGGTCACAGCCCCGGCGGGCCGGCAAAGGTGGGCATCCTCGCCAGCGGCATGATGGGCATGATCCAAGGATCGTCTGCGGCTAACGTCGCCTCCACCGGCGTCTTCACGATCCCGCTGATGATGCGGCTAGGCTTCAAGGGGTATTTTGCCGCTGCGGTGGAGGCCGTGGCGTCCTGCGGCGGACAGTTCCTGCCCCCGGTCATGGGGGCGTCGGCCTTCATCATGGCCGAATACTTGCAGATGCCGTATGCGCAGGTCGCCCTCGGGGCAATCCTGCCCGCGGTACTTTACTATGCTGCAGTCTATCTTCAGGTGCATCTGCGAGCGCGGAAGCTCGGGATGCAAGGCCTGCCGCGCGACCGGTTACCCATCGTCCGCGACGTTGTACTGTCGCATGGCCATCTGGTGCTGCCAATCTTCCTTCTGATCGGGATGCTGCTCTTTGGCTTCACGGCGCTCTTTGCCGCCTTTTTCTCGATCTTCGGTGTGATCGTCATCAGCGCTCTGAGGGCGCATACACGGATGAGCCTTCGGGACATCGTCGACGCACTGGTGCTGGGCGCACGCAACACCATCTCGACCGCGATCGCTTGCGCCGCGGTAGGGTTCATCGTGGGTGCAGCAGCACTTTCCGGGATCGGCCTCCTGATGACGCAATCCATTATCGGTATCGCTGATGGCAACCTGCTGCCTGCTTTGCTGCTCGCAGCTGGAGCGTCGCTCTTTCTCAGCTTCGGCCTGCCGACGACATCGGTCTACATCATCACCGCGACTCTGGCGGCGCCGAGCCTCGTCGAGATGGGGTTACCGCCGCTTGTCGCGCATCTCTTCTGCTATTACTGGGGCGGGGTCTCGGCGATTACGCCACCGGTAGCGCTCGCGGCCTATGTCGGGGCGGGAATTGCCAATGCGCCGTTGATGAAATCGGGCTTCACCGCGATGCGGCTCGGCATGGCAGCGTATGTGGTGCCCTTCGTATTCGTCTTCGCCCCGGCGCTGGTGCTCTGGCAGAGTTCGCCGCTCTGGCAGGTGGCCGTGGCTGCAGCAGGAGGAATCGTCGCCGTGATCAGCATGGCTGCCCTCGGCGAACGGTATGCGTTCCGCGCACTGTCGCTGCCCAAACTGGGACTGTTGGTGGTGGTGGTCCTTCTTGTCGTGGCGCCTGCGATTTGGACCTCGGCTGTTGCTGCCCTAATCCTGTTCTGTGTATTGGGCTTCGAATATTCCCGCACCCGAAACGTAACCACCGAGTCAGCGACAGGCGCCTAGGTCGCGGAGCACGAGGTGCTGCGGGCGTTGCGCGAGAGTCGGCCCTGTTTGATCATGAATTCGGACTGTCCACCGGGATATCCACGACCGGGCGCCGGAGGCTTGGACGGCGTGTCGCTGCGGGTAATGAACCAGCCCGGTATGAGAAGTGAAACGTTCCGGTTCAACCGTGAGCCCGTCTGCGCGTAGCGCTGCTGCTTGATGCCCCCGGGGCAAGTGTCTGGCAGGACTGCCGGCAGCCTTGGGGAACGCGGCCGAGGGATGTCGAGGATGACGGCAAACGGCAGGACGGTCGAGTTCACGATGAGCCGACCCAGGAAGCAATCCCGAGTTTCCGGATGTCTTCATCAGGCGCTTCGGCATCGAAGCGGAAGCTTGGACCCGGTCAGAAGAGAATGCGGGATTCTAGGTGGATCCTGCCGCGTAGTTCGACTACCTGGACGTGTACGGTTGGCCGAATGCGGATTTCGCGGCGAATGCCGATCTATCTTTCGTCGAGCGGCGGGAGGACCATGAGAGTTCCAGCGAGCCTGTCCTCGTGCTCGGAACTGCGACGGAGACCAATGCCGGTCAGTGGAGCGGCTACCTATGACGGAAGGGTGAGGGCTGCTGAACAGCCCGGCGACAAGACTGTCCTTTGCCGTGAAGACTCCCATATTTCCATGTCTTGGGGTGCGAAGCCGCAAGGCCCAGCATGAGCGTTTCTTCCGGCCGTGTTCCTTTCCAAGGCGACTCTTCCATGGTTGCGGATTTCGGGACGTCCGCAACGGACTCCTCTGGCAAATTCTCCAATCTGTATCAACGAGCGCCTGGCGGAACCCATGTCAGAATTACCAGCGTCGCGGCGATCGGCTGTCGGTCAGCGAGATAAGAACAGACGGGGGTAACTTCGCGGGTTGCGACGACAACGGATCGTGGGCAGCTCGCTTCGGACCTGACGTGGCGGCAACGGGCAACGCCTTCGAAAGAGAGGACTCTGCGGGGAGTTCGCTTCTGCACGAGCTACTCGGCGGTTGGAAGGAATAGGGAGCAAGATGTCGGGCGGCCGGGCGAGTCTTCGAATGCCCGGACCAATTGCTGGTGCGAGGCGAACGTGATGGAGGAATTGCAGTCGGTTCGTACACCGACATGCTCGGTCAGGGCCTCGTAAACCCCTTCCCCAGTAGAACCTGTCCACTCGCCGAGGCGCATTGTTGGGCGCCTACCGCCGGTTCAACGCCGACCAATCGACCAAACCACCGCTCGCGTAAGCGCACAATTACGGTCGTGGTGAACCGTTCTGCCGCAGGCCCCGACAGTGGCAGTTCACTAGCCGCTATCGCGCCTGGCCAAGGATTTGGTCCACCTTTTGGCCCTGCTTCCGCACCGATGCGCGTCAAACCTGCATGCGGTTCTGGAACCGTCTGATTTCCTTGCTTGACGAACATGCTGAAAACTGGGTAATGCCGTGCACACGACACTACCGCTTGCTGGAATGGGTTGTTGAACCTGGAGAATCTGCATGGTCCCTCTTCGAGTACTCTCGGTAGGGGCCATTGAAGGCCCTGGATCGAGCGCACTAGTGGCCACTTCCGGTCAACTCGCTCGATCCGGTTTGATTTCAGCCGCCTTCCTGTTGACCGTGTCTTGTGCCCTGCGTGTCTACGTCTCGGTTTCCGTTGTTTCCAACTTGTCCTGCGTGCGAAGTTCGAAGTCCGACGCGTCATGGCGTTCACGCAGCTGGTGCTCCGGTGAACCGCTGATCCGGTTGACCATGCGTCCACGAACGACCGCGTCGCGCGCGGCAATTTCGTCGTGCCAGCGAACAACATTCGTGTATTCACGTACCGAGAGGAACTCACCCGCGTCGTAGATTTTGCCGGTTGTCAGGACACCGTACCACGGCCAGATCGCGATATCGGCGATGGTGTAGCTATCCCCGGATATGAAACGGGTCTCCGCCAATCGCTTGTCGAGAACGTCGAGTTGGCGCTTGGCCTCCATGGTGTAGCGATCGATGGGATACTCCATCTTGTACGGTGCATACGCATAGAAATGCCCGAAGCCGCCCCCGAGATACGGTGCTGAACCCATTTGCCAGAAGAGCCAGGACAGGCACTCGGCCCGGTCCGAAGGGTCCTCCGGCAGGAAGGCACCGAACTTTTCGGCCAGGTAGAGGAGGATTGCCCCGGATTCGAACACCCTGGTCGGCTTTGGCAGCGAGTAGTCCACGAGAGCCGGGATCTTCGAATTCGGATTGATCTCCACAAAGCCGGATCCGAACTGATCACCATCTCCTATATTGATGACATAGGCATCGTATTCGGCACCTGCATGCCCGGCTGCCAGCAGTTCTTCCAGCATTACCGTAACCTTCACGCCATTGGGCGTTGCAAGCGAATAGAGTTGAAGTGGGTGCTTGCCCCGCGGCAGTTCCGCCTCGTGCGTTGCGCCAGCGATGGGGCGGTTGATGGAGGAGAACTGGCCGCCGCTCTCGCGGTCCCATTTCCAGACTCTCGGGGGTTCATAGGCCGGGACATCTGTCATGGCGTCGTCCTCTGCTGTTGCTCTTTCGTGAAACCACGCAATTCCTTAGCGCGCAAGTGGCGCAAGGTAAATGCTGCGTCGGACAGCCGCTGAAATCCTGTCGAGAATACGGCAAGATAGATACGTTTCGCCCACAACGCCCCATGCATCTGGCCCGACAGCATCCTCGAACCCGGAACGGCGAACGGATTTTGCCAAGGTTTGACGGGCGGGATGCGTCAAAGTCAATGTGATGCGCATGAAAGTCGGTGACAACGACCTCGCCCTGGCGGCCGGCAACGGTGATCGGGAAGCGTTCGCGACGCTGCTCGAACGTCATTACGACGGGTTGTTCCGGCTGTGCTTCCGTCTCACGGGACAAAGGGAAGCCGCGGAGGACATGACGCAGGACATCTGCCTCGCGCTGCCGGCCAAGCTCAGGCGTTTCCGCGGAGAGTCCAGATTGTCCACCTGGCTCTATCGGATAGCTGTCAATGCCGCCCATGACCGGCGTCGACGGAACGCCGTCCGCGCAAGAACCGCCGAGGGCTGGGGTTACTGGGAACGGAACCGCACCGCTGCGGCCGAAGACACGGTCGAACGCCTCGACTGGCTGCGACGGGCCATGAATTCCCTGCCGGAAGACCTGCGGGACACAGTGGCGCTTACCGTCGATGCGGAAATGACCCACGCGGAGGCTGCGCAGGTTCTCGGCGTGTCCGAAGGCACCGTCAGCTGGCGCCTGTCGGAAGTACGAAGGCGCCTGCGGTCCCTGCGGAAGGAGGAACTGAGTCAATGACGGACCCGATCGACCAGGTGAAACGCGCTTTCGAAAGCGCCACACCTGCTCCGGATGCCGCGCGGCGCGCGGCAAATCTGGAACGTGCACTGGAAGTCTTCGATCAATTCCAAGAATTGGCGTCGGAAGAGCGTCCTACTCGTAACCGCCCTGCCAGATGGGCGAATCTCGGAAGAGGAGTAGAAAGAATGCTCGCGACCCTTGCCACACGACCCGCGATCACGGCCGCCACCGTGACCGTTGCCTTGGTCATTCTCGTCATCGTGCCGTTCCTGCGCCAGGATTCGTACCTGCCTCTCCTGGGCAGCAGACCGGATGCCTCCCGGAGCGTCGAATTGCAGCAGGAATCCCAGGCACCGCCAGAGGCGGACGCGGTTACGGAAGCGGAATGGAACGATATGGAATCGCCGATCGCCACGGAATCGTCGATCATCGCCGCCAGTCCGGTTGTGCAGCCCCCGATGGCGGCGCAAGCTCCCCACCTCGCGAGGCGCCTGGAGGAAGGAAAGAGACTTTCGCGATCCACCTTCGCGGCCGATGAGGCGGCCACGCTCGACTCCTTCGGTTCCCCCGCCATGGAACGTTGGTCACACCCATCGCTGGCATTGGATTCCAGGGATTTCGACGGCACCGAGACCTTTGCCAATCTTGATCCCGATCCGGTGAAAGTTACTCTTGAGGAGCCAGTTTCGACATTCTCCATCGATGTTGACACTGCCAGCTACGCAGTGGTCCGCTCCTCGCTGATGAACGGTTTCCTGCCTCCCGCCGATGCCGTTCGCATCGAGGAAATGATCAACTACTTTCCCTATGGCTACCCTGCTCCGGAAGCGGACGAAGCGCCGTTCAGGCCGAGCGTGACCGTTGTACCGACGCCGTGGAATCCCGACACGCAGCTGGTTCACCTGGCGCTCCAGGGCCGATTGCCTGCGACCGCCGATCGTCCGCCGCTGAATCTCGTCTTTCTCATCGACACGTCGGGGTCCATGGACGAGCTCAACAAGTTGCCGTTGCTGGTCCGGTCACTTCGATTGCTGGTCGGCCAATTGCGCCCGGAAGACGAGATTGCCATCGTCGCCCACGCCGGCAGCGCGGGCGTGGTGCTGGATGCGACCACGGCGTCTGACCTGTCCACCATCCATTCTGCGCTCGACCGACTCCATTCCGGCGGTTCAACCGCCGGGGCCGAGGGACTGCTCCTGGCCTATCGGGTCGCCGGAGAGATGGCTTCCGACGGAGAGGTGACCCGCGTGATCCTCGCGACGGATGGTGACTTCAATGTCGGCATCTCGGATCCCGATCAGTTGAAGGACCTCATCGCCGGCAGGCGCGACGATGGAGTCTATCTCTCTGTCCTCGGGTTCGGTCGCGGAAACCTGGATGACGCAACGATGCAGTCCCTCGCTCAGAACGGGAACGGCCAGGCAGCGTATATCGACACGCTTTCCGAAGCCCGGAAGGTGCTCGTCGATCAGCTGACCGGCGCCCTCTTCCCGATCGCCAACGACGTAAAGATCCAGGTGGAGTTCAATCCCGCGACAGTGGCTGAGTATCGCCTGATCGGCTACGAAACGCGTGCGCTCCGGCGCGAGGACTTCAACAACGACCGGGTCGATGCGGGCGAGATCGGCGCAGGTCATTCCGTTACGGCGATTTACGAGATCACGCCGGTCGACTCGCCCGCCATTCTCAATAGTCCGTTGCGCTACGCGGCCTCGCCCGAAACCCGTCCGGGAACGGATGGTGAACTTGCCTTCTTGCGGATCAGGTACAAGGAGCCCGGACACGACGCGAGCAAACTGCTCGAACTGGCGATCAACCCGGGTATGGGTACCGGCAACCGGGACACGTTGTTCGCGGCGGCCATCGCGGGATTTGGGCAGATTCTGAGGGGCAGCACCTATCTTGACGACTGGTCCTATGCAGACGCGATTGCCCTTGCACAGGCGAACCGGGGCGACGATCCGTTCGCGTATCGGAGCGAAGCCGTGTCGCTCATGCGACTTGCCGAGAGTCTGTCGGAGTGACGCTCTTGTCCTTGCGAGTCCGTTCCTGGAGGTCTGCCCGGCGGGTGGCCCTGCGCGGACTCGCACACTGCACGCATGTCTACAATTGGGTTGGCACTGCGTGCCGTGAATTGGCCGACCGGAAGACATGTGGTTGTCCGGGCGGTTGGCACCGTGCCCCGGACAAGAGACATCGTGACTTCCTGGAGCCTGCGGGATTGCCGGATTCTCCCGAACACCGCGAGAATTCGACGGAGGTCGGCACCAACACGGTGCTCGGATGTCTCGAGATTGTCGGTTGCGCTGACCATGTGGGGATGCGGTACTCCGTCGAGAACAGTCCTCGTCGCAGTCCGTCTTGCTTGACTAGACTTCGGGGCTTGCCTACGGTCTGCCGGATTGCACCATTTGCCGACCGGCGAAGCTGTCATGTGCGGGAACAGTTGATTGACAGTGCTACGCGGAATCCTGCTCGCCATAGCCGCCTTCAACACGTGGGTGTTGCGCCTTGGCCGACATCTCGCCTGGATGGCGCTGGCGGCCATGGTCGTGGTGATCTTCCTGCAAGTCGTTTTTCGATACGGACTGAACAACGCACTTCCGTGGCCCGACGAACTGGCTCGATTCCTGATGCTCTGGATGACCGGGCTGGTCGCTCCATCGGCCTTTCGCTGGGGCGGGTTCGTCGCAATCGACATGTTTCCCCGCGCCCTGCCCCAGCGAGGCGGGATCCTGTTGAACATGGTTCTCCTGTGCTTCTGCCTTGTGGTACTCCTGAGCGCTGTCCCGTTCGGACTCAAGCACATCCAGTCCGGATGCCTGTTCAATTCCGCAACACTCTACGTTCCCTTCACGCTGGAGGTGAACTGGCTAAGCCCCTGCAAGACAAAGACCATCGCATGGGGCGGGCTCGAGTGGAACCGCGTCAAGCTCACATGGATGTTCCTGTCCGTGTTCGTGGGCATCCTGCTTCTCATCGCGGTTTCCGTTGAACTGATCCTTCGCAACCTGATCCTGCTGATCGACCCGGACGCCCCGCTGGAGGACGATCCCGACCGCATCATGGTGAGTGCCGACTGATGCTGGTCTGGTTCCTGCCCGCCTTCCTGCTGCTCCTCCTGGTCGGTATGCCGGTGTTCTTCGCCCTGCTGGCCGCACCCGGCGTCCTACTCTGGCTGAACGGACAGGAGCGGGATCTCGCGATCCTGTACCGCAACGTGTATTCCGGCATGGACAGCTTTCCTCTCATGGCGCTGCCCTTCTTCATGCTCGCCGGCGAATTGATGAACCGTGGCGGGATCACGATCCGACTCGTCGAGTTCAGCCAGGCACTCATGGGACATTTGCGCGGTGGATTGGCCCATGTGAACATTCTCTCATCCATTCTTTTCGCAGGTCTTTCCGGCTCCGCCGTGGCCGATACGTCTGCCCTCGGTTCCACCCTGATTCCGGCGATGGAGAAAAACGGCTACACACGTCGTTTCGCCGCGGCGATCACGGCAGCCTCGTCGGTGATCGGTCCCATCATTCCGCCCTCCGGAATCATGATCATCTACGCCTATGTCATGGGTGAAAGCGTGGCGGCGCTGTTCCTGGCCGGCGTTGTGCCCGGCGTTCTGGTCGGCGTGGGTCTCATGTGCATGGTCCGCCTTCTCGCGGACCGGTACGACCTTCCCAAGGCCGAACGGATCGTGAAGAAGGACGTGGAAATTTCGACGGCCGAGGGCCTGATCTCCTTCGTTCTCCTGCGACTGAACCTCGCGGCTGTCATGTTTGCCGGGTTCACGCTGATCCTGTCGCTAACCGGGACCACGATAGCTGCCACCGGCAAGTGGATTGCCTTCGCAGGGTTCCTGATACCGTCCCACCTGCTCCTTCTCTGGCTGCGAACCAGGATCAGTCATGACTTCAGGATCGTCTGCAAGCGCGCCGTGGTGCCATTGCAGACCCCCATCATCATTCTCGGCGGCATCCTGATCGGGGTGTTCACACCTACGGAAGCCTCGGTCATCGCCGTGCTCTACGCGCTGCTGATCAGCCTTTTCCTTCTCAAGCACATGAAATGGCGGGACTTGCCGGCAGTCTTCACCAAATCCGCGCTCGCATCATCCACGGTTCTGCTGCTCGTCGGAGCCGCCGTTGCGTTCAAGACCGTTGTCAGCCTGAGCCACGCGCCCGAGTTCCTCGCGGACTTTATCCTCGGCCTGTCGGACAACCCGCTGGTGCTGCTGTTCCTGATCAACATTCTCCTGTTCGTCGTGGGAATGTTCCTCGATGCCGGTCCGGCGATCATCATCCTGGGACCCATCCTCGGACCTGTGTTCGTGGATCTCGGCGTACACCCCGTGCATTTCGCGATGATCATGTCCGTCAACCTGACCGTCGGTCTCGCAACGCCGCCCATGGGACTGGTTCTCTTCGTGGCCTCATCCGTATCGGGGGAGAAGATGGAGAGCATATCGATCGCCATCCTGCCTTTTCTTGCGGTCGAGGTTCTGGTAATCTTCCTGATCACGTTCTTTCCTGCAATCTCCCTCACCATCCCGAGGCTCGCGGGATTCATCCAGTGAAGCCCGTCAAGCGAGCAGGAAAGCACGCGCCGCGTCAGACGCGGCGCTTTGATGCTCCCTTAGCCAAGACATGGAGGAACCCATGGCAACAAGAACAGTCCTTGGTGGACTGATGATCGCAATGATGGTCGCCGGCGGTGTCGCGCAGGCCGCCGACTACACGCTTCGTGCAACCGCCAACTCGAACGAAGCCGACGAAGACGCCGACGGCCTGAATGTTTTCAAGCAGTATGTCGAAGCCGCTTCGAACGGCGCCATCGAGGTCGAACTCTTCATCGGCACGCAACTCTGCTCCAACGGAACGGAATGCATGCAGGGTATCGCCGATGGTTCCATCGACATCTACATCTCGACTTCCGGTGGAACTGCGGGGATCTTTCCGTTCGTGCAAGTGCTCGACCTGCCGTATCTCATGGCCGACGACCGCATTGCCGAGGCGGCGCTGTCCAATGGGAGCGGCTTCATTCGCACCATGCAGTCCATGGTCCAGGATTCGTCCGGCGGTGCGGTTCGCCTGATGACCATCGGAAATACCGGCGGCTGGCGCAATTTCGCCAACACCAAGCGCCGGGTTCAAAATCCCGATGATCTTGCGGGACTGAAGATCCGGACCGTTGTCGCTGATCTTCCGCAGGAACTGGTCAAGGCGCTCGGTGCTTCGCCTACACCCATTCCGTGGCCCGAGCTGTTCACCTCGTTCCAGACCGGTGTTGTCGAGGGATCGAAGAATGGCATCACTGACATCATGAACATGAAATTCCCGGATGCCGGGCTCCAGTACGTGACCCTTGACGGCCATGCCTATATGGGTGCCCTGTGGTTCATGAACAATGACCGGTTCATGTCGATGTCAGAGGATCTGAGAAAGGTCGTCTCGGACGGTTTCTACCAGCTTCAGCAGGCGACGTTCGCTTCTCCGAAGCGCAAGTCCATCCAGGCCTATGAGGACTTCGCGGCCGGAGGCGGTGACATTTATGTGCCGACTCCCGAGGAGAAGGCCGCATTTGCGGCAGCTGCCGAGCCCGTCTACGAGTGGTTCAAGGCCAATATCGATGGCGGTGAAGAGATCTTCGACGCCCTGACTTCCACCGTCGCGGAAGTGGAGGGTGATCTGGCGGACGTCTATGCGAACGAACTGAACTGACGACTACACGCACATTAGCTGGCGAGGCTGCTTCGGCAGCCTCGCCAGAACCTGTCATCGAAACGGATACAACCAGACACGGTAGTCGTCGATCAGCTCATGAGCGTGCTCAATCTCCTGGCGGGTCATTTTCTTGATGACTTCCTCCTGGCTGATCGCCGCGTCGGGATCGCCGCCGATGGTACTGAGCACATACCAGACATACGCGCGGACAAGGTCAGGCGCAGGCATGCCGCGTCCGATCTCGTAGTACCAGCCCACCCCGGATTGGGCACCTGGATGCCCTTTCATCGCTGCGCGCAGGTACCATTCGAAGGCACGGATATCGTCCCGCTCGACTCCAAGGCCAAGCGCATACATCACACCGATCAGTTCTTCCGCGTCAGCGTTTCCCGAACGCGCTGCCGGCCAAAGTTCCCGGTGCGCTTCCTCGAAGGCGCCGGCCTTCATCAATTGGCGGGCATGCTCGATATCTGCCTGGGCCGTTGGCGAAAGAAGCAGCAGCAGCGCAAGGCCGCTCATTCTCAGCGCTCGACTGGCCCGGACTCGAGAAGTACATGTCTCGGTCTGGTCCTTGCCTCCTTCGCACATTGTGCAGTCGCCGGTACCCCGGGCCTTGACGATCGCCATTTTCATCCGGTTAACCCCAAGGCCGTCGAAGTGGGACGGCTGTTGTTCTTTGATCCCATCCTGAGCGGAAACCAGAATATCGCCTGCGCCACCTGCCATCACCCCAGGCATGGTACCTCGGACGGATTGAGCCTCGGGCTTGGTGAGGGTGGCTCCGGTCTCGGTCCGGCACGGAATGCGGGGTCCGGAAACACCCGCATCCGGAAACGGATCCCGCGCAATGCGCCGGGCCTCTGGAACCTGGGTGCAAGAGAGATCCGTGTGCTCCTGCATGATGGTCGGGTCTCGGTCTCGAACCTTCATGGTAACGGCTTCGACACACCTGCGGCGGAAGACCTGCCCGACGGATTGTCCACGGTGCTCGCCGCCCAGGCACTTCTGCCGGTGACCTCGGAGTTCGAAATGGTTGGGCAACGGGAGGACAATGATATCGCGAAGGCATCCCGCAGACGGCTTTCCGAAGGCTGGAAGGCGATCGCCAATCGGGTGCGGGCCATTCCGGAGTATGCGTCCAGGTTGCGGAAGGCCTATCCGGAGCTTGTGGCCGGAGAGGAAATCGGCATCCGGCATATCGCGAATGCGCTGGCGGACTTCGTGAACTTCGAGTTCCGCAGTTTTGATAGTGCGTATGATCAGTTTCTGGCCGGCGACACCGGCGCCCTGGAGCCGCCACAGATCCGCGGAATGAACCTCTTTTTCGGCAAGGCCGGATGCAGTAGCTGTCACAGCGGTCGATTGCTCTCCGACCAGGATTTCCATGCTCTGGCTCTTCCCAATTTTGGCCCCGGGCGCACCAGGCTCTTCGACCCCTATGCCCGCGATGTCGGTCGCATGGCAGAGAGCGACCGCATCGAGGACGCCTACCGCTTCCGCACGCCCATGCTGCGCAATGTGGCCCTGACCGCCCCCTACGGCCATAACGGTGCCTATCGCGACCTGTACGGCATCGTCCGGCACCATCTCGATCCCATCGGTTCGCTCGACAAATGGTCGCCCGAGAATGCGCGCCTGCCGGAAGCCGATTGGCTCGCTGCAACCGACTTCGTCGTGTTCGACGACCAGCGGGAAATGGACCGCCTCCGATCAAGGGTCGACATCCGACCAATCCCGCTCAATGAAACCGAGATCGACGAACTCGTCGCCTTCCTCCATGCCTTGACCGGAACATCGAGCATCGACGGAAGGCTGGGCATTCCGGACCGCGTTCCGAGCGGGCTGGAGATCGATCGATAATGCTGTATCGTCCTGTGCTTCCCGTCCTCGAATGGCTACACCCGAAATGACCCGGATCGGCATCCTTCCCCTCGCACGACCGACCTTCGATGTCGACTACGCCAATTCCAGGCTGTCCGCAATGCTGTCCAGGATCGACGAACTCGGCATGGAGGTCACGGGCTCGCGCACGCTGCTCCTGGAAGCGGAAGACACGCACCGGACGATCGCCAGCCTTCGCTCGGCCGACATCGACTGCCTTCTGGTGCTGCAGGTTACCTTTACGGATGCAGCGCTGACCATCGAAGTCTCGGAGAAGGTCGATGCGCCGATCCTGATCTGGGCAGTTCCCGAGCCTCGCACTGGAGGACGGTTGCGGTTGAATGCGTTCTGTGGATTGAATCTCGCATCGCATGCACTCGGTCTCTGCCAGCGTGATTTCGGCTGGCTCTACGCAGATCCCGAAATCGCTGATCTGAAGGGCCTGCTGAAGGGAGAATGCTCGTTCGAACCGCTGCAAGGAGCACCGCCGGAAGTAGACCCGGGTCTTGGCCGAGAGCTTGCCGAACGACTGGGGAAGTGCCGCATCGGGCGGATTGGATCTCACCCGGAAGGCTTCCACACATGTGCGTATGATCCCCGTGCACTCGCCAGGCTGTCCGGAATCGCCGTGGAAGATATTCCCTTGTCCGATCTTTTCAGTGAAGCCCGCAAGTCGCAGGCACCGGACGTGGAGACGTTGCGGGATACGGTCGCGCAGCAGGTTTCCGGACTCGAAGTGCTGAACCAGAAAGAACTGGAGCGCTCACTGCGCCTGAAGCTCGCGCTCGATGAAATCGCCGGTTCCAGGCGACTGGACGCGCTGGCCATCCGTTGCTGGCCGGAAGCGTTCACGGAATATGGCGGCGCGCTCTGCGGTCCCGCCTCCCTGCTGGGTTCGACGGGCATCCCCTGCGCCTGCGAAGCGGACATCTATGGTGCGCTGACACAGTTGCTGCTTCGGATCACGACCGGCGAACCCGTTTTCCTGACGGACCTCGTGGATGTCCAGGCTGAAGACAACACCGGTGTCGTCTGGCACTGCGGGCAGGCTCCCCTCGAGATGGCGGACACCGATACCGCCATCCAGGCAACCGTACATTCCAACCGCAGGATGCCACTGCTTTACGAATTCCCCCTCCGTCCCGGACGGGTAACCCTTGTCCGGGTCAGCCAGGCGAGGGGTACTCCCAAATTGGTGATCGCCGGCGGCGAGATGCTGCAACGGCCGAACTCCTTTGCGGGAACGTCCGGCGTGGTTCGATTCGACCGCCCCGCAAACACCGTGCTCCGGGACGTGATGGCTTCCGGCCTCGAGCATCATCTCGCACTCGCCTATGGCGAACACCGGCCGGCCCTTCGTTCGTTCGCGGCGGCAACCGGTCTACCGGTGATCGAACTCGGAGAGGACAGAACCCATTGATTCATCGGTACGGAATCATCGGCACAGGGATGATGGGCCAGGAGCACATCCGCAATATCAAACTTCTGGAGGGCGCCTCTGTCCACGCCATTGCTGATCCGGATCCCGGAATGCGCAAGGCGGGAAGTCGCCTGGCAGGTCCCAATTGCCTTAGCTTCGAGACAGATTGCGAAATGATGGACCGCACCGACCTGCATGCGGTCGTAGTGGCGGCGCCAAACCATCTTCACCACCCCATACTCCAGAAACTGCTCCACACGGATATCGCCATCCTCTGTGAGAAACCGCTTGGAATCAGCGTATCCCAGTGCGCCGAAATCGAACGCCGGCAGAGCCTGCGAAAGGCGCCATTCTGGGTCGCGATGGAATACCGCTACATGGCGGCAATCGAGCGTCTGTTGGAGGAAATCGACAAGGGAACTGCCGGAACGCCGAGAATGCTCGCAATCCGGGAACATCGATATCCGTTCCTCAGAAAGGTCGGCGATTGGAATCGATTCAATGCGCACACCGGAGGGACACTGGTCGAGAAATGTTGCCACTTCTTCGACCTGATGCGCCTCATCCTGAAGTCGGAGCCGGTCCGGATCCTTGCTTCGGGAGGAATGGACGTGAACTTTCTCGACGAGACGTACGACCAGGGCAAGCCGGACATTCTGGACAACGCCTTTGTCGTCGTCGAATTTGCCTCGCGCGCACGTGCAATGCTGGACCTTTGCATGTTCGCCGAAGGTGCCCGCTGGCAGGAGGAGATTGCCCTCGTCGGTGACAGGGCCCGCATCGATGCTCGTATCCCGACACCTGCGCGCTTTGACCCGGATGGTCGGGACCGGCCCAGCGAACTGGTCATCCATCCCCGCGACACGCAGCGGACAATCGTCGAGGAGATTCCGGGAGATCCGGCGATTCAGGCTGCCGGCGATCACCACGGGGCAACATTCTTCCAGCACCGCGAGTTTCTCCGGATGCTGCAAACCGGTAGCGATCCGGCGGTCTCGGTTCGTGATGGAAGACTGGCGGTAGCCATGGGCGCGGCTGCGGAACAGAGTATCCGTACCGGGCAGCCTGTCGCGATCTCCAACGGCGGAGACTGTGACTTGCCTGATCAAGACCCTACGTGATCAACGAGGACCTTGGAGCCAATTCGTTGGTCGCATTCGAGAGCCCCGCATTGGCCGGTCTGGTGAAGCAACATGGATACAGGCACAATGCCCGAAGCGGATGCACTACGTGTCCATCATCCGTTCATCATCCGGCTGATGTTCGGGCATCAAGCCCCGGCTACAACGTCGACGACCGAAACCCTCCTGTCGGTCTAATCGCCTTCCGAAACCAGTAGATAGCCGCGGTTCTCAACCGTATCAAACGTCCGCATGGCAGCAATCAGGTCGTTCGCCTCAACCCATATCCAGGGAGCCCGGTTGGGGTTCACATCCATGATCAGAAAGGAATCGCTGTCTTCGTCATACGCACCAAGCGGCGAAATATGACCCCCGCCGGCCTGGCCCAGCGCTTTCCGGGCATAGTTGACCAGCACGTAATCCTCCGATCTCCCGAGATTCTCCACCAACTCGCGCCGAATGACGGCCGACTCAGCGCTTTCGCCCACCACACGGGTCACCACCGAAAGACCGTGGCTGCGCAGTACCTGCGCGAGTTGACGCAACTGCAAACCGAAGTCGCTTCTCGCTTCGCCATCGATGAGTATGGGCTTGCCCAGGACTTGACGTCGTGTCTTCGTCTGCTCGCCGAGAACATTGTTGGGCGTGTACTTGCCGTAGAACGGGTCGGCCCCTGGCGGAAGCCAGGCCATCTCATCTTCGGCGATGGATGCCCGATCCCGTGGCAGCCCTTTCCTCCTTCCCAGTCGAAGCGCGTTCAACACGATTGCCGAGGACACCGGGCCGCAGAATATGCTGTTGTCCTGGCTGATGAAATGATTGCTGAGCGGAAAGAAATCCACCATGTGGGATGATTGGGAAAGACGCTCACCGCTCTCTCGGGATGTCCATTCAACGAGAGTCGGCGGGTGCGGGTCCGCACTGTCAGCGGCATGACCGCCTTTCACCGCAGCCATTGTCCCCACCAGAAACGTCAGGAACCAGGCGACGGCCTTGAAGTGTGTGCCGCATTGTCCTCGGGTGACACAGTTCGCCGGCCGGGCCACGCAAGTCCGGTATGCCTGAATTCCGGCTGCTTTCCCTTGGCGCGACTCCGGATGCACCATCAGAATATCTCCCTTTGTGGCCCCTTCGGCGCAGTCCCGCCTCAGCGTCAGTAACTCGAACCGACAAAGCCGAGTGACGGTGTCCAGTGTTGCCCGTCCGCCCTTGATCGGATATCTACAGTAGAGAGTAACGCTCTCGCGTTTACGGCAATTTCGCCCGACATTCCCCGGCTGTGCTCCCGGCACTGTCGTTTCCCCGGTCCTTGCAACCACCACTGATTGTCAGAATGGGCATGCTGTCCCTTCGTGATTGCGTCGCCCTGCGTTCGCGAACTCTGCTCGTGCTGGAACCGTCCTCTTCAACGATGATTCTCAGACGTCAGCCATTGGCCGCCGCACTGTTGCGTCCCCGTTCATGACAGGTTCCCTGCAATGACCGGTGGCGACCTCCTGCCACAGCAAGCACATTCCCTTTGCCTTTCTGCGCCGCTTCAGGGCACTTGCGAATTGCCGATCGGGCGCCAGGCGCGTGCCGGGAGTTCACCTGGCTGGGGCAGGCTAACGTATCGTCGGAAAAATGTCTGTGACGATCAGGTGTTGCGCCGTCATTCCGGTTTGCGAGCGAAATAGAACTGCATCGGCGTGAAAATGCCGAGACGTCCGGCCTCCGCGAAACTGACTGCAGCAAGATTCAGGAGCTTCGACACTTGCGTAGTGCCGCGCGGTACAAGTGTCAGCCGTTCCAGCAACCACAGCGAACTCTGGGTGATTCGACGCCCTGCATCCGAACTGCGAAAGGTTGCAAGAGACAGGCCGGATCCAACGAGGGGCTGGTACCAGGGGATGCCGGGCGGTGCTTCGGCAGCCAGGTCGCGGGCCTCGATCACTTCGAAACCAACTTCTTGCATCGCACCTTCAATCTCATGGGGACGGTCAATTCCGGGCAGCCCACCACCGTGCTCGATATCGGACTTCAACTGAAGGTGATGCGGGTCGTCGGCGTCAAACCGGTCCGTGAGACAGAATTCGTAGACTGCCAAATGACCGCCCGGCCTGAGCAATCGGAGCGCTTCACCATATGCACCCCTCTTGTCCGGTGCACAGCAGGTCGCCTCGATGGAGTATGCGGCATCGAACCGGCCATCCGGCGCATCGACCCGCATGAAATCGCATTTCAGCCACTCTGTCAGATGATCCAGGCCCGCTTCACGGCTCCGCTTTGCGGCACGTTCGAGTTGAAGCGCATTGTTGTTGACTCCGACGATCCGTGCGCCGGAGAAGCGGGCAATTTCGATCAACGATCCACCGACCCCACAACCCAGATCGACCACCGTCATGCCTGGCGCCAGGCCCAGCCTGTGGGCGATGTAGTGTTCGTGTGCGTGCAAGCGACGCTGCGAAGCTCTCATTCGAGGCGCGCGGCGCAAAACGAAAGGATTGGCCCCAACCATATTCGTAGAAATCGGTGACCAGGTCGTAGTATCTGTTTACGAATTCGGTGTAATTCGCCTTGCGCTCGTCCCGGCCGCCATGCACAGTGCCGCCGTAGCGGTGCTCGTAATCCCGAATACGTGCGGTAACAGGCAAGTCGCTGTTTTCTTCCTTCAGAAAATCGATGAGCCTCAATGCCATGGCAATTTCGCTCTCCGCGGTACGGATGGTTCAATCGTACGACACTCTTCATACATTCGAGTGCGGCCATCCTTCGGATGTTCCTGTGGATATACCCGAAATAGGACTACGTGCGAACTGTTGCCGTGACCCCATCAGGGTCTTTCAGATCCAAACGACCATACTGCCAGATGACTCCGCGACATCGAGAAATCGCGTCCCTGGACCGTCGACTAGCATTCCTCCTTTCGACCGGTGTACGACCGGGACAGGCATTCACGGTATGCAGGTCAGCCGGTTCAGGCAGTCAGAGAGTCAGCCGCCCGCTACTCCAGTTCTTTCAGGTGTTCAATCGCCCGATCATGGAGAATGTGATCGTAAGCGTTCTTTGCCGGTATCTCGATGGATTGTTGCAGAAATTCACGTGCTCTGTCGCGGTTCTTGTCTTCATCCAGCATCAGGAGTCCAAGCGCGTACTCCAGTGGTACCGCTTTCACGTTCGGAGCAAGTTCCAGCGCCCGGTTCAGGTGACTGATGGCATCCTCTTCCCGGGCCTTGAAAGTGATGCGGGCCAGAAACGAACCCAGAACACCGACCACCTCCGCATGCCATCGGCCCAGGGTGACATGGGCCGCAGCCATGTCGGGATCGAGTCGAAGTGCGGTTTCCGCCGCCTCGCGAATCTGCTCAGCGTATCCGCGATTCGACGCCTCGAAGGAACCGACCGTTTGAGCAAGCCGACCAATGGCGTGCGCCACCTGTACATGGGCATATGTATTCCCGGTATCGGCGCGAACGGCTTCTCTCGCCAACTTGACGGCATCTTCGAACAGAGACTCCTTGTCGCCGTCCTCAGCCTGATATTGGGTGTGGAGGGTCAGCGACTCCGCGGCCAGCGCAAGCCCTTCGGAGGTCCCCAGGGATTCTCCTATCCGGGCCGCTTCGAGAAACCGGCCCTCGGCATACGCAGACTGCGCTTCCTCGATGGATTGAGCAGCCGCAAAGCCTGTCAGCAGCAACATCTGCACCGTAAACACAGAACAGGAGCGCAGGAAGGCCACCCAACGACTTGAGCACTTCATGACTTGATACCTCGCATTTGCGATTCACAATACCAATCATATCACTGTAGCAGGCATTTACCGACAAGTACAGGACCACTGGGCGAGTGGTGTACTCGCTGTCGGGAGTGTACGAGAGCGGCACGAGCGTGTGCAGCGCCGCCCTCGCTTCCTGCGGCTCAGCCCGTGGCAAGGGCGGGCGATGATGGGGTCGGTGGCACCGTCCGCCGCATTTCCCGCTCGAATGCCTTGAGGCGCTTGTAGACCGAAATCAGCTCCACGATGGTTCCCCAACTGTAAACCAGGAACTGGAAGGAACTCTCCACGCGGCTGAATGCACGGATGATCTGCTGCATGACGCCGAGGGTGATCATTCCGCTGACGATTGTCGGTCCGAGCGCCACGTACGGTATGAGAACGCTGGTCTGCAGGTAGCAGATCCTCGCAAAGCCAAAGTAGAAGTAATGCAGATACAGCCGGAAGTAGTTCTTCCGTACGTTGCCAAACAGCTCCTGTACGGTGATCGGCGCCGCGCGTGTCGCATCGTCTTCCCCGTACACCAGTTCCTTCCGGTACGCGGCCTCCACCAGCTGATTCCGAAACTCAAGCCCCGGCAACTTGATGCCGGCCAATGCGAGAATCACCGTCCCTCCCGCCGCCGAGATGATCGCAACAAACACCAGAGCCTGGTCGACCTGGCCGATCCATGGCAGTTCCTGCACATGGCCACTCAGGCCCCAGAGAACCGGCATGAAAGCGACAAGGGTCATGATGGAATCGATAAACGATACGCCGAGGCCCTGCACGATGCGTGCAAAGATCATCGTGTCTTCCTGCACCCGCTGTGCCGCCCCTTCCACGTGGCGAATCCGCGGCCAGGCCGACATGTAGTAGTCATTCATCGCGGTACGCCACCGGAATACATAGTGGTTGACGAAGAATCCAAGAAGGGTCTGAATCACGATCGCGGCCGCGGCGAACTGTGCGAAGACCGTCAGGTGCCCGAAGAAATCGCCCAGTGTCGTCTGTCCCGGCTCCGCTAGCGCAGACTGGATAAAGTCGTAGAACTCGCCAAACCACTCATTGATCCGGACGTCGATCTGCACGACCACCCAGTTCGTGCCCAGTATCAGCAAGGTGCCAAGCACTGACCAATGCCACCACTGCCGATCAAGAAAAAAAGAGCGGAACATGTTCATTCTCCAGGAAAACTAAGTCGGAATTGGCGCAACGAGGAAACAGCAGAGCGCCGCAGCAACTCTCGCGCTAACCCCAGAGCGGGAAGAAAGCAAATACCGTCAGCCGGCTCCGGGTCAGGCGTCACATGATGTACAGGACCCAGCGACAACCCGGTGCAACGCAGCATCGGAAAGGCATTAGATTAGTTAATGCGTGATATGAATTCCGGCAAGAACCGGGCGCGGCCACCTTGACGTTCTTGTCCGACCCTATGCGAGCAGGGCTTCCACCGCCTTCCGTTCCGGCATCGCGGATGCGGTTCCGGGACGAGTAACCGACAGCGATCCGGCTGCGCAGCCGAAGCGCACGGCTTCGACGGGATCGCAGCCATCCGCCAGCGCAACAACGAACGCACCGTTGAAGGCATCGCCAGCCCCGGTCGTGTCCACCACTGCGCCGACATCATACGCAGGTACATGGATCTCGGTGTCGCAAGCGCAGTACAATGCCCCTTGCCCACCAAGGGTCGCGATCACCGCGCCGGCGCCTTCGTCCAGCAAGCGACGTGCTCCCCTTGCCGCAGTTTCCAGAGAAGTACACTCCATGCCGGTGAGTTGCGAAAGTTCCGTTTCATTGGGTGTCACATAATCGCATAGCGTCAACGTTCCCTCCGGGAGCAATGCTGCGGGAGCGGGATTGAAAACGGTCAGGGCACCGACTTGCCGGGCAATTTGCAGGGCTCGAAAGGTCGGCTCCACCGGCTGTTCAAGCTGTGTGAGGAAGATCCCGGCGCTGGAGATCGAGTCCGTCCAGGCCTCCACATCGGATACGGAGATGGTTCCCGAAGCGCCTGGGCAAACAACGATGGCATTGTCTCCGCTGTCCTCAAGCACGAAGATTCCTGCGGCACCGGTCCCCTCGCCCAGGGAATCGCCCAATTCCGCTTGCACTCCTGCGCCGGACCAGATGGAGTGCGCGATCGCGCCGAAGGGATCGTCTCCGATCTTGGTCAGCAACCGGACATCGGCACCGAGACGCGCCGCAGCTACGGCCTGGTTTGAGCCCTTGCCTCCCGGACCAAGGGAGAATCCGCGACCGATAATGGTTTCCCCGAGTTGTGGCAATCGCTCGGTACGGAAGACTACATCCGCGACAAAGATGCCGAGAACCGCAATTCTGCTATTCATGTCTCCTCCCCGACTCATCCTTCTGCGGTTCTCCCGCGTTTGTGCAATGCCATTCTACGCTTTCCGGGGGCCATGGGGCGACCCGCTCCCATTCCGGTCGAACCGGGTTGCCCTTTGACCGTAGAGACAAGCAGTCAGAAGCAAACCGTCTTCGCAGTAATGTCGTAATGAATGCGAATGCGAACCTGCCACCGGCTGCAACACTCCGGGGTACCGCGATGGTTGCATCACCGACTGCCAATTGTGGCTAGACTGGCTCCGCTCCCGAATGGGACCACAGGCAAACAGGGGAATCACCATGACCGCGAAACGACTGGACAGCAAACTTGAACGAATTCGGAATGGACAAGGCAGCCGACGGGATTTCATCATTGCTGACGCAAAGGACCCTGACATGGGCGGCGGAAGGAGCGCTCCAGGGCCGGTTCGCGACAAGACGGGCCGGGAAACGGGTGCTTCGAAGACCCTTCCGCAATTTGTCGAGGATGTCCGTGCCATCGTACGGCAGGAGATTGCCGACATCATGCTGATGTCTGCCTCCGTCCTCGAACGCCTTGGCGAAGATACCTTTGCTGGCTGCCCCGTAACCCCGGCCATCCGGGCGAACGAGGCGACCGACATCTGGGGCATGCGCGGCAGCCGTTACAAGTCATCCCCTTCGCGACCGTTCCGGACCGCGTCGCTGGCCCGGGCCCGCGAACTCGGTTGTGACCTTGGCCTGTACTCTGTCACATTCAACAACGACCTTGACGCGGATGTCCGGAGCCTGGAAGCGTATGCGGCGTTTCGCGAAGATGCCAAGTCGAACGGAATGCGGCATTTCCTCGAAGTCTTCAATCCCAATGTGGATTGCGGCCTTTCTCCTGACGAAATCGGAGATTACGTCGGCGACTGCATTCTCCGAACCCTTGCCGGCCTCACTCGTCAGGAGCGGCCCCTGTTTCTCAAGATTGCCTTCAACGGCGCTCGTCCGATGCAGGAACTCGCCTCCTACGACCCGGAACTCGTCGTCGGCGTTCTGGGAGGCTCCGCCGGCACCACCCGCGATACGTTTGAATTGCTCTCGGCGGCGCAGCGCAACGGAGCATGGGTGGCACTGTTCGGGCGCAAGATCCGCCTTGCGGAATCCCCTCCTGACATGGTGCGATGGATGCGGGAAGTGTCGGACGGCGAGGCGACGCCGGAAGAGGCTGTCCGACAGTATCACGCTGCCCTGCACGAAAAGGGTCTGCAGCCCTCGCGAGATCTGGATGCGGATCTTCGGGTCACGGAACCGACACTCCTGCAAAGCGAATGAACGATGTGGACCGTCGAACGGTGCAAGGAGGAGAAGCAACAATGAGCCGCCGTGGTTTCCTTTCGTACGGGTCCGTGGTGACCGATATCAACACGGCCATCAATCGATATCCGATGGAAGACGAGGGCGCGGTCGTCCTGAACCGCACCTGGTCCACGGGTGGACCGGCATTCAACGCACCGGCCATGCTGCGACGGCTGGATCCCACGCTTCCCGCCGAAGTGCAGAGCCTCATAGGCGATGATTCCAACGGTGCCGTGGTGCAACGGTCGATCCAGGATGCCGGCATCGACCCCTGCGGTCTCAAGTGGACCGAGGATGCCGAGCAGTGTCACACCGAGGTCATGTCCTCGCAGGCCTCCGGCCGTCGAACCTTCTTCCTTCGTCACGGTACTGCAAGCCTGCTCAGCCCCGATCATCTTGATCTTTCCGGACGTTCGGCCCGGATATTTCATGCCGGAGCCTGCGGACTCCATGAAATTCTCGACCGCCCCAACGCGGACGGAAACGGAAATGGCTGGACGCGGGTGCTGAAGCGGGCGCGCGAAGCCGGAATGCGCACGAACATGGAAATGGTGTTCGCAGAAGCGGATTTCATTCGTCCGATCGTGCGTCCGTGTCTGCCTCTGCTCGACAGCATCATCATCAACGAGGTGGAAGGAGGAAAGGTCAGCGGCATACCAATCCGGAAGGGGGAGGAACTCGACTGGAATGCGGCTGCGGCTGCCTGCGAGAAACTCTGCGCACTCGGTGTCCGGCAACTCGCCGCCATCCACTTCCCGGAAGGCGGCGTTGCTGCGGATGGCAAGGGCGGTGTCTGGCGGCAACCCTCCGTCCTCTGGCCCAAATCCCGGATCGTGAGTGCTGTGGGATGCGGAGATGCCTTCGCTGCAGGCATGCTCTACGGCCTGCACGAAGACTGGCCACCGCATCGCGGGCTGGAACTCGCCGTCGCAACGGCCGCCGTCTGCCTTTCCAGCCTGGACACGGTCAGCGCGATCGGCACCTGGGAGGAGTGTCTCGCGGACGCCGGACAATACGGTCACCGTGAAATGCCGATCTGAACCGGAAACAGCATACGGTCAGCCTGGACTGCATGATGAGGCGCAGGGCCGGTGCGGCCCTGGTCGTGACTCTCGGTCGCGATTATCCGCCGACCATCAAGCGAACCACTTCATCGCTGGTCGTCTCGGATGTCACAACCTCTCCGACTTTCTCACTTCGTCGCAGCACGACAACCCGATCGCTCACTGCCAGGATATCGCCCATGTTGTGCGAAATGAAGATCACCGCCACGTTGCTTTCCTTGAGGCCACGGATCAGTTGCATCACCTTCCGCTGCTCGGGAACACCGAGAGCGGCCGTGGGCTCATCCATGATCAGGATTTCGGCTTGCCAGAAAATCGCGCGTCCGATGGCAACTGCCTGCCGCTGACCCCCGGATAGCCGACGAACCGGCTGCCCCAGTGCTCGCGCAGGCAACTCGATATCCAGGGTCTCGAGCACCGAAAAGGACTCCTTCCGCATGCGCTTGCGATCGATTGCCGGAAGCAGGCCGCCCAGCCGACGGGACGGTTCCCGTCCCAGAAAGACATTCGAACCGACATCGAGATTGTCGGCCAGCGCCAGGTCCTGGTAGATCGTCTCGATCCCCATCTCCCGTGCTGCACGGGGATTGGCCAACTCCACCGTCTCGCCGCGATAGATGATCTCGCCGCCATCCGGCTGGTGCACGCCCGAGAGCAATTTGATCAGCGTCGACTTTCCGGCACCGTTGTCGCCGGCCAGCGCCAGGACCTCGCCGCGATGCAGATCGAAGGAAACCCCGTTCAACGCCAGCACGCCCCCGAACCGTTTGGTCAGGTTTACCCCGGAAAGGATCGGTTCAGTCTCCATCCTGCGCCTCGCCGGTTAGTCGGGTCTGAGACTGGTCAACCAGCACGGAAAAGATGATGACGACACCAACCGCCACGAATTGCCAGAAGGGTTCCACATCGATGAAAACCAGTCCGTACTGGATCACCGCGATGATCAGCGCGCCAATCACGGTACCGATGATGGTGCCGGAGCCGCCGAAGAGACTCGCGCCCCCGATGACCACTGCCGCAATGGAGTCCAGGAGCAGTGGCTCTCCCGCTTGCGCCGCGCCGGCCGAGAAACGTGAGGTGTACACCATGCCGGCAACACCAGCGCACCCGGCGGCTATGAGATAGATGAACATCGTGTGGCGTCGTACCGGAATACCGGCGCGGATTGCCGCCTGTCGGTTGCCGCCGATGGCATAGGTGTACTGGCCGAAACGTGTCTGCGACAGCACGTAATAGAGAATGAGAACAACACCGACCGTGATCCAGACCGGGACCGGAATACTCAGGAACTTGCCGTTTCCCATGAGGAACAGCCAGTCATTGTTGACCGGCACGGTGGTACCGTCCGCAGCCAGGAATCCGCACCCCCTCGCGACACCGTACATGCCGAGCGTACCGATGAATGCGGGAACCCGTAGCCTCGCGATCAAGACGCCGTTGACTGCGCCGGGAAGAAGCGCAACCGCGAATGCGACACAAATTCCGATCGCCAGCGCCAGACCCGGCACTCCGGTGAGCACATCCAGGTTCATGATCCGCGCCATGACAACCGCGGCCAGGCCCATGACGAATCCCACGGAAAGGTCGATTCCCCCGGCAATGATCACGAAGGTCTGCCCGACGCCGAGAAGCAGAGGTGCGGCGGTGAACAGGGCGATGCTCTGGATGTTGAACGGATTGAAGAGGAAGGAGGCTCCGTAGACCGAGCGTGCCCAGGTCTCGAAGAAGATCAGCAGGGCGATCAGAAAGAACCAGGACCAGGTCGCCGCGACAAGGCGCAGCAGGCGCGCCCGCTCTTCCCGCTCGGGCGAAAAATCCTGCGTGTCGGTACTGCTGCTCATGTCGCTCTGGCCTTGGTTACGGCAGGCGGTGCGGAGACCGCCTGCCGTCAATGGTTATCAGTCGGAGTAGACGTATTTCAGGATTTCTGGATCGTCGATGTTCGAACTGTCCATCACCGTGAAGCCGGTCCCGATCGCGACGGGGACGGACTGTCCGGTCAGGGCTGCATAGGCGGTAACCACACCGTAATAGCCGATCTCCGCCGGATGTTGTGCAATCGCCATGTCGATCAGTCCAGACTTGATGTCGTCGACAATACGCGTCGGCGTATCGAACGCGACCACCTTGATCTCGCCGCTCTTGCCGACCGCTTTCACGCCGTCCGCGGTACCAACCGCCGAGAACAGGTTCGCACCGAAGACGCCGGCAAGATCCGGATTGCGGGCCAGTACCGCCTGCAACTGTGCCGCGGCCTTGTTCGCGTCATCATCGTTGAACTGGGTTTCCAGAACCTCGATGTTGGGAAACGCTTCCATGGCCATGATGAAGCCTTCCTCGCGCTGGTCCGTTGTCGAAATTCCTGGCTTCACGTTGGAAACGTAGACCTTGCCCTCTCCTCCGACCGCCGCAGCCAGCGCCCGACCGGCCATGACACCTCCGAGCACGTTGTCGGAAGCGACATAGGTCAGCGGGAAGTCGCCCGGCCCGGAGCCATCCTGGTACATTCCGTCATCGATGAACGTATCGACCGTGATCACGGTAATGCCCTGTTCCACCGCGGTCCGAAGTGGTGCAATCAACTGCTGCTTGTCGGTCGGAGCGATCAGAATGGCATCGGGCTGCCTTGCGATCACGGCGTTCAGCACCGGGACCTGCAGCGTCGGATTGAACTCCGGCGCTCCCTGGAACACGAAATCCACGCCAAGCGCGTTCGCGGCGTGCTCCGCGCCTTTCCGCATGGTGATGTAGAAGGCATCCGTGGTCAGACCGGGAATCAGGGCGATCGTGAGTTTCTTGTCCTGCGCAGCGGCTGGACCTGCTGCCATCGCCGCAGTGAGAATTGCTGCGCCGAGAGCTGCGGAAAACAACTTCTTCATGTAGGGCTCTCCCTCTTTGTGTAGGTCATCCATTCAGTGCCGGAAAATCCGGCAGACCGCGCACGCTAGCACAGTGGGGATCGGTCCGCACGGTTTCCGGCAACGACTCTGCCGGTCAAGACCGCGGATGCCCGGGGAGAACGGCCCTCAGATCCCGTGTTCGGAGGACAAAGAGGGCGGGACGCGGTGTGAGTCTCACCACATGCCCGGGTAGGGACAGCGATTGTCAGCCCCTGTTCCGTGGTCATTCAGTCCAGAGAAACTCCAGGAGATACTCGACGGCTTTCGAGGCACTGGACCGGAATTCCGAAGGCAGCGTGTCAACCGATTCCAGCAGGATGTCCGTAGCGACATCGTGCAGAACCTCTCGCTTGGAAAGTGACCCGTTGGAATCGTAATCCAGATTTGCGATCGCGGCGTGGGAAACTACAGGCCCCACTGTGGCCATCAATACCACTGCAGCCGATTCTTCACTCAGCGGTGGTAGATCCTCCGCTTTCGAGACAGACGACGCCCGGAATTCCGCGTGACTCCGAAGGTAGTGGTCGTGTGCCAGCTCGCCGGTAATGATACGGAGCATTCTGGTAATTTCTGCGACGCCCAGTTCGCCATCGCCGGAAACATCCGCAACGTCCCAGAAATCGTTGATGCAGGAGATGTCGTGTTCCTGCCCTGCACAAACTTCCGTCAAGGGCTGGAGATGGGTCTCGAACAGGCGGGCGTGAAGTCCCGGGCCCGCTGGCTCATGCTCCTCCAGCGATCGTTCTCCCTGCGCAATGGCAGCATCAACGTTGCACAGCATGAACATGGCCAGTGCCAAGGAGGGAAATCGTCTGTTCTTCATCTCGACTCTTCCATGAACGATGTTGCGGGTCTCCCTCTTCCGGGAACACCCGCTGCGGTCCTGTCCTCTGGCTATGCTGTCGAATTCCAGATTGCAGAGTCTGTTCCTTGCCTGACGATCTCGCTGCACCCACCGTGAGCGCGACCCCGTCATTCGGTCTACTTCATGTAGTCCGGCACGATCAGGCGATAGGCGGGTTCATCCTCCTCGGTCGCCGGGAACCGTGCAGTTTCCTCGAAAAAGTAGTTGTCCGTCGTGTCGTCATTGACCGTTGAGACCTCACCTAGAAGGCTGTCGCCGCCCTCGGTCCAGAATGCATGGGCGCAACCCGGCTCAAGCGTGATCGATGCCCCGGGTTCGACGCAAATGGTTCCACCCGCCTCGACGCGGTGCAGGATTCCGTCCTTTCGGACTTCGACCGGGGTCTCCTGGTCCTGTCGTCCGTCCGGAAGCACGTTGTGAAGCTTCGCGATCATCGGCGCACCCCCGCGCACGATGATGTCCTCCGTCTTCACCTTGTGGTAATGAGAAATCGCCATCTGCCCTTCGCGAAGGATCAGCAGCTTCTCGGCGTAAAGCATGCCCCGGCCGCTTGCCAGGTCCGCGGCATTTCCGTTGCGGAGGGTAATCAGCACCAGGCCCTTCCTTGCGAAATCACCCTGTCCGAAATCCGTGATATCCCACCCGCATCCGGCACGGCAGAGTTCTGCCGTTTCATCGCCGGATACGCGCCAACGTGCGGGCGTCCAGGATGCAAATGGTGGCAGGAGAAACCGGAAGGATTCGATGAATTCCTCGGCATCCCGGATAATGGCGTTGATCTCGGAGCGCTTCATTTCGTTTTCTCCTCATACTTTTCCGGCGAACCATGTCTGCGTGTCCGACAGACGGGCGTCGAACGGTTACGACATTCTCTCGGGCGTCAATTCCTCAATCTGGGCGAACAACGCGGGATCGTCATTCCACGGCAAGTTCGGAACAGGCTCGAGGCAAGTGTCAACATAACGGGTCCTGACCCGATTCTGCATCCCGGCAACCCGCTGCCCGTCGGATTCAAAACGCACTTCCCGCTTGGCGGCGCCGACCCGGAACGTCCTCTTGTCGACGAACTGGATCGCTTTCGGAGTAACCGGTCGGATCGTGTTGTCCCGCGGATACCGGGAAAGGCACAATCATGCTGACAACCGCCGCCCCGGTCGGCGTTGCCGGTAAGTAGCAATCCATGTGCTAGAATGCGCCGCGCTTGAGGCGTCGTCCAGCGGCAGGACGCCGGACTTTGACTCCGGAAACGGTGGTTCGAATCCACCCGCCTCAACCAGCTTTCCAAGCCATGTTTCTTCGTCAGCCTTCCGCTGACCAGCGCGCTGCGGCCTCGTCGTCGCTTCCACGCGCCTCGACCCAGTGCTCGCTCTTCACCGTGCGTTCGCTCTTCCAGAACGGCGCCCGCGTCTTGAGATAGTCCATCAGGAACATCGCCGCTTCGAAGGCTGCGTGCCGGTGCGCGCTTGCGGTTATCACCAGTACAATCGACTCCCCCGGACAGAGCGCTCCAACTCGATGCACGATCTTCGACGCCAGGAGCGGCCAGCGCGCATGCGCTTCGCTCTCGATTTCCTCGAGCTTCCGTTCGGTCATGCCCGGAAAGTGCTCCAGGGTAAGCGTTTCGACGCCTTCTGCTCCCCGGCGAACGATACCGGTGAAGCTAACAACCGCACCCGCATCTCCGGCCGCCTTGGTTACCGCGGCAATTTCGGCTGCCACATCGAACGGTTTCGCCTGCACCGATACGGCCATTGCGCTCACCCCCCGGTCATGGGCGGAAAGAACGCCACTTCCGTTGCATTCCTGATCGATGCCGAAGGTTCCGCCATCTCCTGGTCAATGGCAATCCGGATCGCGGCCGGATCGTCGAACGCACGGTCGTAGCGTGCCCCGCGGTTCCGGAGCCACACAATCAACTCCTCCACGGTACCGACGTGATCCGGCAGTTCCACTTCCTCCGTTCCCACCCCAATCCGCTCGCGGACCCAGGCAAAATACCGGACTCGCATTCTCATCATTGTCCCGCTCCGAAGTGTTTCTATCGCAGTCGGCGCCATGCGACCGACGCATAGGATCCACCGCTCCATGCCGCCAGTGCCGCCGCAACCCAAAGCAGAACAATGCCGAGATCGGGCAAGAGGGGATGGATCCGGTCAGCCAGCGATCCCGCGATCAGGATGGCAAGTGCTGCCATTTGCGCTGCGGCCTTCCACTTTGCCGCGGTCGCCGTTGCAAGCGGTTCCCCCTGCTGGCTCACAGCCTCCCGCAATCCGGACACCAGGATTTCCCGAAGCAGGATGACTGCGGCGGCAAGGAGTGACCAGCCCTCGATCCCGCCGGTGCCGGCCAGCATCAGAATCGCGCCGAGCACCAGCATCTTGTCCGCCGCCGGATCCAGCGCCGCACCGAGCCGCGATGTCTGCCCGCGCTGACGGGCGATCCGGCCGTCCAGCCAGTCTGTGATCGCCGCCAGCAGAAACACGACAAGCCGCAGCACTTCGCCCTCCGATCCCGGGGCGAAGAACAGCGCCAGAAGCAGTGGAACCGCCAGCATGCGGGCGAGAGTCAGCCAGTTCGCCAGGCCCATGGATCACCCCTCGTTGCGAAACGCCTCGTAGATGCGACGAGCGAGCCCCTTGCTGATGCCGGAAACGGATGCAATATCCGGTATGCCGGCCCGACCAACGGCCTTTGCCGAACCGAAGCGCTCCAGGAGCGCCCGTTTCCTTGCCGTCCCGATCCCGGGCACCTCATCTAGGGGAGACCGGACCGCGGCTCGCTTGCGCCTCGCACGATGCGACCCGACCGCAAACCGGTGGGCCTCGTCTCGTAGACGCTGCAGATAATAGAGTAGCGGATCCCTTCGCCGAAGACCGAATGGCTGCCGGCCGTCCTGGAAGAAGATTTCCCGACCGGCGTCACGATCCCGTCCCTTGGCGATGGCAACCAGTGGTACGTCCTCCAGACCCAAATCCGCCAGCACGGACAGTGCAGCCGAGAGCTGCCCCGCACCGCCATCGATCAGCACCAGATCAGGCCAGGTCTCTCCTCGATCGGGATCCTCCCGCAGAAGCCTGCCGAAACGGCGGTACAAGACAGCGCGAAGCATGCCGGTGTCGTCTCCACGCGAGATATCTTCACCATCCAGATTGAACCTTCTGTACTGGGAACTCTGAAAACCCTCTGGCCCCGCCACGACCATTGCCGCCACCGCAGCCGAACCCTGGATATGGGAGTTGTCGTACACCTCTATCCGCCTTGGCGGTGCGTCCAGTTCGAATGTTTCTGCCAGGCTTTCCCGCAACGCATCCTGCACCGATGCCTCCGCCATTCTCCGCGCAAGGGCTTCACGAGCGTTGTTGCTTGCCAATTCCACGAGATGCCGCTTCTCGCCTCGCTTCGGTACCAGGATGCGTACATTGCTACCCCGGCGCACGGCAAGCGCCGACTCCAGGAGATCCGGCCGCTCGACCGGGTGAGACAGCAGGATGACCGGTGGAGGAATGCGGTTCGCGTAGAACTGTCCGACCAGCGCTCCGAGGATGTTCGCCTCCCCGTCCTCTGCGGCAAATCGCGGGAAATACGTCCGGTCCCCCCAATGTTGCTGTGCCCGGAAGAACACGGCCTGGGCACAGCCCTGCCCGCTCTCGAGATGCAAGGCAAACAGATCGGCCTCCCGCACCGTCCTCGGGTTCACTCCTTGCCGCGCCTGCACTTCCGTCAGCGCCCGTATACGGTCGCGAAAGAGGGCTGCCCGCTCGAATTCCAGCGCATCGCTTGCTTCCTGCATCTGCCTGGCAAGGCCTCGTTGCACTGCCGTCGACTGGCCCCGGAGAAATCGCGACGCATCCTCGACCTGCCGTGCATACTCCGCTTCGGAAACAAGCCCCACGCAGGGGCCTGAGCATCGTCGGATTTGGTGCAGCAGGCAGGGCCGGGTACGGTTGACAAAGGTCGTGTCGGAACAGGTGCGCAGCAGGAACGCCTTCTGCAGCTGGTTCAATGTCCGGTTGACCGCTCCGGCCGAAGCGAAGGGCCCGAAGTAGCGGCCCTCCTGCTGTCTGGTTCCCCTGTATTTCATGAGTTGCGGAAACGGGTGACCGCCCTTGATGAGAATCTGGGGAAAGGCCTTGTCGTCCCGGAGGAGAATGTTGTAGCGGGGTTTCAGACGCTTGATCAGGATGGACTCGAGCAGCAGCGCTTCCGCTTCCGTGGCGGTGGTCGTGAATTCCATTGACGCGGTAGCGGCGATCATCCGCTGGATGCGAGTCTGGTGACTGCCCGGCTTTGTATAGGCGGAAACCCGCCGTTTCAGGTTTCGCGCCTTGCCGACATAAAGCGCCGCGCCGCGCGTATCGAGCATGCGGTAAACGCCGGGACCCCTTCCCAAACCGGCAAGGGAATTTCGGATGACCACGACGCCCCCTACCGCGTCCCCGACAGCTTTCACCTCGACCATCCTGCGCCGAACCTAGCTCCAGGGTCATACAACCGGCTCGGAGGCGGGGTTGTCCTCCTCCTGACGCAGCCAGAGCGCATGCTCTCCGATGGATTCGCGGATGTATTCCCGATGCGCGTTCCGCTCCGCCTCGGTCGAGAGGGGCGCAAGCGCTGTCGGCCGCTTCCGGGCCGGACTGCCGTCATCGTCGGTGGAATCCACCATGATGGCGTCGAATCCAAGGTCCTGCCGGCGACTTCCGGTAAGCTCGAGATACACCTCCAGAAGAATGTCGGCATCGATCAGGCCACCATGAAGCGTGCGCGACGAAGTGTCTATACGGTACCGCTCTGCCAGCTTGTCGAGACTGTGCCGGGCTCCCGGATGTCGGCGTCTTGATATTTCCAATGTGTCCACCGACCGCTGGCGCGGAATCGGTGGGCGACCGCAACGACGAAGTTCCTCGTTCAGAAACCCCATGTCGAACGGCGCATTGTGAATCACGAGTGGATCCTCGCCGATGAAGGCGAGAAACTCATCCACGATATCTGCAAAGCGCGGCTTGTCGCGCAGCATTTCGTCGGTGATACCGTGAACCTGCCTGGCATCCGCATCGATCGGGCGTTCCGGATTCACATAGCGCTGAAAGGACTGACCCTTTCGCGCCCGGTCAAGAAGCTCGATACATGCAACCTCTATGATCCGATCGCCGCGATCGACATACAGGCCTGTTGTTTCCGTATCGAGAATTACCTCACGCATGACTGTCCTGTTCCCGTTAACCTCAGGAACCGGCCTCGGTAGCCGATCGCCGTTCGCTTGGCGGACGGAGCCCCAGCTTCGCCAGTACCGCGCGAACCTGGGTTCTCGCCGCCTCCATCCCGTCACCGGTCTGGATGATGTGATCGGCCCGCCGCTGCTTCTCCGCATCCGGGGTCTGCTTTGCGAGCATTCTTCGGTACGATTCCTGGTCCATTCCCGGTCTCGCGAGTACGCGCTCGCGCTGGACCGACTCGGGCGCAGTCACGACAACCACCGTATCCACTCCCTTCTCTGCACCCGTCTCGAACAATAGCGGAATCTCAAGAACCACGAACGTCGCGCCAGCTTCCTGCGCCCTGGCGACAAAGCTATGACGCTCTTCCTGCACCAGGGGATGAATGACAGCCTCCACACGCTCCAGCAAGTCGGGATCCAGGCGCAACCGTTCCCGGAGTCGCTGTCGATCGACGGATCCGTCTCTGCCGATCGCGTCCGGTTCCAACTCTTCGATCGCTTTGGCCCCTCGCCCACCGGCGCGATAGAGATGATGCACAACGTCGTCAGCCGACTGAACCGGTCCGCCGCCTTCCTCCGTGAACATTCGAGAGGTTTCGGACTTGCCCATACCCATGGACCCGGTCAGGCCGATCACAATCATGGCACAGGCGACTCCAGTGCAGCCTTGCGAAGCGAAGCATCCACTTCCGGGTCGACCCCGAACCAGCGGTGAAAGCCCGGCCGAGCCTGGTGGAGCAACATGCCGAGACCGTCGATGACCTTCTGACCTGCGGCGCGGGCACGACGCAGGAGTTCCGTTTCCAGGGGCGAATAGACCAGGTCCATGACGACCGCTTCCCTTGGAGCTCCGGTGCTGTCCACAAACAGCGGAGCACCTCCCTTCATGCCGAGACTCGTCGTATTGACCACCAACCTGGCGTCGCGAAGCGCGTACCCCGCATCCTTCACCGCAACCGCGACGAGGGGACCGGGTATTTCTTCCGCCAGACGCTGGGCGCGCGTGATTGTCCGGTTGACAATCCGTACCTCGACTGCTCCCGCGTCGGCCAGACTGTCGGCCACCGCGCGTGCTGCTCCCCCCGCCCCGAGGATAACGGACGGCCCATTCACTGGCACTTTCCCTCCGACTCCTTGCCGCAGTGCCTCCAGGAAGCCGTAACCGTCCGTGCTATCGCCTTCGATACGGCCATCGCTGTGAAAGACAAGCGTGTTGACGGAGCCAATTCTATTCGCGGTTTCCGTCCGTATATCCGCAATCCGGAACGCGCTTTCCTTGTGCGGCACGGTCACGTTGCAGCCACGAAAGCCCTCGTCCAGCAAATGGCGGATTCCCTCCTCGAAAGCTCCCGGCTCCAGCGCATGTCGATCGTAATGACCGACAATGCCGTATCGCCGAAACCAGTGCCGAAAGATCTGTGGCGACCGGGAATGTGCGACCGGCCAGCCAACGACACCCGCTTCGAGTGTATCCTTCCGCATGATGCCCTCTTCCGCCTTCATCCAGTCAGAATGCGCAATTCCCGGAGCTGCTGCAGCAACGGCAGCAACGGCAAGCCAAGTATGGTGAAATAGTCACCGGAAACCGTTTCGAACAGTTGCGACCCCATTGCTTCGAGACGATATGCACCGACGGACTCGCACACCGCTTCCCCTTCTCTTCGGAGATATTCCTCCAGAAAGCCATCCGAGAAATCACGCATTCGCAGGACAGCCTTTCCTGTACATCGCCAGATCGGTGAGGAGTCCTTCGCCAGCACGGCCGCGGAGATGAGCGCATGCTCCTTTCCGCGCAATGCCTGGAGCTGCAACCTGGCGGCATCAAGACTCTGCGGCTTCGCCAGAACTTCACCCTCGCTGAACAGCACCTGGTCCGCACCAAGGACCAGCTGGCCTTCGCGCATCGCGGACACGCGACAGGCCTTCACTTCCGCAAGCGCATCTGCAACCTCTTCGGGTCCGAAGCCTTCCGCTTCCATGGACATCCGAACGGTTTCCTCATCAACGCTGGCCGGAGCGATTTCGTACGGCACTCCGGCCGCTGCGAGGAGTCCGGCTCGGCTCCTGCTGCCGCTGGCCAGCACGAGAACGTCTTTCCGCATGCCGTCTCTCCTGCCTGCCATCAAGTTCGGGGAAACATTGCGGAAAACCGGTAGTTTTCCGCGGGAAACAATCTGCTGTCCCATCCCGACATCCCGATTTCGCCCCCGTCCGACACCCCGTTTTCACCGACCCGTACGAGTATCCATCGGCTGGTATACTAGGCGGAAAACCTGTTAACAAACGCCGGACTACTACGTGAAATTACGTAGTCGATTGTCTATCGCGTCTCTCACCTCCACATATTATCCATAAGTAACCAGTTGGTTCCAAGAGGAGTTAAGGACATTATCCACACTTTCCACATCCGTTAAACTTCCCGCTCTTGCGCTTCGGTTCTCCTTCTCGAGATAGCGCTGGTTGAAGAATTGCCGGTTCAACAGTATCCGCAAGGATAGGAGAAAAAGGAGAATGTTGTAATTTCATAATTCTTGTTTTTCTTTCCTCGTTTGAACAACAGTCCCTGAAAAGGATTGCATAAATCAGTCTGTTGCCGTACAACGTCGCTAGCGCGCCCGTCGTCTACCGGTCAGGATGTCGCCCTTTCAAGGCGGAGGAACGGGTTCGATTCCCGTCGGGCGCGCCACATTTCAGGATATTGCTCTTCTGGCTTGCCTAATCACGCCAGAAGGAAAGCTGGAACAATACCAGCACACCCAGGATCTCCAGCCTGCCGAGCAGCATTCCAAGTGTTAGCAGCCACTTTGCGACATCCGGCAAGGAAGCGAAATTTCCTTCCGGACCGATGATCGGACCGAGGCCAGGACCGACATTCGCGAGCGCCGTGGCAGCGCCTGACGCCGAGGTCAGGAAATCCAGTCCGGTCATGGACAGGAGGATAGTCAATGAAATGAGAGATGCAGCAAAGAGAAAGAGGAAGGCGGAGACCGAGGCGAGAACATCGCGCGGAATGGTTTGACCTTCGTAGTGCGGCGTATAGATGCCACGCGGATTGCGAACCCGCCTTATTTCAGCCAGGAGGGAAGCCAGCAGGACCTGAAAGCGAAATACCTTGATACTGCAGGTTGTGGAGCCGGCACAACCACCGATCAGCCCGATCAGGAGAAAGAGCGATACGGCAAAGCCGCCCCAGGAATCGTAACCGGCGCTGGCGTAACCGGTTCCCGTCAGGATGGATATTCCGTTGAACAGGGACTTGCGGATTGCGGTTTCCGCGTCGGTGCCGTTCGTGATGATGAGCCAGGCAGCGAGCATTGCCGCGGTTGCGGTGGCTGCCAGAAAAAAGGCCTTGACTTGACCGTCCCGGAGGAAGGGCCGCAGCCGACCCTCGAGAATCTGGACGTAACGAAGGAAGGGCAGGCTCGCCAGGAGCATGAAGAAGACAGCGGCATATTCGATTGCCGGCGGATAGTCTGCGAAGGAAGCGTCTCGCGTGGCGAATCCGCCGGTGGCGACGGTCGTCATGGCAAGTACGAAGGCTTCAAGTGGACCAAGGCCGAAGCTGAGATACGTGAAAGCGCAGAGTAGGGAAAGGATGCCGTAGGCGATACAGGTGAGCAGGAAAACGCTGCGAATGCGTGGCTGGATGTTGTCGGTGCCCTCGCCGAGGGAACTTCGGAAAAGTGACATGCCGCCGACGCCGATGCGGGGAAGAAACAGGATCGCGACAACGACCACGGCGATTCCGCCCATCCATTGCAGCAATCCGCGCCAGAGGAGGATTCCCGCAGGTCGGGATTCCAGGTTGTCGATGACGGTAGATCCCGTGGTCGTGAATCCCGACATGGCTTCGAAAAAGGCATCCGTTGGCGTGAGGCCGATTTCGGCCGCGAGGAACGGCAAGGCCCCAAAGAGGGGGACGGCAACCCAGAGAAGGGCGATGAGGACAAGAGCCTGGCGTACGGAGAGACGGGCGGACCGATGGCCGTGGAAGGGTATGGCAAGCAGGACACCGCACGCGATGGACACGGCGGAACAATAGAGGAAATCGCCTGCCGCATCGCTTCCGTTGAGGAATTCAACAAAGGCGGGAATTCCCATGATGGCACCGACGCCGGCCACAACAAGGCCGATAGCGTATGAAACGGGAGCCAAATCAAGCATTTGCCCGCTTCCGTCTAACGCCGTGTCTGGATGAACTTGGGGAGCAACTCTTTGACTCGGGGATCGCGGCCTCCGGGCGCTGGACAGTCGCCAAGCCATTCGATGAAGATACGCTCACCGTGTTCCATGCGGAGAACTGGCGGGTGATGGGTCATGTCGCGGTTGGATGTCAGTTGTCCCTGCCGGCTTTTGCCAGGGCATTGGCAATGTCGTCGATGAGATCCTCGGGGTCCTCCAGACCGCAGGAGATCCGGACCATGCCCTCGGGAATGTCCAGTTCGGCTCGAAGTTCGGCAGGAAGGCGGCCATGCGTGGTGGTTGCCGGGTGCGTGGCAAGGCTCTTTGCGTCGCCCAGATTGTTGCAGATTTTTACGATCTCGAGTGAGTTCAGGAAACGGAACGCAGCATCGCGACCGCCCCTGAGATCAAGTGTGAACAGGGAACCGGAAGATCGCATCTGACGTTTGGCGAGATCGTGCTGCGGGTGGGAGGGCAGACCCGGATACAGGCAGCGAACGAGGGCCGGATGACCGTGAAAGTGGTCCGCCAGGCGATGTGCGGTGGCACACTGGGCGTCGACCCGCAACTCCAGGGTTTCCAGGGCCTTCAGAAGTGTCCAGGCATTGAAAGGGCTCATGGTGCCGCCGGTATTCCGGAGGAAGGTAAACAAGGGTCCGCGAATGAACTCGCGCCGTCCCAGCACAGCACCTCCCATGCAGCGACCCTGACCGTCTATGTGCTTGGTTGCCGAATAGACGGAAACATCTGCGCCCAGTTCCAATGGGCGCTGACAGACCGGCGACGAAAGAGCGTTGTCGACAACGAAAAGAGCATTTGCCTTGCGGCCAAGCTCGGAAACCGCCGGGATATCGACCAGTTCAAGATTTGGATTGGCCGGAGTTTCCGTGAAAAGCACCTTTGTTTCCGGTCGGATGGCTGCTTCCCAGGCAGCCGCAGTCCGTCCGTCGACCAGCGTCGTGGCGATCCCGAGACGGGGAAGCAGGTCGGCAACGATCCAACGGCAGGAACCGAAGAGAACCCGAGAAGCGACAACATGATCACCGGCCTCGAGCGTGCACAGGAGACTGGCCGTAACAGCGGCCATCCCGGTTGCAAAGGCGCAGGCGGATTCCGCTTCTTCATACGCGGCGAGCCGGGCTTCGAACATGGATACCGTCGGGTTGCTGAAACGGGAGTAGACATAAACCTCCGCATCATCGTCGGCGCTGCGCGCGGCGGCCTCCTCCGCGGTGGGATACAGGTAGGCCTGGGTCAGAAAGAGACCTTCGGAGAGTTCTCCGAACGCGCTTCGCCTCGCTCCGGCATGTACGAGGGAGGTCCTGGGTTTCGGATGACTGCTGGCGGGCATCGGTTTCTCCGCTCTTTGCGTCGCGAGGGAACGCGACAATGTCATTGTATACGTCAGGTCACGAGATTAGCGAGAACCATTAGATGCGGATTCGACGGAAGAGAGCCGATGCGCCCCAGCCAGCGAGGATGGCAACGAGGATGGATGCAAGCGCGTAGCCCAGAGGGTCTTCATGTGCAGATCTGTAGATCCACTGCTCCAGGGCTGCCCGACGAACGGGAATGATGAGTTCATGCGTATCGGTGACGATCCCGTCGCGAGCAAGATGGATCCGGAGGCGATAATCACCTTCCACGATACTGGCCGGCAGCCGGATGCGAGACGAGAAAAGGGACTCCCCGGGGACGCGCACGCTGCCTGGAAGGATCCGGTAGAAGCCTGCGTTGCGGAGGAGGCGTACCGCAGCATCACGGTAGAGTTCGGGGTCGCCGCCGTCCGAGACCTCCCCTGGCACGAGAAGCACCTGCTCCAGACCGATATCATGGATTTCGATCTGGTGCGGTGTCAGGATTTCGTCAAGCGGGCGCGTACTTCCCACGGCATAGAAGCTGGGAGCAGCGCTGATGACAGTATGGGCGCGGTTCACCCAGACACCGACAATCCGCTCCTTCCTGCGAACGACATTCGGGCGTGAGGGTCCTTCGACCACGATGATCACATCGGGTGGAGCCTCGGATTCGTGCAAAAAGCGACTGCGCTCGATAGCACCGTAGACGAGGATTTCCTCCCCGGAAAAGTCTGCCGTGATATCCACATCCTCCTGGGACAAACCGACAGCGATCTTCTCCTGCAGAGGTTCCCGCTCGTCATCCGCATGGGCGACCAGGATCAGGGCCATCACGCAGGCAAGAGATGTGATGAGGAAGCGGATCATCGTTCGGTACCGTTGAGAAGCGCCGCGATGGAATACAATTCGGCCGGGGTTGCAAAGAGATCATAGGCGAGCTTTCCGCAGACACCGAGAACGACCAGAGCGAGAAGCACGCGCAGTTCCTCTCCCTTGATTCGATCGCCGATGCGGGCACCGATCTGTGCACCAATCGCGCCACCGATCAGGAGCACCAGCGCAAGTACAGCGTCTACGGTCTGGTTCTCCACTGCATGCAGCACGGTCGTTATCCCGGTGACGAACATGATCTGGAACAGGGAGGTGCCGACCACGATGCGCGTCGGCATGTGAAGAATGTAGATCATGGCGGGTACCATGATGAAGCCCCCACCGACCCCCATGATCGCTGCAAGTACGCCAACGATGGCGCCGATCACGAAGGGCGGAATCACGCTCATGTAGATTTTCGAGGTCCGGAACCGGACCTTGAGGGGCAGGGCGTCGACCCATGTGCGGCGACGGCGGTGCGGGGGATGAATTCCCCTTCTTCTGCGCAGGAACGCCCGGACGCTTTCGTAGAACATCAGGCTGCCGATGGCGCCGAGAAAGATGACATAACTCAGTGTAACCACCAGGTCGACCTGACCGATTTCACGGAGTTGCTTGAAGGCCTGCACGCCGATGAACGCACCCAGGGCTCCCCCGGAGAGCAGTACTGTTCCCATACGGACATCAACCGTGCGTCGCTTTCGATGCGCGAGGTAGCCGGAAAAGGAGGCCGCGACGATCTGGTTGGCTTCCGTGGCAACGGCGACGGCCGGCGAGATGCCGATGAAGATGAGCAACGGTGTCATGAGAAATCCGCCGCCAACGCCGAACAATCCGGAGAGAAAGCCAACGCCGCCTCCTGCACCAAGCAGGAGAAGAGCGTTGACGGATTGTTCCGCGATAGGCAGGTAGATCTGCATCGCGAACCGCGCCTCACACTCCGCTGCGATGAATGAACGCGGGATCAGGTAGACGCATCGCGAGGAGCCAGGGGGAAAATTGAAATAACGGTGCCATTCAGTCCGGGCGGCATCGATGCGGCCAGAGAGCAGTATGCAGGCCCACACGCCTGTTACTCTATACCCCACTTATGGTTGTGATGCGAATCGGTGCCCGTCCTAGAGTCGCGATCGGAGGAATTCAAGGATTTGAGTAATTTGTCAATTCACTCTTATTCCGTCCATGAAATTCTGCGGAATGGCCGCATTTGCATGCCGTGTCCCGAAGTCGCAATGGCGTTCGGCAGAGCAATCCGCGGACAGGAAGCCAGAGCCACGCCGATGCCGGTCACCAGCGCCTGTCGCGCAGTGTCTCGGCAACTGGTTCTCACAGGCAGATTTGCCGCACATACCGGATGGATGGCTCAGCAAATCGTTTCCAGTCCGCAGGATTGTCATGTTCGACGCCAATGTGGGTCGCCGGTGTCTGATCGAAGCTCGGCAGTAACGAGATCCAGTCTATGATTCCGTCGCCTGTAGCGGTCCAGCCATCCTCCTCGAGGCAGCCGTCCGGGGCAGTGTCCTTGACCTGTATTGCGAAGATCCTGTCGCCATACCGTTCAAACTCTGCTTCCGGACGTACACCGGCTCGCGTCAACCAACCGACATCGAGTTCATAACCCACGTCTGCGCTCCCACCTTCCAGAATTCGATCAATGGTACGGGAACCATCGGGCAGCAAGGCATATTCGAAGTCGTGATTGTGCCAGAGAATCTGCAGACCATGCGGGGAAGCAAGGTACAGTGCGCGACACAGGATCCGCCCGATACCAAGCCAGATCTCCGTAGTGCTCTTTCGGTCGGCTGACGCTGTATCCCGATCTCTCATCGACGATCCCTTCCTTGCCGGTGTCTGCGATCGACCGCCGGACTTTGCGATGGGCATGCCGGGAGCCGCCGTCGGCACAATTGATCCCCTTGTCCGGCACGATCAGGGGTGATCGAACAGTTCTGTGGCGCGCGGCGAATCGCGGGTTCATGGCCTGCGTGGTCGGCGAAAGAATGGTGAAGAAGTCGGACCTCGTTCAGCCTGTCCCTGGCGAGGCCTGTGTAACCAGGTGTGCGGCCGAAGGCGCGGTCGGCGTGCTGGATCACGGGCTCGCCACTTGCATGATCGCGGAGTTCCCTCGCGAGTTGATGGCGCGAAACGAGGCGTTGCCGCCGTTCGGCAGTTCCCGGGGGCGATACACTGGCCGCCACACTTGGCAACATCGAGTAGACCATGTTCGGCGAACCCGTCTACCGAAGCCGTGAGGACAACGCGGCGCATCTGCCCTCTGTCGTCGTCAAGGACAACCCCTTCGCCAATGGCCACAAGCGCGTCGACTCGCTGCTGTTACCCCTCTACCTACGGCAGGAGTGGGTTGACCACCGGCTCAAATCGCGGGCGCTGACCGCGATGGGGTTGCTGGTCGCCGAAGATGCCCGTCGTACAGGAACTCATGCTGCGGCTGATCGTCTGCCTGCTGGGCTTCCCCGGTCGGCGAATGAACCGGAGGAGCACGGCGTGGGGTTGTGGACGGCCAACCTCCGCGAGTGAAATGGAAAGAGGGCATTCCATGGGTTCCGTAGCAGGCAAGATCGCGAAGACTATGCTCTGGTCCTGGGGGTCGAAGGCCGTCGATTTGGCCCGCTGGCGCGAAGGCAGAAAGACGGCTCTCCAAGCCGACTTCAGTGTCGACGGTCTGGCTCTGGACAAGAGGCTCGCGGTCCACGACCGTTGCACGGCCCGGTACCTGGTAACGCAGAACGTCGCATCCCTCATGGCCGAATCCATTTCGGGGCTGAGAGAAGCGAAGTCCTGGGTCAGGATCGTCGGCGACACCGAGGACGAGTACGTTCCGAGCGGGCCGCCGATGAGCCCGTTGACCCCGAGCGACTTCTGGATGTGGGAGCTGTTCGACGTGCGGTTCGGCAGAAGCCGGGAAACATAGGCAGTTGCATTCCATCCTGCCGACAGCACATCGTGTACAACGCGCCCAACGTCATCGGAGACTATACCGAACGCGCCTTCATCGACTGTCTGGAGCGCGAACCCTCGCGAATAAGGGCGAAGAAATTGCCAAGGACGGACGATCCATACGGTCATCTGATGAAGTACGGTCCGGAGCCCAACCACTGGAACGGGTACATTTTCCAGGCCCCTTGGAGTTGTCAGGCCGATGCGATCTTCCGGACCGGAATCCCGGATATCCGGCAGAGTCTTCCCCATAGCTGAGCTTGTCGGTCATTCTGCCACTGCAATCTCCAGTGGGGGCAACCCGGGGATGACCGGGCCGGCAGGTTGAATGCCGTCTGCCATGTGCTGTCGAAGCTGGCCGCACGGTTGCTTGCCTGCCGTGCATGCCGGCGTGGCGGAGGCGACCGGATTCCAGTTCGCGTCCGACCTCGCCCAGTGCGCTCTGGATGGCACTCCGGCGCAGGCCGACATGCCCGGCAGCCGCATGATCCCGGCCGGATGCGCCGTGCCAGGCTCCCCGGCAAAGGACTCGAAACCGTAAACGCCCGACGCATTTATCGAAAGGTCACCAGCGCATTCGCCGCCTACGGGATCATTCCCGACGAAATTGTCGTCTTTCTCGGACGTCGGACCAACAATCCTTGCCTGGTGGACGCTGGAGGTGGCGACCAAGCGACATCGATCCCTTGTGTCGAGGGGCGAACCTCAGAATCCGATTTTTCTGAATGCTGGAGTGTCACATGAATTCTTGCGGTTTGGCATCGCGGCCAGCCGTGGGGCAAATTCATGGTGACTGAACAGCGACCGCGGAACGATGTCGTCCGTCAGCTCCGCCTGCTGGTGTGGCAACCATCGAAATGGAATCGCTATGGCTCGGAGGCAAACCGTGAACCATGCCGACCCGTCGCGTGGATCCGAGATCATGTGGAACGCAACAGAAGGTTCGCGATTACAGCCGGTTGCCTGCTCACTCCGTTTCCATTTCGACAGTCTTTACGCCAGGATCTTGCTCGACGACACCGAGCGAACACACGATTGAACGCGTGATGATGTCTCCCGTCATCCAACGCCGGAACAAGGGAATGTTCAGCACCGAGTGCAGGTGCGGGCACGGCTGTTCGATCTCTCGCCGCATCTTGCCTCGACATGCGCTCGCATTCGTCCTGTGCGAATTCGTTGCCGGCGTTCAAGACTCGGTGCTATCCCGATACGGCGACGTCCGCGAACCGGATACGCGCCATGAGCGCTGAACGCATCGCGTTCCAATGTTGGATGTCGCCCACGCCGGCAATACGCATCAGGAGTTCGTAGAAATTGCCAGCGACCGTGATGTTTCGTACCGCATGCAGGCGTTCGCCGTTTTGGCACAGGAAGCCCGCCGCCCCGAAGCTGAAGTCGCCCGAAACGGGATTTGCTCCGGAATGCAGTCCCGCAAGGTCGACGATCTCGAGATACTTGCCGCTCGTGAGTGCCGCTTCTGTCTCCTGCCCGGCCTCGATCTCCAGCTGGTGGTGTCGGACGTTGAGCGGTGACCGCGGTGAGCGAACTGCGTGGCCGGTTGAGCGAAGGCCAAAGTGGGATGCAGTCGCACTGTTGTGAGCGAGGGTCGCAAGGCATCCGTCATCGATGAAGCGGGTGGGGGCAGTTGCGGTCCCTTCGTCGTCGAACAAGGCGTAGCCGAGCCCTTCGGTTCGATGCGGTGCGTCGCATACGTTGAGCGCCCCGTCCGAGACCGGATCTCCGATCTTGTCGCGCATCGGGTTGATTCCGTCCTGCGCGGCCTTTCCGGAGAACATCATCCTGAAGACTCCGAAGAGGTTGCCCTGACGCTCGGTGTCGAACAGCACATCGTAATGCCCGCTTGGCACGGACACTCCGTCCAGGAGGGCGAGGCACCGCGCGTGGGTTTCGTCGGCAATTTCGTCGGTGTCGAGATCGCCGAACCGGCGCGCGGAGCGGCCGACCCCCGCGAGGATGTTGTGATCGCCATCCTCGGTAAGCGCATAACTCCAAGCGGAGCAGACACGGCCCTTGCTGTACGCGCAGAGCCCCGCTGTCGAAAACAGGTGTTGCTCCCGCGTTTGATCCAGAACGCCATTGTATGGAACGTTCCTTACCTTTTCGCAGGCCAGGAGCTTGCGTTCCATGGCAAGCACCCGATCTACTTTTCCTTCGAGTGTCGTATCATCGGTCGGGCAGAGAATGGCATCCTCGGTTTCGAGGGTTCCTGCATGGTCGGGGATCTGCTCGTGCGGATCTGCCCCAGCAAATCTGGTGTTGTCCAGCGCTTGGGCAACCATCGAGTGGAGCGCATCGCTGTCCGACGCTTCGCTGTAGGCGATTCCCGTTCGTGCGTCCTTGATGACCCGTACGCCGAAGATACGCCTGCTGCTGACCGCGTGCTCTTCGAGTTCGCCGTCCCGGGCCTTGAGCGAGAGCGAAGTGTCGTCCATCACCATCAGGTCGCCACTTGCCTTTTCGCTGGTTACCAGTTCGAGCACTCGTTCGGCCCGCGACCGAATGTCATCACGGATCGGCATCAGTCGTTTCCGCCAACCAGGATGTTTTCGACCTTGATGGTCGGTTGTCCGACCGTAACGGGCACCGAACCCGAGACTGAGCCGCACATTCCGGTTGCGAGAGTTATGTCCTGGCCGACCATGGAGATCTGTTCGAGTACCTCGCAGCCCTTGCCGATAAGGGTGGCTGCCTGGACAGGATGTCGGATCCTGCCGCCCTCGACGTAATAGCCTTCGGTTACTGCAAAGTTGAACTCGCCGGTTCCCGGTTGTACCGAACCTCCGCCCATGCGGGCCGCGTAGATTCCACGCGGGACTGACGCGATCATGTCGTCGAAACTGTGCTCGCCGGGCTCGATGAATGTATTGCGCATGCGCGAAGCGGGGGCGAACGCATAGCCTTGCCGTCGCCCCGACCCGGTACGGGGATAACCGGTCTGCTCGAAACCGATCCGGTCCGCGAGGAAATTGACCAGTTTGCCCTCTCGGATGAGCTGGGTACGTTCAGTGGCCATTCCCTCGTCATCGATGTTGATCGAACCCCATTCGCGGACCAGGGTGCCGTCATCGACCGCGTTCACCACGGGATTGGCAATCATGTCGCCCATCCGGTCGTGAAATTCCGATGCCTTCTTGGCGACCGAAGTCGTTTCCAGCGAGTGGCCGCACGCCTCGTGGAAGATCACGCCACCGAAGCCGTTGCCGATCACTACCGGCATCCGGCCGGATGGGCAGGGTTTCGCCTCAAGATTGACGAGTGCCTGGCGTGTTGCCTCCGCACCCAATTCCTCTGCCGCGACCGTCTCCGAGAGTTCCCATCCCTGGAGGGCTCCCTCGGTTGCGGTTCCGGTGGCTTGCTGGGTTCCGTCGGTCGCTATGGAAACAACGCTCAGTCGGGTGTAGTGACGTGTGTCCCGGACATGCAGACCTTCGCTGTTGAAGATTTCGACCGCCTGTTCGCGCTGGCCGCAGGAACCTCGCACCTGCGAGACGCGATTGCTCGAATCGCGGGCGGTGCGGTCGGCCGCGAGCAGCCACGCCACCTTGCTCTCCGTCTCGGGATTACATGAGAGAGACCGATACGCAGCATGCAAATCCGTCACTTCTCGGTAGTCGAAAGCCTGAGCGGTCGACGCGGGATCACGACGATCCTTCGCAGCGAGATCGGACACGATTCGCTGAAGTTCCTCTACCTCGGTCCGGTTGGTAAACCCGTAGAGCACCCTGCCGCCGTAGACGAGGCGAATGCCGATACCGAATTCAATACCCGAACCGATATCCTGTACCGCGCTCGTAAGCGTGGAGATGGTGCTGACCTGATTACGCTCCACGAAGATGTCCACGAAATCTGCGCCCAGGGACACCGCATGGTCGATGGCTGAGCGGGCAGCGCTGCTCTTGAGCACGGCGACTCTCCTGAGGCTGGTATGCAATTGGCGCAATCTGCACATGCAGGAATGCAAGATTCCGTGTGGTTGCGCCGCGTACCCGAGACTATAGCAGTACGACTCCCATCAATTGGGGCATGTTTGCGGCGTTCCGCCGTCAGTCGCCCGGAAGACGGATCCTGAGAGACTTGGGTGGCCTGTTTCCCGGGAGTCTTCACAGGCAAAGGGTCGGCAATTCCAGATTGGGGTATGGCCGGTCGTTCCGTTCCGGTCACCGCACCGCGTGCCGGGCTTGCCGCAGGGCACGCACTCGGCTAGGCTTCCGCCGCTCCCGGATCGTCTGGAATCCGGGGCCCGGGCCCGTAGCTCAGGGGTAGAGCAACCGACTTTCAGATGGGAGCCCCGACGGGAAACCGTCGGGTGGACAGGCGTCAAATTCGGGGAAACCCAGTCCAGGCGGGGCAATCCCGAGCCAAGCCCCTACAGGGGGAAGGTGTAGAGACTAGACGGCGCCCGCCTACGTTCCGCGTTGCGGGATACGGCGAAGGGATAGTCCAGCCCACGAACTCCGCGCATGCGGGGGCGGCGCAAGCCGAAGTGGGACGTAATCGGCAGGTCGAAGGTTCAAATCCTTCCGGGCCCACCATTTCCATTGCAATGGTGTCTGATCTTTCCGGCGTTCCGGACGGATTGGATCGATTTCGGGTTCAGGGTTTCCGCATCAGGAGCGAAGGGTAGAAGCAAAGGACCCGGTTTTCGTCGTCATCGGTCATTTCTGCTCGCCAGCGAGCAATTCCCCAGTCTGGCCGCGACCGGCTTTCTCTCGAGTCTAGGGGCGTGATGAACGCGTGAAGCAGGTTGTCGGGACGAACGGGCCGGTTCCAGGAGAGGTCTTCGAAGCCGAGTCCGATGGCTGCACTGTGTTCCAGTTGCTGGCGCTTCGTTTCCGGCAATTCGGCAAGCAGCGCTTGTCGTGCCCGTACGTTGGTTCGCATCCAGAGTGCGCAGGTATGCCATCCGCTTGATGCAAGTCCGCCCAAGATACCGGTTTCACCGGCTTTCCGATCCAGGTGGAAGGGCTGCGGATCGAAGGCACGGGCGAAGGAGATCATTTCGTTTTCGCTAGCCGAGGTTTCCCCGAGATAAATGGGCTTCCCTGGTTCGACGCTCCCGAGATGCAGCATCTGCAAGCTTGGCGCTACTGCCGTACTTCGCCGTGGCGGGTCCGAACGATCAACGGGAGGCCGTCGCTCCGGTATCTCGGACACCGCCGGGACTTCTGTCGACCGGCGCTCCAGCATGAGCCACCAGGTTGCGCGCAGGACCTCCGTTCCGTGTCTTGTGTCCTGCATGGCAATCCCGACTTGCACGAGCCCCGTATCCGGTCTTGATCTCGACACCCGCTTTGCGAGCAGCCGGCCTTCTCCCTCGATCGATTCCCCGGCCATCAAGGCCCGGGGCCAAGCCGTGCCTTCGATTCCGGGACTGCCGAGACTCCTGCATTTGCAGAGCCAGCTGTCGTAGACAAGCCGCATCAGGACGGACGCGGTGTGCCAGCCGCTTGCCGCGAGTCCGCCGAGTGGCGACGCATGTCCGGCGACCGGGTCGAGATGCATCGGCTGTGGATCGAAGGCGCGTGCGAAGGCGATAATTCGTTCTTCCGTCATTTCGTACGGGCCGAAGGAGAATGATTCTCCCGGCAGGAGATCTTCGAAGAAGCGGCTTCGGTCGGTGCATTCACTCATGCTGCACCGTTGTCCGGACCATCGACGACCGCGCCGGGGTTCAGGATTCCGAGAGGGTCCAGAGCTCCCTTGATCGCGCGCATGGCACGCTGCTCGGTCGCCTGCAGGTGCCCGATAGTTGCTTCCTTGAGAATTCGCCCGACGCCGTGTTCGGCGCTCACGGCCCCGTCAAGGCGTCGGACCGCATCGAACACGGCGCGATTGATTTCGAGTTTCCGCTCCAGGAAGTCGCTGGCTGGCCGCCCCTTTGGCGGAAAGATGTTTGCGTGCAGGTTGCCGTCGCCAAGATGGCCGAAGACATTGGTGCGGAACCGGGAATCCAGCGAATGAACGATGCGGTGAAACTCGTGGACGAATTCGGGAACACGTTCCAGCGAAACGGCAATGTCATGGGTTGCGACGGCACGGACACTCCGGTTCGCAATGGGAATGGTTTCCCGAATCGTGCGAATGGCATCACGTTGCACGCTGCTTTGTGGGATGACGGCGTCGAGAATCCGTTCCTGTTCCAGCGCCCTCCCAAGCACGGCCTCGAGCCGGCTTCCGGCTTCGCTTCCGGCTCCACCCTCCACCTCGATCATCACGTACCAGGGATGGTTTCCCGGCAGCGGCAAGGAAACCGCGGGATAGTTTTCACGGATGAATTCGATTCCGGATTGTTGCATGATCTCGACAGAGCTCAGAATTTCCGCGAGGAAGAGGCGAAGGTCGAGCGCCAGTTCCGTAGCTGCTTCAGGATCGGGTACGGCTACCAGGGCCGTCGCCTCCTCGGCAGCAACCGGGAAGAGGCGAAGCGCAGCTGCCGTGATAATTCCAAGGGTGCCTTCGGACCCGACCAGCAGATGGCGGAGATCATAGCCCGAGCTTTCCTTGCGAAGGGTGCGCAAACCATTCCAGACGCTACCATCCGCAAAGACCGCCTCGACACCGAGACAGAGTTCACGTGCATTCCCGTAGCGAAGGACCTGCATGCCGCCGGCATTGGTGGCGAGGACCCCACCGATTTGGCACGTGCCTTCCGATGCGATGCGCAGAGGGAACGCACGTCCTGACCTTGCAGCCGCCGCGCGGATGTCGGCGAGAGTGCAGCCAGCTTCCGCGATGATGGCGTCATCCTCGGGTGTGAATTTGCGGATCTGGCGCATCCGCTCCAGGCTGAGGATCACGGGATTCTGCGCATCAAGGGCGATCTGACCGCCGACGAGCCCGGTCCCACCACCATACGGCACGATGCCTACCTGCTCCTGATGGCACAGGGATACGACTTCGGCAATTTCGGTCGTCGAGGAGGGCTTCAGGATGATGGCGGCACGGCCTTGAAGCCAACCTCGCGGTTCGACTAGATAACGTGATTCCCTGTCAGGCGCGGCCCACCCGTTCTCGCCGAGAACGGCGCGCAGTGCAGCCAGTAGCGCTGGCGAAGGCTCCGAGAGAGGCACGCTTGAACGGACCGGACGGGATCAACGGTTACGAAAATTTGCCTTGCGTTTCTCCGCAAACGCGGCCATGCCTTCCTTCTGGTCCTCGGTCGCGAACAGCGCGTGAAACAGGCGGCGTTCCAGCCGAACGCCTTCCGCAAGCCCGGTCTCGAAGGATGCATCGACAGCCTCCTTGGCCGCGTAAACGGCGAGTCGGCCTTGACCGGCAATGGTTCGGGCAATACCCACAGCTTCCTCGACAAGGGTTTCGACGGGATAGACCCGGCTGACAAGGCCGGACCGCTCGGCTTCCGCAGCATCCATCATGCGACCGGTCAGGCACATGTCCATGGTCTTGGACTTGCCTGCGGCACGCGCAAGTCGTTGCGTTCCACCGGAACCGGGGATGACCCCGAGATTGATTTCCGGTTGGCCGAATTTCGCGTTCTCCGCGGCAATCACGATGTCGCACATCATGGCGAGTTCACACCCCCCGCCGAGGGCATATCCGGCAACGGCAGCGATCGTTGGCTTGCGGACCCGGGCGATTGGGTCCCAGTTCCGGGTGATGAATTCACCACCGTAGACATCGGCGAAGGTCTGGTCCTTCATTTCCTTGATGTCAGCTCCGGCGGCAAACGCCTTCTCGCTCCCGGTGATGACGATGGCACCGACCGAGTCACTCTCGTCGAACAAGCGCAGCGCGTCGCCGAGTTCGTCGACCAGTTCTCCGGAAAGCGCGTTCAACGCTTGTGGCCGGTTCAGCGTAACAAGTCCGACGCCGCCGTCGCGCTGTTCGGTCAGGATCGTTTCGTAGGACATGCATCCGTTCTCCTCGGAAGCCTCGGGGATCCCGACCGGACGTTCCGGCCAGGCCGCGCGCATTCTAGCAGCGTGAGCGAACGGTCGGCGTACCGCCGGCCACAAGACCCTGCGCATCGGCGTATCGACTAAGGGGAGCGGAGAGTTTCGAGGCGATAGGCCGCCCGCTCATATGCGTGAAGCCGCGCAGGAAGTTGCTGCTCCCAGGCAAGATATTGACGGGCATGATCGAGATTGCCCGAATGCCGTTCGGCGGTGAAGAAGAGATGGTCGATCCTCGCGGCGTCAGGCGGGTCGTCCGGTGAGGAGGCTAAGGGCAGTCCGTTCTGCCGCCACAGCCCGGGACTTCCGACATGGATCCGTGCTTCCGCGGCGCCATGACCCAGAAGTTCGCACGCAGCCAGCCTCGCGACTTCAATACTGTTGCCGATGACCACGAACCGTCCATCGACGACGCCGGAAAGCGTTCCGAGCGATGGCCGGATGGACCAGGTGGCTCCCCGGACATGCGCCAGCCGAAATTCGGAACTTGACCGGACGTCCACCAGTCGCATGCCATGTTCGACGGCGCGGAAGAGTCCTTCCACTTCGATCACAGCGGTACGGTTCGGCTCCTTGCGGTCAGGCGCAGCAGCCTCAACCGGTCCGACCAGCATGGCCGTATCCCACCCCATCGCACGCAGCCAGTAGGCGGTCGATGCGGCGCGGATCTCGCTGTCGTCCCAGACCACGACGCGGGCGCCGCGCACGGCCAGCCAATGGTCAGTGGCCTGTATCAACTGTCCACCGGGTGCATGGACAGCTCCCGGAACTGTGGCTCCCCTGTATTCTTCGGCCGTCCTGACATCGAACAGGTAGAGGGTGCGCATGGCATCCCGGCGCCAGGCTGAAAGTGTTGCGGTGTCGACCCTCGATATCCGGTGATCACGGCAGAATGATGCGGCGCGTCGAAGTGCACGGGAGCGCATGTTCGGCGTCATGCGGTCGGCCAGAACCCGGTTGGCACCGCATTCCCGTTCATACCCTGCGAGTTGCCAGCCCTGCGTGCCGTTTTCCAGGGCTGCAACAGGGTACGGTGTACCCAGCGCCCGGAGGGTCTCCGCACCGATGATGCTGCGCGTTCTTCCGGCACAGTGCATGACGATCATGGTATCCGGGTCCAATGTGTCCGGAAGACGCAGACCCAATTCGGCATTCGGACAACTCAGGGAACCAGGAATGGTGAACCGCCGGTGTTCGGCCTCGGTGCGGCCATCGAGAAGCAGGATCGGCCTTCCAGCCCTCCGCATGTCCAGGAAATCGTCAACCGGGAGGCGCGGTGTTCCGAGGGTATTCTCCACCATTTCGCCCAGCGTCTTCGAGGGCAGGTTGACGCCCCTATGGAGCCTGTGACCCTCGGTCACCCATGCCGGGACGCCGCCCTCCAGGAGGAAAATCTGGTCATATCCCAGTTGGTGAAGACGACTTGCCGCGCGCTCGGCAATGCCGTCTCCTCCGTCGCACAGCACGATCGGGGCGGAATGTCGGGGCAGGAGCCGTGAAGCAAGCGGTTCCAGTTGACTGTAGGGGACGTTGACCGCAAAGAACGGGTGTCCCTCGCCGTACTGTCCAAATTCGCGGACATCAATCACTGCGATTTCCGCTGGACTGCGCAGGCGATCCCGCGTCTCGCTGGCGGTCATGGTCTTCATGTTGGCGCGTCTTCCGGATTCAGGATGATTCTGCGAACAGACCGCCGTAACGGTCGCGGAGCAGGTTTTTCTGCACCTTGCCCATGGCGTTCCGGGGAAGGTCTTTCACAAACAGAACCCGCTTTGGTTGCTTGAATTTTGCAAGACGATCGACCAGGGCCGCGATGACGTCGGCTTCGGAGATCGCGGATCCCGGGGCGCGAACTGCGATCGCGACGACCCCTTCTCCGAAGTCCGGATGATGAATGCCGAAGACAGCGGATTCGATGATGCCGTCCAAGGCATCGATTTCACTCTCGACCTCCTTCGGATAGACATTGAAGCCCCCCGAGATCACGAGGTCCTTGGCACGACCGACGATGTGGATGTATCCATCCGCGTCGATCCGGGCCAGGTCGCCGGTAATGAAGAACCCGTCGGAACGGAATTCCTCTTTCGTCTTTTCCGGCATCCCCCAGTATCCCCTGAACACGTTCGGACCGCTGATCTCTAGCATGCCGATCTCGCCCTGCGGAAGCCTGTTCCCGGTCTCGGGATCGGCGATCCGCGCGTCGATGCCCGGAAGTGGAAAGCCGACCGCACCTGCCCGGCGCTCCCCGTCATAGGGATTCGAGGTGTTCATGCTCGTCTCCGTCATGCCGTAGCGCTCGATGATGCGGTGGCCGGTGCGCGCCTCGAAAGCGCGATGGGTTTCCGCGAGGAGTGGTGCGCTCCCGGAGATGAACACTCGCATGTGCCGGGCGAGTTCCCGGTCAAAGCGCGGATCGCCGAGGAGGCGCGTGTAAAAGGTCGGCACACCCATCATCGCCGTTGCCCGCGGCAGGTGGGCGATGATCTGGTCAAGGTCGAACCGGGGCAGGAAGATCATGGCGCCACCGGAGTGAAGAATGACATTGGTCGCCACGAACAGCCCGTGGGCATGATAGATGGGCAGGGCATGCAGCAGTATGTCCCGTTCCGTGAAGCGCCAGGTCTCGACCAGGGCATTCGCGTTGGACAGCAAATTGCGATGTGTCAGCATCGCACCCTTCGGTCGCCCGGTGGTTCCGGAGGTGTAGAGAATGACCGCGAGATCCTCTTCGGCGCGGGGGACGGTGCCGAATGCCGGACCCGTAGTCCGGACTTGCTTTGCGAAAGACCCCTCTCCAGATGCATCCAGAGTCAGGAATGTCGCACCGTGACTCTCCGCCACCGGACGCAGCGCTGCTTCCGCAGTGGGATCGGCGACCATGACACGGGGCGTTGCGTCCTGGACGAAATACTCCATTTCCACCGCCGTGTAGGCGGTGTTCAGGGGCAGGAACACGGCTCCCGCTCGCAGGCAGGCAAGATAGAGGGCAAGTGACATCAGCGACTTTTCCGCCTGCATCGCGACACGGTCGCCCGGTCGAACACCCAGCGCCTTCAATGCATTGGCCGCTCGACCGGAGATCTCGTGCAGGGTTGCCCCGTTGATCATGGAAGCGTCCGGGAGAAACAGCAGCGGTTCCTGCCGTCCGGCCAGAGGTGAGACAAGCGCAGCTGCCAGGGGATTCATGCGGCGAGTCCCTTGAAGAGAAAGTAGATTGCACCGACGCCAATAAATCCCTCCAGGATCAGCGTATGGACACGGATCGATGTACGTCGCACGATCCACCGACCGATCCAATGACCCGGTATTGTGCAGAGACCCATTCCGGCGCCGACTAGAGCGTATTCCATTGTCAGGAGCGGCGACAGGCCGAAGGCGACGGTCTTGATGACGTTCAGAAGGATGCCGATCACCGCCATCGTGCCGATCAGTGTTTCTCCGGCCAGCCCGGCCCCCAGAAGGAAGGGCCCCATCATCATGGCGACTCCGAAGCTCGCACCGGAAAGGAACCCATAGGGAACGGCGATACCCGCCAGTGCGGCGTGGGGGATCGGGACTTTGCGGCCCGCCAGAATGCGCCGCATCGGCAGTGCGACGATCAGAAATGCACCCAGGAAGAGAGCCACCGCGGCTTCCGGGAGTTCGACATAGAAGATCACCCCCAGGACGATGAACGGCAGTGCGGGCAGGAAGACAACCCGGAATACCGACCAGTTCACTGCGTTTCGAAACAGCCAGGCCCGGGAAGCGTGACTCACGATCATCGCCGTTGCCACGATCGGGACCGTCGCCTTCACACCGACAGCCGGCGCGATGGCAATCGCCATCATCAGCGCCCCGGCAAAGCCGCCGACGCTGTGCAACGTGGCAGTCGCGAGAGCAGCCGTTCCGAGGTAGAGCAGCGTTGCCGGTGCGAGGTCCAAGTCTCAATGTCCCCGGAATACGGGCTTGCGCTTCTCCATGAATGCGGTCCGTCCCTCCACGTAGTCCGCCGAAGCGAAGCAGGCAGCAACAAGCTCATCGCACCGGTCGAGGTCACGACTGGCCGGGTCCGGCTCCATGACCTGACTCGCGATGAACTTCATCGCCCGGATGGTCAGGGGAGCATTTTCTGCAATGCCTTCCGCGATTTCCCGGACATGTGCCTCGAGTGCGTCTTCCGGGACCACGCTATGCACGAGACCGATACGAAATGCCGTTTCGGCATCGATGCTCCGTCCGGTGAACATGAGCTGCTTCGCTGCTGAGGGGCCCACCGCGTTCATCAGGCGGCGGATGGAGTCATACGGATAGCCCAGGGCAAGCCGTGCTGCCGGCATGGAGAACCTGGACTTCTCCGAGCAGTAGCGAAGGTCGCTGCAGGCGGCGAGATTGAGGCCACCGCCGATGCAGTGACCGTTGATCATCGCGATGGTGGGCTTCGGATATCTCTCGAAGACGCGGAAAATCACTTTCAGGCGAGCATTGTAGTGGTCGACTGCTTCCTTCGAGCCGCGCTCCTTCTCGAATTTGGAGATGTCGGCACCGGATACGAACGACTTGCCGCCCGCGCCCGACAGGATGACGACCCGTGTTGCATCGTCTTCGGCGAAGGTCTTGAGAGCGATGTCGACAGCTCCCCACATCTCGAGCGAAACGGCGTTGTGGCGCTCCGGATTGTTGAACACGATATGGCCGATGGCTCCTTCGCTGTGGGCCTGGATCTTCTCGGTCGGCAAGGAAAGCGCGACGGCGGCTGTTGCATGGGTGTTCATGGCGGGGTCCCCCCTGGGATGGTTCAGACGATCGAATTCTCTCGCAGTTCGGCGATTTCTTCTTCGGAGACCTCCAATTCCCGAAGGATCTCGTCGGTGTGCTGTCCGCGCGCCGGCGGTGCGGCGGTCAGGGCAACGGGTGTCCTGGACATCCGGAAGGGCTGTGCCAACGCTTGCGTTTCGCCGAACGGTTCGGTCTGAAGCGGTTCGGACACGCCGAGGCACCGTACCTGGGGATCGTCGAACATCTCGTCGATCCGATACACCGGACCGCAGGGCACGCCCGCTTCAGCCAGGATGGTGACCCATTCCGCGCTTGATCGGGTCCTGGTGATTTCCTGGATCGAGGCGTTCAATTCGTTCCGGTGCGCCTTGCGGAGGTCGTTGTTGGCGAGATTCCCATCCTCCGCCCAGTCCGGGCGGCCCAGCGCTTCGCAGAGCCGTCGCCAGATCGCATCCCCGGCCACCGCGATGTTGATGGCGCCGTCCCGGGTTTCGTAGCGGTTTGTGGGAACGCTTGTGGGATGTTCATTGCCGACCTGGGGTGCGACTTCGCCCTGCATCAGCCAGCGTGCCGCCTGGAAATCCAGCATGAAGATCTGCGATTGCAGGAGAGATGTGCACAGCCACTGCCCCTCTCCCGACTTCTCCCGCTCAATGAGCGCGGTCAGGATTCCGATGGCACAGAACAGGCCCGCCGTGAGGTCTGCAATTGGAATTCCCACTCGCATCGGGCCTCGACCGGGTTCGCCGGTGATGGACATGAGACCGCCCATCCCCTGTGCGATCTGGTCGAAACCGGGTCGCTTTGCGTAGGGGCCGGTCTGGCCGAAGCCGGATATGCTCGCGAGGATGATGCGAGGGTTGACGGATCTGAGGCTTTCATAATCCACGCCAAGACGGTCCTTCACATCGGGCCGGAAATTCTCGACCACCACGTCGGCACCAGCGACCAGGCGCATGAACAGGGACAGGCCCTGGGGGTCCTTGAGGTTCAGCGTCAGGCTGCGCTTGTTACGCTGCAGGTTTTGCCAGTCTGCAGTGTTCCGTCCGGCACCCAGCGCTCCGTCCGCCTCGAGAGACTCCGGTTGCTCGATCTTGATCACATCCGCACCCCAGTCCGCGAGCTGGCGCACAGCCGTCGGTCCGGAGCGCACCCGCGTCAGGTCGAGAACCCGGAGATGGGACAGCGCCGGGGAAGCGGGAAAGTGCGGCATGTTTCCTCCTTTCAGCAGCGGAACCGGGCAAGTCCGGCCATGTCATTCGCTTCGAAAGCGCTACGGGTGAATGCCAGGAAGGCGTCTGCGAGAGACCTCGACCAGCCGCCGAGCGCGGTGTTTGCGCGGAACTTGGACTCGAGTTCGGCATCGCTCAGCGGTTCCCTGCGACCACCGCGGAGATGCGGCTGTGTTGCTTCGAGAACCTTGCCTCCGTACAGCCGGACCCGGAGGCATCCGACATAGTTCTCCGGATAGGGGTCGGAGGGGTCGATCTTGTAGTGGACTCTGGCGGCAAGCGACCGGAGATCCGGATCGCGGATCTTCTCTTCGCTGAACTGCGCCAGACCGGCAGCTCCATCCACCAGTCCGAGCGCGACACAGTACGGCACGCTGAACTTCGCCGAGTACGGAGTCGATGGTGCTGCCTTCTCCGTTGCCGGTTCCCAGAGGCGGTGGACAACGGCTTCAGAAGTAGGCGCGGTGATCTCCTCGATCTGTCCGGGATCCGGGATGTCCGTGCGCAGGCGAATGGCCGCATCGATGAAGGGCTGGGCCATGGTTCCGCAGGCATAGGGCTTGAAGGCGAGGCTTGCGACTTCCCAAGTGTCGCCGAGGCCTCCCGCAAGCCGGTTGTAGTCGCGGGGAATGCCGGGTTCCGCGAAGGCCTTGTAGAAGCCGTGTTCGCCTTCGAAGATTGTGCGTGGCCCCGAGAATCCGGCTGCCGCAAGTGCCGCTGCGCGGAGGCCCGACTGGGCGGCCCAACCGGGATGCAGGCGCTTGGTGGATGTTCCTTCTGCCAGGTATTCGATCACACCGGATGCCATGCTGCCGGCAATGCCGAGCGCAGACGCGGTTTGTTTCCGGGTTAGACGCATGGCGGTTGCCACGCCAAGTGCGCCGCCCATGGCACCGATCACCGCGGTGGGATGAAAGCCCGCCCGATGGATCGCGGTTGGTGCGACCACCGCCATGCGGCAGCATAATTCACCTCCCGTCGCCAGGCCCGCGAGCAATCGCTCCCCGCCGAGAGAATGTTGCTCGGCGGCGGCGAGAAGCGCCGGGACAATGACCGAGCCGACATGGACAGGCGTACCCTCGAAGGTATCGTCATAGTCCTCGCCATGTGCTGCAACGCCGGAGACGAACGCGGCATCGCTTGCGGTGAAGCCGCGTGCATGTCCGATTGCCGTGCAATCGCCGGTTGCATCGCAGGTTGCGGCGGTTGCGGCCACGTAGTCTCGAGTTCGGCCAGCGACTATCAGGCCGGCAGAGTCGAGAAGCGTGCGGCCAAGGGTGCGGACGACGTCGGTCGGAATGTTGCCGATGTCGAGATCCAGGGCCCAGTCGGCGAGGGTTTCCGCGATTGCCTTCATGGATGCACTCCCGGATTTGGACGGTTCACGCGTCAGGATGAGTCTGGGCCAACTGCACGCCGCCATTCGCGTGGACGGTCTTTCCCGTTGTGAAGGTCGTGTTCGAGTGGCACGGGCTGACGACGTGATGCGCGGCTTCCGCCGGTGTCCCTTCCCTTCCGAGCAAATTGCGGGTCGGCACCGGCCGAGGCGCCATGGATGTGTCGATTATGCCCGGGACGACAATACTCGCGGAAATGCCCTGTTTTGGCAAGCTCCGCGGTGGGGGAAATCGCGCGGTCCGGTCGGAGAATTGGGCCAGCCCGACATGCCCTGTGCCGCCGAACCCTGTTCAGTCCACGCTCCATACCGGCCGAGACAAGGTTCTCGAGGGTCTGGCATTCGCCTTTCGTGCTGACGGCGATGAAGGTCGGGTCGTCCATGGCTCGGGCAATGCTGGTGATGTCGTCGATGGACATGTTCGACGTGCCTTGATCCATCGTGCAGAGGTGCGGCTGCGTCAGGGCCATGATGGTGTAACCGTCAACATCTCTCGACAGGACGTTATTCTAAGCGTTCGCGTCAGCGCCAACGCGCATTGAGACGTCGTACATGTCGGTCTCGAGATTGCGTCGGGACCGGATCATTGTCATGCGGGCAGTGGTATCGGTGCCGCCACTGTAACTGGAATTATTGACAACCTCGATTGGCTTGCTGGGGAAATCGTTCTGGGCGGCAACGGCCAAGGGTGCGGCGGCGATCGCGAGTGCAAGGGCGAAATGGGATGCGGATTTCATCGGATCCTTCGGTTTCGATTTCACATATCCGAAGGTGTACATACATTTGGACGCAAGGATTCAAGGGACGCACTCGACTGGAGTCCAAACGTTGTGTCAATCGCAACTACAGTTTCTTGGAGATTGGGGCGACGTGAACGGGTTGCAGGTACTGTTTGAATCGACTGTCGTTGCGCTCCACTTGATGGCGGTGCGGTTGTCTGTGTGTACAGCTCCAGAATGCTGCGGCACCGGATTCTGTGGTACCCCTGGCCCATGGCCGGCATGGATGCGAATTTCTTGCGTCTCGGGACCAATCGGGTTCGATGGATGAAACCGGTCCGATTGCCGCATCCCGCAAGATGTCCCGAGATTCGTGTGGAGGCTGGCAAAGCCGGAATTCCGGGAACCGGCGTCGGGTGAAGTGCCAGGGATTCTCCAGTGCGGCACTTCATCGAGGTTTGCTGACGTCCTATGTGAGCGGACTTTCAAGTTTGCCGTGTTTCTCTTAGTCTGGCAGCGGTCCGAACCAGTTGGCCCGACAGGAGAATGTGATGAAGAAGCTCCGGGAAAGAGTCACCAGGGAAAGGGTCATGGAAACGGCATCTTCTGCAGCAATGGCAATCCAGGACACCATTCCGGAGGTGTCTGCCCGTGCGACTGTGAACCGGGTAAAGGACATGTCCCGAACGACCCTGGATTCCGTGGGCCGCCATGCGGACGGGCTTCTTGCGACCACCCAGGGACTTCTGGCGAGCAGCCTGGCCACCGATCTGAACGGCCTGTTGGCCGGCATGGTGGAGGGATCCGCAACCATCTACGACAAGGCGATGGATGCCGAGTACCTTGCGACTTACATCGGTGGCGGAAACCATCGGATGTTTGACGGCGGACACACGGTACTCGGTGCTTTCAGGGCTGTCCGCGATGCATCTCCGGACGACACCATCGTCGAGGAGGCGATGGGCTTCCTGCAAGGTCTCTTTCGGGACATGACCACGCCCAAGGGTCTCCCGCTCGCGACGTGGGACAAGGCGACCTATGACGAGGTGGCCGGATACCTGGCATCGGAGTTCGGCATCCCGAAAGACTGGTTCTACGATCTCAACAGCTTTGACGCTCCGCAACTTCTCGGAGGTGTCATCGGGGTTGTCGCGACGGCGCTCTGCTGGAATCGTGCGGACACGGAGTCGTTCGCCAGGCTCGTCGGGGGGATGGGAGTATCCGCCCTCGCAAGCACAAATCCGCTACTCCTGATCGTTACTGTGGTTGCGCTGGCGCGGGCCTTCCACAAGGCCCACCAGACCGGTGAGTACGCCGAGTTCGTCGATGGCCAACTCAAGGGTGCCGCAGGCAGCGGTGCGACGCTCGCAGCAGTAACAATGGTCGGAACGCTTGGAGGACCGGCGGGTCTTGCTCTGCTGGTCGGGATGACGACGGGTGTTCTCGCGCACAAGGCAACCGAGAACATCAGCGTTGCCGAGATCGGCGATGTCCTGGCCGAACGCGCGAATGTCGCTGCAGCCGAGATGCGGGAGATGGCTGACCGTCATTCCCCAGGCTTCGACATTCTTTCTCGCATTGACCATTTCTCGGGCTTTGCGAAGACAAGCTGCCGAGAACAGTGTCAGTAGACAGAACACAAGTATCAAGGGAAAGAGCAGCTCTCTGATACATTTTAACTATTCTCAAGCGAAGCTCTCACGTCTCTGGGTGGGCGGAAAGCGTTCACGTCGCTCGATTCGGTTCAGCGAAACGGGTTACTGCTGCCCTCGGCGTACTTGATCGAAGGCTGCTTTGGGTTTCTGCCCAAGGTTCCGGAACACCCGGTCCCGAGGGGATGGCCCGTCAACGCACAAATCTGAGTGCGCCCGGTACTGTCCGGGAAACTGCCCGCACAGCAGTGATGATCAATGCCCACAATTCAACAGAACTGTTGACAACGACACCGTTGAATTCATCCTGATGATGGGGCGACACTGTGAGGCTTTCGATGAGATTGTCGACCGGTCGCTGCGATCCCGGATCCGCGATCAACTCATCGGGCCGGGGAGTTGGGCGAGCGTTTGCCACCATTTTCGCTGATTTTGGTCTCCCTGGCCCCATGTCGGGGGCAACGGGGTTCTGATGAACTGCGAGAAGCGATTCGCCTGCTTGCGAGGCTGCGTTCGGCCGTTGCGATCTCACTCGACAGCCCTTCCGGGCCCAACTTGCAGAGATTTGAACAATATCCAGATGCGGTCCGGCTTCCCGGGCGCGCGGCAGCGGGAACGAATGGCTTGCGTCAGGCAGGTACCAGGCACCGGTGGTCGGGCGCCCAATCGCTCCAGAGCCGCCTGCAACTCCTCGGTGCCCTGCTCGCGCAACTTCAGGATCAACTGTCGGCCGTGAGGGACGAGACGGGCAGCGTGGATCGACAAGACTTGCCGTGTCCGCTCTTCCAGCCGCCGCAGGGGAGACCATGCCGCCTCCGGCGTCGCCTCCACCGCCGCCTTCAACTCCGACGAGCGCACCGCCGAGATCGCAAATCCGACTACTCCGAACCGCCGCGTCGCTTCCGGCCGAAGCTCCGGCCGGTTGCAGAACCGGATCACCTCCGCGCCGTGTCCCGTGGAATCGCTTCGAACCGTCACCTCCCGAACCGTCTCCGGCAATCGAGCATTCCCCTCCCGGGCGGGGACGTTGCCATCCCGCATCTCCGAGTAGAGCATCATGCCAAGCTCCGACAGGAAGCAGTTCAGCGGCAGGTATCCCCGCTCGCCCGGACATGTCCCGTTCGCCGAACGGTAGGTCGGAAGAGCGTCCTTCTTG
>CAZPXZ010000004.1:0-88043 GCA_964590405.1 uncultured Rhodobacterales bacterium | reverse complement strand
GTTGGAAGACACCCGGCTGCCAATTCCCACATATGCCATGAACATTGCCGCCAGGATCAGTCCCGGCAAAATGCCGGCAAAGAAGAGCTTCGAAATGCTCTCGTTGATGGTCACGCCATATACGATCAGCGTCAGCGAGGGCGGGATCATCAATCCCAGGGTGGCGGCGCCCGCCAGAGTCCCGATAATCATCGGTTCGGGATATTCCCGCTTCCTGAGTTCCGGAATCGACATCTTGCCAACCGTAGTCAGGGTAGCGGCAGAAGAACCGGAAACGGCGGCAAAGACAGTGCAGCCCACAATATTCGTGTGCACGAGGCCGCCGGGCAACCTCGCCATCCAGGGAGACAGTCCCCGGAACATGTCCTCCGAAAGACGCGTTCGGTACAGGATTTCACCCATCCAGATGAAGAGCGGCAACGCCGTCAGGGTCCAGCTCGACGAGGCCGACCAGATTGTCGTCAACATGACGTCGCCAACCGGCCGATCGGTGAAGAGCACCATCCCGACCCATGCCACGCCCATCAGGGCAAGGGCTACCCAAACGCCCGTGCCGAGAAGAAGAAAGAGAACGAAGAGAAACAGCGCGACAATCGAAAAGTCTTCCATGCACTCACTCCCCGGGACCCTGACCGACGGAATCCCGCTTGATTCGATGTCGTCCCAGAAGAAGGAGATGAATCAGATTGTCGGTAAGTGCTATGGCAAGGATCACCGCGCCGACCAGCATGGCGGATTGCGGGATCCAGAGAGCGGTTTCGTCCTGGCCCTGGCTGATGTCGTTGAATTTCCAGGACCAGTAGACGAAGCGCTGGGCGTACCACACAAAGTACCACGCAACCGCTGTGCCGATCGCGAAGCACCAGGTTTCCAGAAACCTGCGGGGAACAGGACCCAAAGCGTTCAGCAGGATCGATACGCGGATATGTGCACCGCGACTGAGGGCATGGCCAAAGGCCAGGAAGCTTGCCGCCGCCATCGCATAGCCCGCGTAGTCTGGAGCGCCAGGAAACACTTCCCCGGTCCAACGCGCAAGCATCTGCAGAACGATCAGCGTCAAGATGGCGATCAGGCAAAGGGACGCCAGTACTCCTGCCGCAAGATAAAGGAGGTCGAGTGCAGATCGAAGCCCACGCAATGCGCGCATGCGTTCCCTCGTTTCCTCGTAGAACTCATGACGCGGGCGAACCGAACCGCCCGCGTCAAACTGCTTTCAACCGTTGTGGTCAGAGGTCACTGCATCCCCTTGAAGGCATCCACGATCGCCTGACCATCCTCGCCCGCTGCTTCCAGCCACTCGGCGGTCATGATCTCACCGATCTCCCGGAGTTCGGCAACCATCTGATCATTGGCACGCTGGACAGTCATTCCGCCATCCCGAAGGCCCTGAAGCGTGAAACCGGTGTACTCCTTGGCACGCCAGGTGGCCGCATACTCCGCCAATTCGGCGCACGCGGTAATCACCGCCTTGTTCCCGTCGGAAACACCGGACCAGACGTCGGAATTGACCATCACGTAGTTGCGGGGGAGCCACGCATCGACCTCATAGAAGTAGTTGAGGCTTTCCCATACCTTGCGGTCATAGCCAGTGGAACCGGAGGAGACCATGGCGTCCGCCACGCCGGTTGCAAACGCCTGGCTGATCTCCGCGGCCTCGATCACCACGGGCAGCATGCCGGTCAGTTCTGCGAGACGCGAGGTCGCATTGTTGTAGCTGCGGAACTTGATGCCCTTCATGTCCGCGACGGAGTTGACCGCATCGCGGAAATAGAGGCCCTGCGGGGGCCACGGCGCCGAATAGAGCAGCGTCAGGTTCTGATCTGCCAGCACCTGCTCCAAGGTTGGCTTTGCGGCCTCCCAAAGCTTGGCGGCATCATCGAAGGAGGTTGCGAGGAACGGAACGGAATCGACGCCAAAGATCGCGTTCTCGTTCTGATGGCCGGACAGAAGGCGTTCACCGATGGGCACCTGCCCGGTCTGGATCGCCCGCTTGATCTGGGCTCCGGGAAAGAGCGAACCGGATGGATGGGTTACAATCTCGATTTCACCCTGGGTTCCGGTGGTGACGCACCGGGCAAACTCGGCACCCGTTGCGGAATGGAAATTCGTCGCCGAATACGCCATCGGCATATCCCACTTTTCCGCCAATGCCGGCGATACCGCCACAATGCTCAAGGCCGCGGTGGCCATCAGACATCTTGCTATCTTCATGGTTGGTCTCCTTGTTCCCTCTATTACCCGCGATTCAGGATCAGGTTGAGGCTCGAACGTAGCGCGCCGGAGAGTACGGCGAAAGGTCGATATTGACCTTTCGTCCGGCAACGACTTGCGACAAGAGCCAGCCGGTTCTGGGACCGCCCGTCAGGCCGATATGGTGATGCCCAAAACCCGCATAAGCGCCACGCAGCCCTGGCACTGCACCGATTACCGGAATGGAATCGGCGGTGGCCGGACGGTGGCCCATCCACCTCGTTGTTTCCTTCCAGGACAAGCCTGGAATGGCAACCCTAATCGAACGCAACAGAAACGCAAACGGTGCACGGGAAGGACCCGCGTCAAGTCCGCCGAACTCGACCAGTCCAGCGACCCTGAGTCGCCCGTCCATCGGCGTAGCCACAAACTTGCCCGAAGCCAACATTACAGCTGCGTGCGGCATGACGGATGGTTCCCAGAGTTCTACGTGGTACCCCCGTTCCGATTCAAGGGGCACCTTGACACCGAGCCGTGCCGCCAATCCACCGGACCACGCGCCGGCCGCGACGACCACGGCTTCGCAAGGAAGAGTCTCGCCGCCCAGCCGTACCCCTGAAACTCTGCCATTGTCACGCACGATGTCGGAGACCTCCGCCCGGAGAACACGACCGCCGGCGGTCTCGACATGCGCCGCCAACCTCTTTACGTAACGTTCCGGGTCCGTAATGCGGCCATGATTGGGCATTCTGGCGGCAAAGCCAATTTCTGGCGAGAAGATCGGATCAAGCGCGCGAAGGCCTGCGCCATCCAATTCCTCCCACTCAACGCCATGCGCCTTCCGGATTGACCAGCCCAGTACGTCATCCTCGTATGCCCCGCGGTCATTGTAGAGATACACGTAGTCGCAGGGCACCACGAACCCTTCCGCCCCGGTACCCGCAGCCAGTGCCTCGTGATCCGCCAGACTGTCACCGATGAGGGGAGCGAGTGCTGCCGCGATTCGACGAGCATCAGTCTCGTTGGCATGCCCGAGGTATCGCAGCAACCAGGGAAGCATTCGAGGCAGATAGGCCCATTTCAGGTAGAGGGGCTGGTTCGGATCGAAGAGCATCCGCGGCGCCTTGGCCACGATTCCAGGCATCGTTACCGGGACGATGGAACTCGAAGCCAGGATGCCACCGTTGCCGGAACTCGCACCCCCGGCGGGACCGGCGCGGTCGATCAGCACAACCTCGTGCCCATCCCGCTGGAGCCAGACCGCTGTAGATACGCCGACAATTCCCGCACCGACAATCGCGACCCGCTTCTTCTTCCGGTTCATGTCATTACATCGGTGCTGCGCACGGCATGATGCTTGAGCTTTCCGATATCCGGTCGGATTCCCAACCCGGGACCCGAGGGCACCAGCACCTTTCCTCCCACGACGGGAAATGGCTCTGCCAAGATGTCGGCCTCCAGATAGTACCGCGCCTGATAGAACTCGCAGCCCAGGGTGATCTCCGGCGAGGCGGCAATCACATGTATTCCTGCCAGATGCGCGAGCCCACTTTCGAACATATCACCGCCATAGGCGGACAGGCCCGCCGCTCCAGCGATTGCGGCAACTTGTTGCGCTCGACGCAAACCACCGGATTTCATGATCTTCACGGAGACGCCGTCGCACATGCCTGCGCCCACCGCTCGTAGCATGTCCTCCGGTCCGAAAACGCTCTCGTCTGCCAGGAGCGGCACATCGATCGAATCCCGAAGACGGGCCATCAGTGCATGGTGATGGGCGCGAACCGGCTGCTCGATGAAGGTTGGGCGAAATTCCGCGATATCACGCACCCTGGATTCCGCTTCATCCGGTTCGAGTCCCTGGTTGTAGTCCACCCGCACGTCGAGTCCGGGATGATGTGTTCGCAGCGCTTCAAGCCGCGCAACGTCGAACGCGTGATCCTTCACACCGGCCTTCACCTTCACGATCCCTACCCCGTCCGCCACAAGCCGATCAACAAGCCGTCGGTCCGACTCGAACTCCGGATTGGCCAACGATACGGACAGTGGGATTTCGGCACGGCAGCGTCCTCCCAGGAGCGCCCAAACCGGCAATCCGGCGATCCGCCCGACAAGATCCAGGAGCGCCGTCTCAAGGGCCGCCTTGGCCTCGGTGCAATGGGCAACCGCTCGGTCGGCATCCAACATGATGGCGGCCAGATCGGTCAATGAACGTCCGACGACATGTGGCCTGATGTAGCGATCGAGGGCCGCCCAAGCCGCCTCCGGAGAGCCCGTGAAGACCGCCCATGGCGACGCCTCCCCGAACCCCGCCTCCCCACCCTCGGCGGTCAGGCGTAGCACGACCACTTCGCAGGCACCCTGAACGGTCCCGATACCATGATCGCGACGTGAAACGACCGGCAGCGCGAGTTGCCAGAGGTCGAAACCGACAATGCGTTGCGAGATGTCTGTCATGGTAGCGTTTCCTCAACATCCGGACGACAGATCGCTTTCTTCGAACACCGTAGTCCTTTAGCAATTGGTGATATGAGAATCCATACCGTTCTGCGCGGTTGACCGCGGCAGACCGTCGACCGCGCATGGCTCGCGCTGAATTCAACCCGTGAACTCAACCGGTGAACCGCCTGTCCGGCGCAGACGCGAGAAACCGAGCAAGTTCGCGAGGCGCAATCAGGATTCTTGCCCGGCTCGTGCGTATGCGATCTGCCAGACCCCTGGAAGGAAGGGCCGAGTTCACGCTGACCACAAGTCCATGCGGGAAAGCAGACAGGTGCCGGTTGCTTTGCCGGATGTCGGCGTTTGCGAGCACGCTTCCCGGGCGAACTGCGTGGTGGTTGACCATGTCCCCCGGGGGGACAATCTTCCCACTGGCTCTCTCCATCTGCCTCGTCGGGGATTGCCTTCGCGATTCTCTCCACCCGACCCTACGGTCGGAAGGTTGACCGCTTACCCTGAAATTCAGCTACTTCGATGACCTCAACCAGGGTCAGTGAAAGAGATCCATATCCGTCGGTGGCCGACCACCGGTTCAACGTCTTCCTCCACGCGTCAAGCACATTTCGAGGCCCAATCCCGCTAAAACGCGAAGATTGGGCTCCTTGCCACCACGCCGCCAAACGAGCAAATTGCCATTCAACGAGGGATCTGGGTCAACCCGATCACGAAGATGCCACGCCCCGCACAGCAGATCGCGCCACTCGATTTCGCGACAGCCTTGGCTCCAGAGATAGCGAGGTACGGCACAGCTCGTCTGATCATGGGCCACTTGACGCCAACGAGGACGGACAGGTGGCTTTTGGTCGAACCCGACCCAATCGGGACATCCAGGCATCCCACGGAACACAACACCCACATCCGGGACACCGAAGCCGTCCACTGATCCACGACCGTGCATCGCTGCCTGGGTGAAGCGCGAGTGCGGAACCGGTCCAGTCTGTCGAAAGGTCCGGGTATCCCCAATCCAGGATGCGCTGCTCAAAACCTGTTTGGTTCCCCAGCAGCGCCGGACCTTCAGGATTCCCGTTGTACCCAGGATCTGTGATAGCCTCTGCGCTGACTGGAGGAAGTAGCATGCAGAAAGTTCAGGGAATTGGTGGGTTCTTCTTTCGGGCGAAGGACCCGGAGGGCCTTGCAAACTGGTATCGGGATCACCTTGGTATCAATCCTGCCCCGACAAACATGGAAATGGTGCCCTGGACGACCGAGTCCGGGGTCACTGTTTTCTCACCCTTTGACTCTGACACTGACTATTTCGCTGCGGACAAGACGTTCATGCTGAACTTCCGCGTGGCCGATTTGGACGCGATGATCACACAACTGAAGTCCGCGGGAATCGAGGTCAGCCAAGAAACCGAGATGGCGAACATCGGCCGCTTCGCCCGTATCCACGATCCCGAAGGCAATGCGATCGAGCTTTGGGAACCCGTGACTTGAAGGTCGAATGCGGACACTCCTGACCCAATGATCTCGCATTTGAACGCGAGGCGTTTCTTGAACGTGACGGGTTCCCATGTTTCGAGCCGTCTTATCAAGGATCAGATACCGAGTCGCCAACTCCGGTATCGGCCATGGGGGAATCATCTGGTCTTCGTGGAAACCGGCGGACTGATTCCCTGTTGTCCGATTGACCCATGACCAAACCGTGCGTGGTATAAAACGCAAGCAAACCCCGGATGTTCGGGTTCTCATGCGGATCCCTGGAATCTGTGTTTGCACGCTCTGGCAATCGCCAGGAAACTCGACCGATCCCAATCTCACCTGCTCAACAAGATGACTTGCCTGACAGCGTGAGGTCCGGAGGCTACATTCCGAACCCGCGCCAGCCAACCACTGCCGGAGCCTGCGCCAAGGCGGAGACACTATTTCCGAAAGCTGGATTTTCGCCAATCGGAAATCGGAAGGCGAACCCGGTTTCGCTACTGCGCCGGTGAGGCGATATCCAATATGGCATCCACGTTCAGATGTGCTTCGATCGCCTCGGCGAGATGCTCAAGGGCTTCCTCCACCATGTCACCGAACACCAGTCCGCCCGGTTCACCACCCAGACTTCTCAGCCAGGCGCTTCGAAAGTCATCAGATGCGAAACAGCCGTGAATGTACGTACCGCAGACGCGTCCATTCCTTGCGGATGCCCCCTCGCCCCTCCCGCCAACCCGGAAGACCGGCCGGGCACGATCCGGTCCTGCCGTGTGTCCACTGTGAATCTCGTAGCCAGTAGAGTTCGTACCGGTAACAACGTGGATCGCCTCGACCCGATTCAAGCTCTTGGCCTGCTCCATCACGGTCTCGACCTGGAGCAAGCCCAGTCCGGGAGCTTCACCGCGTTCTCCATCGACACCCTCGGCATCCACCACACGCATGCCGAGCATCTGGTAGCCGCCGCATATTCCCATGACGCGCCCACCCCGACGGACATGAGCTGCAAGATCGATGTCCCATCCCTGCCGCCGGAACCAGGCGAGTTCACCAAGGGTCGACTTCGTTCCCGGCAACAGCACCAGGTCCGCATTTGCGGGCAGCGGTTGCCCCGCTTCCACGATTGTCAGCCGTACGCCCGGTTCCAGACGCAGCGGGTCAAGGTCGTCGAAATTCGCAATCCTCGAAAACGCAGGTACTGCGATATGAAGGCTTCCGCTCCCTCCACCACGAAGATCCAGCGCATCCTCTGCCGGCAATCGACCGGCTACCTCCAGCCAAGGCAGCACGCCAAGCCCGACCCAGCCGGTGCGGTGTTCGATTTCACGGTATCCGTCCTTGAAGAGAGCCGGCTCACCACGAAACTTGTTGACAACGAACCCCCTGATGCGTTCCTTGTCTGCCTGCGGAAGAATCGCCGAACAACCGGCCAGCTGCGCGATCACGCCGCCACGGTCGATATCCCCGACCAATATGACCGGCACGCCAACGGCCTCGGCAAATCCCATGTTCGCGATATCTCCGGAACGGAGATTGATTTCGGCCGGGGACCCGGCACCTTCAACGACCACCAGTCCAGTGCATGCCAACCGGGCAAAACTCTCGCACACTGTCGGCAAGTATCGTTCCCGCAAACTGCGGAATTCCCCTGCCTCGATACGCCCCCTGGCAAGACCCCGCACGACGACACGCGAACCTCGGTCCGCCTCGGGCTTCAGGAGAATCGGGTTCATGTCCACTGTCGCCCTTTGCCGGCAAGCGAGCGCCTGCAGAGCCTGCGCGCGCCCGATCTCCCCGCCCTCCACCACTGCAGCATTGTTGGACATGTTCTGGGGCTTGAACGGAACCACCTGGAGCCCCCTGTTGGCAATGGCACGGCAAAGGCCTGCCACCACCAGTGACTTCCCGACATTGGATCCCGTTCCCTGAATCATGACGGAACGCGCCAGGGCCATGCGGTTCTCCTTCGCCGGCAGCCGCACCAGGTCGCGGCCCCCAGAAATCCAGACTATAGTGGACGTATGGCCGGGAATTAGGGAAAGTGGGCACCATGGATGCTTCCATGTCGAGCGGTGCGGTCGAGGGTGATCTCCTGATCGGCGAGTCGAGTACGGATCATCCCCTCTTCCCGGATATCATCGAGGCCATGCGGTCGGTCTATGATCCGGAAATTCCGGTGAATATCTACGACCTCGGACTTGTCTACCGAGTGGTGGTTTCGGATGAAAGCGAGGTCGAAATCGACATGACGCTGACAACCCCAGGATGCCCGGTCGCCGGCGAAATGCCTGGAATGATCGCCGAGGCAGTCGAACCTCTGCCTGGCGTCAAGACGGTAGATGTGCGCCTGGTCTGGGATCCGCCCTGGGACATGTCCCGCATGAGCGATGAAGCTCGCATGGAACTCGGCTTCTTCTGATTCGGGTACCGCCATTGGCTTCTCGGATGGCAGGACCGTAGCCACCGCGCGGTGGAGGTCTTGGCGGGAACCCGAATCTGAGTGAGTTTCGCCCGCCGTCCCCGAGATTCCCGCCGCGGTCTCTACCGAAGCCGTGCCCCAGTCTCGGAATCGAAGAAGTAGACTGGATTGTGTTCCGTCGAAACCGCCACGGTGGTTCCGGCCGCAACGCCCCGAGCGTCCTTTGCCTCGGCCACGATCCGGTCGCCGGTCGGTGTATCGAGGTACACGTAGGAAACCCCACCGAGATGCTCGACCAGATCGACGCGCAACTGACCGTCTCCGGTCACCACCAGGTGTTCCGGCCGGATACCAAGGGTGACCGTGCCGCCGGCCGGAACGCTGGCAGTCGCCGGTAAAGACTCCATCCCGAGTCCGGGGACTCGAACGCGACCGTCCTCCACAGTTCCCTCGACAAAGTTCATAGCGGGCGAACCTATGAAGCCTGCCACGAATCGGTTGGCCGGATCGTCGTAGAGTTGCAGTGGTGCCCCGACCTGCTCGATCCTGCCGTCACGCAACACCACGATCTTGTCCGCAAGAGTCATTGCCTCGACCTGATCATGGGTCACATAGATCATGGTTGCGCCGATCTCGGCGTGGAGCCGACTGATCTCCACGCGCATGCCGACCCGCAGCTCAGCGTCCAGATTGGAAAGCGGCTCGTCGAACAGGAATACCTTGGGTCCACGAACGATGGCCCTGCCGATCGCCACCCGCTGGCGCTGTCCTCCGGAGAGCGCCTTGGGCTTGCGTGACAAGAATGGTTCAAGCTTTAGAATCGTGGCCGCCTCGGCTACCTTGCTGTCGATCACCGTCTTGGCAACGCCGTTCATTTTCAACCCGAATCCCATGTTCTCGGCAACGGTCATGTGCGGATAGAGGGCGTAGTTCTGAAATACCATAGCCACGCCACGCTCGGCGGGGTCATGGTGAGTTACATCATTCCCGTCAATCAGGATCCTTCCTTCCGTTGTTTCTTCGAGCCCCGCAATCATCCGTAGAAGAGTGGACTTCCCGCAACCGGACGGGCCAACAAACACCGCGAATTCCCCTTCGTCAATCTCGAGATCGACACCATGTACGACTTGCACCGCTTCGAACCGCTTGACGACATCCTGCAGAATAACGCTCATGGCTTCTGATCCTCCATCTGCGCCGGCCGCGGCTCAGGGAATGCCCATGGCTGCAACTGTATCGCAATTTCTTTCGCCGTTTCCCGCAGGTCGGGCGCATGTTGGGAGAGTTCATTCAAGGAATGGCGAAGAGTCGAGGAGGTTACGCTAAGTCCGGCGACCGGCACCTGCGCCTCGTTCAGGATCGGGACTGCAACGCAGATGATCCGTGGTTCGTGTTCTTCGCGATCAAAGCTGATCCCGGACTCCCGAATGGACTGGAGTTCTCTGCACAGTGCATCTGCGGACGTAATGGTCGTTGGCGTGTGCCGCTGAAAGCTCTGCACCGAGAGTGCCTGCCTCAAATCCGCGGGTGGCAGAAATGCCAGAATTGCCTTGCCGATGCCCGTGCAGTAGGCGGGCCCGATCTTTCCGGCCTCGGAAAACATCTGTATCGGATTCTGTGCATTGCGCTTGTCGACGTACAGCACATGGCCCGCCTCCAATTGCGCGAGATGCACGGTTTCACCGAGGCGGGAACTGAGACGGTCGAGGTGCGGACGGGCCACAGGTGCTATCGACGCCTGGGCCCAGGCAGCGTGGGCAAACCGCACCAGTCGTATCCCCATCGAGTAGGTACTTCGTTCCCGGTCATGGGATAGCATTCCCTCGTCGTGGAGCGTACGGAGCAACCGATAGAGCGTAGCCTTCGGATAGGGCAATCGTTCCAGAATCTCCGAGAACCGGGCCGGTCGGTTGAAGGAAGCGACAGTTTCCAGCACCTCCAGTGCCTTGCCGACAGTTCCCTCCGTGCGGGTCGTAGCCACGCATTTCCTCCTTCTTCGAAATTCGGCAGTTCCGATTCAGGTTTCCCCGACTCGATTGACAATCATAACGTAACTGGATACTATTCTCAATAAGTGATATACAGTTTCACTAATTGAGAACTCAATAGACAGGAAGGATGGCTCACCATGACCTTCAACATCCGCCGGACATTGGTCCTGACCGCCGCCAGCGCTTTGATCGCAGTTTCAGCTTCCGCTCAGCAACGAACACTGGTGATCAATACGGACACGTCCGATCCCGCTCCCAAAGCATCCAGGTTGAGTGGAACCTCTTTGACCACGAGGGATACAAGACCTCGATCCGCAATTTCCTGACTGCGGACGCGCCTGACCTCGCCAACTGGTATGCAGGAAACCGCATGCGTCCCTACGTCAACGCCGGCCTGTTCGAGCCTGTGGATGATGTCTGGGAAGAGAACGGTCTCAACGAGAGTCTGAAGTCAGCCGCAAGTTCCATGACAATCGATGGAAAGAAATGGGGTGTTCCCTACACCTACTATCAGTGGGGCGTGTACTACCGAAAGGACATCTTCGAGAGTCACGGAATTGCCGTGCCGACCAATTGGGAAGAGTTCAAGGGAGCCTGCGCCACACTGACAGCAGCAGGTGTATCGCCAATCACGATCGGCACGAAGTATCTCTGGACCGCAGCGGGCGTCTTCGACTACATCAACCTTCGAACGAACGGATACGATTTCCATATGGATCTCACGAATGGCAAGGTGGCATGGACAGATGACCGCGTCCGACAGACCATGGCCAACTGGAAGGAATTGCTGGATGGCGGATGCTTCATCGAGAACCACGCCGCATACTCCTGGCAGGAGGCACTTGCACCCATGGTGCAGGGCAACGCCGCCATGTATGTCATGGGAAACTTCGCGGTCGCGCCGCTGAAGGAGGCTGGACTTACCGACGATCAGTTGGGATTCTTCCAGTTCCCGCGAATCACCGAAGGTATCGCACTGGCTGAGGATGCCCCGACGGACACCATCCACATCGCGGCCAATGCGAAGAACAAGGAAGATGCCCGGAAATTCCTCGCCTATCTCGGACGCGCGGATGTCCAGACCAAGATCAACCAGACGCTTGGGCAACTCCCCATCAACTCCGCGTCAGCGATTGACGAGAGTGACCAGTTCCTGGTCGCCGGTTTTGAAATGCTCTCCAACGCAACGGGAATCGCACAGTTCTTTGACCGCGATGCACCGGCGGAGATGGCAAAGGCCGGAATGGAGGGCTTCCAGGAATTCATGGTCAAGCCGGACCGCCTCGACAAGATCCTGGAGCGTCTCGAAAAGGTTCGCGCTCGCGTATACTAGGCGGTGTGAATCGGTATTCCGCGCGGGGGCCTGTTCCGACATGCCGGGCATGGCATCGCGTATACGGAGATCTGGATGAGCGATACTGCCATCCTTCGGCCGGCGGCGCAGAATGCGCGTCGCCGGCGACGCTGGAAACAGACCGTGGTGGCGCCATGGATCTTTCTGGCGCCCGGACTACTGATGTTCCTGATCTACGTCATCGGTCCAATCTTCGAGTCGTTCTCCATCAGCCTTTACGATTGGGACGGCATCGCACCGAACCCTGAATTCATCGGGTTGGGCAACTATCTCGAATTGCTGGATGACGAAGCGTTTTATACGTCGCTCAAGAACAATCTCATCTGGCTCGTTCTCTATCTGCTGGCGATCCCGGCCGGCCTGTTCGCCGCCCTGTTCCTGAACCAGGATGTGCGCGGCATCCGGATCTACAAGTCCCTCTTCTTCTTTCCCTTCGTGATCAGCCAGGTGGTCGTCGGCCTCGTCTTCGCGTGGTTCTACGATCCTTCCTTCGGACTTCTGAACCTCATCCTGAACCAGTTGGGCATTCCGTCCATCGCGGTCCTTGCCGATGAACGATATGTGACCTATGGAATTATCCTGGCAGGTCTCTGGCCGCAGACCGCCTACTGCATGATCCTCTACCTGACCGGCCTGAATGCCGTGGATCCAGAACAGGTGGATGCCGGGCGGCTGGACGGTGCACGGGGCTGGAGAATGTTGTGGTATGTCATCCTTCCGCAACTGAAGCCGGCGACGTTCATTGCCGTTGTGGTAACCGTTATCGGCGCACTCCGCTCCTTCGACCTGATTTCCATCATGACCGACGGTGGACCCTATGGATCGAGCCGGGTGCTCGCCTTCTACATGTATGAACAGGCATTGAGCGAATATGGCTTCCGGATGGGCTACGGGGCCGCCATCGCTGTCGTCCTTTTCGCCATCATGCTTCTCTACATCGCCTATTTTCTCCGACGGATGTATCTGGACGAGCGGGAAGGACGCTGACATGTTTCCCCGACCGATACAGCGTGCCTCCCCTCCAAGCCGGATCGCCTATAAGGTCGCCCTGCCGATAGCGCTGGTCATCTGGCTCCTTCCACTGATCGCTGTCGCCATCACCTCGGTTCGCTCCGCAGGCGATATCACGGCAGGAAACTACTGGGGATGGCCGACCTCGGTGAATGTGATTGAGAACTACACCGCCATATTCCAGAATTCGCCGATTGGCCAGTACATCTTCAACAGTTTCAAGGTTACCATTCCGACAGTAGTGGGAACCTTGGTCCTGTCCTGCATGACCGGATTCGCGCTCGGAGTCTACAACTTCCGGGCGGCGCTACCGCTCTTTTTCATGTTCATCGCAGGCAACTTCATTCCATTCCAGATTCTCATGGTTCCGGTCCGCGACCTTTCGCTCCAGATGGGCGTCTACAACACCACTCTTGGACTGGTATTGTTTCATGTGGCATTTCAGACTGGTTTCTGCACACTGTTCATGCGGAACTTCATCAAGGCGCTCCCACGGGAACTGATCGAAGCGGCGCGGGTCGAGGGTGTGAGCGAGTATCGAATCTTCTGGTACGTCGTACTGCCGCTCATCCGGCCGGCCATCGCAGCTCTCGCCGTGCTGGTCTTCACGTACTTCTGGGCCACCGTGCTTACCCAAAGCGCCGATACCCAGCCGGTCACTGCAGGCTTGTACTCCCTGAACGGCCAGTGGGTAGCCGCCTGGCATCTGGTTTCGGCCGGATCCATCGTAGCGGCATTGCCGCCGGTCCTCATGTTCTTCCTCATGCAACGCCACTTCATCGCAGGCCTCACCCTCGGAGCAGTCAAGTGATCCCTTGCTGAACGCTGGATCAACCGGCCCGTTTCCCCCTTGAGGCAAGCCCGTGCCGGAGGATCCACTTCGAGTTTTCCGGCATCGACCATGGTGGCCCCCGTGCAAACGGATTCTGAAGCGTAGAGTCATGAGAGACGAACAATTGTCCAATGGGTGTGCATGATGTCGTTCCGGCAGGAATCTGAGTTGGAACTGTCCGGAGGATCAGCAATGGGACAGAATCTGCCTCCCAGTTCCCGTGTGCAACCGAGCGCATGAGCAAGGTCGAATGGATCGCGGTCGACTGGGGGACGACGAACCTCAGGGCTTGGGCGATGGCCGAGGACGGCCGTGTCCTAGAATCCGCGCAATGCCACGCGGGAATGGACAGACTGTCAGAGAGCCCGTTGGAGTACGAGTCCACGTTGCTAGGCCTGGTCGACCCCTGGCTGTCCGTTCATCAAAGGACCGTCATCCTTGCTTGCGGAATGGCCGGCTCACGGCAGGGTTGGATCGAGGCGCCATACCGGCCCACACCTGCCGCAACGGAGGACGCGAACGCACTTGTCGAGGCGCCCACCAGAGACAAGAGAATTCAGGTTCACATTGCCGGCGGCATTTGCCAGACTTCACCTCAGGATGTGATGCGCGGTGAGGAAACGATCCTTGCAGGATTGTCCCGTTTCATTCCGAACCTGGATGGAACTGCCATACTTCCGGGAACGCACACCAAGTGGGTTCGTGTCGCTGGCGGCAAGGTACAGCGCTTTACGACTTTTATGACCGGCGAACTGTTCGGATTGCTAACGGGTACCTCGATCCTCCGTCATTCCGTGTCACCGGACGGCTTCGACGGGGACGCGTTTGCAGGCGCGTTTGTTGAAACGCTTGCGAAGCCGGAAAGCCTTTCTTCCCGGCTGTTCACGCTGCGGGCGTCTCATCTCCTGAATGGCGTCCATCCGGTAGCCTCAAGCAGCCAGCTAAGCGGATTCCTGACCGGGATCGAATTCGCCGGTGCCACGTCCTACCGGGAAGCAAAGGAGTTCAGTGTGATCGCCAGTGGGATGGTGGCGGAGCAGTATCGCATCGCCTTCAACCACCTGGGCATTGCATTTCGCATATTCGACCCGGAGGAGTGCGTACTCGAGGGGCTCCGCGCGGCTCGCAGCCGCTGGTTGGCGAAATGAGGGAGGACAATATTCGGAACCTGATCGCAATCCTCAGGGGCATTCACCCGACTGAAGCCGTGGAGGTGGGCGCCAGCGTTCTCGATGCCGGCTTCGGAATGGTGGAAGTCCCGCTCAACTCCCCAACGCCACTCGATAGCATTGCCCGCCTTTCCGGTGCCCTGGAATGTCGCAGCCGGATCGGTGCGGGAACCGTACTCGAGCCATCGCAAGTCCGGGATGTGGTGGATGCCGGCGCCAAGTTTGTGGTATCGCCAAATTTCAACCCGCTCGTCGTGCAGGAGGCCCTGCATGCAGGGATTGACTGCTACCCCGGGGTATTTACTGCAACCGAGTGCCTGTCCGCTGTGGATGCCGGAGCAACCGCGCTGAAGATCTTTCCGGCGGAGATCATGGGCCCCGTCGGCATCAGGGCACTCCGGGCCGTACTACCCCCAGGAGTGCGTATCATTGCCGTCGGTGGCGCCGGCCCCTCCAACTTCTTCGAATGGACCGCTGCCGGGGCTGATGGATTCGGCATTGGTTCCTTTCTGTACTCGCCCGGCCGCAGCGTTTCCGAGGTGCGTGCCCGTGCTGACGAATGCGTCGCTGCCTACGACGGCTTGTCGAACGGGTCCTCTTCAGGCGGTATCCGACCATGAGGCCTGCGCTCGGCGTCTGCTATTATCCGGAGCATTGGCCTGAATCCGTTTGGGCAACGGATGCCACCCGCATGGCGGACGCGGGACTGCAATGGGTCCGCATCGGCGAATTCGCGTGGTCGCGACTTGAGCCAACGCCTGGTGAATTGCATCTCGAATGGCTGGACCGCGCCATCGATACGCTCGGATCCCAGGGACTGCGCGTCATCCTCGGCACCCCCACCGCCACACCGCCGCGCTGGATGCTGAGCCGGCATCCGGACATGCTTGCGATCGACGCGAGGGGCAATCCGAGGAGTTTCGGATCGCGACGACACTACTGCTTCTCCCATCCGGGCTACCGCGAGGAGAGCGCCCGGATCACGCGAATCCTGGCGGAACGCTACGGTGCCAACCCGCATGTCCATGCCTGGCAGACGGACAACGAATATGGTTGCCACGACACCACCCTCAGTTACTCCGCAAACGCTCGCGCCGGCTTTCAGGACTGGCTGTACGAGCGATACGGCCAGATCGACAGCCTCAACCGGGCATGGGGAAATGTCTTCTGGTCCATGGAATACCGGACATACGACGAAATCGGGTTGCCGAATCTCACCGTTGCCGAGGCCAACCCCGCTCATGTTCTGGATTTCCGGCGCTACTCGTCGGAGCGGGTCAAAGCCTTCAACCACGAACAGGTCCAAATCATCCGCGCCGCGACCGACGCTCCGGTCATCCACAACTTCATGGGCCGGCACCTTTCGTTCGACCACTTCAGGGTTGGCCAGGACCTAGACGTTGCTGCCTGGGACAGTTACCCGCTCGGTTTCCTGGAGGAACGGACAGATCTCGATGGCAGTTGGATCAAGCAGTTCCTGCGCCAGGGTGACCCGGACTTCCAGGCATTTCACCACGACCTGTACCGAGCGGTTGGCCGCGGCCGTTTCTGGGTCATGGAACAACAGCCAGGCCCGGTGAACTGGGCTTCCCACAACCCGGCGCCGCTGCCTGGAATGGTCCGTCTATGGGCATGGGAAGCAATTGCACATGGTGCGGAAACGGTCTGCTTCTTTCGCTGGCGCCAGGCACCCTTCGCCCAGGAGCAGATGCACGCCGGTCTTCTCCAGCCGGACAGCAATCCTGCACCTGCCCTCGCGGAAGCCGCCCGGACCGCCCGCGAACTCGCCGATCATCCATCCCCCGGCCACGGCCCCAGGCATGCGGCCCTGGTCTTTGACTACGAAAGCGCCTGGGCCTGGGAAGCACAGCCACACGGAGCCGAGTTCAGCTATCTGCGTCTTGTCCTGTCCTTCTACCGTGCACTGCGGCAAAATGCGCTGAATGTGGACATCGTGCCGGCTATGGCAACCGACCTGTCCGGATACGGTTTGATTCTGGTTCCGGGCTTGATGTACTGGACAGATCTTCTCAAGGACGCATTGCAAAATTCAGGTGCAATTACAGTTATTGGGCCGCGGACAGGATCTCGAACCGCCGAGTTTCAAATTCCTGAAGGCCTGCCGCCCGACTGGCCTGCACTCGGCCTGACGGTTGAGCGTGTGGAAAGCCTTCGTCCCGACATGCGGGACCCTCTGGAAAGAGGCGGTGCATTCCAACTCTGGCTTGAACACTGCTCGGGCGATGCCAAGGTCATCGAACGATCTTCGTCCGGACGTCCGGCACTGCTCGGAATGGGGTCCTTTCGCTACATCGCCGGTTGGCCTGACAGCGAAGCACTTCACCGAATCATGCGCGACGCAGCGAGGGACGCCAGCCTTCCAACGATCGATCTGCCTGCCACCGTGCGGACCCGCCTATGCGAGAGTGGTCGATTCTGGGCAAATTATGGATCCGAACCGGTCCCGCGTGGGGTGGTTTCCGGCCTGAATCAAGACCTCCCCCCTGCAGGAATTTGCTGGACGCAAGAGTAGGCAGCCTTCATTCCACCTGGACAGGAGGTCACACTTCCGGAATCTGCAATACAACCGCGTAAACCCTCAACCTGCGGCTGTCTCCCGAAATTGGGCATCGCATTGCCCCACTCTGTGCGTGCAGGCATCCGGGCTGCACAGATGCCCCAATGCATCCGGTGCATCGTTCGGCTCTCCCTAAATCCGTTCGGCGGACACGCGACTTCATGGTTCTGAACCGGGCAAGGGCACTGGCCCGCAGAACAGTCCGTCCGACCATGAAATCGAAATCGAAATCCCGGCGGGCGATGGGATCGCATCTACACGGAATGCCCGACGGATCCTCAAATGAGTTCCCTTCGGCAAATCACTGGCTTCGGTAGAGGGTGAATTTCGGCGTCCTAGCCACTATATCTGTACTTGGGCACCACTATGCTCAGGGGAATCAGCGAGGCGCCTCGGCAGAAACGAACATGTTCTCAATTCCTGGACAGCCTATCCTTTCCCTCACAACTGGTGCGGTGGAGAAGCTCCGTACCCAACTCGACAGTACGAGACACGCGTCCTGGGTACGAATCGGCGTCAAGAGCGGCGGCTGTGCCGGTATGGAATACACCATGGATTTCACGGATTCACCGGAGCCCAATGACGAGACCATCGAACAGGACGGCGTCCGGCTCGCGGTTGCTCCAGCCGCCACCATGTTCCTGATCGGCACGGAGATCGACTACAAGACCGGACTTCTCGAATCCGGCTTCTCCTTCACCAACCCCAATGTGGTCGAAAGTTGCGGATGTGGAGAATCGGTAAAGTTCAGCGTCGTATCAAACGATGCGGTGCGCTGAGTACCGCCCATGCTCCCCAGACTTGTCGCTGGCAACTGGAAGATGTACGGGGGCCCCGACGCCCTCGCCAGGCTGGACGAAATCCTTGACGGAATCGACAGTAACGCTCCCGAGGTCCTGATCTGCCCGCCTGCGACCCTGATTCCTGCCTTTGCGAACCGGGCGGCAGCGTATCGGCTGTCCATCGGTGCCCAGGACTGCCATCCGAGAGAATCCGGTGCCCATACCGGCGATCTCGCAGCAGAAATGCTCCGCGACGCTGGCGCCTCCCATGTTATCGTCGGACACTCGGAGCGCCGCGCAGACCACGGAGAATCCGACTCGCTTGTGTCGGCCAAGGCGCGAGCGGCCTGGAGAGCGGGGCTTACTGCCATCATCTGTATCGGAGAAAGCGAAGATGCCCGCAACCGCGGGGAAGCCGTCGCGGTGGTCAGCGCCCAGTGTCAATCCATCCCGGACGGAGCCAATTCCGCCAATACAGCCGTCGCCTACGAGCCAATCTGGGCCATTGGAACGGGCCGAACGCCCTCCCTCACCGAGATCGCCGAAATTCATGCGATGCTCCGAAAACAGCTTGCAGAGCGTTTCGATGGCACCGGCACTGCCATCCGGCTCCTGTATGGCGGCTCCGTCAAGCCCACAAACGCACGAGAGATCTTCAGCGTTCCGGAAGTGAATGGTGCCCTGGTCGGCGGCGCGAGCCTCCGGGCTACGGACTTCCTGCCAATCGTCCGGGCAGCCATGTGATGGAGATAGCTCCAGGCCTGCTCAGGGGCGCGATCGTTGTTCTTGCGGCGTTTGCTCTGGTGTTCTGGCGCCAACGCCGCCGCAATATCCCGCTGGCGGATGCTGCCCATCGCGGCACCATCGCGGCAATGCTCGCCGCAATCGTCTACATCGCCCTGGAGTTGATACTCTTCGAAATTGGCTATCCGCTTCCCGGATCCACTCCCTCCGGAGGCGCATAAACGCCGGTCATCGTGCCGGCACGGGCCGCGTTGACGAGCCAGTCGCGCATGTAGCGCGCATAGGAGCGGGCGCAAAAGAGTTCAAATACATCGGGATCTTCTGCCACGAGCGAAAATGCGACCGCAACGCCAGCGATATGCGTGCGCCGAAACATCCCGCGGAGGAAGGCCGCGGGGTGCAGATCGACCGGCGCTCCCTTGGCGAGAACCTCCCGTGCTAAGGGCCCGGCAATCCGAAAGAAGGCCCGCGAATCGGAGAGATCGACAACGAGGCAGTGCATTCCAGAGAGTGCGGCTTCGAGGGCCTCCACGGCAGGGGCAGCGTGGTCAGGCGGAATCCGCAGGAGCAACTCGTCCGTTGCCATCCAGTACCAGCCAGTCCTGTCGTCCTCCCGAAGCGCAGCCTGCCGCACGCCCGGCAATGGCAGCCCGGATTCCTCCTCGAGCGCCAGTCGAACCGCATGGGCGGACAATTCAGCTCGCACGCCCACCAGACCGACAGGCGGAAGGGCCTCGACGACCGCACTGCCGGAAGTGCCTCCGGCTGGACCGCATTCCGGCGCATCGTGGCGCAATTCAGCCATTCCCGCCCCCGTCCTCCATAAAGGAAGGTTTCACAATCCTGGCGCGAACGATCCCGTCCTGCACCGGAAACGAAACCGTCTCCCCCATCCGCTCGGGCCCTCTCTCGATCAGTGCCATGGCAATGGAGCGGCCGAGCGTGGGAGACCGATAGGAAGAGGTCACATGGCCGATGATTCGCTGCCTGTCTCCTGTTTCCGTCTCCACCGCACAGGCACCGATTGGCAGAACGGTTTCGGAGTCTTCGGTGAGCAGACCGACCAGCCGTCTGCGACCGGCATCGGCCAGATGCGGCATCCGCATGCCGCGCTTTCCGAGGAAATCCCGCTTCTTCTTTGAAACCGCCCAGCCAAGACCCAGATCAAGCGGTGTCACGGTTCCATCCGTCTCATCGCCGATCATGATGTACCCCTTCTCCGCCCGCATCACGTGGAGCGCCTCGGTGCCATAGGCAACGAGTCCCATGTCCCTTCCGGTTTCCGATAGCGTCTGCCAAAGGGAGGCCCCGAACCCCGCGGGGACCGCGACCTCGAACGCAAGTTCGCCCGAGAAGGAAATCCGGAACGCACGAAACCGAACCGATCCGATTCTCCCCTCCGTCATGCCGAGAAACGGCAAGGACTCCTCTCCAAAATCCACACTTGAACCAAGCCTCTCGAGGAGTTCCCGCGAACGCGGGCCAGCCACGGCAACCTGCGCCCATTGCTCGGTTACATTGAGCACATATGCGCGTAGATCAAACCATTCCGTCTGCAGCCACTCCTCCAGCCAGGCATGCACCCGTTCTGCACCCCCGGAGGTGGTGTGACAGAGGAATTCCTCGTCCCGCAGGCGTACGACAACACCGTCATCGAACAGAAACCCGGCATCGTTGCACATCAGGCCGTATCTGCAGCGCCCCACTGGCAGGGTCGACATGATGCCCGTGTAGATCCGATCCAGAAATTCTGCGGCGTCCGGTCCCCTGACCAGGATCTTGCCGAGCGTCGACGCATCGATCATTCCGACACCGCCCCGCACAGCCCGTATCTCCCGCTCGACGGCCGACTCCCTGCTCTCTCCGGCACGCAGATAGCAGAACGGTCGGCGCCAACTACCTACCGGTTCGAAGTCCGCACCATGCCTGGCATGCCATCCATGCATCGGCGTTTCCCGGACCGGATGGAACAGGGACCCGGTCTCGGCTCCCGCGATCGAACCGAACGGAACCGGTGTGTACGGCGGTCGGGTCGTCGTCGTCGCCGTATGGTCCAACGGCCTCAGCGAGGCGTCGGCAAGGATCGCATGCCCAACAACATTGGACAGCCTGCCTTGATCCGGCGCCATCCCGAGAGTCGTGTAGCGCTTGGCAAGCTCCGCGCTGTCGTATCCCTCGCGAACGGCCAATTCGAGATCGGCGACGGTTACATCGTGCTGGAAATCCACGAAGTGCTTGTCCCCGATGGCCTTTCGTCCTGCACCGGGCACTATCCATATCGGCCGGGCTATCGAGTCTCCCGGCGCAGAAACTTCCGGCATCTCAGGCGCAGGAGCGGTGTAACCGCATGTCGTCAACGCCCGGCAGGCCGCGTCTGCACCGCTGCGCAGAACGGCAGCCAGCGGCATCACACCATCAGCCGCACCAGCGGGAAGGACCGCGATCCGCCCGTTCGCCCCGATGGGCGGATGCGACGGGTCCGGACGAAACAGGCACTTCACCTCGTCCCAGGCCAACCTTCCGCCCGTATGGCAATACAGATGGGCGTTCGGATTCCAGCCTCCGGAAACGGCCAGCAGGTCACACGATATTCGCTCACTCCGGCTCGCCGGACGCCAGCTGCCACGGAGCGGGCCGACATCTACGGCACTCAGGCCGAACCGTCCGTGCGCAGCGATCACCGCGCTTCCGGAGGTGACCCGTATACCAATACGCCTTGCCTCCAGTGTGAAATGCCCGGACGGACGTGGCCTGGTGTCAACGACACGCCGTACCTCTACTCCCGCGTTGTGGAGCGTGAGAGCGGTCTCGTAAGCCGTGTCATCGGTTGCGAACACCACTGCGGCACTTCCGGGGCGAACCGCCCACCGACGCACGTAGTCCCGCACAGCGGAAGCCAGCATCACGCCTGGCCGGTCATTGTCGGCGAACGGGATGGGCCGCTCCACCGCACCAGCCGCGAGCACGACCTGCCGCGCTCGCACATCCCAAAGGCGCACTCGAGGCGCGCCGGGATCCGATGGCCGCTGGCAGAGCAGCACATGTCCGTGATCGCCAACGCTTGCGGCCGTGGTGGAAGTCAGAATGACCGCATTGTCGCGGGCACGGATTCGCTCCTCCATTCCCGTCGCCCAATCCCTTCCGGCCACACCCCCAATTTCGGATTCGTCCCCGAGCAACCGCCCCCCGATCCAGGGAGTCTGTTCCACAAGGAGTACACGTGCGCCACTCTCCGCAGCGATCGTCGCAGCCATCAACCCGGCCGGTCCCGCACCAATGACAAGGAGTTCGGCCTCGAAACGCATATGCTCGTAGGAATCGAGATCCGGTTCGGTTGGCGGCTGACCGAGTCCGGCCGCGCGCCGGATCAGCGGCTCATAGACATGCTTCCAGGCCGCACGCGGGTGCATGAAGGTCTTGTAATAGAATCCGGCTGGCAACAGTCGGGCAAAGCGGGAATTGACACTTCCGATATCAAAGGAAAGGCTCGGATAGCGGTTCTGGCTCTGCACGTCCATGCCGTCGGCGAGCAGAGCTTCGGTTGCCCTCTGATTCGGCGTCGCGGCGGGACCAGAGCCGATCCCGAAGAGCGCATTCGGCTCCTCCGGCCCCGAGCCGAGGATGCCGCGCGGTCGGTGATACTTGTATGAGCGTGCGACCAACCGCTGGCCATTGGCGAGAAGCGCAGAGGCAAGCGTATCGCCGCCGAAACCCGACATCTCGCGACCATCAAATCGGAAGCGGAGCACACGATCACGGTCAATGTGCAAACCGCCCTGGGTCAGCCGCCCCGTCACGCTCATGTATCCGGCTCCCCACGCATGCGCCGGAGTATCTCCTCCGACGGGGCGGCGGCGTCAGCCGCATAGGCGCCATATACCTCCTGGGTCACGGTATTGCGGGCAAGGTGAAACCACTTTCCGCAACCAATGGCATGACGCCAGCGTTCGAGATGCGGGCCCATGGGGTTGTTTCGGACGCTCAAATACTCTGCCCATTCCACGTCTGTGGCGAACTCGCCATCGGGCCTCGCGATATGCGCCTCACCGCCATAGGCAAACTCACTCTCGTCGCCCTCTATGCCACAGCACGGACAGGGAATTCGAAGCATGGAACAGCCCTCAGTGCGCTACGCCGGCGGCGACCGACTCATCGATCGGCCGTCCTTCGCGAAACCGCTCCAGCCCGAATGGGGCTGCCACCTGGTCGGGAGCACCGTTCGCGAGCGTCGCGGCAAAGCAATGCCCGGAACCCGGAATCGACTTGAATCCACCGGTTCCCCAGCCGCAGTTCAGGAAGATGCCCTCGACCGGTGATGGGCCAATGATCGGTGAACGATCCGCCGTCATGTCAACCGTGCCACCCCATTGCCGCATCAACCGGAGGCGGGAAATCATGGGAAACAACTCGACCAGAGCCGTGCAAGACTCGCGAACATGGTGAAAGGATCCACGGCGTGAAAAGGAGTTGCAGCTGTCAGTTCCACCGGCGAGAACCAACTCTCCCTTGTCGGACTGGCTGACATAGCCGTGCACCGTACTCGCCATCACCACGATGTCGAGACAGGGCTTGACCGGCTCCGAGACATACGCCTGCAGTGTGACCGATTCGATCGGGAGCCGGAACCCTGCCATCGCGGCAAGCCGCGTGGAGTGGCCTGCGACGACGAGCCCGACCCGGTTGCAGCGAATGTCACCCCGCGTCGTGTGAATCCCGCGAACGCGTCCGCGGTCAATGTCGAAGCCCGTCACCTCGCAGTTCTGAATGACGTCAACACCGAGTCGGTCTGCGGCACGGGCATAGCCCCAGGCAACCGCGTCATGGCGCGCGGTTCCGCCACGCGCCTGCCAAAGACCGCCCAGGATCGGAAACCGCACGTCCCGCGACAAGTTCAACGGCGGACAGATCCGCTTCATCTCCTCCACCCCGACCATCCGCGAATCGATGCCGTGGACGCGGTTGGCGTGTTCAATCCGGGACATGCCCCGCAGATCGTGCTCCGTATGGCAGAGCGTCAGGACGCCTCGAGGGCTGAACATGACATTGAAATTCAGTTCCTGGCTCAGGGTCTCGTAAAGATCATGAGAGAGCTTGTATACACCCGCAGAGGCGTCCTGCAGGTAATTGGAACGGATGATGGTCGTATTGCGGCCCGTGTTTCCCAGGCCGATGGGTCCCTTCTCCAGTACTGCTACGCTGCGCATTCCATGGTTGTGGGCAAGATAGTAGGCGGTGGCAAGGCCGTGGCCGCCTCCTCCAACGATCACCGTGTCGTAGCTCGGCTGCGGCTCTGGAGATCGCCACGCCCGGCTCCAGCCCTCGTGGTAGGCAAGCGCGTTGCGTGCCAGAGTGAAAATCGAATAGCGCATGGTAACCCGGTCAACCGGCCAGCCGAAGAGTTGGACTCAATAATGTAGGGGATGCGAGGCTGCCGCGCCATGCCACGGGGAACGGCCTTCAGCAGCAGGTTCCGTACGGATTCGCCACCGGAGAAAACGAACTCACAACTGCATCAGCCGTTCGGCAAGCGTCGAGAGGACGACGCAAGCCACCACGAACAGGACCCACCATCCCCGCCTGCGTCCGATGGGGTCACCGAGGAACAGCCTGGCGGCGATCGTGGACGCTGCGGGCACGACAGCGAAGCCCACCGCCGCTCCGATGCGTCCCGCGACGACCGAACCGTACAACAGCGCCAGTACCGCTGCCGTCTCCAGTAGGACCTGCAGAATCACGAGGCTCCCAATCCTGCCCCGCGGCACCCGGACCACGGTCAATCTCCCCCTGACCAGGACCAACAGCATGACCAGCACCGCAGCAGCGGCCCCGATGCGCATCGCCACCATCGCATCTCCCGGACCGATTCCAACAGAAGCCTCCTGAATCAGGAACAGTCGAACAGACGAGATGAACCCGGCGCCGAGCCCCAACAACGCCGTCTTCCGGAGTTGTCGGGGGGTGGCCACTTCCCGGATCGTCCGCTCGGGACGAGTAGCCATGGCCACGCCCAGAAATACACCGAGACCCGCCATCACCTGCAGCAAGGTCCAGGGCTCCCCGGCAAGGACATTCCAGGCGATCAGGAACACAGTGTTGGATGCTGTACCAGCCACTGCCACAGACACCGGGCCGTCGGCGAGCGCACGGAAGAGGAGGACGAGCACACCGACATGGAGGAAGCCCGCCAGGCCGGCAAGGAAAACCGACCAGCGCGACGACACGCTTGCCGTGTCCGGCAGGCCGAACAGGAGAATCCCGAGGGGCAATGCGAGCCAGGCCGTGAAGAAGATCAAGTGCGGAATGGGCATCCGCCGTGCCGTGACCCGTGTCGTGCTGTCGGCGCAGCCGATCAGTCCGGCGGCAAGCAGTCCCCAGAGAGCTCCCATGGTGTTCCGCGCATCGCTCCAGTGCTACAGCCGACAGAACTGTTCGCCGATGCAAGCCGTACCACTCGTTGGACCACGGAGCAACAACTCCCGAACAGGACAGTTGCCGCGACCGGGTGCCTCACCGTTCCTGCCTGGGAACGGGTCTGTCAGCAAGAACCAGACCTCGTACGACCAGAGGCATAGAAACTTGTGGGATATCTCCTTGTTTGTCCAAGCGATTCTTGCATCACGTAACTTGTTGCCATGTCTAGGCGTGGCTAAAATAGTGTGAGCAGAGACTCGGGCTCTCAGCGATCTGGAGTGCAGTCTCGAAACTGGAAACTCTGCAATTGCGCAGGGCATTGGGTGCTCGATCACCGATACGCGAAACTCGGATGTGCACCGAAATTGGTTTCAAGTAGCCAAGCATACGGTCATCTGGTCAGTGGTCCACCACCGCTGAAACACCGGTCGACCCGCTGGCACTGCCGGAATGCACGAACCTGCCCGCTACGCCCTGTCGCAACGCCTTTCGGAGATCGGCCACACGTTCCGCGTTGTCAGTCGCGAGCCTGCCATCGGAATTGACCAAATTGTTCTCGAAACCAACGCGCAGTTTTCCGCCCGCAACATGCGCCGCCAGAAGGCACTCGGTTTCCCCAGGACCAAACGCGCATGCTGCCCAATCCGGCGTGGCAGGCAGCGAACGAAGGATTGCGACAAAACCGTCGAGATCCTGCACCCGGCCATCCCTCGCCGGCGCGTATCTGCCGAGTACGAATAACAATTGTGCACGGGAGACGGCATCAGCGCCGAGAACTCCGATCAATTCTCGAAAATCCCCCGGGGCATAGAGAATGTGCTGAATTGCGATCCCCCTTTCGGACCAGCGCAGGAACGCCTCCTTCGCTGGCACAACGGCACCGTCGGCCAGCAACTCTCGCAGCGCGACCGAAGCCGCTCCGGGGCCAAGTGAATCGACAAGAGCGATCTGCTGCTTCGGCGAATAGCGACCCGCCGCCTCGGTCGTGACCTGGATCGGGAGACCGGGGCAGGCCTCCGCCACGGCCGCGACAGCCTCCTGATACAATCCCACATCAAGCGAATGTTCGCCGGCAGCATCGCGTACATGCAGATGCAATCCGTCCGCACCCGCCAGAACTGCGGACCGGGTAGCCTCAACTGTGTCGCCGATGGACACGGGAAGGTTCGGATGGTCCGCCCTTCCCCGCCGCGCCCCGTTCGGGGCCAGCATCATGTATGGAAGTGATCTCATAAGGCTTCGTCAAAGGCCATGCCAAGCTTCTCGACAATTTCCTCGATGTGGTTGAAATCGAGAATGTAGGGCGGAGCCAGCAGTACATGGTCACCGGCGACGCCGTCCGCCGTTCCGCCACCCGGATAGCAGGCCAGGCCTGCCGACAAGGCGGCGCTCTTGATGCGCTTGTGCACGGCGCGCTCCGGATCGAATGGTTCCTTGGTTCCTCGATCTGCTACCACTTCCAGGCCAAGGAGGAGACCGCGCCCGCGTATGTCTCCCACGTGAGGATGCTGCGCGAAGGCGCCCTCCAGCGCAGACCGCAGCGCCTTGCCCATGACCATCGAGCGCATGGCAAGACCCCCATCCGTCAGCTTTGTTACTACGGCAGCAGCAGCGGCGCAGGCAACCGGGTGCCCCATATAGGTGTGGCCATTCTGAAGCGAACCAGAACCGATCTGGATGGCTTCGAAGATGGCACTTGAACAGAGCATGGCGCCAATGGGCTGATAACCGCCGCCAAGACCCTTTGCGATGGCGACGATGTCGGCGGCGATCCCGTCCTGCTCACAGGCGAACAGTGTTCCTGTTCGCCCCATGCCGCACATCACTTCATCGAGGATAAGCAGGATCCCATAGCGATCACAAATCTCCCGGATGCGCCGAAAATAACCATCGACCGCTGCTACGGCGCCGAGAGTCGCTCCGACGACCGGCTCTGCAATGAACGCCATGACGGTCTCCGGGCCAAGCCGAAGCACCTCCTCTTCCAACTCGTCGGCAACTCGCTGGCCATATTCGATGGGGCTCTCCCAGTCCTCCCGCCCCCGATACTCGTAACAGGGAGAAATGTGTGATGTCTCGAGCAGCATTGGCGTAAAGGGGTGGCGCCGCCACAGGCTGCCGCCAGCAGCGAGCCCCCCAAGCGTATTGCCGTGATAGCTCTGCCGGCGAGTAATGATGCGGTACCTCTCCGGCTGGCCGATTTCAAGAAAGTACTGGCGGGCAAGCTTCAATGAAGCCTCGACCGCCTCGGAACCGCCGGAGACAAAACACACCCGGTCAAGATCACCCGGAGCATGTGCGATCAGCTTGTCCGCGAGCGTCTCCGCGGCTTCGGACGTGAAGAAGCCCGTATGTGCATAGTCGAGTTGATCGATCTGATCTCTGATCGCCCGAGAAATGTCGGCGTCACCGTGGCCAAGGCAGGAAACGGCTGCACCGCCCGAGCCGTCAAGATAACGCTTGCCGGCAGCATCGTAGAGGTACATCCCCTTGCCGCGCACCGCGATCGGCGGCTCGGCACCGGTAGAACGATGGAATATGTGTGGCATCCTGTCAGGCCCTCCAACTCCCGGTGCGACGCAAGCGTTCGCCCTCCGGGTCAAATGCGGGAGCAAGTCGAACCGTGGCCGAATGCAATGCCCCCGCGATGTCAACCTCGACCGCCGCGTCTTCCGCGCGCTCGGTAAGGTGCTCGAGATCCGCCAAGGCGACCGGTGCCTCGACCCGGTAACCAAAGGCGGCAGATGTCGTCCGTCCCACAATTCGTCCTTGCATCAGAACCGGTTCTCCGCCGAGGGGAACTGCTTCCACATCATGCAGCACGAGAGAGGCGATTCGCAGGGCAGAATCCTGCACTCCCGCCGCATTGAGCGCCGCCTCGCCAATGAATCCCGTGCCCCAGCCCAGTGAGAAGCCGAGGCCGGCCTCGATGGGCGTGATGTCCGAATCGAGTTCGTGCCCGTAGGCGCGAAACCCCTTCTCGATGCGCATGGATGTCTGTGCGAACAGGCCAGCCGGTTCTGCGCCCGCCGCCCGCATCGAGCGATAGACACGGGATGCATCCGTAGCGGCCATGGTGATCTCCCATCCCGGCTCACCGACATAGGAGAGTCTCGCGCCGATTGCAGGGATGCCGTTGATCCGCACCTGATCGGCGCGAAAGTAACCAAGCTCATGCAGCCCTTCTGCGCCGACGACCTCGGCGATGCGCCCGCTCGCCGGGCCCATCAGCGCCAGAATGGCGAAAGAGTCTGTCACATCAGTGATATCGACGTCGTTTCGGACGTCCAGATGACGTCGAAGCCAGGCAAGGTCGCGCCGAAGGCTAGCAGTACCGACATGGAGCCGAAAGTGGTCTTCCGAGATCCGGATTGCGGTCAAATCGCTCTCGACACCGCCCGCTTCGTTCAGCATGACGGTATAGATGACACTTCCCGGAACCCGATCCATGCGGTTCGCACAAACCCGGTCGAGGAAGGCGCAGGCCCCGTTCCCCCGGACATCGATCTTGCCAAGGGAGGACTGGTCAAAGATGGCCGCCCTCGTCGACGCGGCCTGAACTTCGCGCTCGACCTGCGAATGCCAATCGGGTTTCCCGAAGCCCAGGCGCGGGGTTCCCCGGCTTGCAAAGTACAGGGGCCGTTCGATCCCGGCGAATTGCCCGAAATGCGCTCCCTCGGCAACCCATGTGTCGTGCAGCGGCATCCGCCGCAACCCCCTGCAGCTGTCCCATTGCCGACCGGGATAGGCGACTTCGTAGTGCCGCCCGAGGACTTCCGGCACGCGCTCGACAAGAGCGCCTACCGAGTTGAAGCACTCCGGGAAACGCTTCGGATCCGCTTCATGAAGGTCTGATGGCGGCGCCCCATGCTGGAGACAGCTGGCAAGCGCCCGGCCTGCGCCACCCCCTGTCGCCATCCCTACGGAATTCATGCCGCAACCGAGAAAGAGGCCACTGGTCTCAGCAGTTTCTCCAAGGAGAAACATGCCGTCCGGGGTAAAGCTCTCAGGTCCGTTGACCAGGGTCCTGACTTCCGCTTCGGCCAGAGCCGGGATCCTATGCAGCGCGTTCTGCAGCATTGGCTCGAAGTGCTCCCAATCCTCCGGGAGCAGGCTGAAAGCAAAGTCCTCATCGAACCGCTCCGGATCAATGGGCTTGGCGCCCGGCTCGAAACAGCCGACCAGGAGTCCATCACCCTCATCCCGGATGTAGAGATGGCCATCATGATCCGACAGGGTTGGCAAGTTGCGCCGAGCACCGGGGACCGTCCGTGTCAGGAGATATGAGTGCTCGCACGGCCAGACCGGGGCCATGGCGCCGCCCATCGCTGCAACCTCTCGACTCCAGAGCCCGGCACATATCGCCACCGTGTCGCATCGGATGGTTCCCGCTTGCGTCTCGACACCGAAGATCCGGCCCTGCCGGGTGTGAATGCCTGTCACCGCGGTATCCTCGAAGATCCGCGCACCGCGCAGCCGTGCACCCTTTGCCAGCGCTGCACAGAGATCCGATGGGCTGACCCGGCCATCACCCTCTGACCAAACCGCGCCGAGCACATCGTCAACCTGCATCAGGGGCCAGCGTTCCTTCGCCTCGCCCGGTGAGATCGATACTGCGTCCACGCCAAAGAGACGGGCCAAAGCCTCCTGCCGGCGAATATGAACCAGGCGATCCGGGTTGGTTGCGATCGAGAGGGAGCCAGTCCGGGCCCACCCGGTATGCTGCCCGGTCTCACATTCCAGACGCGCATAGAGATCAGCGGAATACCGGATGATCTCCGTCATACTGCGCGTCGATCGCAGCATCCGCACCTGGGCAGCGGAGTGCCAAGTGGTACCAGAGGTCAGCTTGTTCCGCTCGAGCAGAACGGCGTCGGTGACTCCGTCGCACGCCAAGTGGTAGAGCGTGGAGCAACCAAGCACACCGCCTCCGATCACGACGACCGGTGTACTGGCAGGAAGATCCGCAGTCATGCGAGCGGCGCCCTTGCCGACAAGTTCCGACTACAATATTACACTTGAAATTGAACTTGACAAGGCCTAGAACAAACGTATCATTAGGTATAGAATGTGGGGGGAGTATGCCGCAGGAAGCATCTGTCCATGAAGCAATCACGGCTAACTACGCTGCCCTCAGCGGGAAGTTGCGCGTGGCTGCAGACCACCTCGTTGACAATCCGTTTGATATCGCCACTCGCAGTCTTCGCTCGGTAGCTGCAGCCAGCGGCGTCTCACCCCCGACCCTTTCCCGCCTCGCGCTGGCTCTCGGTTACGATTCCTACGAGGCAATGCGGGAAGCCAGCAGGGCCGACCTGGAGCGCCCGACTGTCACTTTTTCCAGCAAGGCGCGCCAATTGCAATCGGAGGCGGACAGAAAGGGAATGGCTCCCCTCTTGCGCCGCCACAGCGCTGCCTGCGTAACCAATATTGAAAACATGGTCAACGGGTTGGACGAGGCCCGTTTCGCAGCTGCAGTCGACTGCGTCGCAGGGGCAAACCGTGTAATCATGGTGGCGGCACTTGGGTCCGCGGGACTGGGGGAGCATCTCGCATACATCACCAGTTGGTTCAGCGAGCGTTGGGTAGTCGTGGGACGGAGCGGGGTCTCCTTTGGCGCCGCCATGGCACGGCTTAAGCCCAGCTACACGGTCATAGTACTGAGCAAGGCACCGTACGCGCGTCTGGCGGTCCGCGCCTGCGAAACCGCGGCGGAATCCGGGTCGAGCCTGATCGCGATCACCGACAGCCATGTCTTTCCGGGACTCGTTCATGCACAGCACCGGTTTGTCGTGCCATCGGACGGTCCGACGTTCTTTCCATCCTATACCGCAACGCTCGTTCTTCTGGAAACGATGATCGGCATGCTGGTTGCCCGGGCAGGCCCGCAGGCGGAAGCTCGAATCAGTGCTGTCGCCCGCCAGAATCACAGCCTGGGAGAATTCTGGGCTCCGTGAAGATCGCAAGGAATTGCGCTGAAAAAAGAAGGAGAACAACATGAGAAGAGAATGGATGGACGTTGTGGGACGAGTCCCTCGGAAGGTCCTTTCGGCCGGCGCCGAAGCGTTTGCTCTCGCCGGTTTCCTAACGGCTTCGGCACAGGCCGGAACTCTTGATGACGTGATTGAACGGGGCAAGCTCGTCGCCGGCGTAAAGGCCGATTATGCGCCTTGGGGCATGCGCGATTCGGACGGCAACATTGTCGGGATGGAAATCGACATGATTCGCGATCTTGCGCGGCGGATCGGCGATGCCGCCGGCAAGGAAATCGAACTTGAACTGGTCGTTGTCGTTGCGTCCAACCGCATGCAATTCCTGGAGCAGGGCAAGATCGACGTGATGATCGCCACCATGTCCGACAAGGTGGAGCGCCGGGAGGTGGTCGGCATCGTGCAACCGAACTACTACTCCTCGGGTGTCGCCGTGCTCGCGCACAAGGACTCCGGAATTGATAGCTGGGAATCGGTTGCCGACAAGAAGATTTGCGGCATCCAGGGAGCCTGGTACAACAAGGACCATGGGCAGAAGAATGGTGCCGAGGTAATTGCCTTCAAGGGTGTGGCCGAAGTCTTGGCAGCGCTACTTGACGGCCGCTGTGTCGGTTGGATCTACGATGATTCCGCCTTCATTCCGCGCAAGGTGAACGAACCCGAAAAATGGGCCGACTTCTCCATCGCCACTCCGGTAGTCGCAGATGTTCCCTGGGGCGCAGCCGTCCGCAAAGAAGACCTGCACGAACCGATCGGCCAGGCCCTTTCGGAGGCAATCATCGACTGGCACACTTCCGGCTTGCTTGTTGAACTCGAAGCAAAGTGGGGCATCCCGGCGACTGCCTGGCTTGCGGAAATGCACGAGAAATGCAAAGCCGGCGACAAGATCTGTGACGCCGTGCATGACGAAGGCGAATAGACCCTCCTCCTGCGTTCGTCGCGGCGACAGACTGCCCTGTCGCCGCGTCCTCCTTACCGGCACTCCGAGGGATGCACCTGAGTGGACATCGTAGCCGAATGGTTCAGATGGCTGCATGAGGCCCACGGCATAAAGCTGACCATCTTCTTCGATGAATGGGACCGTGCCCGGTTCATCCGGGGTATCTGGACAACCATTCTGCTGTCTGTCGTCTGCGTTGTCGCCAGTATCATTGTGGGAATACTGGGCGCATGGCTGCAGATGTCCCGCTTCGTGCTGATCCGCGTCGTCATGCAGGGGTATATCGCTTTCTTCCGAAACACCCCCCCGTTGGTTCAACTCTATTTCTTCTATTTCGCCGTTGATCGTGGAATCGCCAGCCTCTTCGACATTCGCGGTGGAGTCCTGGACAGTTTCGGCTGGGCGGTGATTTCGCTGTCATTCTTTGCTGGCGCCTTCAATACCGAGATATTTCGTGCGGGCATTGAGTCGGTGCCGGATTCAACTGTCGAAGCTGCCCATTCCCTGGGCTATACCAAGTTGCAGGTCTATCGGTATGTGACCCTCCCGCTGGCATTTCGCGTTTGCCTTCCGGCTCTCAACAACAACCTGATCAATCTGGTCAAGACGACAACCGTGGCCTACGCCATCGCCGTGCCGGAAACACTCTACGTATCCAACCAGATCTGGTCGGACGAGTACAACGTACCGGAAATGATGAACGTGGTGTGGGTTGTCTACATCATCCTGGTCGGAACGGTTGTCTGGCTGATGTATCGATGGGAACGCTCAATGCGCATCCCGGGATTCGGACAGTGATGGTTCATCGCCCAAGGGGCCACGTCCTGTCCGGAAGCACTGACCTCCCGGTCATGAAGGCCTTCCGGCCGTTTCGGAAGGAATGGCAGTGGCACAGAGCAATCCCGGCCGCGCTCGCCGACCCACGTTTCGGTGCCGCCATGATCGCCGTACTCGTGGCCTGGATCCTGCTGGACACCGCCCAGGCACAATTGCTCGGCACGGGAGAACAGACAGCCCTGGAGACCATCGTCAAGTGGTCTCCGTTGATGTTTCTTGGCCCCCCAGGAGAATTCGGTGGGTTCATCCTGAACATCGTCGTCAGTTTCGTTGCCATGGGGCTCGGCACGTTCATGGGTCTCTGGGTTGGAATTGGACAGGTTTCGCCGAGCAAACCGATCCGGAGTCTCTGCTGGTGTGCAACCCAACTCTTCCGCAATTCCCCCTGGCTTGTACTTCTTTTCTACTTCATGCTGCTGTTGCCATTCACGGTCGAAATCGGGGGTCAGCGGTTCGACATTCCCGGCTGGACGAAGGCGACCCTGGCTCTATCGCTTCCGATCATGGCGAATGTGTCCGAAATCGTTCGCGGAGCCATCCTGTCAATTCCGACCGGCCAGTGGGAATCGGCAGAAAGCCTGGCCTTTACCCGGAGACAGACGCTCTGGCGCATCATCCTTCCGCAATGCGTGAAACGGATGATTCCACCCTGGATGAACTGGTACTGCATCCTGACAATGTCGACTCCGCTGATTTCCATACTCGGTGTCAATGACGGTATGACCCTGACCCAGGATGCACTCGCTGCCGAGGCACGAAGCGAGTACCTGATCCCGATGTACCTGTGGCTGATGTCCTGGTTCTTCATCTACAGCTACCCGATCGCTGTTTACACCCGACGGCTCGAGCAAGAGTTCGCCGTAAAGCAATAGGAACGTTCATGTCCGGCCATTGGACTCCCGACCAGCCCATCGTCTGTCTCAAGGACGTTCACAAATCGTTTGGTGAACTGGAAGTCATCAGGGGCGTATCGATCTCCGTGATGAAGGGAGAGGTCATCTGTATCATCGGCCCCTCCGGTTCCGGAAAGTCAACCCTCATCCGTTGCATCAATGCGCTGAACGATATCCAGTCCGGCTCCATCACCGTCGAGGGACGTGAAGTGCATGACCCGAATCTCAACAAGCTCGAATTGCGAAAAAAGGTCGGCATGGTGTTTCAGCAATACAACCTCTTCCCGCACAGGACCGCGCTGGAGAACATCATGATGGCGCCGCTGCTGGTCCTCCGGCAGGACCGTGAGAGCGTGGAACAGCGCGCAAGACAATTGATGCGAAAGGTCCGGCTCGAGGGCAAGGAGGATGCATATCCGGGAGAGCTCTCGGGAGGACAGCAGCAACGCGTCGCAATTGCCCGCTCTCTCGCGATGAATCCCGACGTCATGCTTTTTGACGAAGTTACGGCCGCGCTTGACCCGGAGACGGTGAAGGAGGTGCTGGTAACCATCAAGGAACTCGCCGCGGAGGGAATGACCTGCATCCTGGTGACCCACGAAATGGGTTTCGCCCGCGAAATCGCTGATCACATCTATTTCACGGACAATGGCGTCATCGTGGAACACGGACCGCCCGACACCTTCTTCGACCGCGCGAAGGATCCCAGAACCAGGGAATTCCTCAGCCAGATCCTGTAGAACTCGCGGCTCCGGGATGACCGACACAACTTCCGGTAGGCGGACCCCGGCGCTAGCGCCGCATGGCATCCGCATATATCACGGAGGATACAGGACTAACAGCTTGGCAGTGCGATATCCCGGGATGGATTGCCCATTGTGACGCCACCGCCTTTGCCAAGCAGGTAACCAGCCAGTCTTCCAGAGAGGACACTCCGATGGGATCCCACCACCGCGTCATCATCATCGGCGGCGGAATCGTCGGCCTGTCAACGCTATACCATCTTGCCAAGGCAGGGGAACCGGAACCGCTCCTGCTTGAGCGACGCGAACTGGCAGCCGGAGCAACATGGCACGCTGCCGGCAACGTCCATACGCAGTCCGCGTATGCAAATCTGTCGGCGCTTCAAGCCTATTCCATTCGCCTGTACGACAGCTTGGGCACAGAGGTGGGCCAGGATGTGGGCAGCCATATCGTCGGGGGCTTCTTTCTCGCGCAGACTCAGGAAAGGATGGAGGAATTCAGGCGACTCGCAGGCAAGTTCCGTACGCTGGGCATCGAGTACGAGCTTGTCACTCCGGATGAAATTCGCACGAAACACCCCTTGGTGAGAGTCGACGACCTGTATGGCGGCGCGTGGGATCCGGACGAGGGCTATGTCGATCCGTACTCCGTGGCCATGGGCCTTGCTTCCGGCGCGCGACGGCTCGGCGGACGGATCTACCGCAATGCCAGGGTCGAGCGCATCGAGCGTCTCTCTTCGGGGTATTGGCGACTTGTCGCCGGAGAACGCACTCTCGAATGCGAAGTCGTAGTCAACTGCGCGGGATTCTGGGCGAACAAGGTGGCTCGCCTGGTGGATGCCCGCGTACCGATCACCAACATGGAGCACCAGTACCTGGAAACAGAGGCCATTCCGGAAGTAGCAGGATATCAAGGAAGGCTACCGATGATCCGGGATACAGACAGCCAGTATTACTTGCGTCAGGAAGGCCCCGGACTGCTTGTCGGGCCGTGGGAGAGGGGCTGCCGCGCCGCATGGAACGGTGCAGATGCGCCCTGGTCATTTGGGGAGGAGTTATTCCCCGAGGATCTCGAGCGGCTCTCCGATGGGCTGGCGGCGGCCGTCCATCGTGTTCCAGCCCTCGAGCGGGCGGGAATTCGGCGAACCGTGAACGGCGCAATCAGTTTCTCCCCGGACGGACGACCAATTGTCGGTCCCCTGCCCGGCATTCCGAACTACTTCGTCGCCTGCGGTTTTCTGGGCGGAATCGCGCAGGGTGGCGGTGTTGGTCTGGCCCTGAGTGAATGGATCAGGCGCGGCGAACCGGAGCTTTGCCTGCATTGCATTGACGTCGCACGCTTCGGTTCCTGGACCACTGGCGACTTCGCCCGTGAGAGAATCTACGAAATCTATCCGCTCCGCTATGAAATATCCCATCCCGGTCTCGAACGAAAATCTGGCCGTAACCTGAGGATGGCACCGATCCACCAGGAGTTGCTGTTGCACGGTGCCGTCATGGGACAGGCAAATGGCTGGGAGCGGCCGTTGTGGTTCGCGCCCGCCGGCGTCGAGCCTGTGGAAGTGCCCAACTTTCGGCGACCCAACTGGTGGAACCATGTCGGCGACGAAGCGCGCGCCATTGCTTCGGGATGCGGGCTGACCGAGATGTCTTCCTATGCCAAGTTTCGTGTTTCGGGACCAGGCGCGCAGGGTTTCCTGGAGCGTGTGTGCTCTGCACCGGTTCCCATGGTCGACAACCGAATTGTCTTGACTCTACTGCTGAACAACCGGGGCGGCATCCTCGGCGACATAACCGTGCACCGGGAAGGAGATTCGTTTCATATCGTTGGTGCAACCATGGCACGCATCTTCATCCATCGTTGGCTTCTGGCCAATGTGCATGACCATTGCGTGGACATCGAAGATGTGACCGACGCGTATGCCGCACTTGGCCTGGCGGGGCCCAGGTCCAGGGATATCCTCAACGAATTGTCCGGCGGCGCCTTCTCGCGTTTTCCCTTCCTCTCGGCCCGCCGGGTGGAGGTCGCCAACGTTCACGTACGTGCTCTCAGGGTCAGCTACTCCGGTGAGCTCGGTTGGGAACTCTACTGCCGCCGAGACCGGCAGGAGCATCTCTTTCATGCGCTGATGGGTATCTCTGAACGCCACGGCCTCGTTCTCACTGGCAGCCGGGCCATGGGCATGCTGCGACTGGAGAAGGGATATCGCAGCTGGAATTCCGAACTGACGACCGAAATCACACCCCACGCGGCGGGTCTCGAGCGGTTTTGCGCACGGCACAAGGAATATGTCGGAAGCCAAACCGTGGACCATGAACGCCGGCATCCGCCCCAGCGCAAACTTGCTACGCTGGAACTCGATACTGAAGCTCCACCCTGCTGGGGAGACGAGCCGGTATTCGCGGATGCCAGGCTGGTCGGACAGGTTACGTCGGGCGGAATGGGCTGGCGCACAGGCAAAATGCTCGCGGTCGGGCTAATCGAGAGCGCGGAGTCAGAACCCGGCCGGAACTTGGAAGTGGAGATTCTGCATGAGCGTTTCGCGGCAACGGTCCTGCGGGACCCGGTCTACGATCCGTCTGGAGCGCGCCTCCGCGAATAGCCCCGAACAGACCATCGGCCCGGACAGCGGTCAGTCGTGAGCCGTCCCCCGGTTCCTCCTGGCGATCGCCGCCTGTGCAGCAGAAAGCCGGGCGACAGGAAGGCGGAAGGGGGAGCAGGAAACGTAGTCGATCCCCAGCTTTTCGCAAAATGCGAGCGAATCCGGGTCGGCCCCATGCTCCCCGCAGAGACCGAGTGCAATTCCGCTTCGAACCTTGCGGGAACGGCGCACGGACCATTCAATCAGTTCACCAACACCTTCCTGGTCGATCGTTGTGAACGGGTCTGCCGTATAGACTTGCTGCCGAAGGTATTGCGGCATGAACCTGCCGGCATCATCCCGGGAAAGTCCGAATGCCATTTGGGTCAGGTCATTGGTACCATAGCTCAGGAAGTCTGCCGAACGACTGATCGCATCCGAGCGTAGCGCCGCTCTCGGCGTCTCGATCATGGCGCCAACCCGGTATGCAACCGGTTCCCCGAATTCCCTCTCAACATCGGCAGCAACCTGATCGACCACCTGTCTCAGGATTTCCATCTCGCGATGCGCTGATACAAGCGGCACCATGATCTCGGGCTGAGCTGGCTCGTCGGTCTGGCGACCGGCTTCGATGGCAGCTTGCAGGATGGCCCGCGCTTGCATCTCATAAATCTCGGGAAAGGCGATACCCACACGGCAGCCCCGATTTCCCAGCATGGGATTGAATTCTTCCAGTGACTTTGCCCGTGTCATAACCTGGTCGACCGGCACGTGCATGCGTTCCGCCAGTTCCAGCATTTCTCGTTCACCACGTGGCAGAAACTCATGCAACGGCGGATCCAGGAGCCGTATGACGACCGGTTTTCCGCGCATGACGACAAAGAGTTCGCGCAGGTCGTGGAGTTGCATGGGAAGCAGCTTTTGCAACGCAATTCGCCGTTCTTCCTCTGTTCCGGCGAGGATCATTTCGCGCATGGCTGCAATCCGACCCTTTTCGAAGAACATGTGCTCGGTTCGGCACAATCCGATACCGTCGGCCCGGAATTCCAATGCCAACCGGGCATCCCCCGTGGTATCGGCATTTGCTCGCACACCCATTCGGCGGAACTGGTCGGCCCAGTCCACGATTGCGGCCATGGGACCATCGAACTCCGGCGGAAGCACGCGGACAGTGCCCGCCAGCAGGCGACCGGAACTCCCGTCAACGGTCACCTGGGCGCCTTCCTCGTACCAAGACCCACCGGGAAATCGCAAGCGCCTCCCTCCGGCATCGATGGTGAGGTCAGCAATTCCCGCTACGCAGGGGCGGCCCAGTGCCCGCGTCACCACCGCTGCATGGCTCGTCATCCCTCCCCGACTCGTAATGACGGCTTTCGCAAAGTGCATCGCTCCGACATCTGCCGGATTGGTTTCCGTTCGCGCCAGCACCGGATGGCCGCCCCTGTTCGCAAGGCGTTCCGCGGCCGCGGCCGAGAAGACGAGCTCCCCAACAGCCGCTCCGGGCGCGGCGGCAACGCCGGAGCAGATGACCTCGGCACGTACAGCAGGATCGACCCGCCCATGCAGCATCCGTTCCACGAGGACGGGGTCGATAACGGCTACAGCCTCTTCCTTGGTAAGCACCGATCGGTCCACAAACTCCTTGGTTACTGCTGCTTCTCCTTTCGGTTCAAGGCGCAGGGGATCGGCACCCACGATCTGCATTCCGTCAAATCCGACGATGAACGAAATCTCCAGCGCCTGCCGCAGGGTGTCCTCGGCGCGTCGTACGGCATCGCCCAGGTCTGGCCAGACGCCCCTCGCATCCGTCGTCGTCCGGCTGCAGGGTTCCGAGCCCCCTGAGAAACCACGTTCCGGCGACCAGCCCGACCGAAAGGCGGCCACCCAATTCCTTGATCCATCGGGCCGTTTCCGGGTACGCAGGGTACCGACACCCGGTCGCGGGCCTCCAATCTCCTGTGCCATCACCTGCACGAGAATGGCTTGGCCTGCGGGTGGACCATATCGGGGTCGACAAAGGCAACCGATCGCCGTCTCAAGTTGTCCGAGCCCCGACTCGGGCACAACGATGCCTGCTCCCGCCAGGGCCTCTCGATACAAGGCTGCAAGCCGTTCATGAAACCGTGTATCGCTCTCTACCAGCCCCCTGCGGGCCGTCTCGAACAACTCCGGTTCCGCGCCGAGCGCCAGCGAGGCGAAATCCTGCAGAAATCCGCAACGGATCCACCAGGCTCCTGCGCTTCCGTACACGGCGGCAAGACCGGGGATTGCATCCGCCGCCGTACCGACATTCAGAATGGTCGGATGAAGCCCGAAGCTGGAAGCGACTGGTGATTGACGCACTGCGAGCAGGAACGGAGCCTGGCTACCAGCAAATTTCTGGCTCAACCTGACTTCGAGACGCTCCACAGCAGCAGCGAGGGCATGGCATAGCGGGGATCCGGACAAGTCGTTTCGCGCCCAATCTTCGACAGCCCCGGCGGTAATGATGAAGCCGTCGGGAACCGGAAGCCCCGCCCGGCGCAATAACCCGAGCCGAAATGCCCGTTCGCCGATCTGAGACTGTGTCCCTTCCGTTCCCAAGTCGATGATCGGAGCGCTCATCGTCCCTCAAGTTCTCCAAACGCCGCGACCCGTTCCATGACCTGCCGGGCATACGCCAGCAGCCGCAGGCGGTTGCCTCGCAGCGCCTTGGACTCCACGTTAACGGTAACGCGATCGAAGAAAGCGTCGACAGGTTCGCGAAGCCGTGCGATCGCGCTCATTGCCTTGTTGTCATCCTCGACTACCAAGGCCGACACAATGATGCGGTCTGCATTCACGAGGGCCTTGTCCAGGTCGGATTCTTCCGGTTGCTGGTACAGTTCCGGTTCCGGTCGGGTGTCAGGCTCCGCCACGCCCTCCTGATCGAGAATACTCCGTACACGGGTATACGCGGAAACCAGGTCCTCCGATTCCGCACCGGCCTCGAGAAAATCCGCCAATGCCTGCACGCGCCGGCGAATGGACAATGCATCGCTGTCATCGCCTGCGCCTCGGACCGCAGAGATCAAGTCGTGGCGAAATCCCCGCTCCCGAAGGTTGACGGAGAGTCGTTCCAGGACGAATTCGACCACGACACGGGCAGCACACTCCCTATCAGGAAGATCTACCCCGCCATGGGTTTCTTCGGCCCAGGACATGAGCTGGTCAAGCGGAAGTCGAAGTCCGTTTTCCTCCAGCGTACGAAGGAGTGCCAGTGCGCTTCGCCGAAGTGCAAATGGATCCTTGGAACCGGTGGGACGCATCCCGGCAGCAAAGAAGCCGTACAGGGTGTCCGCCCGCTCCGCGATCACCAGCGATGCGGCAACGGGGTCAGAAACGGTGGAGTCGGACGGACCAGCCGGGCGGTACTGCCCTGCAATGGCTGCAACCACCGACGGGTCCTCCCCGGCCAGCTCCGCGAGGCGAGCTCCCACCGTACCCTGCAATGTCGGGAACTCGCCCACCGTCTCCGATGCGAGATCGCACTTGGCCAGCCGTGCCGCATGACGAACCAGACTTGCTTCAGCACCGAGATGAACAGCCACGCGCTCCGCGAGGCGTCCGACTCGTTCCGCTTTGGCCGCCACGTCTCCCAAGCGGGCGTGGTACATCATCCCGGGCAAGCCGGCCTGCATTCGCTCCAGGCCGTGCGCGCGGTCATTCGCCCAGAAAAAGGCCGCGTCCGAGAGCCGGGCGCGAAGCACACGGGCGTAGCCAGCGCGCACTTGTGCTCCACCGTCCGACGGATCGTTGTCTGCAACGGCGATATAGCCGGCAATCCCACCGGTACCCGGATCGCGCAACGAAAGAAACCGCTGATGGGTGCGCATTGCAGTCCGAAGGACTTCGCCGGGCAAGTGCCGAAACGCCGCTTCAATCCGTCCGAAATGGAGTACCGGCCACTCCACCAGCCCGGCAAGCTCGTCCAGCAAACCGGGATCCGCCACGAGCTCCAGCCCGTTTTCCTGCGCCAGCCGCTGCGCGCCAACCTCGATACGGGAGCGACGGTCGCTGCTCCGAAGGAGTACAAACGACTCCTTGAGTTGCACTACATACTCACCGACAGAAACGATCCGGAGCGAGCGATCCGCGATCTGGGCATGTCCACGCGATTCCAGGCCAACCGGAATTCCCTCCAGGACAAATGGAGCGACTCGAACCTGACCAGTATCCTCGATCAGACTGACAATGGCGCGAAGGGGACGAACCCATCGGAACGCGCCCCGTCCCCAACGCATCGACTTCGGCCAACGGAAACCCCGGAGCACCATGGGCACTTGCTCCGCTACGTGCGATTCGAGGGACCTTCCAGGAATTGTCCGGATTGCGAGATACCGCGCGGCACTTCCTTCGCCTTCCACCTCGAGTTCTTCCCTGGTTATCCCGGCCGATCGAAGGAAGCCTGCGACCGCACGCTCCGGCGCTCCTACACGTGGACCCCTCCGTTCTTCCCGCACGGGTTCTGACCCGGAGGGCATCCCACGACCGATCCAGGCAAGCCGTCTGGGTGTGACATGAACCTCGGAGGTGCCCGGCGCCACTCCTGCTTCCGAAAAAGCGGTCGTCAATCCGCGATCGAGTGCCTCCGCACCGCCGCGCTGCATGAGTGCCGGAATTTCCTCCGACAGCAACTCCAACAAGTAATCCGGCATTCCTGCTCCCGGCTCTATCGCAACTCCGCGCCACCCGCCTCGGTCGCAAGAAACGCGTCGGCACAAGCCTTGGCAAGGGCCCGAACTCTGCCGATATACGCCTGCCGCTCGGCGACCGCGATTACGCCCCTTGCATCCAGCAAGTTGAAGATATGCGACGCCTTCACGCACTGGTCGTAGGCGGGATGCGCCATGATGGTGGGCTTGTCTGTGCGAGGATCGACCGCTTCAGCCGTGAGAATCTGGCGACACTCCGCTTCCGCATCCTCGAAATGCCGAAGCAGGATCTCCGTACCGGCAACATCGAAGTTCCATCGCGAGTACTCGCGCTCCGCCTGCCGAAAGAGCGCACCGTAGGAGAGACCGGGCGCATATGGAATGTCGTACACGTCCTCTATGCCGAGCACATACATCACGAGGCGTTCAAGCCCGTAGGTGATCTCACCCGGAATGGGGTCGCAGTCATGTCCCCCTACCTGCTGGAAGTAAGTGAACTGGCTTACCTCCATGCCATCGCACCAAACCTCCCAACCCAAGCCCCATGCACCGAGTGTCGGACTCTCCCAATCGTCCTCAACAAAGCGGATGTCGTGTTCTGCGAGGTCGATTCCGATCGCCTCGAGCGACTCGAGGTAGTCGCGCTGGAACGTTTCCGGAACCGGCTTGCGGATCACCTGATACTGGAAATAGTGCTGGAGGCGATTGGGGTTCTCGCCATACCGTCCGTCCGTCGGCCGCCGGGAAGCCTGCACGTAGGCAGCGGACCAAGGCCTGGGTCCCAATGAGCGTAGCGCCGTCGCTGGATGAAAGGTACCTGCGCCCACCTCCATATCGTATGGCTGCAGGATCGCGCATCCCCGCCTGCCCCAAAAGCGGTGCAATTCCAGCACCACATCCTGGAAGGTCTCGGGTTGGTGAAGCGACGCTGCGTCTTGATGTGGCATTCCAGAATTCCTGCGTGGTCCTGCAACGGAACTCTTGTACAGAGTCTGCGCTTGGGCGACAATTCCGAAGTGAAATTCAGTGCTGTAGAATCCGTACCAAGCCTGCCGTTCTTCCGACCGTTGACATGACGGGGACGGTTCGGCGACGGCCCTCAACCGCAATCGCGCCCGGGCGCAGGATTCTGTAAACTCCAGTGCTCCCTTCTCAGGTTCCCATCCGGCCAGCAATGTCTTTTCAACGTACCAGTACGCTCGGGATATCCATCCAGGTACGCCGCTGGAAACGGTCCGCTCCGGACCCCTGGCTCGCCGCATCAGTAGTCATCACACTGACCCTTCTGCTCCCTCTCCTGGCAATCGTCTGGATCGCCTTCACGCCATCAGAGAATATCTGGCCTCATCTTCTGCAGACAGCCCTTCCGCGCTATCTCGCAAATACGCTTCAACTCATGGCACTCGTCGCCATTGGCTCGTGCGTGGTCGGAACCGGAACTGCCTGGATCGTTGCCAATTACCGTTTCCCCGGCCGCGACATCCTTGCACTGGGTCTACTTGCGCCGCTTGCAGTGCCGTCGTTCATCGCAGCCTATGCCTATGTGGACCTCCTGGAATACGCTGGGCCGGTGCAAACCGCGTTCCGGTCCATCTTCGCATGGGAAAACGCCCGCAGCTACTGGTTTCCGGAGATCCGCTCGATGGGAGGCGCTGCGGCGGTCATGACATTTGCATTCTATCCTTACACGTATCTTCTTGCCCGCGCAGCCTTTCACGAACAATCCGCCTCTTCGGTCGAAGCCTCCCGTTCGCTGGGCTGCGGGCCATTGCGCAGCCTGTGGCGTGTGGCATTGCCGCTGGCCCGACCCGCCATCGCAGCTGGCACGGCACTGGTCCTGATGGAGACGCTGGCGGATTTCGGTACGGTTGAGTATTTCGCCGTGCAGACCCTGACGGTGGGCATCTTCGCCATTTGGCTCGAGGGATACAACGCTGGCGGTGCCGCGCAACTCGCGCTGGTTGTCCTGGCCCTGGTGATGGGCCTTCTCGCCATTGAACGAGCCGGCCGACGGAATGCCCGCTATCACGATCCGTCTTCCCTGCATCGGCCGAGCCGGGGTCGCCGTCTGCAAGGCTGGGCCGGCATTCTTGCCTTCGGCCTGTGCTTGATCCCCATCCTGATCGGATTCGCGGTTCCTGCTTTCGTTCTCGGATCCCTTTCGCTCTCCCATCTTGAGCAATTCACCTCGCCCCAGTTCCTCCTCGCCGCAGTGCGAACCGCCTCGGTAGCGGGACTTGCGGCCCTGCTCGCCGTCGCGTCTATGCTGATTCTCGCCTACGGAATCCGGTGTGCAAAATCCCCTGTGGTCCGACTTGTGGCAAGGATTGCGACGCTCGGATATGCCGTACCGGGCGCCGTTCTTGCAGTCGGCATTCTCATTCCCTTACTGGCAGTGGACAAGTTTCTGTATTCAATTGAATGGACATCCGGTCTCCTCCTCGGCGGGTCCATTGTTGGCCTGCTGGCCGCTTATGTCGTGCGGTTTGCGGCCATACCATATGGTGCCATAGAGGCGGGATTCGCACGCGTCACGCCGGCGATGGAAACCGTAGCGCGAACGCTCGGCGCCACGCGGGGCATCGTTCTCCGACGCGTACAGGCACCCCTACTCCGCGGCACTCTCATCAGCGCTGCACTGCTGATCTTCGTCGAAACAGTCAAGGAACTGCCGGCAACGCTGATCCTGAGGCCATTCGGATTTGATACTCTTTCTACACTTACGTACAGCTATGCATCACTGGAGCAGGTTGGCGAGGCCTCACCTGCGGCACTCGCAGTTATTGCCACGGGTCTGCTCCCTGCACTGCTGTTCCGAAGGCACCTGCGGCAACTGGCATGGAGCCAGCTGGCCGACAGGCGCGAGACCCTCAGTTAGTTCGGGACCATGAGCGGCTGCATTCCAACGCCGCTAGAATTGTCGCTCGACTTGCGCCTTCTGCGGAATGCCGCTCCATGCAACTGCCAGCACTGAACATCGTTGACGGCATCATCCTGCTGGTCGTGGGGCTCTCCATGGCTCGCGGATTTCTGCATGGCGGATCGCAGGAAATCATCGGCATCCTGGTGTGGCTGTCTGCGTTCGTAGTCGCATTCCTCTTCACGCCCTCAGTGCGTCCAATGATGCCTGAGATCGGCCTGTTCGGCGATTTCGCCGATGCTTGCCTGATTGCTACCTTCCTCGCGTTCATCAGCCTCTTCCTGATATCGATCCTGGGCGTTTCGGTGATATCACCGATCCTCAGCCGTGCTACATCGCGAGGTGAAGTACGCGGAGGGGATCAGTTGCTTGGTCTCGCGTTCGGTTTCATGCGAGGTGCAATTGTCGTGCTCATTGCCTACGTTGCCTATGATGCAATTATTGAAGGTGGCCAGAAGCCGGACCTTCTCACGTCTGCGGCGTTCGCCGGACCCCTGGAGGAGGGTGCAAACCTTTTGCGCAGCACAAACACCGAAGGAATGCGAAGTTGGATTGGCGGCCGACTAGAGGCATTGACCGAGGGATGCGGCTATATAGACCGGTCGCTTCCTGACGTCGAGGCTCCTCCGGTTTCCGATCCCGAGCCGCTATGAGAAGATCCCGACAGATGGATCGCTCCTGGCGCGAGGAATGCGGCATATTCGGCATAATTGGATGCGCGGATGCGGCCCGGTACGCGGCCTTGGGACTGCACGCACTGCAACACCGGGGCCAGGAGGCCTGCGGCGTAGTGGCCTACGATTCCATGGCGCAAACGTTCAACAATGTCCGCAGGCTGGGATACGTACGCGACCACTTCACGCGGGAAGAGGTCATCCGGCACCTGCCGGGTCACACTGCGCTGGGTCATGTCCGCTATGCCACAGCAGGCCGAAAGGGCGATACCGCGATCCGTGACGTACAGCCCCTCTTCGCGGAATTTTCCCAGGGCGGTGTCGCAATTGCCCATAACGGCAATCTGACCAATGCTCAGCTGCTGCGCAGGAACCTTGTCAGGGAGGGCTCGATCTTCCAGTCCGGTTCGGATACGGAATGCATCGTTCACCTCATGGCGCGCTCTCGCGAAAGTGACGTAGTCGGCAGAATGAAGGATGCGTTGCGCCAGGTCGAGGGAGCCTTCTCCATTGTCGCCATGACACGCAGCAAGATGATCGGTGTCCGCGATCGGCATGGAATCCGCCCCCTGGTGCTGGGAAGTCTGGGTTCGGGGCATGTTTTTGCTTCGGAAACCTGCGCGCTAGACATTGTCGGCGCAGAATTCATCTGCGAGGTCGGCCGGGGAGAAATGATCGTGGTGAATGTGGACGGTGTACGAACGGAGCAGCCGCTTCCCCGCAACTCCAATAGATTCTGCATTTTTGAGCATGTGTACTTTTCCCGACCCGATTCCCAGCATGACGGTACCAGCGTCTACGAAGTCAGACGCCGTATCGGCGCGGAACTTGCGAAGGAAGCTCCGGTGGACGCGGACCTTGTCTGCCCGGTACCGGACAGCGGAACGCCGGCCGCTATCGGCTATTCACAGCAATCCGATATCCCCTTTGCCTTCGGCATCGTCCGCAGCCCCTTCGTCGGGCGCACGTTCATTGAACCGACCGAACAGATTCGAAACATGGGAGTACGTCTGAAGCTCAATGTCAACCGGAGCCTTGTGGCCGGAAAGCGCCTCGTGCTTGTGGACGATTCCGTGGTTCGCGGAACGACCGTCCGCAAGATCGCCAGCATGGTACAGGAGGCCGGAGCGAAGTCCGTACATTTCCGGGTGGCAAGTCCGCCGACGCAGTGGCCCTGCTTCTACGGTGTGGACACGCCCGAACGGGGCGATCTTCTCGCCGCGCAGATGGATCCCCGATCCATGGCGGAATATGTTGGAGTCGATTCCCTGTGTTTTGTCACCATTGACGGTCTGTACCGCGCTTGCGGAAGCCCGCAGGGACGAGGGGAAGCAGAACGGCAGTTTTGCGATGCCTGTTTTACCGGAGACTACCCGATCGTCCGGGCGGATGGGGAACAGCAGCCGTCCCTCCCCATGGATACATCGCACTGAAACCCGCGGACGTCCCCTTGGGTTCCGAGCGCCCCGAGCAACAAATCGCCCTCGTGACCGGCGCCTCGCGCGGGTTGGGAGCGGAAGTTGCGTTGGGACTTGCGGTTCGCAACGTGCATGTGGTTGCAGTCGCACGAACTTCGGGCGCCCTCGAAGCACTGGACGATCGCATTCGGGACTCGGGCGGAACTGCCACGCTGGTTCCTCTCGACCTGACCGATCACGAGGGACTGCAGCGTCTCTCTGATGAAATACGAGCCCGGTTCGGACGTCTCGACATCCTCGTCCATGCTGCCGCTGATTCCCTCCCCTTCACCCCGATTCGCGATATCGATCCGGAAGGCTTCCTGCGACTATGGCGAATCAATGTGGACACGGCGAGAGCCATGATCGCCAGTTTCGAACCTCTGTTGGCACAGAGCGGTGGACGGGCCGGATTTGTCTGCGACCGCAACGTTGCCGGCGCGTATCGCAGCGCCTACGCCGCAACCCAAAACGCTCTCAGGACCATCATCGAGGCGTGGAAGTCCGAGTGCCCGGCGGTTGGCATCGTCCTTGTCGACCCACCACCCATGGCAACCGCACTCCGAAAGCGGGGCTTTCCCGGCGAGAATCCAGACGACCTCACAAACCCAGCAGAGATTGCCGCCAATCTGGTTCAAAATCTCCTCGTGCGAACGGCGGACAATTCTTAGACCCCTCGCACTTCATCCGGCAGACTCGCCGCATTCTCGAGAGTGCCCGGGTGCAGAAACATGCAACAAGATAAAACGAATCGTGGTAACAAGGTGCCGACCGGGCGGATGAGTACAATCCGCTTCCAGATCAGAGCACCATACTGGACTGCCCGCAGCGAGGCGTTTCATGCTCCAAGTCCGCCGCACAGCCACAATTCTGGGTGCCGCCGCAACACTTTGTGTCGGAATATTCCTGCAGACCGCCAAGGCCGATACCAAGGCCGAGATTGATGCAAAGGTCTCCTATGCGAAGCAGGAACTCTTTGAGGCGATACCTGGTTCACGCGAACTCGCGGACCGCGCCTTTGGCTTACTCATCATGCCGGATGTCAAGAAGGCGGGGCTGATTCTCGGCGGCTCCTATGGTGAAGGCGCGCTTCTGGTAGGGGGTGAAACGGTTGGATATTATTCGGTTGCGTCGTTCTCCATCGGACTTCAGGTCGGGGCACAGATCACGAAGCAGGCCCTGTTCTTCATGACCGAGAGTGGGCTCCGGCGGTTCCGCAACGCGGACGGATGGGAGGTCGGCGCAGATGCGGAGGTTACGGTTCCCGGCAAGGGGGCAAATCTTGGAATGGACAGCACGACAGCCAGTAGTCACGTGATCGGAGTTGTGTTTGGCCAGGACGGTGCACTTCTCGGTGCAAGCCTGGAGGGCGCAAAGTTCAGCACCATCGTGCGTTAGTTACGCGCGAACCGACGACTGAACTGCCCGCTCGGCAGAAGGTTCTCGAGCCTTTCTCAACCAAACGGATCGGTGCGGACGATCATGTCGTCCCGCTCTGGAGATGTGGAAATGAGGGCCACCGGGCACCCGGCCAATGCCTCCACCCGCTTGACGTAATTCTGTGCTGCTGGTGGTAGCTGTTCCCATTCCCGGATGCCGCCAGTCGCCGCATTCCATCCTGAATGCTCCTCGTAAACGGGTTCGACCCTTGCCTGCGCCTCAGTCGTCGGAGGGAGTTCCGCCAGATCTTCCCCGTCTATGCGGTAACCGGTCGAAATTCGGACATGCTTCAGCCCATCGAGGACATCGATCTTGCTTAGCGCAATCCCATCGATGCCCGAGATACGGACGGCCTGGCGCAGCATTGTCGCATCCAGCCAGCCACAGCGCCGTTTCCGGCCCGTTACCGTGCCAAACTCGCGCCCCCGTACGCCCAGCCGTTCTCCCACTTCATCCGCCAATTCGGTCGGAAATGGTCCGGCGCCGACTCGTGTTGCATACGCTTTGGCAATTCCCAGTGTGAAGGGCGCTGGCCGCACGCCGGTTCCAGTCCCGACAAGCGCCTGGCCGGCAACCGTATTGGAGGAGGTAACATACGGATAAGTGCCGTAGTCCACATCGAGCATGACGCCTTGCGCACCTTCAAACAGGATCCGCTTCCCCGACTTCTGCCACTCGGCAACCTCCGCCCAGACCTTTGCCACATAGGGCGCAATTTTCGGTGCCAATTCCCGCAGACTCTGAACAAGTTTCCTGCGATCGACCGGATCGGCGCCAAGCCCATTCCGAAGTGGGCCGTGATGCGCCAGCAGACGGTCCACGCCCGCTTCCAGGCTATCCCGCTCCAGGAGATCGGCGACGCGAATGGCACGTCTGCCAACCTTGTCCTCGTATGCGGGCCCGATTCCGCGCCCAGTGGTTCCGATCCGCCGTGCACCAGCACGTTCCTCCCGCATCTTGTCCAGATCACGGTGAATGGGAAGAATCAGGCAAGCGGTCTCCGACACCCTCAAGCGTCCAGGCGGTAATGGAATTCCGCGCTGTTCCAACGCTTCGATCTCGGAGAGAAGTGACCAGGGATCGATGACGACCCCGCTACCGATCGCAGAGACGGCTTCTGGACGAAGCACACCGGAGGGAAGCAACGACAGCTTGTAGCTGATGCCATCCACGACAAGCGTGTGCCCCGCATTGTGACCGCCCTGGAACCGGACGACCGCATCCGCCCGTCCGCTCAGCCAGTCGACAATTTTTCCCTTGCCCTCATCACCCCACTGGGCGCCAACGACGACCACAGAATTCACGAGAAGCGAACCGATTTGACTTGACGGACCATGGGCAGTTGTCGAATCCGTTCCAGAACCGACGGTTCGGGAGCTTCATCAACCCCCAGCAGGGCAATGGCCTCACCGCCCCGCTCCGCACGACCGAGAGCAAATGTCGCAATGTTGACGCCCGCCTCACCCAGAGCCGTTCCGATTGCACCGATGAACCCTGGCTGATCGTCATTCGTCGTATAAATCATGTGCGGTTGCGGTTTCGCCTCCAGACCAACGCCCTTGATCTGCACGATCCGGGGCAGCCCGTCTGAATACACCGTACCCGCGATGGACCGTGTTTGCCGTTCCGTCGACACTTCCAGTTCGATGTAGGAGCCAAACGCCCCTCTCGCATCCGCTACGCTTTCGGAAACGCGCATTCCCCGCCCGCGCGCAATCTCGGGGGCAGAAACCATATTGATCCCCTCCCCCAATACCGGCCGAAGTACGGCGGCAATCACGGCCGCAGTGAGCGCCTTGGTACCATGGGTACCGGCATCCCCAGCATACTCGACTCCGAGCCGGAGAATGGAACTCTCGGTTACCTGACCCACGAATGCTCCAAGTGTTTGCGCAACCTCCATCCAGGGTTTCAGAAGTTGCGCTTCCTTTGCGTCCAGAGAAGGCACATTGACCGAGTGCGCGATCGCTCCATCCAGCAGAAAATCACAGAGATCCTGCGCAATCTGCACGGAGACCTTCGCCTGGGCCTCCGCAGTAGACGCTCCCAGGTGCGGTGTTACCACCGTATTCGGCAGACCGAACAGTGGATGTCGGGTAACCGGTTCCTCCTCGAACACGTCGATCGCAGCACCGGCCAATGCTCCCGACTTCAGTGCAGAAACCAGGGCAACCTCATCCACAATCCCGCCGCGAGCGCAATTGATGAGTCGCGCTCCCGGTTTCATCATCGCAATGCGGTCGGCAGATAGAAGCTGAGCGGTCTCGTCCGTACGCGGAACGTGCAACGTCACAATATCCGATCGTCCCAGCAGCACCTCGAGTTCGTCGACACGCATGACACCGAGGGACTTTGCCCGCTCGGGCGCAAGGTAGGGATCATATGCAAGCACACGCAGCCCCAGGGCCAGGGCGCGGCGTACCACCTCACTCCCGACATGGCCACAACCGACGACACCGAGCGTCTTGTCCTGAAGTTCCAGACCGACAAATTCCGAGCGTTTCCAGTGCCCGGACCGCAGCGATGCATCGGCCTGCGGGATATGACGCGCCAGGGCCAACAGCATGGCCATAGTATGCTCTGCAGTAGTAACGGTGTTGCCGAATGGAGCATTTAGCACCACGATGCCGCGGGCGGTGGCCGACGCAACGTCGATCGTATCCACCCCGACTCCAGCCCGCCCGATCACACGTAACCGTTTGGCGGAATCCAGGATTCCTGCCGTGACTCTCGCGCCGGAGCGCACGGCCAGGCCTTCTGCATCCGCGACCGCTTCGCGGAATGCGTCCGGATCATGGGCAAGTTCCGGCTCGTAGCGAACCTGGACCCCCCGACCCTCAATGACATCCACAACAGCCGGATCGAGCCGATCCGCGACAAGGATTCCTGACATCAGCAATCGATCTCCTTGCGGAGTTGCTCGTGTGCCCAGTCAAGCCAAGGCGTCAGAGCCGCAAGATCCTCTGCCTCGACCGTACCACCACACCAGACGCGCATTGATGGCGGCGCGCCCCGATGATTGACAATATCCAGCGCGGCACCACGAGACTCCAACAATTCTGCCATTCGCTTGAGGGCCTTCCTCTGCGCGTTCTCGTCAAGCGACAAGAACCACGCATCCGTGATGCAAAAGCAGACGGATGTGTTTGAACGAGCTGTGGGATCCCGCACAAGGTTCTCTGCCCACTCCGACGAATTCATCCAACCCTGCAAAATACCAAAATTACGGTTGGCGCGTGTCATCATCCCCTGGAGACCACCAATGGACTCTACCCATTCGAGAGCCAGAAGGCAGTCCGCAATGCAGAGCATGGACGGTGTGTTCAGTGTTGCGCCATCAAACACATCTTCAATGATCCCGCCATCCCGATGCACGAGGCGCATAACTCTCGGAAGGCCGCGCCGTGGCGGCTCTGAGCGCATACGTTCGGCCGCGCGTGAACTCAGGATGAGAACGCCATGCGCTGCTTCGCCCCCCAGAGCCTTCTGCCAGGAAAATGTGGCCACATCGAGCTTCGCCCAATCCAGTGGCTGCGCGAATGCTGCGGAGGTCGCGTCACAAATTGTAATTCCCTCGCGGTCCGCCGGGATCCAATCGGCCCCCGGGCATCGTGCTCCGGAAGTGGTTCCGTTCCACACAAAGACAAGGTCTGCCTCCCTGCGGACCGCGGAAAGATCCGGCAACTCCCCAAAGGGAGCCTGCAGGATTCGACAGTCGGCAAGACAAAGTTCGTCGCAAACATCCCGCGCCCAGACTGCGCCGAAGTGCTCCCAAACCAGAACATCCACCGGATGCGCTCCCAGCAGGTTCCACATCGCCATTTCCAGCGCACCCGTGTTCGACGCCGGAACGATCCCAATTCGAAAATCTTCCGGAATGACAAGTAAGTCCCTTGTCTTCCGGATTACGTCCCGTATCTGCTCCCGAGGGGATTTCGCCCGATGTGACCGGCCGAGATAGGCACGTTCCACCAGCGAGTCCGCGTTCCACCCCGGAAACTTCACGCAGGGACCGGACGAGAATTCCGGTCGGCCGGGCAATCTGGTAGGCACACCTCGTTCAACCTGCATGGTCAACTCCAGCCGAACTGACATCAAAGCTTGATTGCGGGACCCGCGGCCAATCAATGTGGCGATGGCAGCTTCCGTCCCGGTACTATCGCGAAATGGCCCCAAATTGGCAAGTGTATCCGGCCAGCGAGGTTCCGTGATTCCGCTTACAGGCCGAACCGTTCAATTCGAGACTGTCTCCACTGGCGCTGCCGAGTGGCGCTCCTGCCATGCCCGTCAGATCGCCGCACCCTATATTGACGGGTGGAACGAACACGCCCCCGCCCCCAAGCGTGAGCGCGAACGCATCAACAGGAAAGCAACCCGGACGGATTGTGCATGCTTCCCAATGATCCCAGCAGCCAGGCACGACTCTTCTATCTCCTTGCCCTTGGCATGCTCCTCGCATTCTGGATGGCCTACCGCTACCGGAAGCGTTTTGGACAGGCAGCCCAGCATGCCGCGATCTGGGCTCTGATCTTCATCGGCGTTGTGCTCGCCTTCGGGTTCTCCGAACCGCTGAAGCAAAGCCTGTTCCCGGAATCGGCGCAGCCAGTCAACGACAACACCGTCGCACTGGAACGCGCCCGGGACGGTCACTTCTACGCGACGTTGGAAGTAAATGGCCGGGATATCCGCTTCATGATCGATACCGGTGCCTCAAGCATAGTCCTGGCCCGCGGCGATGCCCAACGGGCCGGAATCGATACCAACACTCTGTCCTTTCACATTCCTACACAAACCGCGAACGGATTGGTGTTGAGTGCACCGGTGCGCATCCGCAGCATGCGGCTTGCAGGATTCACCGACCTTGATGTTCCGGCCACGGTGAACACCGGGCCGCTAAACCTCTCGCTATTGGGTATGGACTACCTGAACCGGTTCAGCAGCTTTCGGGTCCAAGACGACCGCTTCTACTTAACCCGTTAGGGGACCTGCAATATTCGGATCCTGTGTACCGTTCATCCTCCATGCCGATCTTTCTTCCCGGACTCGCCCGGCGTACCGCCCAGAGTCAGTGCGGCATGTCTTCCACCCCTGCATTCAACGCTCTACGGAAGCCGAGGGAGCGCCAGACACCCACTTATCCGTTGCCGTATTCCCTTCAAGCAAGCACCGCCAGACTAGAGCCTTGTATGATCCCGCCGCGTTCTCGCGCCCATCCGGTTCGGCACCGGATGCTCCGAGAGCGGCTTCGATTCCGGGTTCGACGGCACGTACAGTCCTGCGATGTGCCGTCCGGAAGAGACTTGACGAAGAAAATGCCGGCGCTCACAGCCCCCCCGTGACAGGATTCACGAAACGGGAAAGCAGGAATTCGTTTCTCTGGCGCGCACCCGGCATTGCGCCAGTCGCTCGGCCGAGGAAAACAGTCCGGCGGGACTTGAACATGTTCCACAGCGCGATTTCGCGCTCTCCGCAAAGGTTGGTTGGACAGCCTCAGGCGTAGTCTAGAATCCTCTGAATGAACTTGGTCGACCCGTCTACCTCCCCCGTTCAACGGAAGTGGATGCCCTATTGGCCGGCTTGAAGGGCCTCGTCGACCAGCAAATTTCAGCTACGTCGGGCGACGCCGCCAATCGCCTCGCAAACCTCGTCTACCGCGCCAGGCAGGGCCGTGCCGTCTCGTCCCTCGGCCATGACCCGAATCACCGGTTCCGTGCCCGATTTCCGAACGAGAAGCCGACCCTCTCCGCGTAACCGTTTGCGTACCGCGCGAATTGCCTCCAATACGCTGCCGTCCTCCAGAACACCGTCATTCAGAGCCGGAACGCTTCTCGAAACCTGCGGATAGGGTTCCAGCAAGCCGCAAACTTCACTAACCGGACGCTCCAGTTCCGCAACCGCGGCCAATACCTGCAACGCGGCTATCACGCCGTCCCCAGTCATACCGTATTCGGAGAGTATCACGTGCCCGGACTGCTCGCCTCCGAGATTGCTGCCCAGCGCCATCATTCGCTCGATCACGTAGCGGTCGCCAACTTCGGCCCGCTCAAGCCGGAGGCCGCGTCCCGCCAGATACTGTTCCAGACCGAGATTGGACATGTGCGTCGCGACAACCGCACCACCTTGAAGTTCACCACGGTCCTGTAATCTCGTTGCCAGGCTGGCCAGGATTTGATCTCCGTCGATCATCGCGCCGGCCTCGTCAATCAGAACAACCCTGTCGGCATCTCCGTCCAGGGCGATCCCGACATCCGCTCCCTCCGAGAGCACGCGCTGGCGGACCGATTCGGGAACTGTCGACCCGCACCCCTCGTTGATGTTAAAGCCGTTCGGTTCCACGCCGATTGCCAGAACCTCGGCGCCAAGTTCCCAGAACACGGAAGGCGCAGTACGGTATGCGGCACCATTTGCGCAATCCAGGACGATCTTCAAGCCGTCGAGGCGCAAACTGCGTGGAAATGTAGCCTTCGCGAACTCGATGTAACGTGCGGCACCGTCGTCGAGACGTTGCACATGGCCGATGTCTTCCGGGCTTGCCAGTCCCGGTCCGACAGGCTGCTCCATTTCAGCCTCAATCATCGCTTCCACTTCGTCGGAGAGCTTTCGCCCCTCGCCATCGATCAACTTGATACCGTTGTCAAAATGCGGATTATGCGACGCAGTGATCATGATGCCCACATCCGCCCGCAGCGTGCGCGTCAGCATGGCGACACCCGGTGTCTGAAGTGGGCCAAGCACGTATACATCCATGCCGACGGAAACAAACCCCGCAGTAAGCGCATTCTCGATCATGTAGTTCGATCGCCGCGTGTCCTTGCCGATGATGACCCGGTGGCGTCCCTCCTTTCCACTTCGGAAGTAACGTCCGGCAGCCATCGCAAGCCGCAATGCAACTTCCGCCGTCATCGGCCATTGATTGGCCCGGCCACGCATTCCGTCTGTCCCGAAGTACCGCCTGGCAGCCATCTCAATCCATCCCGTATCCGTTCAGGACGCGCCAGAGGCAAAGTGCCTGCGCCGTCTCAGAAACATCGTGTACGCGCATGATATGCGCTCCGGATGCCGCCGCATGCAGGGCTGCTGCGACGGATCCGGGAAGCCGGGACCGTACCGGACCGCCTCCTGGAAATCTACTGAGAAACTGCTTCCGCGAGGTGCCAACAAGCAGGACGCACCCGAGCCCGTGAAACAGCGCAAGTCCTCGAAGGATTTCCATGTTGTGCGAGAATGTCTTGCCAAATCCGATCCCCGGATCGACTGCAATCCGGCTGCAAGGAATGCCGGCTTCCCGCAAACAACCCACCCGTTCCTCGAGCCACTCGTACACATCAAGAAGCGCCGATCGATAGCGGGGGTCGCGCTGCATGTCGGCTGGCTCCCCCTGCGCATGCATCACACAGACGAATGCTCCATGTTCGAGTGCAACCCCGATCATTTCCGGATCCCGCGCCAGACCCGAAACATCGTTGATGATGCCGGCACCGGCCTCAAGCGCCCGCTTGGCAACCCTTGCCTTCCGTGTATCGATCGAGACAGGTACGTCGGGACAGGCCTCGCGAAATCGCTCGATCGCGGGGATCACGCGCCGTATCTCTTCCTCTTCAGACACCTCTGCAGCACCAGGACGGGTCGACTCGCCACCGAAATCCACAATCGCGGCTCCGCCCTCCACCAAGCGCCTGCCGTGCAGTGCCGCGGCCTCCGGACTGAAATTCAACCCACCGTCCGAAAAGCTGTCGGGTGTAATGTTGACAATGCCCATCAGGGCAGGCCGGCCCGGAGGAACACCGCAAAAGGGCTGCCGTTCGGACACAATGCTTGGACGAATTCGCAGCCAGTCCGGGTCGTGCAAGCCAGCGGCATCCTGGAGTGGACCCAATCGAATGCCGCCTCCGCGGTCCCGATGCACCAAGCGTACGGCACGAAAACCGACTACCCCTCCAGCGAGCGGAAGACGGTTCCCTTGGTTGGCACGAACGGCAACCGACTCCGTGGCCAAATCGAGTTCGGCAATGGGCAGGAAAAAGGAGGCCATTCCTGAACGAGGCCGTATCGTTTCGTTCTACCCCCCCTGCGGTTCGGGAGCGGTACCTTCCAGCCCGTCTTTGGTGCTCCGGCGGCGCCGGCTCTTCGGCACCGATGCGACGGTCGGCTTGGCTCCCTCCTCATCGGACCCGCTATCGTCATCCCCTCGGTCGAGTTTCTCGCCCGCGATCACCTTCTGAATTTCCTCACCGGTGAGCGTTTCGTATTCGAGCAGACCCATCGCCAGTCGTTCGAGGTCGTCCCGACGTTCCTTCAGGACATCCATTGCCGTCCGGTGCCCATCGTCGACCAGCCGCCGGATCTCCTCGTCCACCACCCGTTGGGTCTCCGGAGAGATCGGAGAAATTCCCCGCTGTACGCCCAGGAAAGTGTCACGATCCTCCGCGTAATCAATGGTACCGAGCAGTTCCGACATTCCGAACTGGGTAACCATCGCTCTCGCTATTCGGGTTACCTGCTGGATATCCGATGCCGCCCCGCTGGTTACCGAATCGGCATCGAAAACGAGTTCCTCTGCCACGCGGCCCCCCATTGCCATTGCAATCTTTGACTCAAGCTGCTGTCTCGTCATAGAAAGATGATCGCGCTCCGGAAGCGAAAGCACCAGACCAAGCGCCCGCCCACGGGGGATGATCGTCGCCTTGTGAATGGGATCGTGAGCCGGCACGTTCAGGCCGACGATGGCATGCCCCGCCTCATGAAAGGCGGTCAATCGGCGCTCCTCCTCGGTCATGACCAAGGATCTACGTTCCGTACCCATCATCACCCGATCCTTGGCGTTCTCGAAATCCTCCATTGTTACCAAGCGTTTGCCGAGGCGGGCGGCGAGCAATGCCGCTTCGTTGACCAGGTTTGCCAGGTCCGCTCCCGAGAATCCCGGCGTGCCCCGCGCAATAGTACGCAACAAAACATCAGGGGCGAGCGGTATTTCCCGGGCATGTACGCGCAGTATCTTCTCTCGACCCGTAACGTCGGGATTGGGAACCGTCACCTGCCTGTCAAAGCGTCCTGGCCGGAGGAGAGCCGGATCCAGGACATCTGGCCTGTTCGTGGCTGCGATGAGGATGACACCTTCATTGGATTCGAAACCGTCCATCTCGACGAGAAGCTGATTCAGAGTCTGTTCCCGCTCATCGTTGCCTCCGCCATATCCGACGCCGCGATGACGTCCGACCGCGTCGATTTCGTCAATGAACACGATACAAGGCGCGTTCTTCTTCGCCTGCTCGAACATGTCGCGCACCCGACTCGCACCCACGCCGACGAACATCTCAACAAAATCAGAACCGGAGATGGTGAAGAACGGTACCCCAGCCTCGCCGGCAATCGCACGTGCCAGCAGTGTCTTTCCGGTTCCCGGAGGACCAATCAGGAGTGCACCCTTGGGTATCTTTCCGCCGAGCCGGGAATAGTGCTGCGGATTGCGGAGAAACTCCACAATCTCTTCGAGTTCGTCCTTGGCCTCGTCGATACCCGCAACATCCTCAAAGGTGACCGTGCCAGTCTTCTCTGTCAGCATCCGTGCCCGGCTCCGGCCGAAATTCAACGGATTCCTTCCGCCCTGCGGCATGCGGCTGAAGAAAAAGATCCAGACGGCCAACAGCACCAGCATCGGAAGCCAGAAACCAAGTGTCGACCAGATTCCCCCGGAATCCTCCGGCTCCACCTCCACTGTGGCACCGCTGTCGACCAGGCGGTTCACGATGTCCGTGCCACCGGGACGATAGGTCACATAGGGTTGCCCCGTTCGCATGTGCCCCGATATTCGCTCGCCATCGATCACCGCATCGCGAATCGTAGCCGTATCAACCGACTCCACGAATGCAGAATAGGGAATGCGCAGGGCGTTCTCGCCAGCGGTTCGCTCGCGAAAGAGGTTGAACAACGCCACGAGTACAAGGATCATTACGCCCCAGAGCAGGACGCTTCTCAAATTCTTCAACCCGTCCTCCTCGGTTCGGCCGCAGGCACAAACCAGACCGTCTCGCCGAATTCTCCAGACCTGTCCTTCATGTAGGCGTGCAAGCCCGGTAACACAAGCAGGATCATCCAGCCCAAGTTCCGACCAATTCCGCGCCGGCGAGCGCAGAATTGCCGTCAAGCCAATATTCGACCGATGGAATCGCGGCAATCCGACCATCACGGCGGAACGCAGGCACCGAAGCCCGGACCAATGCCGGGCTCTGACGCCAGTGCGCTGCGCAGCCAGCAATGTCTCGCGCCCCAGAGTATCCCAGAGCCCCGACCTCCGCAAAGCCGGAGCCATCAAACCGGACCCGCCATCTCTGGTCCCAGACGACCTCCTGCCCCTTGCATAGCGGGATTGGTGGATCACACATCGCCGGCTCGCGCGCGACCAGGAGTCGGTGACCCGAAGCCCTCTTCAGAATGCACCCGGCAAGTGTACATCCGGAGGGTTGCGCTTTCGGAGCGAGGGCCCACCGAACCGTATCCAGCAGCCTCTTGTGCCGAAATCGGATCGTGCGACGGCCCGCGACAATGCGAAGCAGGCGCGCAAACGCCCGAACGGCATATTCCTCCTCAGTCTCCGAAAGGCCACGAAGATCAAGGACAACTTCGCCGAGAGCGCCCCGCGAAGCATATTGCTCCAGCAATCGCCCGGCCTCAGCCTCCAGGGCATGCCGAGCACGCCCCATTGCCGATGCGGTACGCGCCAGGGCGACGGAATCAAGTCCGAGCCCCCGCATGGCCTTTCGCAGCCGCACTCTTTCAAACCGGGGATCGGTGTTCGATGGATCCTCGATCCAGCACTGACCGCGTTCCCGCAACATCTCCCGCAGGCGGATGCCCGTAACTCCCAGCAGCGGCCGGATGATTCGCAGTTCACCGTGCCAAGTATCCGCGCGCATCGCTGCCAGACCGTCAACACCGGCTCCGCGCAACAGGCGCATCAGTACCGTTTCGGCCTGGTCGTCCTGGGTGTGAGCAAGCATTACCGGTACGCCGCCAACGTCGGTCGACAGGCCCGCCAGCAAACTGAATCGCTGCACGCGTGCCCATTCCTGAAGTCCGGTCCCGGGTGCCTCCTGCGTGACCTCGAGAGTCCGGTGTACCACGTTCAGTGAACTGCATAATCTCGCCACATGTTCACATTCCAGCCGGGATTCCGGGCGAATGCCGTGATTGACAGTTCCGGCAACAATCTCCCGCCCGGAATTCCGTGCCCAGTCTGTCGCCAGCACCAGCAGCGCAGTGCTGTCGCCTCCGCCGGAGACTCCGATTACGACCCTCTCCGGCAGGCGGAAGGGGGCAACGAGTTCATTGAAGTTCATTGAAGCCTTCAGTTGAAAGCCGTGTATCCGCGCCTAGACCCCGCACCCTGCATCGCGCGCTTCCTTTTCGGCACGCGCCTTCAGGCGTTCATCTGCATCGGGATAGACATCGCCGAGCGACCTCAGTGCCTTACAGGCATTTTCATCGCTTCCCTGACGGCGGAAAATCATCCCCAACCGCAGCAGGCTATCCGGAGCGCGCTGCGACTGGCTGAACTCCTGCACCACCTTGTAGTGCGCCTCAGCCGCAGCGCGAAAGCGATTCATCGCAAAGTGTGCCTCGCCGATCCAGTAATACGCATCCGGAATCCGCGGGTCGTCCGGATGGGACTGTACGAACTGCTTGAATTGCTCGGAAGCATCATTCACATACCCATCCCGCAGAAGCTGACGCGCCTGATCAAAGAGCTCGTCGGGGGACACATCCTCCGTCGCCGCACCGCCGCCGCCATCCAGACCGCCGATAGCGTCCAACAAGGCAGTGATCTGTTCTGCCTGTGGGTCTGCCGGAGCCGATATTCCAGCATCAGACTGCTGTTCGTCCAAGGCGTCGGCTGGAACACGAATGACTCCCAGAGACCCCTCCCCGGTTGCCGGCCCAGGCCCTTCGGCAAACCCGGAGCCGGTACCGACCGCTCCGGCAGGAAGTTGGGAGCGCAGTTCCGCCAACTGGAAGCGAATCTCGTTTACCAGTCCCTGGATTTCTTCTGCCGACTCCCTCTGATCGCGCTGAATCCGCTCCGTCAGGTCCATCACGAATCGGATGGATTGCTCGATCGCCGCCAAACGGTTTGTCAACTCGATTTGCAGGGCCTGCATTCTCCGCGCCAAGGTGTCCGCATCGGATTGCGCAAGAGCCGTGCCCGCCGTGCTAGCGAGAAGCAACGCGGCAACGACCACGAGCTGCGACGCTGTTCGAAGTCTTCGCATCACTTCCGGCGCATTTCTCCTCAAGCCCGGCAACTCACCGGCCGACGATCATCCTGACGCCGCCCGGGAGCGCACCTTGACGGATTGGGTCAACTCACCGGCACACCGGAGACAACCGAGACTCCGCGACGATTCTGTGACCAGCAGGACTCATCCGAGCAGACAGCGACCGGACGTTCCTTGCCATAGCTCACTGTCTGTAGTCTGGACTCGTCCACCCCCGCGCCAACAAGGAATGCCCTGACGGCTTCGGCTCGCCGCTCTCCAAGGGCAAGGTTGTACTCGCGCGTGCCTCGCTCGTCGCAATGTCCTTCGACGATCAACACGGCATTCGGGTTCTGGTTCAGCCATTCCGCCTGATTGAACAGTGTTGCCTGCGCTTCGGCGCTGAGATCTGACTTATCGAACTCGAAGAACACCCGGTCACCGACGACCTGGTCAAAATATGCCCTGGAATCCATCGGTGGCAGTGCGGGATCATCGCCAGTCGATTCCACCACTGTAGAACTACTCTCCGCGTCCGTCGCGGCAGTATCCACAATTTCCTCTTCCACGTCAGAGCATGCCGCCAGCCCGAAGACCAGGGCGACAGCGCAGATGGCCAAGCTGCTTCGCATCATAAATCATCCTCCCACCTGAAGCTCGAGTGCGCGCCAGCTCGAATCGACGACCTTATGGTCAAGTTCCGTCGGCGGCCTCTCAATCAATTGCCAGCATAACCGAGGCCGCTAGCGCGGCGTGCAGAAATCGTAGCGAACCAACGACGAATCGCAAGCGCAAACTACAGGACCTCCTCCGTGGTCTCGCGACAGGAGGGCACTCCCGCAGCATGCATCTCCATGCTCTCGTATACATGGGAGGATTCTCCGCATTACATGTCATTAGGACTGTGTGGTTTGCGAGCAACAGATTGGCGAGACAAACTCTGCGATGCCGATCGCCCACGTGGCGGCTCAATCGCGAAGTCCTGCGAAATGGAACAACGAACTGATTTCCTGGCACCTTCACGCTGCCGGGCCGAATTCGCAATCCCGAGTCGACAGAACCGATCGGTCTGGCCAGGCAACACCTTCCAAGAGGCTGAGAACTCGTTTCAGTGCTTTCCTGAGAATGCTCTATCTATTTGGCTGCACAAACGATTCCCAGTCCGACCATAAACGTGAAAGGGAAAATGGTACAGGCAGCCCGGGAAGGAACTGACGGTTGCAGGCGGTCGATACGGAATGGCGATTCGCCCTCCCGATTCGCGAGGCGTCCGACTCCCCGTTGCGGCAAGCGCCATACCCCAGGACTCGCGCGCACTCTCACCGTTTCACAACAGATCTCAACTCTTTGGCTTGACCCTCTTCGCTGCCGCAACTATTGTCAAGGAAACAAGCGTTTGCCGCTGGCTGTCCGGCCTGGTGCTTCCTCTTGGTATTCAGGTCTGCAACGCCTTGACAGGTATCGTAGGCCTCGGGCGCGCAGATCGTTATGGACGCAAGAACAACAATGCACAGAAACGTAACCCGGTTGGAAATAACCCGCAATGTCAGCCGAAACATCGGCTTGGGCCACTCCGACACAGCGAGAATCATCGCGGACGCGTTGCAAACAATTTGCGACAGGCTCGCGGCTGGCGAGGATGTTCGCCTGAGCGGATTTGGCGCATTCCGCGTGGTCCGCAGAGCCGAACGCCAGGCGCGCAATCCGAAGACCGGCGAGGCCGCGACTGTGCCTGAACGGACTACAGTTGTACTTCGGCCTTCTCCCGTCTTGCGAAAGAGGGTCGGGCGCAGCTAACGCCCGGGTCGACCGGCCTTGAACTCGACAGCGCCTCGGACCTTCCTATCCATCCGCGAGGCAAGCAAGCTCATTGGAGAGCCCCAGCACGTGTTGCGTTTCTGGGAACGCAATATCGCGCTCCTTCGACCAGTGAAGCGCGCGGGCGGGCGTCGGTACTATCGCGAATCGGATATCCAGCTTCTGAAAGGTATCCAACTCCTCATCCGCAGAGATGGACTGACCATCCGTGGCGTGAATCGCTACCTCCGCGAGCACGGCGTCGCCGCAGCGTCAGAACTCTCGGACAGAGGCGCCCGCTCTCCGGCTTCGGCACATCGGGACACGCTCCTTGCTGCCGCCGAGTCGCTGCGGGCGTGTGCTCGAGGTCTCCGATCCGAAGGCAGGGAACCCGGCAGCGCGACAGATGTCGGACAGGCGAAGGGCGACGCGTAGGCCGCACCGGTTGCCGGGACCGTGGAAATCGCGCCACGCCCCACTTGGGTGCGGACGCCCACCTTGGCCGGAACAGATGGTTGCGTGCGGTCGCTGGTGGTTGCCTTTACGGTCGCACCGCCGTAGTTTCTCCCCGTCGGGCCGTAGCGCAGCCTGGTAGCGCGCATGCATGGGGCGCATGAGGTCGCGGGTTCGAATCCCGCCGGCCCGACCAATCAACAGGATCCGGTCGAACCCCCGACGGATGTTTCGAAGGCTGTCGCCATATGAACCAATTGGTCGTGGGTGACTCGCAAGGCATATTGCCATCGCAACGGATACGGCACCTTGCGGAATCTGGAGCGCTGGAAGCAGAGTTGCCGCTGGAGGAGCGGCAGGTTCAGCCCGCAAGCCTGGACCTGCGGCTTGCCAGCAGGGCTTGGCGCGTAAGAGCAAGCTTCCTGCCTGGTGTCGGCGCACGGGTTGCGGACCGGTTGAAGGATCTCGCAATGCACGAGATCGATCTCGCTCACGGAGCCGCGCTGGAGACGGGATGCGTCTACGTGGCCCTCCAGCAGGAGCGACTTGCGCTACCCGAGGACATCTCTGGCATCGCAAATGCGAAGAGTTCGACTGGGCGCCTTGACACGTTTACCCGGCTTATCGTGGACAACAGTTCGGAGTTCGATCGCGTGCCGGCCGGCTATTCCGGACCGGTTTATGCGGAAATCAGCCCCCGAACCTTCAGTCTGCTCGTGCGTACCGGATCCAGGCTGAACCAGATCCGCTTCTGCCGAGGACGCCCGACCATGTCGGGACAGGCATTGCGCGCACTGAATTCCAACGCATCCGTGGTCGGTGAAGACAGCGCCAACATCGATCACGAGGGGCTCAGGTTCAGTGTCGACCTCCTTTCCACCGGCTCCGAGCCGGTTGGTTGGAGGGCCAAGCGCCATTGTGGCCTGATCGATATTGACCGGACCGATGCGTACCGCGCCTCCGACTTCTGGGACCCGGTCCACGCACGAAACGGAGAGATTATCCTTGATCCAGGCGCGTTCTACATCCTGATGTCGCAGGAATCGGTCCGGATCCCGCCGGGATATGCTGCGGAAATGAACCCGTATCTTCCGTTCGTCGGCGAATTCCGCGTTCACTACGCAGGTTTCTTCGATCCCGGGTTCGGATTTGGTCTGCAGAACAATGCCGGTGCACGCAGTGTACTGGAAGTTCGTTGCCACGAGACACCGTTTGCGCTGCGACACGGGCAGACCGTCGGTCGGCTGGTGTTCGAGGAAATGCTGGAGAAGCCAGAAGAAATCTATGGACAGGCGCTCGGATCGAGTTACCAGGGACAACGTCTCCAACTGGCAAAGCACTTTCATGCTGGCTAGATGAGTGCGCTGCAGAAGTCACCTCATCGTTCGGTCTGCCGTTACTCCTCCGGATCAGCACGGTCGTCCGATCTAGCGACGTCTCCATCGCCAGGGGCCTCCGAATCACCGTCCAATGCCCTTTGAAACAGGCCGAGCGCCTTCAATTCCTTGAGCCCCGGCAGATCCCGGGTCGATCCGAGCCCAAAGTGGTCGAGAAACGCTTGGGTCACCACATAGGTGACGGGGCGACCTGGTGACCTTTTCCGTCTTCCGAGCCCGACCCACCCTTGCTCCATCAATGTGTGGATGGTACCGCGAGAAACACCGACACCCCGGATCTGTTCCACTTCGCCCCGCGTAACGGGCTGGTGGTATGCGATTATGGCAAGGGTTTCCGTTGCCGCCCGTGACAGCTTTCGCCTCTGCTCCACCCTGCGTTCGAAGAGGCCTGCGTATTCTGGAGCCGTCCGAAACGCCCAGCCATTGCCGATCTTTCGAAGCTCCACGCCGCGTCCCTGGTAGCGTTTCGAAAGCTCTGCCAGCGCAGTCGCAACATCGCATCCAGCAGGGAGTGCTTCGCGCAACTCACTCTCGGAAAGGGGAACTGCACTTGCAAAGAGGAGCGCCTCGATCATCCGCTCCGCATCTTCGGCCCCAGTTGGCAGTGGCAGCAGGCCTTCGACAATCTCGCCGCCCGGCGCACATCGCCTGACGGTTTCATCGGCCATCGGCTGCCTCCTCGGGATCATGCCTGGCCCCGCGGCCCTTCAGGTAGATGGGCGCAAATGCCCTGTCCTGGCGGATCTCTACATCCCCGGTTCGCGCAAGTTCCAGAGCACCTGCAAACAGGCTCCCGATTGCGGAGCGCACGAGCGGTGCGTCACGCCAGTCTTCCGAAAGGAAGGTCGCGAGCGACTGCCATCCGGTCTTGCCCGGAATGCAACCGCGCAGCCGGAGCAGAGCCTCTTCCATCGACACAACGGGTGGCCGCTGCAGGTGCAGCGGCGCATAGTTCTCTCGGGCCTGCACCCGGGCATATGCCTGCAAGAGGTCCGACAATGCCACATCCCACACGGGTTCGCGTCGAACCACGGGAGCCTGCGGCAGGCCACAGGGAAAGAAGTCGCGTCCGAGCTGAGGCCTTGCCAGCAACTTCTTGCCCGCGCTCCGCATGGCCTCCAGCAAAGCGAGGCGATCCTGAAGCAATGCTGCAGCTTCCTCCGCACCGAGACGTTCCTCTTCTTCTGGCGGCAGCAACATGCCCGATTTGAGATACGCGAGCCATGCCGCCATCAGCAGGTAGTCCGCAGCGAGTTCTATTTCGAGGCGACGCGCGCGCTCAATAAAGGAAAGGTACTGCTCGGCCAGTGCCAGGATCGATATGGCACGAAGATCCACCTTCTGTTTCCGGGCAAGGTCGAGAAGGATGTCGAGCGGTCCCTCGTATCCTTCCAGAACGAGTATGAATGCCTGGCGCGGCCCGGCTGCGTCCAGAAAATCAACCGGCTCGTTCATTCTGCTTCCCGCAAGATACTGATCCGACGGCTGTCTACCCACGCCGCCCGCCGTTTCGACTCGCCCTCAAGAGAAGAAATGCCTTTCATCGCCTCACGCATTTCGTCGAGTTTCCCCGAGCAATAGAGCACGATATCGCAACCCGCAGCAATGGACGCAGATGCCCGGTCCGCCGGTCCGCCGCCAAGTGCATCCATGCAGAGATCATCGCTCAGGAGCAATCCGTCGAAGCCGATCGAACCGCGGATCACCTCCCGGATGACAGTGCGCGACTGGGTTGCCGGAACGCCGGGATCCAGTCTGGAGAACGCGACATGTGCTGTCATGGCCACCGGCATGTCCGCCAATGCACGGAATGGAACAAAGTCCCAGTTTTCCAGTTCCTCCACCTGTACTTCGCTGACAGGTAGCATCAAGTGGCTGTCCACACCCACGGAACCGTGCCCGGGCAAATGCTTGAGTACGGGAAGGACCCCCGCTTCCAGGTGCGCCTCGCATACGGCCTTGCCCAGCATAGCAACCACGCCGGGAGAGCTGCCAATTGCCCGGTCGCCGATCACTCCGTCATCCCCATTCCTCGGCAGATCCAGGCTCGGAACACAGTTCACGTCGATCCCCAGCTGCACCAACTCACGCGCAATCCACTGGTAGCGTTGGCGCAAGACCTTCTCAGCCACAGATTCGGACGCTGCAGCGCGGGCCTCCGCCGCCGGCGGAGCCCATTCCCGCCAGAACGGCTTCCGCAACCGGGCCACCCGACCGCCCTCCTGATCGATCAGCACCGGAGCCCGTCGTCCGACGCTGGAACGCAAGTCGTCGACCAGCGCGGTTACCTGATCCGGGTCGCCGACATTCCGCGAGAAAAGGATGAATCCCCACGGGTCCGCATCCGCAAAGAAAGATCGCTCAACGGGAGAAAGCTGTAACCCCCCGCATCCAAACACAACCGCGCTCGGCATCTCAGACGCCGGGGCGCGGCTCTGGCGGATACAGGAACTTGTCCGGGACCTCCACCTGTCCGGCACTCGAGGCCGGATGGCCATCTCCCTGTCCAGAGGGCAATGCATCAGCCTGTGTCGGCAACGGGGCGATTACGTCGTTTTCCGCTGGCAATGGCTGAATCAGAGCGCCAGGCGCTTCAACATCCGCGGCCTGCACCTCCGAAGTCTCCCCAGGGGGTACGTCGACAGGTATCCCGGCTTCGTTCTCCGGATCGGCCACCGGACGGAAGACCTCAGACGCAATTGCCGGTTCTACTGCCGCCATGACCCGGGAATTCTGCCACACGGACGCCGGTTCAGGCGCAGTGATTGCCAATTGGAACTCGCGGTTGGCATTGGGGACCTTCGCCCCGCCAGGGTCCTCGGGTAGCCGGCGTAGAACTCCCTCTGCATCCGACTTGATCACAGGTGGCGAACGCAAACCGGAATCCGCAGCAGGCATGCCCCACTGCCACAACACCAGAAGGGCCCACGCAGTCGCTACTGCACCAACCAGCAGCAGTGCCGCGTCCCGTTTTCTGTAGTCAGCGACCTCGTTGCCGCTCATGCCTGCCTCTTTGCCGCTCTCAGGTCGGCGCCGTTCTATCAGCGCATCTCTTCCCTGGGTGCAATGCCTAGGATACCAAGTCCTGCGCCAATGACAATCGCTGCCGATCTTGCAAGTGCAAGTCGGCCACAGGTTCCGGACAGGTCTTCGGATTGAACGAACCTCAGAGACGAATCATCGCTGCCCAAGGTCCACAGGGAATGCAGTTCGCCAGCCAGTGCGTGGAGATAGAAGGAGACTCGGTGAGGCTCGTGCGACGCAGCCGCGGCCTCGACCGCGGCCGGCCACCCGGCTACGCGGCGGGCAACCGCCAACTCGGCCGGATGGGCGACCGCTTCCAGGGAGGCGGTTGCCAGTTCGGCGTCGGAAAAGTCCTCGTTCGGAAAGGCTTCGGCCGCCTTGCGAAGCAAAGAACACACGCGAGCATGGGCATAGTGCACGTAGAAGACCGGATTATCCCTGGACTGTTCCAGCGCCCGTGCAACATCCAGGTCGAGCGCCGCATCATTCTTCCGGGTCAGGAGAAAGAACCGGACCGCATCCGGTTCGATATCACGCAGGAAGTCCCGCAGCAGCACAATGTCGCCTCGACGCTTGGACATCGTGTAAGGCCTTCCTTCGCGAAGCAAGCGAACGAGCCGGCAGATCTTGACATCCAATTCGACAGCGCCTGCAGACAGCGCTGCGACGGCCGCTTTCATCCGCCGGACATAGCCTCCGTGATCCTCCCCCCAGACATTTACGAGCACTCGAAATCCGCGCCGAATCTTGTCCGCGTGATAGGCGATATCCGGCGCAAAGTATGTCCAGCTGCCGTCGGCCTTCTGCAGCGGCCGATCGGAATCGTCCCCAAATCCGGTGGAGCGAAACAGCATTTGCTCGCGCGGCTCCCAGTCTGCAGAGTCCATTCCCTTCGGGCGGTCGAGTGTTCCGCGGTAGATCAATCCACGTGACTGCAGGTCTGCTATGGTTTGTTCCACTCGGCCTGAATCCTGAAGTTCCCGCTCGGATACAAAGACGTCCATCCGTACCCCAATTTCTTCGAGATCCGTGCGGATTTCCTCCATCATGGCCGATACGGAGAATTGTCGAAATGGCTCCAACCACTCTGATTCCGGACTATCCCTGTACCTTTCGCCGAAGGATTCCGCCAGCGACTTCCCGACAACCTGCAAGTAGTCCCCGGGATACGCGTCGGGAGGAAGTTCGATCGTCTCGCCGAGAGCCTCCCGGTAGCGGAGATGCGCCGAGCGAGCGAGCGTATCGACCTGTGCGCCCGCATCGTTTACGTAGTACTCCCGCGTGGGACACCAGCCGCAAAAGGCAAGCAGCGATGCCAGGGCATCGCCATAGACCGCTCCGCGGGCATGCCCCACATGCAGTGGACCGGTCGGGTTCGTGGAAACGAACTCGACATTTACCGATTCTTCCGCACCCAGCGCCGATCGCCCGTAGTCCGATCCGGCGCCGAGGGCTGCCCGGACGGCTCTATGCCAGAGGGACGGAGCCATGCGCAGGTTGATGAACCCCGGTCCGGCGACTGCCGCTTCCTCTATCTCTGCGGATCTCAAGAGGCGGCCGACCAGTAATTCCGCGAGATCCCGCGCGGGCCTCTTGGCAGATCGCGCAAGCACGAGAGCCGCATTGGTCGCCATCTCGCCGCGCCCTTCCCCACGAGGTGGTAGAACGGATACCGCACCGGTGTCGAGCCCGGACGGCAGATCTCCCGACCGGGAGAGTTGTTCCACTGCTTCCAGAACAAGGGTGCGAACTTCGAAGAATGCGTTCATGATGGGTCCTGCCACTTCCGTTCCGATCCAAAGTCTCCTGCCCCGAACTGCGGGATAGCAGGCTAGCACAATGCAAACGCACTCCCATCTCTACCAAGAATGGTCGGGCAAGCGCGCACCCGAGCGCGAACGCCCTCCATCAGGAATCCAACGGCCAACGATCTTGTAACGCCGGACTCCAACTCTCTCAATTCGGTTTCGTCATCGACGGTGCAGATCTGCTGCGAGAGCCAATTTCACGCAGGGGTAATCTCACAAATGCAACCAACCCGCAGGGACACATCCAGTTCAGGTGTTTGTTTCGGCCCCGATTCGCGACCCTTTCGACTTCGAAACCGCCCAGTGCCCAGTTGCCCCGCCGCATCCCGTAGTGGCTGAAACCAGCGTCCCCCATTCGGCCAAGTGTATCGGAATGTGGTCACGGCAAGCGAAACGGGAAGGAGTTTTCCCTGCTGCAGCTAGAGCCCTGTCCGTAACAGTCCCCACGCCGGACTGCTTGTGTGTCGTTGGACGCTTGCAGCATCACACAACCGGGGGGATCTGTATCGGAATGCCGGACCGTGCGCCGTGTGTCGCAACCGGGGATTGCTCGGTGTTTTTGCGTACGGATAGCTCGGAGATCGTGAAGCGATTGCCAATTGATCGAGGAGCTTTCCGGTTCGCGCGGGATGGAGTAAGTGCTGCGCAGGATCCTCACGATCGACACGCCTGCGACCGGCCAAAGCCTGACCGTAGGCACAGCGAACCTGTCTATGATTCGGCGTCAGCGGATACCGGCAGAGCGGATAGACTTGCAGCCTCCTGAAAGAAGTATAAATTCCCAGGTAGCTATCAGTTCTGTCGAAGGTTCCATGACCGCAATCCAGGTTACCGAAGCTGCCTTCCGGAGACTTCAGGTTATCCGGGCGGAGGCTGGAGAGAGTTGCATGTTGCGCGTTGCAGTCCTTGGCGGCGGCTGCTCGGGATTCCAGTACGCAATCGAGCTGGAGCACAAACGGAACGGTGACGACACCGTACTGGAGCAGGACGGCAACTGTGTACTCGTGGATCCGGTCTCCCTTCCCTTTCTCGAGGGCGCGACAATTGACTACCGCGAGGAATTGATCGGCGCCCGTTTCCTGGTCGATAACCCCAACGCCCGTTCCACATGTGGTTGCGGAACCAGTTTCGCCTTCTGAATTCATGATGACCCGAATCAACCGCTTGCGGGTCGCAACCTGGAACATCAACGGAATTCGCGCGCGCGCCGAACTTCTTGCCAGTTGGCTGAAAGCCTTCCAGCCGGATGTTCTGCTGCTACAGGAAACAAAGATCGAAGACGCGAAGTTCCCGTTCCAGTTCCTCGAGGACGAGGGATACCTTGCTGCAGCGTATGGACAGAAGTCTTTCAATGGTGTCGCAATCCTCTCCCGGCACGGACTGGAAGACATATCCCGCGGGCTTCCGGGCGACCCTGATGACAAGCAGGCACGATGGATCGAGGCCACGGTGGCAGCCAAGGGACTTCTACTGCGGCTCTGCTCCGCATATGTTCCAAATGGCAACCCGCTTCCCGGACCGAAATTTGACTACAAGCTTTCCTGGATGGAGCGCCTCCGGTCGCATGCTGCGGATCTGATCGGCCAGGAGACCCCGATTGTCATCGGTGGGGACTTCAACGTCGTTCCTGCGAACTTGGATGCCGCCGATGCCGAGGCAATCGCGGATGATGCCGTATTCCACCCGGACGCGCGGGCATCCTGGCACAGGATAGTGCATTCCGGCTGGACCGATGCGTTCCGCCTGTTCCATGCCGATGCCGGCCACTATTCGTATTGGGACTACCAGGGAGGTGCCTGGAGGCGGAACAGGGGTATCCGGATCGACCACCTGCTCCTCTCGCCCGCAGCTTCCGACCGGCTCCGGGACAGCGGCATGGAACGGGAGGTCCGTGCAGAGCCCAAGCCCTCGGACCATGTGCCGGTTTGGTGCGATCTGTCCCTCGAGCGCCGTTGACGGATCTGAAGGGTTGTTGTCAGGGAGCGACCGGCGCACGGGGTAATCCCGCTGCCTCATCAAGTCCCAACATGATGTTGGCGTTCTGCACCGCCTGTCCCGCGGCTCCCTTGACCAGGTTGTCAAGAGCAGAAACGATAATGCTGCGCCCTTCCCGGCGGTCAGGTGCCACACCGATATCGATCAGATTAGAGCCCCGTACATGCTGCGTACGGGGTACCTGCCCGAACGCGAGAATGCGGACAAAGGGCTCACCGGCATAGACCTCGGTCAGCAGCGCGTGAACTACCTCCGCATCCGCCCGAACGTAGATGGTTGACAGAATGCCGCGCGTAAAGGGCATCAGGTGCGGCGTGAAGCTGATCCGGACCGGTCTACCGGCGGCAGTTCCCAATTCCTGCTCAAGTTCCGCCATGTGCCGATGTCGCCCCACTCCATAGGCAGCACATCCCTCGGCAACCTCACTGAACAGGAGCGATTCACGAAGTGCCCTGCCGGCGCCGCTGGCCCCGGACTTTGCATCGACCACAATGTCGTCAGGATCGATGCCTCGCCGGTCCAGCAGCGGGATCAGCGGAGTAAGGGCTGAGGCCACGTAGCAACCCGTACACGCGACCATCCGGGCAGAGCGAATAGCATTGCGGTAGACCTCGGGAAGCCCATAGACCCGTTGACCAAGCAACGCTGGCGCACTGTGCGGCCTGCCATACCATTCTTCATAAGCGCCAGCACTCCGAAGACGAAAGTCCGCAGACAGGTCGACGATGCGTACCGTGTCCGGTAGCGTCGGCAGCACATCCTGCGTCACCCCATGTGGAAGTGCGGCAAACACGATATCCGCCTCGGCCAGAGCGGCTTCGCCAATCCTCACGAGCCTGGGCAGGTCGAGACCCGCGAAATGAGGGAATACGGCACTGGCTTCCCGGCCTGCATTCCGGTCTCCTGTCAGGGTAGAAATCCTGATATCCGGATGCGCACAAAGAAGACGAATCAGCTCGGCGCCAACATAGCCACTGGCGCCGAGCACCGCCGCATTGATCTTCGCCATGGTGAAAGCTCCCGCGCGGGACTGCCCGGCGCGGCCGGCCACCCGCTAACGCTTGGAGAACTGGAAGCGCCGTCGTGCCTTTCGGCGGCCGTACTTCTTACGCTCGACCACGCGAGAATCCCGGGTCAGGAAGCCTCCCTTCTTCAGCGGCAACCGGAGAGACGGTTCGTGCGCTGAAAGAGCCCGGGAAATTCCATGGCGAACCGCACCCGCCTGTCCTGAAAGCCCCCCGCCCCGTACGGTGGCCACAACGTCGTACTGTCCGTCCACACTCGCCACCTTGAACGGCTGGGCAACCAGCATCTGAAGCACCGGACGGGCAAAATACCGCTCGTAGGAGAGTCCATTCACCAGGATACGGCCCGGTCCAGGCTTCACCCAGACGCGTGCGACCGCAATCTTTCGCCGGCCAGTACCGTAACCGCGTCCCAGGGCATCGCGCTGCGGTTCCGGAAGCGGTTGCGGCGCGACCTCACTCTGGGTCGCCAGCCCCGCCAGACCTTGGTCTACTTCAGCCATGTTTACTCGCTCCTGGCGTTCTTGCGGTTGATCGGCTTCAAGTCGATTGATATGGGCGTCTGCGCCTCGTGAGGATGCTCGGGACCCGCATACACCCGGAGCTTGCCCAACTGCCGTCGGGCAAGTGGCCCGTCGGGCAGCATCCGACGCACCGCGAGTGCAATCACCCTCTCGGGATGGGCACCGTCGAGAATCTCCCCGGCACGCCGTGACCGAATCCCTCCCGGGTAACCCGTATGCCGATAGTATGTCTTGTCAGCCCGCTTCCGCCCGGTGAGATGCACCTTCTCGGCGTTGACGACGATCACATGATCGCCGCAATCCATGTGCGGCGTAAAGTGCGGACGATGCTTGCCCCTGAGGCGCGTGGCCACGGCAGCCGCCAAGCGGCCCAGAACAACGCCGTCTGCATCAATGACTACCCAACCATGTTCGATATCGCCGGGACGGGCGCTGTAGGTGCGCATGGTGACCTTCCTGCGGGTTACACCGCTACATGCGTGGCAGATATACGAGAGCCGAGCGCGCGACACCTGCCGGTCACGCTACGACCTGACCGTACTAACCGGGGGCGTCATTGAAGTCAAGGCTTTCGGTTACTGATTCCGGCACACAGAGACGGGGCAACGCTGCGGCAAGTGTTCACCCGGAGTCTCCCGACCGGAGCGAAGTCCTGCTCCTGCCCGGACCGTGTCACCGCGAGGGTCGTCGATACACATCTGAGCGCCGCAGACGCTGCCGTTTCAGATACCATCCGATCCCATCATTGCGGATGCAAGTCTACCCTTCGTCCCGGCATCGATCGCACGCGATGAATTCGCGTTCAACAGCAATGTCTGCCACGATGGGGCGAGTACCCTGTGCCCACTACACCTGCCCCGGAGCATGCCGAGACAACCGGCCTGCTTCCCTGTCTGGCCTCCCGGTCTCCGAACGCTGCCTCGTTATCCACACCAACGCATGGGCCGGGCAGATTTCCGACCGAACGCACGCCCCATTTCTCGCAGACCGATCAATTCCGTATAGCGGTACCCGGGACCTGGGTCGGAAAATAGTCCTCGCAATTGCCTTCGCGCAAGACATCCGCCGTCGCGCAGTGCAAGCCGCCGCCAAAGGCATAGGCATCTCGAAACGGCACGGGAATCACTTCGAACCCCAGCGAGTCCAGTTGCTCCATCTGCCAGACTTCGCTCGCCTCGACGCAAATCGTCTTTGGATCCAGAACCAGGCAGTTCATCGAGAGCCAAACACTGGAATAGCAGAGCGGAGGGGGAGTATTGTGTGCTGGCCGGGCTGCGGGAATGATCTCCCAGCCATTGACCTCGAATATGTGGCGCTGCTCCTCCGGGAGCGGGCGATCCGGGTTGTTGAGAATGAGGCCCGGCCGCACGGGAACGAACGTGGCATCGATGTGGATCGGCCAAGGGTCACCGGGAAAATTCACAGCGTGCACCCGATGGTCCGGGAAGTGCCTCTGAAGCCACTCCATTCCACGGCGGTTCGTTGTAAGTCCGTGCTGACAGAAAAGATCCCGCCCGATGCGCAAGACATCTGCAGCGTCGAACAGCGGTTCATGTTCGGTGGTCACAAAGTCAAGCGCAGCCGTGCGCCGGAGTCGTTCTTCTATCGTGATCTCCTCGAAGTACCCGTCCTTGTAGGAGGTGTCGGATAGCCTTGGACGCGGTGCCTGCTCCCACCGGAAATCGGGATCCTCGTCGAAAAACCTCTGCATCAGGTCATGATAGGCCAAGTATTCGAAATACCGACACCGAAATGACATCGGTGCGCTCAGGATTTCCTTGCCCACAGTGAGGAGCACATCACGCGGGGGCATGCAACCAAACATGCAATCGGTGCGAAAATCCGGTGTTGCGATCGCCTGGTTCCATTGCAGCGGTTCGGGACGGTCGACACGAATGCCGTGCGACTCGAGCAATGCCGCAAATGAATCCAGAAGCTGGTTTGCACGTTCCACGGTTTCGAGCGGTCGTGGCCCCCACCTGCCGCGCATGTCACTATCTTCCGGGACCTTCGCCTCGGTGGCCGGTTCGCTGGGCGGAATGCATGTGTGATCCGCGCGCCCCACAATCACATGCCGCAGCGGATCGAAATCGTTCCAGGAGCATACTACCGTGCCAGACATCACATTCTCCCTCGTCCTGGGGGGGCCGGAGAAGCTCTTTCCGGCATCGCCCATGCCAAGACCATCACCGTCCACCATGCCTTGCCGGTAAACGATCCAATCGGCAGGCAGCAACGCGAGACAATAGGTCGTCCATGCACCGCATGTCGATAGGTCCACGCGCCGAATCCGTTTCCGCAAGAAGCGCCTTCCGGAACATTTTACAAGCGTGGGGCGTCGGCGAAAGCGTCGGCGGCGGTCTGTCGAGACGGATTGCCATCCAGCGCAAGAACAGACACACTGTACCGTGCCATGAAGGCGAGGATCTTCCTGGACCGGATTTGCGGATGCTCGCAACCGGGGACCGCCCCTGCCAGCGACATTCGCGGATGGAAACAATGTCTACCGAACGGAGGCCTCATGCGGATTGGGATACTCAGGGCAGGCCGGGTTAACCCGAAGATCACCAAGAGATTCGGCGAGTATCCCCGTATGGCGGAAACACTCATTCAACCGGAGGGTGATGAATTTTCCTTTCAGTACTGGTCGGTAATCGAAGGCATCATTCCGGATGATCCAGCGACCTGTGACGGATGGCTCATTACCGGCTCCCGACACGGCGTATATGACAAATTGCCATGGATCGGTGCCACTCAGGCGTTCATCCGTAGCGCGATGGATCGCGGCGTACCCGTACTCGGGATCTGTTTCGGGCACCAGTTGCTGGCCCATGCCATGGGCGGCCGGGTTGAAAAGTCCAATCGCGGATGGGGGATCGGTGTCCAAGTGTATGACGTTGTGAAGCGTCCTCCGTGGATGTCCGGATCTCCGGATCGTATCGCCTTTCAATCGATTCATCAGGACCAGGTCGTCGAACCTCCCGTGGGCGCACTACGCGTTGCAACGTCCGAATTCTGTCCTTCCGCCATGCTCGCCTATGGATCCAACGGTTTCTCCATCCAGGCCCATCCCGAGTTCACGCCCGAATTTTCGACGGCACTTCTTGAAGCCGTACGCGGTGTCCGAATAGATGAGGAGACGTGCGACAGGGCAATCGAAACGGTTGGCAAGCCCACGCATGAAAGGGAATTCGCGAAATGGGCCCGCCGGTTCTTTCGTGGTGGCTACTGCGATTGAATTTGCCGTTCGGCCGCTACAATCGCCTCACGAAGGCGGAGCTTTTCGCGTTTCATTTCCCGTATCCGAAAATCGTCAAACCCGGGGTGTTGTTCCTCCTCTATGATCCGGCGATCAAGTTCTTGGTGACGGCGGCGCAACTCGTCAATGTCAATCTCGGACAGAACACTCGTTTCATTCATCGGCAACTCCCTGCTGGTCTAGTGTTGGAATCGTGAATAATGGCGACTCGGGCGGCACCCGAGTGCCGGTCCGGGGCACAGGAGCCTTGCAAGGCCCTGAAAGAACTGTAGGAGCATGGCGAGCGACACGAGGCCCGCACACCAGGCACGATTCAGGACTGCGCGGGTAGAGCACGCTCAACAAGGCCGACCCAATACGCAATCCCCTCCGGGAGAATTGCATCATTGAAGTCATACTTTGACGTGTGCAAACCGGGATGGTTCTCGCCTGAGCCAATCAGGACGAAGGCTGCGGGTTTCGTCCGCGCAAGGAACGCGAAATCCTCACCACCCAGCGTGGGAGCGCAGTTCCGATCAACATCCCCTCCAAGATCCTCGATCACATCCCCGGCAAATGCTGCCATCGCTGCGTCATTAACTGTCGCTGGATAGGGGGTGGACGAGCGCTTCAACTCTGCCGAAGCCCCAAGTCCGCTTGCAACGCTTCGTGCAATTCGCTCTATGCGGCCGTACATTGCCTCAAAGACCTCATTGTTGAAGCTCCGCACGGTGCCACCGAGCACCACTTGGTCCGGGATGACGTTGCAGGCATCCCCGCCATTGAACATGGAAATGGTAACCACCGCCGGTTCCAGCGGATCCGAGGAGCGCGAAACGACAGATTGCAGCGCCTGGACAACGGCAGCACCGGCGAAGATCGGATCCACCGCTTTGTCGGGTTGTGCGGCATGCCCGCCCCGACCGGTGATTACGATTTCGAACAGATCTGCCGCCGCAAAGAGCGGCCCCGGCCGGATTCCGAAGGCGCCTTCGGCCATTCCGGGCCAATTGTGCATGCCGAATACTGCCCGGCAGGGGAATTGATCAAACAGGCCGTCCTGCATCATTGCCGCCGCGCCGGCACCACCTTCCTCCGCCGGCTGGAAACAAAAATACGCCGTACCCTTGAAGGAACGACTCTCCGAAAGTGTGGCCGCGGCACCGAGCAGCATTGCCACATGTCCATCATGTCCACACGCATGCATCACACCGTGGTTCTTCGACGCATGAGGAACACCGGACTCTTCGAGTATCGGCAGGGCATCCATATCCGCCCGAAGCATGACGGCGCTTTCTTCGCCGTCCGCCGGGCCAGTTCGGCCATGAAGCACGCCGACCACTCCGGTACCGCCGAGACCCGTCTTGATCTCGTCGAAACCGAACCGGCCCAGGGTCTCTGCAATTGTTCCGGCCGTCGCATGTTCCTTGTATCCGAGTTCCGGCGAAGCATGGATGCCCCGCCGCCATTCGGACGCCTCCTCGGCGATGGCCGTTATTCGGTTTGTGATTCGCATTCCAAGTCTCTCAATCAATCTCACGTAAGTATATGGACGAGTCCGGCACCCGTGCGCAAGTCCGCGATGGCCAGGGGAAGGCATCACCCTCCCGAAGGATTCGCTCCACGCGTGGCGAGTACTCTCGGCCATCATGCAGGACGAAGGAAGAATGGACCTGGCGTACCGGAGCCTCGGACCGGTGAAGTCGAACCAGGGCTCTCCCGGGCGCACGTCCGGCGCGAGACTGCAGCGGCTGTATCTCGGCCGACCATCCCTCCAGAGATGACATGGCATCTGCGATTCTGTTCATCGGAAGCACTGTAACCAGGATGCCGCACGCACGCACAAGGTGGGCGCAAACCGCCATCCAGTCGCTGAGTCGCCTGCCACATCCCCCTTCGCGTCGGGCCAACGCCCTGCGTGGGTCCGGGGATGGCGTACTGCCGTCCGATCGCTGCCAGGGAGGATTCGTTCCGACGCAGTCAAAGCCATCCTCGAACACCGCCGGCAGCCGACCGAACAGGTCGGCACGGTGAATTGTGCAACCTGTGACACCGTTCCGGGACGCGTTGCGCTCAGCGAGTCTCGCCAAATCCGAATCAATTTCGAGACCATGGATTTCCAGTCCGGGAACCCGGGCAGCCAGACAGAGCCCAGCCGCCCCAACCCCGCAACCTGCATCCAGGATCCGCATACCGGGCCTGACGGGCATGGCGGACGCGAGAAATACGGCATCAGATGTTACACCCAAGCCACCCTCACCGGTCAGAAGCACAAGACGATGATCCAGCAGGCCAATTGTCCTGCCAAGCCCGGAATTCCGGCAGGACTTCCCGAAGCGACCACCGCGGTCGTTCCGGTCCATGCTACAAATCCGTGTATGATTGATGGAACTGGTACGGCCAGTCCCAGATGGAATCCCACCTCATGCGCAACCCGCTTCCCCAAGTAGTAGGTATTGATTCATCTCCCTACGAAGCGCTCTGTGCTCAACTGGGCGGCGATCTCACGCAACTGGATGCCCTCCTCTCGGAACGGTTGGCCAGCTCCAACGAGCCACTGATCGGGGACGTCGCCCGGCATCTCGTCAATGCCGGTGGGAAACGTATCCGTCCGTTGCTTACCCTAGCGGCTGCGAGGGCAACCGGCTACGACGGTCATGGTCACCTGTACCTCGCGGCAGCCGTGGAATTGCTCCATAGCGCTACCCTGCTGCATGATGACGTCGTAGACGCTTCCGCCCTGCGTCGTGGAGAAACAACCGCCCACATGATCTGGGGCAACAAGACCAGTATTCTCGTCGGAGACTTTCTCTTCAGCCGTTCCTTCGCACTGATGGTCGAATGCGGATCGCTTCCCGTCCTGGAAACCCTCGCTTCAGCCGCCGCGACCATCGCCGAAGGCGAGGTTATGCAGTTGTCCACCGCCCGCGACCTGGATGTCGACAACAGCCGCTACCTGCAGGTTTTACGTGCCAAGACGGCCGCCATGTTCGGAGCAGCCGCGGAAGTCGGTGCATTGGTCGGTCGCGCACCTCCAGACATCGTGCTTGCTTTCCGGGAATACGGAATTGCACTTGGTACGGCCTTTCAGCTCGCTGATGACGCCCTTGACTACGACGGATCTGAACAGGACACGGGTAAGGGCGTGGGAGATGACTTCAACGAAGGCAAGGCAACGATGCCGGCCCTGCTCGCCTATCGTGCCGGAGACAGCGACGAGAAAGACTTCTGGAGGCGAACAATCACGGAGGGCGACCGCCGGGAGGGCGACTTTGTCCACGCACTAGACCTTGCGGACAAGACGGGCGCCGTGCAGGCGACGCGGGTACTGGCGGATACGCATGCCCATGAAGCCAAGTCGGCCATTCTCACTATTCCCGACTCACCCATTCGCAGTGCTCTGTGTGCGCTTGCCGACTACGCTGTGCGGCGCCGCAGCTAGTAGTCGCAAACATTATCCGTGCGCACCGGACAAGGCTGTGCGCATCGCGATCAGGGCGTTACCAATGTCTTCGGGAGCCAGATCGAAGTGTGTCACCGCCCGAAGCACATTCTCGCCCATCGGTATGAGATGCACACCGGCATCGTAGCAGCGCATGGCATATGCGGAGGCGTTCTCCCGCTCGAGTTCGAACCGAACGATATTCGTCTCAACGCTTCCCGGATTGATTCGGATGCCCGGAATCTCCGCCAGGCCCTCCGCAAGTCGCCGCGCATTCGCGTGATCTTCACGCAAGTGCGCACGGTGGTGCTCAAGTGCGTGCAACGCACCGGCAGCGATGATGCCTGCCTGCCGCATGCCTCCTCCGAACGCCTGCCGATAGCGCCGTGCCCGGCGGATCAGAGCAGCGCTGCCGACCAGCGCCGAGCCGACTGGAGCTCCAAGACCTTTCGAGAAGCATACACTCACCGTATGGAACGGAGCCGCGATGTCCGCTTCCGCAGTGCCACTCGCAACCGCTGCATTCCATATCCGGGCGCCATCCAGATGGAGCCCAAGCCCATGATCGCCGGCGACCTGCGCGGTCGCCCGCAATTCATCCAGGGGCCAGACGCTGCCACCGGACGCATTGTGCGTATTCTCCACGCATAGCAGCGTAACGGGCGCCAAGACCGTGTCCACCATGTATGGCCGCGATACGGGCAGCGCGCTCCGCAGAAGTTCTGCTCCGATCACACCCCGTCGCCCGGCGAGAGGGCGCATGATCACGCCGGACAGCAACCCCGGGGCACCCGCCTCCGTATTGAAGATATGCCCGCCTGCTTCGATCAGAACCTGGTCCCCGGGGCTGGTGTGAAGGCGCAACCCGATCTGGTTGCCCATCGTTCCACTCGGGACAAACATGGCTGCTTCCTTGCCGAGTATTTCCGCGGTGCGCTCCTCCAAGGCCCGTACTGCAGGGTCCTCTCCGAACAGGTCATCCCCGACCTCTGCGTCCATCATGGCGCGACGCATTGCCGGCGTTGGGCGTGTCAACGTGTCGCTCCGAAGGTCGATCATTCGATTCATGGCTCCAGTAACCTCTCCACTGCACCGTGCTCCGACCCGCCCGCCGCTCGCGGGGCAGCGGTCACCAGGTCAGGCGTATGCAATCCCGCTCGATTCAGGTCCGTTTGGCACAATCGGGTCCTCCTCCCCAATATACGTTGCTTCGCACCACCAGCCGGGGTGCGCAGAGGAGATTCGCGCAACCGCCTGACGCGTGTCCGCCTCGCTTGCGAACATGCCCCAATGTGCCGAACCGCTACCGGACATGGACACATGGATCGCACCGGCCCGTACCAGTTCCTGGCGCACGCTCTTCAGGTCGGGCATCAAGCGGACGGCAGCTTGGTACAGGTCATTGCGGCAACCTCGAAGCCATGATGCCAATGCCTCCGGAGACCCGAACCGGGATGGCATCTGCGGCATGGCTGACCCACCGGCCCAGGAACGGGAAAGTAGCGAAAACACCGTCGCAGTGGAGATTTCGAAGCCCGGCCAGATCAGGGCGCACCAGAAGGACGGCAAGGACACCGGTTCGATACGCTCCCCGGCGCCGCGCACCCGAATCGAACGTCCGGCAAGGCAGGCCGGAACATCGGCACCCAGACCAAATGCAATGCGCTTCAGGGATTCCTCTGTCGCTGCGACTCCCCACAATCGACGCAATTGCAGAAGAACGGCCGCAGCATCGGCGGACCCACCGCCCAACCCGGCCCCGACTGGTACCCGCTTTTCCAGTCGAATGTCCGCGCTGGCTTCCATCCCCGCCCAGTCGGCCAGACGGGTCGCGGCAAGCATCGCGAGGTTGGCTTCTCCTTTCGGCACCAAATCGGCAAAGGGCCCACTTGTTTCTAGCTTGAGTGAACCGCTGGAGGTCGAACGCCGTACCGAAATACGGTCACCCATCCCGGCGAACACCACCAGACTGTCCAGGTCATGGAGACCGTCACGGCGGCGCCCGACCACATGCAGGCAGAGATTGACTTTCGCGCGGGCCAGCTGTCGGCTGCCGCCCCCCTCCAAGATGCGATTCTGCAGGTCAGAGGCCCTCCCGCACCTTCCGTTCTGCGCGGAGCCGGATGTGTTCTTCCGGGTCTAGCGTGAGCGCTCGTTCCCACTGGTAGCGTGCCTCGATGTGGTACCCGAGCATCCACAACACATCTCCGAAATGGTCGTAGATCTCAGCGACACCGGGATCTCGCTGCAGCGCTTCCTCCAGCATTCCCAGTGCCCCGCTGTAATCACCGACACGGTAAAGGGCCCATCCGACGGAATCGAGGATGTATGGATCCTGCGGGCGCAGTTCGAGGGCCTCCTCCAGGAGGTCCAGCCCCTGCTCTAGATGCATTTCATTGTCGACCCAATAGTAACCAAGGTAGTTTGCAACGAGTGGATTTCCGTCGCTGATCCGCAGGGCTCGCTGGAGATCGGCCTCCGCCTTGGGCCATTCTCCGAGCCGTTCATTCGCGACACCTCGTCCAAAATATGTAGGCCAGACCAATCGCTCCATACGAAGGAGATCGGATACCAGCCGCACATACTCGCGCCGACGCAGTTCCGGAAGATTCGGAATGGAGGCAAACGAGGACGTGACGGGCGTGCTGGTGTTGCCGGAAAGGGCCCACTCGTCGAGTGACAATCCGTCCATCACCACAGTGACGTCGAACGCTTCCAACTCCGCCAGCAAGTTCTCGTATCTTTCCAACGAGAGTGAATACCACTCCTGTGCCGCCGCGTAGTCCTCCATTCTCCGGTGGAGTTCAGCATAGGAATAGGCCAGCCACGGCTCGGACGGATCAGCATTCACAAGTTCGTCGTAGACAGCGACCGCGCCCGCAAAGTCGCCGCTTCTCAACAGCGCCTCCGCCTCCGCGACGCGAACCTGCCTCGCCGTTGAACCGCTTGCGCGCAAGGTTGCAATCGCTTCTTCGTACCGCCCAATCTCCGCCAGACGTGTCCCCAGGGCGTAGGAAATCTCGGGATCACCGGGACGCAGCGCTGTTGCGATCTGCAACGGTACGCGAGACCCGCTACGACCGGCGACCCATGGTGTCATTTCCGCAATGCTCAGCAGGGCCTCGGCAACGCCTTCGACCGGCCCATCGGTCAGTCGTGGCTCTGCCTCGCCAAGCAGAAGAGCCTCGTAGACATCACGCTCCGGATGATCGCGCAGGGCGCTGAGGTAGAGCGCCTCTGACGCTGCTGTCTCCAACCTTGACCCGCGCTCGAGGACGGCGCGGTAACCGGGTACCGCGAAATCCATGGCTTCATTCAGCGATTGAAGCCCCTGCAACTCCTCCCCGGCCGCAAGTTCCAGCAGACCCAGGTGATAGACGACATGCTGCAGCCGGCTTCTCTCCTCCGGAGACTGCACCGGCTCGGCCTTGTGCCTGCGCAATCTCCGTATTCCCTGCTCTATGTCTCCGGCACCGTATTCCACCCATGCCGCAAGTAAATCAGACCATACATTCGGAGCATCACCATCGATCAGTGCAAGAGCCTCCTTCCAGTCCGACTCACGCACCCGGTCGGAGAACAGCACCAACCTGTGTGGCCAACTGTAGACGCCTCGCTCCGCGGCGTATCTCGCACTGGTCACAGAATCTTCATAATGGCCAGCCAGCAAGGAACTGTAGGTCGCAAGGTCCAGAACCGACGCGTCGGAGTCGGCGGAAGACGCCAACGGCTTCAGCGCCTGCGCTGCGGTTTCAAATGCGCCGTCCAGAATCGCTGTCCTGCCTCGCAAGTACCGCGATAGGTCCTGCCCACTCAGCGCACTGACCGCGGACGGCGCGACGAGAATTGCCAGCGTCAGTGCCACGCCGACCAGGAATCGGAGAGTTGCCCGGTTCGCGCGGCAAGACTCGCAGGTTCTGCCGCCAACCTGTCCAGGACCGTTGGGTCTCAAGCTCGCCGGGTTCACCTTCACGGGTTCCCTCCTACATGTTGGGATAATTGGGACCGTCGCCGCCTTGCGGAACCGCCCAGGTGATATTGGTGGACGGATCCTTGATATCGCAAGTCTTGCAGTGGACGCAATTCTGCGCATTTATGACGAACTCGGGTTGGCCGTCCTGTTCCACAACCTCGTAAACACCCGCGGGACAGTAGCGCTGTGCTGGCTCTGCAAAGGCAGGAAGATTGACCGCGACCGGCACGTCGGGGTCCCGGAGCCGGAGGTGGCAAGGCTGCCCTTCCGCATGGGCGGTGCCCGAATAACTGACATTCGTCAGCCGATCGAACGAGATCCGACCATCGGGCCTGGGGTATTCGATTACAGGATGCCGGCTTGCCGCTTCCGTGCTGAGCGCGTCCGACTTGCGGTGATGGACAGTACCGAATAGCGTTCCTCCAAACAGGTTCGCCCACCACATGTCGGCTCCGCCAAGGGCGAGTCCTCCCAACAGCCCATAGCGCGACCAGAGCGGCTTGACGTTACGTACACGCTTGAGATCACGGCCGATTGCGCCAGCAGCCACCACCTCGTCGAATACCTCAAGCGTATCGCCGGATCGACCTTCATCCAGTGCCTCGAATATGACATCAGCCGCGAGCCGTCCTGAGTGAATCGCATTGTGGCTGCCCTTGATCCGAGGCACGTTGACCATTCCGGCTGCGCAACCGACAAGAATGCCGCCAGGAAACGACATTCTCGGAAGCGACTGCCAACCGCCCTCGGTGATGGCTCGCGCTCCGTAAGCGATCCTCCGTCCTCCCTCGAAGACCGGTGCGATCTCAGGATGATGCTTGAAGCGCTGAAACTCCATGTACGGGTAAAGATGCGGATTGGCATAGTCCAAGTGCACCACGAACCCGATCGAAAGCAGGTTCTCGCCGAAATGATAAGCGAAGGACCCACCGCCAGCGCGTGTCCCGAGGGGCCATCCCATGGTGTGGAGCACTTCACCCCGCCGGTGCCGCTCCGGCTGCAATTCCCAGAGTTCCTTCATTCCGAGGCCGAATTTCGGAGGATCGCGACCCTCATCGAGTTGGTAACGCCGGATCAACTGCTTTGCGATTGAGCCGCGCGCACCCTCCGCAACCACAACGTACTTTCCGACAACTTCGGCACCGGGCTCGTACCCCGGTCCGGGTTTACCGTCTTCCGCAAGTCCGAACTCGCCGGCAACTACGCCCCTCAGGGCTCCGCCCTGGCTGTAAACCGGTTCTGACGCAGCGAACCCCGGGAGCACCTCTACACCGAGTGCCTCTGCCTGCTCACCAAGCCACCGGCAGACATTGCCGAGCGACGCGATAAAGCAACCCTCATTGCTCATCAGCGGGGGCATGAGCGACGTCGGTATCCGGAGAGTACCCGCAGGTCCCAACACAAGGAATCGGTCCCGCAGTACCGGAGTATCAAGCGGACAGCCCAACTCCTTCCAGTTCGGAATCAGGGCGTCAAGGCCGGCTGGATCAATCACGGCACCGGACAGGATATGCGCCCCGATCTCTGCCCCCTTCTCCAGGACGCAAACGGTTATCCCTTCGCCTCCGAGCTGCTTCAGACGGATGGCCGTCGCAAGACCCGCCGGTCCACCGCCGACCACGACGACATCGTATTCCAGAGCGACGCGCTGAACAGGTGTCGACATTCCACTGTTCCTTACCGCAGGCCGCGGGTCCACCAAACCCGAAGCTCAGTCCGCCGGCAGCCAGAGAATTTGGGCGCGATCCGCCAGAATCCCTCGCACTCCGGCCCAAGGCACCATCCATTCGTTATGATACAGCAAACACATTGCGGGAGCGAACATCCGTTAATGGCATCACCAATGTGGAGTACAGAACTCCCGCAAACAACTCGTTGCCGTGCCTCCCATTGGCTCAATTCCTCGCATTGTTTGTAGCCACTACCCTCTGCGGGAAAGCTTGCCACAATTGCTCACGGTGCCCCTTCGTCCAAGCGGAACACCATCAGGATTGGTATCTTCGCCAATCCTGGCACTACAGGGCAATCCCGGTATTGTTCGTCCCTGTCGCGACTTTGCTCCGATCGATAGCAATACTGCCAGCCGGACTCGGAGCATTCGGCCTGGCCGAACGCAATTGGATCACGTTTTCGGGCCGGATCATCCGGGGAACGGTGCAGACACCGAACCCGCACTGAACGGAACACCGACGACGGGGGCCAGCAGACGCTCGCAATCGCCATCCGCCCTGTCCTCGGCAACGTCCGTGAAACACTACAAGTCCTGTCTGCACGGCTCCCGGTGAAAGGCGTCTGGACCCACGGGACTCTCTACTGCCTGGAAACACGCAGACCAACGGTTGCGTTGTTGGCGCGCCGTTCCAGTCGTCGGAACATCAGCGAGAGCATCCAGCAAATTACGAAATAAAACCCCGCAGTTGCCAGCCATGCCTCGAAGATTGCTCCGCTTGTCGCAACGGTTGCCAGTGTCATGTACGTCAACTCATGGATTGAGATAAGCGAGACGATCGACGAATCCTTCACCAATGAAATGAACTGGTTGGTCAGGGGCGGCAGCACACGCCGAAACGCCTGTGGCAGGATTACACGGCGCATTCGCCCATAACTTCCCAGTCCGAGCGAGGAGGCTGCCTCCCACTGGCCGCGTTCGATCGACTGAATTCCTGCACGGACCGCTTCAGCGACAAAGGCACTCTGGTAGAGTGCGAGAACGATTGCTCCGGATGCGAGCGCCGGAAATTGCCGCATGTCCCCGAGAAAGAACGACCAGGTGCCAGCGTTTGCGCCACGTGCGACCGATCGGGCCCAGTCCTCGATTCCCAGTACGGGAACAATCTGTTCAGCAAGAAAATAGTAAAAGATGAAAATGATGACCAAAGGCGGAAGGTTGCGCAGGAGTTCGACATACGTACGCGCCAGGAGGACAATTGACAACCGGGATGAGAGACGGCAGAGGGCAACGGCAACCCCGAGAAACAAGGCCAATCCGGCGCTCAGTAACGAGATCCGAACGGTTGTCAGAAGCCCCAACAGGAGAAGGTTTGGGACGAGGCGGCCTGTCTCCTCGTCCGGCCGCAGGATGTATCGGGGCACAACGCCCCAGTTCCACTGGTAGTGAAGCGTGTCCGATATCCGCCAGCCAACGAATGCTGCCAACAGCGCAAGCGCCGCAAGCAGCGTCCAGTCCGGCCAGCGGTACCGCAATCGGATGAAATCCCGCCGCGTTTAGCGCGCGATCCGATCCTCCCACTCCTGGCCGCCGAACCAGTAATCATGTCGATCCGTGAGCCAGCCGCTGCGCTGTTTGCCTGCTATCCAGTTGTTGAAGAAGTTGAGCGCATCGGGATCACCCTTGCGGATCGCAAACGCCTCTACGTTTGACTGGAACAGCATGTCCGTCGGTTTGAACAGGTGATCCGGATTCTTGGAAACCTCCCAGGACGGAAGTGGTTCCGAAGACACCATTGCATGGGCGCTACCGTTCAGTACCTCCTGTACAGCGGTGGCTTCGTCGTCAAACAGCAGCAGCTCCGCCTCCGGAAACCGCTCCCGGATGACTTCAACCGAGGCCGCACCGCGCCGGGCGGCAAAAGTAACTTCAGCGCTGTTGAACGAGTCCAGGGATTCGAACCCGCCCGCAAGTGCAACGCTGGCCATCATCCCCATGCCCGACTGCGCATACGGATCCGTGAAATTCACCTTGAGATTCCGTGAAGGCTTCACGGACATGCCGGATATGATCACATCGAATTTCCCCGACAGGAGGGCCGGGATGATGCCATCCCAAGCGGTGGGATAGAGTTCCAGTTCTACCTCCATGTCGGTCGCCAGTTCCCGGGCCACCTCCGGCTCAAAGCCGATCAACTCACCATTCTTGTCACGCATTGCCCATGGTTGGAATTCCGAGAGCCCTACCTTGAGAACGCCACGTTGCGAAATCGCCTCGATCACACTCTCGGCTGCCACGGCCTGCCGGGTCTCATCGGCAAGGACCGGTTGCGCCAACAGCGAAATGCCGGCGGCAAGTGCAATAAACCATCGGTTCATGGAACCCAAACTCCTTCCTGTTTTCCTTCTCGTTTCCTGGCATGTTGCGCCGCACTTGAAATCAGCCTTCAACAATTGCGTATCGGTGCTCCAGGAACGATGCGACTGCCGACAATGCTAGCGCAATGGCCAGGTAGCCGCAGGCCACCGTAAGCCAGACTTCCAGGCTGAGATACGTGTCGGCGATAATGTTGCGACCGGTTGCCGTGAGATCTCCAAGCGCGATGACACTGACAATCGCGGAGTTCTTGACTACGCTGATGGCTTCGCTTGCCATTGGCGGCGTCATGATCCGAAGAGCCTGGGGAAGCACGATACAGCGGAGCACCGGATAGGCCGGCATCCCGAGCGCCTGCCCGGCCTCCCACTGGCCCCGGGGCACGGACTGGATACCGGCCCGATACACCTCCGCCACGAAGGCCGATTCGAATACGGCAAGGCAGACCACTCCGGACATGAACCGATCGAGACCAAAGACCGGACCGATCACGTAGTAGAAGAGGTAGAGCTGGACGAGGACAGGC
>CAZPXZ010000003.1:72625-94287 GCA_964590405.1 uncultured Rhodobacterales bacterium | reverse complement strand
AGATCGCACCGTGTCGTGGTCGTGCAAAACGGCGAGCACCGTGCGGCCTTCGCCGTGCCAGCGCCGCACCACACCGATGAGGTCCATCATCGTTCTCGCGTCAACCGCGGTAAAGGGTTCGTCAAGCAGGACGAGCCGTGCGTCCTGCAAGAGAAGCCGCGCGAACAGCGCACGCTGTATCTGTCCGCCCGATAGCGACCCAATCGGTCGTCTTTCGAAGCCAACAAGGCCGACCGCGGAAATCGCTTCCGCAACACGCGCGCGGTGATTCGCCCGGAAACCGGCAAAGCCACCGACTTCTCGCCAGAGCCCCATGCCCACGAGGTCGGCGACCGCTATCGGGAACGACCGGTCGATGTCCGATTGCTGCGGGAGGTAAGCGATCTCGCTCCGCGTGAACTCGCCGAGGACGATACGACCCTGGAGCGGGGGGAGTATGCCGACCACACCCTTCAACACCGTGGATTTGCCGGCCCCGTTCGGTCCAACGATGGCTGTCAAGCTACCCTCGGCAATCTCGCCTTGCAGTCGATGCACGGCCGGATGATAGTCGTAGCCGAGAGTCAGGGTCTGAAACTGGATAGCGTAGGTCATCGCGCTCTCGACGTGGACCTCGCCCAGAAGAACACGCCCCTGTGCGCGGCAATGATCAGGGCAGCGCCGACCAACCTCGGGCCGGCGCCGAGCGGCAGCAGCCAAGATAGTGGTGTGTGCCACGTCCTCATGCCGGCAACTCCTGTCGAGTGACGGCGCTCACCTCCGGCCGCCACGGAGGTCCATCCACACACTGGCTCGCCATAGGTGCAGTGCCTATTTCCCGCCTGCGCTGCGCCGGCATCCGCGCTATGCGCACACATGCCTCAACTTCAATCGTGCGAAGTGTCGTGCCGAACCCAAGGACGTTGACATCCTCAGCAGGCCGCCCTCCGATCCGGGAATCCTCGAGTTCGACCGATGTCGGCAGCCGCTGCAACCGAAGAACAGGCAATGGTGGCCTCGCTCGGGACGGACAAACGGGGCGTCGGCGTACTGGCTTTCGATCCAGGCAACGAGACACTGCGCCGTCAGAAGGTGGTGTGCCGGGTGCGCAATCGGCGGTCCGACCGGACGGGCATCCCTGTGCCTTACCGATTCCATCAACTGGTAGGCGCTTGTCGGCACACCGCGGGCCGACAGCAACTCCAGGACACGCCTCCGCAACTCTGTCACTGTCCGCCTCGTTCATCGCAAACCAATACTGCGAGGGCAATGCGTTGGCGTGGTGAGCACCGCACGCGACAATCCGGACTGGTACAACGCGTGGGGTCAACGGATTCGCCTTTTCCTAGTCTCATCGTGCAAACAGTAAATGCAATGTTATAACATTGCATTTTACGTTGCAAGACGTACACCGCCCGGGCGGACAGACATCGATGATCGGCCCTCGACGTCATCGCGCACCAGTTCCGAAGTAGGCCGTCGGCCGGGTCGCTTCGAGGCCAAGTTCGCCATTCACAGGTTGATTAAGCGGACCGGACACGACCCGTACCGAGACGGGCTGAAGGGTCTGCCCGAAAGTGTTGTGCGGACTTACACGGAGTTCTTGCCGGCCTTGCCCAAGGACCGGTCGCTCTGCTAGCCAAGACGTTCGAGTAGGCGGCAACCTATGTCGCGCTAATCGTCTAGTGCGAGGTTCGCCTCGAACTCCGCTGCGAGTGTCACATCGTTCCTATCGTGGGAAACGCGTATGATGGAAACTTGCCGGCAGAACGGGTCGTGGGCATCTCCAAGCTCGCGCACCATGTCGAGATGTTCGCAAAAGGGGAGGCAGATCCAAGACGCGCTGACATCACAAATTGCGGACATGCCTCGAGTCAAGTATATAAGTCCCTTTCGAATGACCTTGGCCCGGCCCACCAACCTAAGGAGCCGACACCGCCGCTGTTCCGTTGTTTGTGCAAGTCGCCATCGCCCACGTGATGCGAGGATGTTTGGCCAAACTAGGAGTTATCACCCCAGTCCCAACGCCGCATGCACGAGGTCACATCGTCTGCGGTTCAACCCTCGGTCACCAACATGCCCAGAGGCCAGCGAGCGTGAATCGGAAATCCCAAGCGCGCGGGAATGCCCAGACGCATATGTTCGATTCCGACCCACGCAATCATGGCTCCATTGTCGGTGCAGAGTTCCGGGTCCGGAAAAGACCACGAGAAGTTCTGTTCCCGGCAAGCGCATTCAATGGCGCTCCTGAGTCCCTGATTGGCGAGTACGCCCCCGCACGCCGCGAGAACCGGCATCTCAATGCCCGAATGCGTCCTGCGAAATTCCCGCATGGCCGAATGCGTGCGGTCAACGATCGATTCCCGCAACGCAGCCTCAAAGGACGCGGCCAGGTCCGCACGTTCGGTGTCATTCAATACGCTGGTCCTAGCGGAAACGCGATCCGCCGTCCGCCGAACCGCAGACTTCAATCCCGAGAAAGACAGATCGCATCCTGAACGGCCGGCGAGCGGACGAGGAAACGGAAAGCGGTCAGAATTTCCCCCAAGTGAAAGACGCTCAACCTGTGGCCCACCTGGCTGGGACAGGCCAAGTAGCCGGGCAATCTTGTCGTAAGCTTCCCCGGGCGCATCATCCAGGGTCTGCCCCAGGATGACGTGCCGGAGTGGCCCCTCCGTACGCGCAAAGAAACAGTGGCCACCCGAGGCAAGCAACGTGAGATACGGAAAACGCAATCCCGCCGACAGCCGAGCAGTCAGCGCGTGCGCCTCCAGATGGTTCACTGGATAGAGTGGAACTCCCGACGCAGCAGCAACACCACGGGCAGTCATGACGCCAGCCAGGAGGCTCGGCGCGAGGCCTGGACCCGCAGTAACGGCGATGGCGTCAAGATCGCGGATCGCGAGACTGGCACGCTCCAGCGCTGCCTCGATGGCATGGTCCGCGCGCTCGGCGTGAGCACGGGCGGCTATCTCGGGAACCACGCCTCCGTACGGGGCATGCAATCCGGCCTGCCCAAGCGTCACCAGCGACAGGATCCGCCCAGTTGGCGGATCGCAGCCGCGATCGAACGCACCCTCAACCACCGCAGCCGCCGTATCGTCGCAGCTAGTCTCCAGACCAAGAACGCGAACGACCCGCAATTCAGCCTCCGATCTATACCAGCTTGCACGTTTCTGGCATGCGTGACATCGAGTTTCCAGTCGCGAAGAGTGACCTCTACCTGACGGGCACCACTGCAGCGCCTCACTTCAGGCGAACTGAAGACCAAGTAGAATGCGCTGCATGATGCGATCCAATCGTAACACGGGGAAACGCTTGCGGCTCGGAACCCGCGGATCCCCCCTCGCACTGGCCCAGGCGAAAGAGGCCCGACGGCGGATCTGCCGTGCTGGCGGTCTTGGTGAAGACGCAGTGGAATTGTATCCCATCACGACCACAGGAGACCGACAGACCGACCGGCCCCTTGTCGAACTCGGCGGCAAGGGCCTCTTTGCAAAGGAAATCGATCGCGCCCTCCTCTCTGAAGAGATCGACTTGGCAGTCCATTCCGCCAAAGACCTTCCCGGAAAGTTGCCCCCCGGAATCGGCATTGCGGCGGCACTGCCAAGAGCATCCCCATTCGACTGTCTCGTGTGCGAATGTGCTCCCGACATTGGAGGGCTGCCTCGAAATGCCCGGGTTGGCACCTGCTCTCCCCGGCGGAAGGCACAACTCCTGCATCTTCGACCTGACCTGGAGATCGCTCCCCTGAGGGGAAACGTTGGAACACGCCTCTCCTCCGTGGCCCCCCGCGGAACACTGACTGCAACGGTGCTGGCTGCCGCCGGGCTTCAACGGCTTGGCATTGGCGGCAAGTCTATCCACGGGATTGGACCCGCAGAAATGCTCCCGGCAATCGGTCAGGGTGTCATCGTGGCTCTCGTTCGTGCGGACGACGCATACAGCCGGACTCTTGCGGAACATGCCACCGATCCCGCCTCTGAAATTGCTCTCGCGGCAGAGCGTGGCCTCGTGAGATACCTTGACGGGGATTGTCACACCCCGGTCGCGGGCCTCGCAATGGTTCAAGCTAGCGACGTCCGGCTGATGGGGGAAATCCTGACATACGACGGTTCCAGGCGTATCAGGAAAGAAATCAGCGGACGAACCGAGGAGGCGGGGGCGTTGGGAAGATTGCTTGCCTCCCGGCTCTTGGGAGCCGCCGGTGCAGGATTCTGGGAACAGTTGTCGTGAAAGTGCTGATTACCCGTCCGCGGGAGCAAAGTGAACGGCTAGCCAAACGCATCTCCAGGCTCGGACACGAGCCCATTCTCGCACCGATGCTGCGAATTCTCCCGCATTCTGGATCCGTAACACTTCCAGTCGACAGCGCAGCCCTGCTTTTCACGAGCGCCCATGGTGTCCAGGTGTTTGCCTCCTCGCATCCAGAACGTTCAACGCCTGCCTATACGGTCGGGGACGCGACGGCTGCTGCCGCCCGTGCCGCAGGGTTCCGAATTGTGGAGTCCGCCGGAGGAAACGCAAATTCCCTCTTGTGCCTCATCCGTGATCGAGTGCCGGCCCAATCTGGTACACTCATTCACGTCCGCGGGCGGGACGTAGCGGCGGATGTCGCAGAAGCACTGCGGAAATCCGGCTACTGCGTACATGAACGGATCATTTACAGCGCGGCGCCCGCCCGATGCCTCCCCGCGGCAGCAGTTCGCGCAATCCGCAGTGGTCGACTCGGCGCCGCACTGTTTTTTTCCGCCCGTAGCGCTGGCACATTTGCCGACATGCTTTCGAGCGAGGACCGTGCCGCTCTGTGCAGCGCTCGAGCCATAGCCATTTCACAGGGAGTGGCAGCCGCACTGGCTTCCATCGGCTTTTGCGTTGTGGAGACCGCAGTGGTGCCCAGCGAGGATGCAATGATTGCCTGCCTGCAAGAATCCGATTCGGTTGGAATGCCATGTTGACAGGACACCGTGATTGGCCAGTCGCCGGAATGGCATAACCTATACCGGTTGCATGTTGTACCTTGCTACACTGTTTCTGCTTGCGATCCGGTCGATGTGGCAGGCGCTGCTAGAATAAGCCGAGATGCGCCCATCGCGCAGGGAACCCGACGGCCTGTGGAGCAGGATTTTGGGGACGCAAGAGGTTGACTGGCGTGGAGAGCATGAACAGGATGGATTCCCGGCCCGCGCGGTCGCAGACATGTGCAACCAGTCTCGAATGCGCACAAGAATTCCTGTTGCCGGTTTACCCTGACCGGCATCTGCCGCAAGCGATCAGAAACGGAGCAGGTCGTTGACAGAGGAAACCGTCAGCGATGCGGACCGGAAGTCCTTGCCCGTGGATCCGGCTTTGCTGGATTCAAACAGGAGGGTCGCCCAGATGGCACGCACCGCCTGGATGGTCGGAGCGGGGTCCGCAGTGCTTGCCGGTTGCATGGCGTTCGGCGCGTTTTGGTTCATTCAGGGTCCGGACAAGACTTCGGAGCGGTTCCGTATGTTGGAGTCACGTCTGGAATCCGAAGTCGCGGATCTGAGCGCAGGTCTTGACATGATCGGCGAACGCATCTCAACACTGGAAGAACGCCCTGTACTGCCCAACGGCATACGTGAGGAGTTGGCGGCGCTACGAACGTTGGCCGAGAGAGAACCGGAGGCCGACCCTGGAGTTGCAGCGGAAATTCAGGATCTGACGCAACGCCTTGAGAAACTCGAAACTGAGCGGGAGAATCTTGCAGCTGTGATCCAGACTCTGGATGACAGGGAACGCCAATTGTCCCTGGGCCTGGAATCGCGACAGGCCGAATTCGGAACAATCCGCGAGCGGCTTGATACGATTGAGGCGTCGGTCCATCAGACACCCGAGAAGCTGGCGGCGGTTCTTTGGATTGCGCGTTCGGCCGAAAGATCGGAACCCTTCCCAAATCAGATTCGCGCTTTCCGTGCTGTCTCTCCCGAACCGCTCGCAGCCATCCTGGAGGAAGCAGCGCGAGTCGGAGTGGCGAGCCGGCACGAGTTGATCGGTGCACTGCCGTCCCTCGCCCGCACCGCTGCTCGCGCATCCTCCCGTCGCGCCACCGCGTTGGCAGAGAACTCAGATAACGACGGCACATTGGCATCCATGACTGTGTGGCTCCGCGACCTTGTGACCATAGAGCGTGTCGACGGCGCGGGAGGCAATGAGCCGCTGGCAGACCTGATGCGATCCGATGCCTATGCGGGACCGGGAGGGCTCCGCGGCGCCATTGGAAGAATTGGCGAGCTTCCTGAAGATGTACAAGCGGAATTCGATGGTTGGGTTCAAAACGCGGAGCGCCGTATCGAATTGGATGCGGAATTGGATCGCTTGCTTGATCTCGCCTTCAGCGGCTCGGACTGAAGATTCCTCCCATGCTTCGACACCTGCTTCGGTTTGCGTTCCTCCTCGCTGTTCTCGCCGCCGCTTCGCTCGCGGGCGCGGCGCTGCTTGAGCGAAACGAACCGGTCTTGATCGAATGGGATGGCTGGATACTCGAAACGCGCCTGTGGGTTGTCATCGCAGCGGTCGCCGCGGCCGTGATTTCTGGATGGCTCGCCATCGCCGTGATTCTTGCCGTGGTCCGGGCGCCTCGGTCCATTCGTCAGGCAGTATACGACCGCCGCCGCGAGCGGGGAATGCTCGCCCTTGGGCAAGCGTTCTCGGCATTCGCTGCCGAGGATGGCAAGACCGCTCTCACCAACGCCCGTCGCGCCGAACGTCTCTTGGCGGATGCGCGAATCACTCGTCCCTTGGTGGCGAAATCGCTTGAGTTGAGCGGCCTTTCCCGTGAAGCGAAGGAGTATTTCATTGCCCTCGCAGCGAACCGGGATACTGCAGAATCCGGAGCCAGAGGCCTCCTTGCTGCGGCAAAGAGGGAAGGCGATGCCGAATCCGCGCTGGAGCAGGCACGGCGGGTAGTCGAATTGCACCCATCGGACCCGTTGGGTCATCGTGAGTTGTTCAGTTTGCTCGTGCGAAGGGCGAATTGGAGCGAGGCACGCGAAGCACTTTCAAGCGCCGTCCGACATCGCGCAATCTCTCGACAGGATGCCCAGCGCCTCGAAGCGGTTGCACATGGCGGTGAGGCAGTTGATGCGTATGAGTCGGGCAATCTGGAGCGCGCCATGAAGAGCGCCCAACGGGCATCGGAAACAGACCCCGGTCTCTCTGCCCCCGCCTGCCTGGCCGCAGAATTGCTGGCACGATCAGGTCAGCGGGATAAGGCGGAGCGCCTTCTTCTCGCCGCCTGGCGTAAGGAACCGGTCCAGGAAATCGCCGCTGCGTGGTCGGCACTCGAGATGCATTCGGGCAACCCAGAATTGGCGAGGAGGCACATGCTCCGTCTTGCCGACGCAAACCCGTCGCACCCCGAATCGCGCCTTGTTGTGGCAGAGGCGGCAGTAACAGCTCACGACTGGCCAGCCGCGCAAGCAGCCTTGGGCGACCTGCCGTCGGAATCTCCAACGGCCCGCGCCTGCGCGGCGATGGCCGCAGTCGAGAAGGCTGGTAACGGCAACACGGCCTTGGCCCAGATATGGCTTGCCCGCGCGCTCGATGCCCCACGCGGAAGCTACTGGACGTGCGGAGGGTGCGGGTGCTTTGTAGGAGGCTGGGCGGCGACCTGTCCTGAATGCGAAAACGTAGGAACAATCGCCAGCCGAAAGGCAGTGCCTGCGGGTGGACCTGCGGTGATTTCCGCGATCGCCCCTCTTATCGAGGAACAGCGAGATCCGGAGACTCTGTCGCATCCGCCCACAACTCCGCCGACCACAGACGGTGAGGTGGTCGAGATCTCCGCGAAGGGAGGACTCGGGGAGCCCTTCGCCAGACCGGATGCCTGATTCCTGACCGGTTGCGAAAGTGGAAATCCGCAATATTCTCTTGTGTGTTCCGAGTCGCCGCGGTAGCTCAGCTGGCAGAGCAACGCATTCGTAATGCGTGGGTCGAGGGTTCGAGTCCCTTCTGCGGCACCACCAATTGATGTCAATTTGTTCTGAACGATTTCGCAACTGCCTGTTCGGGAGAACTTTCCCTTGATTCCGGCTTCCTGAGGACCGACCACTTGACCCACATCCGGTCAAGCGTGCGGCACGCAACCCTTTGTGGCTGCACATGCTCGTGGCCTCGCCCCCGCTGAACGCACAACGAAGCAACGATTGCGAGCAAGCGCCACGACCTAGAGCATGCCGTGAATCGACGCCTCGTGATTTTGACCCTCGACATGGCGCACAACGGACATGGCCATTGCAGTTACCTGGCAAGAACGATCGGGACGGCAAGAAGCATCTTGCGGATTTGCTCCCGCAGAGGCCGGAGGAGTTTCTTCATTCGGATTCCAGCCAGCACACTCTCCAGAGTGGCGCACCTTGGTTCACGAACTGAGAGAAACCGGGCCTGATGGACGGCACCACTCATGCTTGGCACTCGCAGGTCATTCGTATGCAGGACTGGTGATCAGCCTGGGCAAAGCCGATTCCGTCGGATCGCCGGGACCCGGTCCGTAAAGATGGTCGCCGCCCATCGTCCAGAGTTCGAATTGAAGTGAAGGATTGTCAGTTGGGGATTGGATGATCCGCAATAGGCTCCTTCTGCCGGGCTAGTTTCCAACAATTGTGCACAGATCACTGCCTTCATGATCAAGGCTTGACAAGGTCCTTTGACAGTTCCACCGCTTCCGACCGACCGCTGGACAGGAGTCTCGGTTTACGAATCTCGACAAGCCACGGAGCCAAGACTGATGGTGAACGCAACAAATTGCCACGCTCCTGCCCTCCAGTCCCCGGCCACCGCAGCAATCCGAACCAGCTCTCCGAGTTGCCGACTGCCTCCTCCACTCGATCGATACAAATGACTATGCCGTACCATGTCGAGCATCTGGTGCCGACGGCGGCGAGACCTTTGGTTCTCAGAAGCCCTTGCCGCGGGCACTTACCGGCCAGAGCGCCTCGACCCTTCGCCCACGGACGCCCACATACCAGTCATGCATGTTGCAGGTCGGATCGCAATGCCCAGGAACAATGCGCAACCTGTCATTCACCGTGAGACAGCCGTTCGGATCCTCGATGATGCCGTGTTCGTCCGAGCACCTGACGTATCTGAGGTCATCGCGGCCGAAGACGACAGGAAGACCGCTGTCGACGGACTGCGACTTCAGTCCGGCATCACAAACCGCCCTGTCCGCCTTCGCATGGCTCATGACCGAAGTTAGAATGAACAGCGCATTCTCCCACTCCCCCTGGTCTATGCGGCTTCCTTCCCTGTCGAGGATGCGTCCGTAATCGGCATCCAGGAACGCGTAGGACCCGCATTGAAGCTCGTTGTAGACACCCGAACCGGATTCGAAATGGGGATTACAAAGAAAGGTTGACATACCGCCCCGCATTGCGTATACTTGTTACAGACGCGAATCGGAGGACACACCAATGGCGAAGGCACCCGGCAAGGCTCACCGCGAAGGGATGACGCTGGTTCAGCTCATGGACATGTTTCCGACGGAGGAGGCTGCGACCGAGTGGTTTGAGGCGGTGATCTGGCCGGACGGGCGGCATTGCCCGAAGTGCGGGAGCGTTCGCACTCGCGAGGCAAGCCACAAGAAAATGCCCTACTGGTGCACGGACTGCCGGTCCTACTTTTCGGTCAAGACCGGCACGGCCATGCAGGCGTCGAAGATCCCGCTTCGCAAGTGGGCCATCGCGATCTATCTCTGCCTCACGAATCTCAAATCGGTGTCCTCGATGAAGCTGCATCGCGACCTCGGCGTGTCGCAGCCTACCGCATGGTTCATGATGCACCGCATTCGCGAGGCGTGGGGCGAGGATGACGACGACGAACCGTTTGACGGTCCTGTGGAGGTCGATGAGACCTACTTTGGCGGCAAGCGACGGAACATGAGCAACGCCAAGCGGAAGGCGCTGGCGGGAACGGGGCGCGGGGCCGTGGGCAAAGTTGCTGTTGTCGGCATCAAGGACAGGGAAACGAACGAAGTTCGCGCCGAGGTCGTCTCGCGTACGGACGCCGAGACATTGCAGGGTTTCGTCGAGAACAACACCGAGGAAGACGCGACGGTCTACACCGACGATGCGCAGGCTTACAAGGGCATCGAGCGGACGCATGAGGCAGTCAAGCACTCTGTCAGCGAGTATGTCCGGGGCATGGCGCATACGAACGGGATTGAGTCCTTCTGGGCGATGCTCAAGCGGGCGCATGACGGTACGTTCCACAAGATCAGTCCGAAGCATCTGCAACGTTATGTCTCCGAGTTTGCAGGCAAGCACAACATCCGCGAGTCAGGAACGCTTGTCCAAATGCGGGACACGGTCGCCCGGCTTGTCGGTCGGAACCTTCTCTACCGCGATCTCGTTGCTGGCAACGGGCTTGGCGGGACGGCGCGGTAGGAGCCGATTGCGGAACAGGCGACGGGCGACTTCTTCCGGCGTCGCGTCGCCAAACATCTTCGGGTCAATCATCGGAACTCCACGGGTCATGTCACAATCCTCCTGCAACTGGTCCAATCAAACGGTCTGGACAGGAGACAACCTGCCGATTCTGCGCGGCATGAACAGCGGCAGCGTTGATTTGATCTACCTGGACCCGCCGTTCAACTCGAAAGCGAACTATGCGGCGCCGATAGGCTCCAGGGCAGCGGGTGCGGCGTTCAAGGATACCTGGTCGCTTTCGGACGTGGACGCGGAATGGATCAACCTGATCGAGGCGAAGCACCCGGCGCTGCACCGTGTGCTGCTGGCCGCAATGACGGACTCGGACAAGTCCTATCTCGCCTACATGGCCGTCCGGCTGTTGGAGATGCGCCGTGTGCTGAAGCCCACAGGCAGCATTTACCTCCACTGCGATCCAACAATGTCCCATTACCTGAAGCTCGTCATGGACGCCATATTCGGGCGCGCCGCTTTCCGCAACGAGATCGTTTGGGCGTACACCGGGCCCGGCTCCCCAAAGATGCGCCAGTTCAACCGGAAGCACGACATTCTCTTTTGGTTCACAGGGGGGGATAATTGGACGTTCAACCGCGATGCTGTCCGCATTCCCCACAAAGCGCTCAACACCAACCGCAAAGGCGCAGCTATAGCTGATCCGCTCACGCCAGAAGTACGAGACGCCTATCTTGCCAAGGGGAAAATCCCGGAAACATGGTGGCCGGAATTCTCGCCGGTTGGGCGGCGCAAAAGCGAGCGCGTAGGCTATCCGACGCAAAAGCCGCTTGCATTGCTCCGGCGGATCATCGCGGCCAGTTCCAACCCCGGCGACGTTGTGTGCGATCCGTTTTGCGGGTGCGCGACGGCGCTCATAGCCGCCGAGGAACTGCAACGCGAATGGATCGGGATAGACATCAGCCCGAAAGCCGCCGAGCTGATCCAGATGCGCATGCGCGACGAGCTCGGCATGTTTTTCGACGGTGCGCACCGGACGGACGTTCCGGCGCGCACAGACCTCGGCGATCTTCCGCCCTACCGAAGCCACGCGAAGCGTCTCTACGGCGAGCAATCGGGGAACTGTGCGGGCTGCGCGACCCACTTCGAGGCGCGGCACCTCGAAGTCGACCACATCATCAGCCGGGCGAAAGGCGGGACCGACCACGTTGACAACCTCCAGCTTCTCTGCGCGTCCTGCAACCGCATCAAAGGCGACCGGGGCATGGAGTATCTGCGAGCGAAACTTCAATTGTGATCATTCCGCCAGTGTCCTTTCACCTCCCCGTCCGGGCCGTACAAAGTTGATTCATGCTCTTCCTTGATCCCTATGCGTTCGTCTGTGTGACTGTAATGTTTAGTGATCACCTTCACCCCGTGCACCATATCGTCCCAATGCAGAATACCGCCCAGACACGCCGAACAAATGACGATGGCGACCCATCCCCACAGTGGAATCCCGAGCGCTACTTCCATGACTGTCGCCGTCCCGAGAAGAGCAAGTTCGTAGAATATGGTCCGCATGACTTTGCGCATCTTTTCCACATATCACACCGTCCTCCCGTGCGCCAACCGTTCTTTGCAATTCCCTTCAACTTTGCTCATTCCGCCAGTGTCCTTTCACCTCCCCGTCCGGGCCGATCAGCTTGGCATCATGCGATTCTGCGATTACGACGCCTTCCTTGAACTCGACCTCAAGCGGGATGACCCGCCCCACTGGAGGCTTGGGCTGCACAATCTCCACCGGGCCGTTGATGTGATGGTGAATATGCAGCTCGCCCTCGACGCGGTTGTAGGTCGCGCCTTTATGCAGAACGATTGAAGGACTCTGCGACTTAGCTTCCAACGCGGCGATGCGCTTTTTGTAGCCGCGCCCGAAGAGCAGCATGCCTAGCATGACGATCGCGCCCCAGACCAGCCACCGGACGCCGAAGGCCGTGATCTCGTGCGCGATCCATTCGGACAGGTCTGTAATCCACGCCATCCGTTCCACATATCACACCGTCCTCCCGTGCGCCAACCGTTCTTTGCAATTCCCTTCAACTTTGATCGCTGTCAGTGTCCTTTCACCTCGCCGGCCGGGCCGATCAGTCTGATTTGTGTTCTTCCTTGATACCGATGCGTTCTTCTGTGTGCACCTCGATAGGGACCGGAGATACCAACTCGCCTTTGCCGTCGAACGGCATTCGATGCAGACCGTCCGAACCGAGCACTACCGTTTCCATGTTTCCATAGAAGTTGTTGACGACGGTCGGTTGCTGTAGCTTCGCTTCCAATTTGGCGATGCGTTGCTTGTACCGCCGCCCAAAGAGTAAGGTGCCTAGCATGGCAACCCCCGCTCCGCCGATGGCCCAGACCGTTTCGGCAAACCCCGCCAAGTCGACGAGGAATTGAATCTCTTCCATGCCATCAACATATCACTCGCCTCCCCAGCCTGTCAACCTTACTTTGTAATCCCCTTCGAAATAGTAGGAACCGGTACCCCCGCCTGAAACCAGACCAGGTGCGAGACCGACAGACTCGAGATCCGCAACCGTGTCCTTGACCAAGGCGATGGTCGCCTCCATCGCAGCCTCCCGTTCCTCGTAACTCTCCAGGTGCTGCATCGCACCATTGTAAGCCTGTATTCCCGAAAATCTGAGTCCCGAAGCGCCATCGATCGACCTTGCGATCTCGACCACCTCAATGGTAGAGCCAACGCCACAGCGTCCCGCACCGCAATCGATCTCGACAAGGCACTCGATTTCGGTCCCATGTTTCTGTACGGCGACGGAGAGTTCTGCCACGTTGCGCAAATCGTCGACGCAGACGGTGATCCTTGCTCCCGACTGAGGCAGTCGCGCAAGCCTGTCGATTTTCAGCGGATCCCGCACCTGGTTCGAAACCAGCACGTCCCGAATGCCGCCGCGAACAAAGACTTCGGCTTCCGATACCTTCTGGCAACATACGCCAACGGCGCCACCCATTTGCTCCTGCATCCTGGCCACATCGACCGACTTGTGCATCTTTCCATGGGCGCGGTGACGCATCCCATGCGCTCTCGCGTAGTCGCCCATTTTCCGAATGTTCCGCTCCAATGCGTCAAGATCAAGCAGGAGGCAGGGTGTCTGTATTTCGCTCTCGTCCATTCCGACGATCGCCGGCACATCAAACCCTACTTCGAGTCCCCGCCGGTTGATCTCTGCGTGCATCGCAACCTCCCCATCAGACTTGCATCCATGGCAGCCTGTCCAGATCGACATTGCCGCCTGTAACGATCACGCCGACGCGACTGCCGGCAAACCTGTCCCGGTGCTTGAGAACGGCCGCCAGCGGCACCGCGCTAGACGGTTCGATCACGAGCTTCATTCGCTTCCAAACGAGCCTCATCGCCTCAACGATTTCCTGCTCGCTCGTAGTCAGGATGTCGGTCACGTGATTCGATACAAAGTACCAGGTCAACTCTTCGAGTGGCACCTTCAGCCCGTCCGCCACGGTTTCTGGTGCATCGTCCACGATAATGTGGCCAGCCTTGAAACTCCGGCACGCATCGTCGGCCTGCTCCGGTTCGGCCGCGTAAACCCGGATGTGAGGAGCGATCCTCGCCAGCGTGAGGCAGGTTCCAGAAACCATTCCGCCCCCACCGATTGGCGCGATTACTGCATCCAGCCCATCGACCTGAGTAACGAACTCCCTGGCGCAAGTTGCCTGTCCCGCGATGACGCGTGGGTCGTTGTACGGATGCACAAACTCCGCCCCGACGGCTGCCTGCAATTCAGCGAACGCAGCTTGTCGCGAAGACATCGAGGGCTCGCATTCGGTGATGATTCCGCCAAAGCCTCGAACCGCGCTCTTCTTGGCAAGAGGTGCCGTAGATGGCATGACCACATGGCAGGAGATGCCGCGTCGGCTGGCTGCGTAGGAAAGCGAAAGCGCATGGTTTCCGGACGAGTGCGTACTAACTCCATGCTCGGCCTGCCGGTCGAGGAGCCCGAAGACGGCGTTCGAGGCACCGCGAACCTTGAATGCGCCTGCCTTCTGGAGGTTTTCGCACTTGAAGAACAGCGCAGCCCCGGCGATCCGGTCGATACTGCTCGAGGTCATCACCGGCGTCTGGTGGACATGAGGCGCAATCCGCTCATGTGCGGCGATGACATCATCGTACGTTGGAATGTACATGTCCGTGGCATCCTTTATCGAGCGCGACCCATTGCGACCTCGCACAACATGTGGGGCATTGCGTGCCATTATGATTCTGCCTGGCCCTCCTGCCCGGGCCGGAACAGGCCGCATTCGGGAAGGCGGACACGGTCAATGCTTCAGTTGTGATTTCTGAGAGCAAACATATGCCCGGTATCGCGACGAGCCAGCCAACCCGGAGGAACGATTGCACCAGCAAACAGGACCCCAAGGGTATCGGAACTCAACATGGTTCGTTCGCCCTACGGTGCAGGTCGATCATCATCGTGTCTGCATGTTCGACCGAGTTGAAGATGACCCAATTCTCGCTCAGAGTACTGAGCAGGAATTGCACCTCTTCGTGACCATGGGGCACCCATTCGTTCGTAGTCCTTTCGATAAGGAGAAGCCCTTGCCTTGGTCGTCCCCGATCCGCACGGCCTTGCCTAGGGAGCCGGGCCCGGAACGGGATTGAGAACCCTTTTCGAGCCGAACGGCTACACGTCGTTCCTGGTCGTTGGTGTGGCAAGTCTCACTATGCTCATGGGTCATTTCCCAAGTTTGGGGTACTATGCGGTTCACCCTCTGCCCGGCGATGGTGTCTGTATTCTGGTTCGGGTGGGCTTTCGGGAGTTCTGGTCTCGAACCATGAAATCATGCCTCAACCTGGACAGGGCTTCAACTCGCCACATTACTTCAGGAGACCGTAAATATGCGGATCGCATTTTTCAGTGCAATCATCTCAACCACTATCGCTGCCTTTCCCGCACTGGCGGAGTATTCCCTGACCATCCTCCATATCAACGACATGCACAGCAGGATCGAGCCAATCTCGAAGTTCAACAGCACCTGCCGGGAAGGAGACGACGAAGCCGGCAAGTGCTTTGGCGGCGTCGCCCGGTTGAAGTCGTTCCTGGACGCCCGTCGAAGTGAACTGGAGGGCACAAACGTGCTGACACTGGATGCCGGCGACCAGTTCCAGGGTTCACTCTTCTACACGTCCTACAAGGGAACTGCCGCCGCGGAGTTCATGGAGGCTATCGGATTCGATGCCATGACAGTCGGCAACCACGAGTTTGACGACGGACCGACCTCTCTCGCAGAGTTCATCGACATCGTGTCCTTCCCTGTGCTCGGCGGCAATGTAATCCCCTCCGAGGGTAATCCCCTCGCCGACAGGCTGCAGCGCCATATCGTCGTAGAACTGGGCGGTGAAAGGATCGGCCTGATCTCCGCAGTTTCCACGGACACCTCCGTCACCTCCTCGCCAGGACCCGGAATCAGCTTCGCAGACGAAATCGGACATCTCAGGCAAGCGGTTGCGGAACTTGAAGGCCTCGGCGTCAACAAGATCATCGCCCTGACACATGTTGGCTTGCAGCGAGACCTGGAAATCGCAGCAAGTGTTCCGGGAATCGATGCAATTGTGGGCGGAGATTCGCACACCTACCTCTCCTCAACCGATTCGGGCGCAGCCGGCACGTATCCGGTCTGGGTGCAGGCGGCGGATGGCACCATGGTCCCGGTCGTGCACGCGTATGCCTACTCCAAATTCGTGGGAGAACTTCACATCGTGTTCGATGAAGGTGGCAAGGTCAAAGGTGCTTCGGGCGACACGCATCTCCTTGACGCATCCATTCAGCCTGACGGGGAGACCGCCGCACGGGTCGAGGAACTTGCCAAGCCGATCGAGGATATCAAGCGAACGCTGATCGGCTCGGCAAGCCGTATCATTCAGGGTGAGAGCGATGTCTGCCGTGTTCAGGAATGCCCAATGGGAAACCTCGTGGCCGACGCCCTCCTCGACCGCGCCAGAGAACAGGGCGCAACCATCGCACTGATGAACGGAGGCGGACTGCGGGCGTCAATCGATTCCGGGGCGATTACCTTGGCGGAAGTCTTGACGGTCCTGCCCTTCCAGGACACGATGGCGACACTCCGCCTGAAGGGTGCCGATCTGGTTGCAGCGCTGGAAAATGGCGTTAGTCGCGTCGACGAGACGAAGGGGCGCTTTCCGCAGGTCGCCGGATTGCGATTCACCTGGACGCGCTCGAAGCCCGCACTGTCGGGACGCATTCTTGAAGTCCTCGTCAAGCAGAATGGCACATGGAAGCTGCTCGACCCGGAAGCGGATTATGTGATCGCGACCAACGACTATCTTCTATCCGGAGGCGATGGCTACGCTGTCTTCTCGTCCAGGGGCCAGGAGGCGAATGCCTTCGGTCCGGGCCTGGACGAGGTCGTGGTCGACTACTTGGGTCTACATCCGGAGTATGTACCGTATACCGACGGTCGAATCTCGGAGCGCTAGGTCCCTCGAAAAGGTGCAGAAGACGAATGACCTCTATTCCAGGTCGCCCGGACGATTCAACGCGCAACGCGACCAGATCCGGTCGATTGCCCGGACCAGTGCACGGACCTCCTTCCGCCCGTGGACCGGTGAGGGGGTAAATCTCAGACGCTCCGTTCCCCGCGGAACCGTCGGGAAATTGATCGGCTGGACGTAAATGCCATCATTCTCGAGAAGCAGGTCCGATAGCTGTCGCGTATGCACGGGGTCCCCGACAATCAATGGCACGATGTGAGAGCCGTGGTCAATCACCGGCAGGCTAAGCTTTCGGAATTCGGATTTCAGGCTTGATACTCGCTCCTGCTGAATTTCTCGTAGCGATGAATCCGATTTCAGATGGGCGACAGACGCCGTCGCGCCCGCGGCCAACGCGGGTGGGAGGGAGGTCGTGAAGATGAAACCCGGCGCATAGGAGCGAACGGCGTCGCACAAACGGGCACTGGCAGCGATATACCCACCCATGACTCCGAACGCCTTGGCAAGTGTTCCATTGATAACGTCCAACCGTTGCATCAGGCCATCCCGCTCGGCAACACCGCCTCCGCGGGGACCGTACATACCGACCGCATGCACCTCGTCGACGTAGGTCAATGCCCCGAATTCCTCCGCCAAATCACAGAACTCCGCAATTGGCCCGAAATCCCCATCCATCGAATACACGGATTCGAACGCGATCAGCTTTGGTGCGGCGGGTTCATCCGCTTCCAGCAGTGACCGCAGGTGGGCAACGTCATTGTGGCGAAATACTCGCTTGCAGCCTCCAGACCTCCGTATGCCCTCGATCATGGAAGCGTGATTCAAGGCGTCGGAGTAGATGATCAGGCCGGGAATGAGTCGGCGAAGCGTGGAAAGCGTGGCGTCATTCGCGATGTAGGCAGAGGTGAAAAGAAGCGCGGATTCCTTTCCATGCAGATCGGCGAGTTCCGCCTCCAGGCGCTTGTGATACACGGTAGTTCCGGAAATGTTGCGGGTACCCCCGGACCCGGCGCCACTGTCTGCGAGTGCATTGCGCATCGCCTCGAGAACAACCGGATGTTGCCCCATGCCGAGGTAGTCGTTGCTGCACCACACCGTGATTGGAGACGTGCTTCCGTCAGGCCTTGACCAGGCGGCACTCGGAAACCGGCCGCAATAGCGCTCAATATCGATGAAGGTGCGGTACCGTCCCTCGTCGTGGAGATCTTCGATTGCCTTATCGAGCAACGCTGCATAATCCGGTGGCTCCTGGGCGGGTGCCACTTTCAGCGCGCGCGGGACGGACGTAGATTGGTCACTGATTCCACGTTTCTGCATTTCCATGCCCTTCCTTGCGGCGTCACATCAGTAACTGCCCGAGCTTGATCCCGAACCCGAATCGTATGCCGGCGCACCGGCGCGAGCAACCATGGGCGTCCTGAACGACCGACAGTTGGGGAGCAATCGATCTCCCACACTGCCTCAGCCAACGGCCTCAGGTCAGTTGGCGGGCAAGTTCTCGCAAGGCCGAAACGCGCCCGGCATCATCCTCCCTTTCAAGACCCTCGATACGCTCTTCGAGTCGTGCGCGGGAGAACTCGGCCCGGGATGCAGCTTCCTCGGCAAGCACCACGACCTTGTCAGGAGTTACCTCCGCGAAGCCACCGGTGACCACGTATTCCTCTGACTCTCCTGCACTGCTGTAGACCGAGACAATTCCCGGTCGCAACGCCGAAATCACGGGTGCATGTTGTGGCATGGCCCCAAAGTCACCTTCAATACCTGGCAGTACCACCATGGCGGCTTCCGTCTCCCGTAGCAGGCGCTCCGGTGTTACCAACTGGAGTGCGATGGATTCTCCAGCCATGAAACCAGTCTCCCGAGATCCCGTCAGGCAGCTTCGCGCGCGAGCGCCTCGGCCTTCGCGGCAACCATGTCAATATCGCCCACCATGTAGAAGGCAGCTTCCGGGAAGTGGTCAAATTCGCCGGCACAAAGCCGCTTGAAGCCGTCGATGGTCTTTTCAAGCGGGACAAATTGTCCCTTTGAGCCGGTAAACACCTCCGCAACGAAGAAGGGCTGCGACAGGAAACGCTGGATCTTGCGCGCCCGCGCGACGGTCAACTTGTCCTCCTCCGACAGTTCGTCCATGCCCAGAATGGCAATGATGTCCTGCAGCGCCTTGTACCTCTGCAAGATTTCCTGCACCCGCCGAGCAACGCCATAATGTTCTTCCCCGACAACCCCGGGATCAAGAATGCGGGACGTCGAGTCGAGCGGGTCCACAGCCGGATAGATGCCGAGTTCGGAGATCTGCCGCGACAGGACCGTAGTGGCATCCAGATGCGCGAATGATGTCGCCGGGGCTGGATCGGTCAAGTCGTCGGCGGGAACGTAAATCGCTTGCACCGACGTGATGGAACCGCGCTGCGTGGATGTAATTCGCTCCTGAAGCGCTCCCATGTCTGTTGCAAGTGTCGGCTGGTAACCTACCGCAGACGGGATGCGGCCGAGCAGCGCCGAAACCTCCGAGCCGGCCTGCGTGAAGCGAAAAATGTTGTCGACAAAGAACAGCACGTCAGCACCCGATTCGTCCCGAAACTGTTCCGCCAGCGTGAGTCCCGAGAGGCCGACCCGCGCGCGCGCGCCAGGAGGCTCGTTCATCTGCCCGTACACCAGCGCAACCTTCGATTCGGTCAGGTTTTCCGGCTTGATAACCCCGGACTCGATCATCTCGTGATACAGGTCGTTTCCTTCGCGTGTCCGCTCGCCAACACCGGCAAAGACCGAAAAGCCGCCATGTCCCATGGCGACATTGTTGATCAGTTCCATGATGATGACGGTCTTGCCGACTCCCGCGCCGCCGAACAGGCCGATCTTGCCGCCCTTTGCGTAAGGCGCGAGCAGGTCAATGACCTTGATTCCGGTAACCAGAATCTCGGATTCCGTCGATTGGTCCGTGAAGACAGGCGCCTCCTGGTGGATCGGGCGCCGTTCCTCGGCCTTCACAGGCCCCTTCTCGTCAACGGGCTCACCGATTACATTCAGGATACGTCCCAGCGTGGCTGTTCCCACAGGCACCGTGATCGGTCCACCGGAATCGACGACATCCGCTCCACGCACCAGGCCCTCCGTCGAATCCATCGCCACCGTACGCACCGTGCTCTCACCGAGATGCTGCGCCACTTCGAGAACCAGCCGGTTCCCCGAATTGTCCGTCTCCAACCCGTTCAGGATCGGCGGCAGATGTTCATCGAAACGCACATCGACGACAGCGCCCATTACCTGGGTTATATGGCCGACAGATCTATCATTCATCTCCTGGCTCCGTCTCCTAGCGGTTTCGTTGACCGGCGCCCTAAAGCGCCTCGGCACCCGAAATGATCTCGATCAGTTCCGTGGTGATCGCGGCCTGGCGAGTCCGGTTGTATTCGAGCGTCAGACGATCGATCATCTCTCCCGCGTTCCGGGTCGCGCTATCCATCGCCGACATGCGGGCGCCTTGCTCCGACGCGGCGTTCTCGAGGAGGGCACCAAATACCTGCACGGCAACGTTGCGGGGCAGTAACTCCTCCAGAATAGCCGTCTCGTCCTCTTCGTACTCGTAATGCGCCGACTGGGACGCTCCCTCTGGTATACGGGCAGGAATCAACTGCAGCGCCGTGGGGTCCTGTCGAATGACGGAGCGAAAGCGGCTGAAGAAAACAGTGCAGACATCGTCCTCACCATTCTCGAATCGCCTGATCGCACGGTTCGCGATGTCTGCCGCGTGGGAATATTCGATCTGCCGGGCACCTGAGAGATCGACATGCTCTACGAAAAGGTCGGAGAAATCACGCTTCAGTGCGTCCCGGCCCTTCCGCCCCACCGTGAGAATCCGAACCTCCTTGCCTTCTTCCTGAAGGGAAAGGGCGCGCTGCCGGGCCAGGCGGGAAATGGAAGAATTGAAGCCGCCGCAGAGTCCCCGCTCCGCAGTGGCCACAATCAACAGGTGCCTCTGGTCATTGCCGCGACCCGAGAGCAGAACCGGTGCGTCCCCTTTTCCCTCCATGGATGCGGCGATGTTCGCAAGCATGCTCTCCATGGCGGTGGCATAGGGGCGCGCCGCCTCGGCCGTCTGCTGGGCCCGCCGAAGCTTGGCGGCGGCCACCATTTGCATCGCACGCGTGATCTTCCTGGTGGAGACCACGCTGTTGATGCGGTTGCGCAATGCCTTGAGGCTTGCCATGCCCCTATCTCCGAAGGTCCGTCGTTACGATCAGCGAAATGAAGCCTTGTAGGCTTCGAGCGCCTTCTTCAGCTTGGCTTCGGTATCGGAGTCGAGTTCCCCGGTGTCACGGATGGCCTCCAGAACATCGGCATGGCTATCCAGCAAGCGTTGCCGCCATCCGCGCTCAAATCGGCCGATTGTACCGGTATCCATGTCGTCCAACGCTCCGGAGATACCTGCGTAAATGACGCAAACCTGCTCCTCCATGGCCATGGGATCAAACTGCCCCTGCTTCAGGATCTCGGTCAGGCGGGCGCCCCGGTTCAGCAGCCGCTGTGTTGCGGCGTCGAGGTCCGAACCGAACTGGGCAAATGCCGCCATCTCGCGGTATTGCGCCAACTCCAGCTTGATCGTGCCCGCGACTTTCTTCATAGCCTTGGTCTGCGCCGAGGAACCTACCCGGGAAACGGAAAGGCCGACATTCACGGCCGGGCGCACGCCTTGGTAGAACAACTCGGTTTCCAGGAATATCTGACCATCCGTGATCGAGATCACGTTCGTCGGGATG
>CAZPXZ010000003.1:41766-72615 GCA_964590405.1 uncultured Rhodobacterales bacterium | reverse complement strand
TGTAGGCCGACACGTCTCCCGCCTGCGTTTCGATGACTGGCAGGGCGGTCAGCGATCCGCTGCCATGCTCATCATTCAGCTTTGCTGCACGCTCCAGCAGCCGGGAGTGCAGGTAGAAAACGTCCCCGGGATACGCTTCCCGCCCGGGCGGCCGCCGAAGCAGCAGCGACATCTGGCGGTAAGCGACAGCCTGCTTCGACAAATCGTCGTAAATGATCAGCGCGTGCTTGCCGGTGTCGCGAAAGTACTCCGCCATCGTGCAGCCTGCGTACGGTGCCAGGTACTGCAGAGGGGCGGGTTCAGACGCGGTGGCCGCAACGACGGTGGTATATGCGATCGCACCGGTCTCCTCCAGCTTGCGAACGAGCTGCGCTACGGTCGAACGCTTCTGTCCAATCGCGACATAAATGCAATAGAGTTTCTTCGACTCGTCGTCTCCGTCATTGACGGATTTCTGATTGATGATGGTATCCAGCGCCAATGCCGTCTTGCCGGTCTGACGGTCGCCGATGATCAGTTCTCGTTGACCCCTTCCGATCGGGATGAGCGCATCAATCGCCTTCAGGCCCGTCTCGGCTCATGAACGGAGCGCCTGGGAATGATGCCTGGCGCCTTCACATCCGCACGGCGGCGTTCCGCTGCGTCGATGCTGCCCTTTCCGTCAATGGGATCCCCGAGTGCATTTACCACACGCCCTAGCAGACCGTGTCCTACCGGCACATCAACGATCGCGCCCGTGCGTTTGACAGTGTCTCCTTCACGAATGGAACGGTCATCACCAAATATGACGACACCGACATTGTCCTCCTCCAGGTTCAGGGCCATTCCCCGGATGCCGCCATCAAAGGCAACCATCTCGCCGGAGCGGATTTCTTCGAGACCGTAAACGCGTGCGATACCGTCTCCGACACTCAACACCTGGCCAATCTCCGAAACCTCGGCCTCCTCGCCGAAATTCCGGATCTGCTCCTTCAGGATCGCGGAGATCTCCGCAGCCTGCAAGCTCATGTCACCCAGCCTCCCGCATCAACAACCGCATTCTCTCGATTCGCGACCGAATCGAGGTGTCGAACATCCGGCTTCCAATCCGAACGACAAGACCACCGATCAGATCGGTGTCTGCCTTCGAATCCAACACGACCTGGCGTCCGGTCGCTTCCCTCAGCACTTCGGTCAGCGCCGAAACCTGCTCGTCATCCAGCACCTCCGCAGAAACCACTTCCACACGGGTGCGACCACGTTTCTCATCCATCAGCGCTCCAAAGGCGTCGATCATTCCCGACAAGGCGAGCAGCCTGCGCTTCATGGCTACCAAACCCAGAAAACGAACTGTCAGGTCCGCGAAACCGGATTTCTCTGCAATCGCCCGCAGTGCCTCGGACTGGTCGTGTCTACGAAAGAGTGGACTGAGTACAAGCCTCCTCAAGTCGCCACTCTCTACAAGCATCTCGCGAAGGGCAAGGAGATCGCCTTCCACGGCTGCCAGAGAACCGCTTTCTTCCGCCAGAGCGAACAGCGCCGACGCGTACCGACCATGCAAGTCACTAATTTGCACTGCCATGCTGTCGTGCCCCCCAATCGGCCGCCGTGCCGGCCCCCGATCGCCCTGAACTGCATGAGATTGACCCAGCGCCGACGCGCCGATACGCGCTAGCTAGCACAACGCCCGTTGCAGTGCAACAAAGGCGGAACTTCATGACCGCAGTCTTGACGCGTCAGGACCGATTTCACGCACATGTCACGATCCACCGCGGACATCACTTCCTCATCGACCCCGCCATGCCGAGAAGCGACTTCTGGCCCGCCGCCAGGCACGGCCAATGCTGCGCATCGGAAGACCAGACCTCCTGGGGCGCCCGGAGCGACTTCCTGGATCGGTGTCCTTCCAGGGAACCAGGAATCGTCCCTTGGGTATCTCCCCGGATGTGTTTGCCGCGGATCTTTCGGCAGCCGGATCTCCCGAAATCGTGTACGCGCGAAGTTGCTCGGTCTGTTCCGCCTCTTCACGCCGGATTTCATGGATGGCCTCCGAGGCCCCTTCCGAGTCGCCCATCCGCGCCAAACCTTCGAGAGCCATGGAGAGAGATGATTCGAACACTTCCCTCTCAACATGGTCGGCACCCAGTTCGAGAGCCTCCCATCCGCTGAAACGATCCTGGACGCGAGCCAGCAGTTCTGCATCCGGAAACAGTTCCCGCAACCGGGCAATTGCTCTCGGACGATTTGCGCCCCCGTCTGCACAAAGAAAAATGGCACGTACACCACGCTGTTCCGTCGCGCCCAGGAAATCCGCACCGTCGAGGTCTCCAAAGAAGGCCTCGAATCCTTGCGATCGCGCGATTCGTACCCGCTCCGTTGACCGCTCCAGAACCAGCGGCGCATATCCGCGGTGCTGGAGAACGCGCGCAACCAACTGCCCGAACCGACCATAGCCGACAACGATCACGGACGCCGGCGGGATGTAGCCTTCCTCTTCGTCGGGCGTGTCGTCACGGGCACGCATTCGTGCCACCCACCATTCAGCAAGACGGACGGCCACGACCGTCAGCCCCATGGACACTGCAGCCACCGCGGTAAGGGCGGATGCAACTGCATCGGTAAAGATACCATTCACCGCCGCAAGACCGAAAATGACGAAACCAAACTCGCCCGCCTGGCCAAGCAGTGCCGCGAAACGGACCGATTCCACCAGATCCGCTCCACGGATCCGCGCCAACGCAAACAGCAACGCAGCTTTCAGGATGAATACACCTACCGCAGCACCAATGACGTAATGAAGGACTGCACCGATGGCGACCACGTCCACCTGGGCGCCAACACCCAGGAAGAAGAGGCCGAGAAACAGGGAACGGAACGGATTGATCGCGCTTTCGATCCGGTGGCGGTATTCGGATTCCGCGAGGAGAACACCGGCAATGAGGGCGCCCATCGCCATGGAAAGTCCGGCCTGCTCCATCAAGAGCGCGGCCCCGACAACTACCAGCAGTGTAGCCGGCGTGAACGCTTCGTCCCCTCCACTGCGCACAACCTGTCGGAAGAACGGGTTGATCAGAAAGTGGCCCGCGAAACCCAGCAGGACCAATGAACCAAGCGCGGTTGCGATCGACCCGATCGATCCACCGACGACACCGAGACCCGCTGCAGAGAACAACGAAACCAGCGCCAAGAGCGGCACCACGGCAAGGTCCTGAAAGAGCAGCACCGCGATTGCCCGATCGGCAAACCGGGTTCCCAAAACGTTGCGCTCCATGAGGGACTGGATGCCAAACGCCGTAGAGGAAAGCGCCAGCGCAGCTCCGGTTATGATGCAGGGACCCGCATCCCAGCCCAGGAGCACATGCACGATCAGTGCAAGAAGTACCGTGGTCAGCAGGACCTGCCCGAATCCGAGACCGAAGATATCTACCCTCAAGCTCCAGATGCGTGCTGGCCGAAGTTCGAGGCCGATGACGAACAGAAGTAGGACAACTCCGAATTCTGCAAGCGTATCGATGGTCTCGTTGCCCGCAAGGAGTCCAAGTGCCGCGGGTCCGGCGGCGGCACCGAGCACGAGGTAGCCCGGCGCGGCCCCGAGACCGAAGCGTCGGAACGCCACAACACCCACGACGAGTGCCGCCAGGTACACTCCCACGGTGATCAGAGCCAGATCGGGGTGATGCAATTCCGTCATTGCTCTCTTCCTGCCTCTACCGGTCTTGTAGCAGCAGACGGCCGGGGACTGCAACAATTTTCTAGCATAGTCACACTGAATCTTGTGGATTGGCAACCATGGGTATACAGATATGGATCAATTGTACGGCAATTCTCTCGCTCCTGTTTTCAAGCACTGCGGGATCACAACTTGTCGTGGTCTGCGTAGCCGGCACCGGATTCCACGTTCGAGGTTCCCACGCATGAACGCACGGCATACGCCGGTTCCCGCAATCTCAGCTCTCCCCTGAAGCGCTGACGGTGAGCACCGAAACCGCGAGCGACTCGGAGATTGGCCATTCGTCCGGCAATCATTTGGCACGCACCCGTTTCAACGTGGCGCAAGGTTGAATTCGGCCCTCCAGCCCGATGCTCGAAGAGTTGTACTTAGCAATCAGGTTTCTTGACTTGCTGAGTTATGGACAACTCCTCGGCGCTTCTGACCATGCAGAACAACACAGTACCCCCGCTTTCGTTGACGGCCCGTCTGGGACTCGCCAATATTGGGGCAGAGTTAATGGACGAAGTCCTAGGCAGCGAAGGAGGAAACGATCATGCGACTATCCAGAAATCTGTTTCGCGCGACGCCGGCCGGTTTATTGGCGGGCCTGGTGGCAATTTCAAGCCCCGCGAACTCGGAAGGTGTATTGAACGGCGAAACCGTTCGCCTACTCGTGATTGGCGATCCGGTCTTCCAGGTCATGCAGCAGATCCACGGCGACCTGGAAGAGATGGCCGGCGGAACGATCGAACTCGAGGTACGACCGTTCGACGTACTGCGCCAGCAAGTTCTTCTCAACGCCGAGAATGACGTTTCCAGCTACGACCTGATTGCCGTCGATCTGCCACAATTCGGGGAATACAAGCCTTTTCTACGCGACTTGACCCAGATGGCAGCTGACAGCGGCATGGACATGAGCGACTTCCATCCTGCCGCAGCCGAGGGTGCTGTTCATGACGGAAAGGTCCTCGGGATTCCCATTCAGCCTCATCCCGAGATCATGGCCTATCGTGCCGACCTCTTCGAGGAGGCTGGGCTGGAGCCGCCAAAGACCACTGCCGATGTCCTCGCGGCAGCCAAGGCACTGCACGGCTCCCAAGAAGGCTTGGCCGGAATCTGCTGGAATGCGGCACGAGGAACACCGCTTGGCCAGACATTCATCCAGACCCTCGGCGCCCACGGTCACCCGCCCATCGCGCTTACCGAGACAAGCCCGTTGCATTTTGACCTCGGCAATATCGGGCCCGACAACATGCACCCGAGGCTTGACACCGAACAGGCGATGCAGACTGCAGAGTATCTGAATGCCCTGATGGAAGTGTCTCCTCCCGGGATCCTGAACATGGCATGGGACGAACGGGTCCGGGTGTTCGCCCAGGGAGGCTGTGCGATGACGTACATCTGGTCTGGCCGATCCGCGATCTACGAACTGGATCCTGAAGCTGAGGCGAGAGGCAAGGTGGGCTATATCCCACATCCGCATGGCCCTGACGGTCGCAACGTCTCCACCCTTGGCGGCTGGTACCTGGGCATTCCGACAAACCTGCCGGATGACCGAGTGGGTCTGGCCTGGGATGTCATCGCGTGGATGACCAGTGAGGAAATGATGGTCGAATACACCAAGCACGGCAACTGCGTGGCGCCGCGGTTCAGTGTGTCGGCCAATGAGGAAGTGATCGCCCGATGCCCGGTGGTTCAGTGGGTAGATTCTATGGCACGCGACGACGAGCTTGCCGGCTGGCAGCGCCCGCCGGTTCCGGAATTGCAGCAGATTGTCGACTTGCTCGGCGCCGAGATGCACGAGATGCTCGCCGGGGACCAGAGCCCCGAGGATGCCGTCAGCGACTCCCACCGTCAGATCGACCGGATCATGATGCGGGCTGGCTACTATTGATCCGAAACCAAGTAGTCTTGCTATAACTGTTCTGCGGCGCCCCGCTCAGGGGCGCCGCAGGCATTGTGTCCGGACAGACTGAACCGGCTCCGGAATGAACCTCCGGGCGGAGAAGCGCCGTACAGCGTTCGCGCTGATTTCGCCAGCAGTCGCGGTACTGCTGCTCATCAACGCGTTCCCGATCATCTTTGCAGTCTATGTCAGCCTCAATTTCTGGAAACTCGGCGACCCCAGGGGCGCACGCTGGTCCGGTTGGTTCAATTACGAAGACCTGCTGTTCTTTGATGACCGCTTCACCAACGCCGTACTCGTTTCCCTGAAATTCGTCGTACTCGCCGTCGCAATCGAGTTCTTTCTCGGCTTTCTCCTGGCGTTCGTATTCAACGCGAAGGTGCGAGGTCTGACGACACTCCGAAAGATATACATCCTGCCGATCATGGTGATGCCACTGGTAGCCGGGCTTGTATGGTTTTACCTGTTCAACGAGAACTTCGGGGTAGTGAACTGGTTGTTCTCACAGTTTGGATTCGGACTGATCGGTTTCCTGACGGATCGTGACATCGCGCTGCTGAGTGTAGTGATCGCGGATGCATGGCAATGGACACCGTTCGTGATGCTGGTGCTCTTCGCAGCCCTGCAATCGTTGCCGGAGTACGTGTACGAAGCGGCCAAGATGGATGGCCTCAACCGCTGGCAGACCTTCTGGCGGGTGACGATTCCATTGCTGCGCCCCGCGATCATAATCGTGATCCTGATCCGGTTCGTGGATGCGTTCCGGATGGTCGAGCTGGTCTTCATGATGACCAAGGGTGGACCGGCGGGTCGAACCGAGGTTCTCCCCTGGTATCTGTACGTCACCGGATTCCAGTCACTGAAGCTCGGATACGCGGCAGCGATGGCGGTTCTGATCCTGGTGCTGATCACGATCCTGACTCAGTTCTTTGTGCGACGGCTGGAATACAGGGAAGACTAGGCCGTGTCTGCTGCCACCCAGATTGACACCGTCGGGCTTTCACAGCCGGATGCCGGCGCAGCCCGCCGCTTGACGTCGAATGCAATCTTGCTGCTTGTGGCCTGCGCGTTTGTGGGCTTCAGCCTGATGCCCCTGTACATCATTCTCACTACCGCACTGAAGACCGAATCCGCAATTTTCTCCTGGCCGCCATCCTGGCGTTTTGTTCCGACGCTTGAGAACTTTTACAATGCATTCTTCGTGTTCGGCGGGCGAAACGTCGCCCAGTTCATTTTCAACAGCATCGCGGTCACCCTGCTGAGCACCCTGGCTGCCGTGACTCTCGGCGCCATGGCAGCGTACGGCCTCGCCCGCTATCCGTTCGCCGGCAACAGGCACCTGGCGTTCTACATTTTGTCGACACGCTTCGCACCTCCCGTGGCGTTCATTGTCCCGATCTACCTGATGGTGCAGTCAACCGGACTGATCGACACGCACCTCGCACTGGTGGCGATCTATACCAGCATGAACCTCTCATTCGTCATCTGGATCCTGCGCGGCTTCTTCATGGATGTCCCGGTGGAACTGGAAGAAGCAGCACTGGTCGATGGCTATACGCGCTGGCAAATCTTCTGGCGGGTGGCAGTTCCGCTGGTACGTCCGGGAATTGCCGCCACTGCCATACTCTCGGCGATCTTCTCCTGGAATGAGTTCCTGTTCGCCTCCATTCTCACCCAGACGGAGGCTGCAACAATTCCCGTTTACCTCGCCGGGTTCTCCGCATCAATGGGGATTGCGTGGGGCGAATACATGGCTGTCGGTTTCTTCGCCATTCTTCCGATCATGGTGTTCACACTGATTCTGCAGCGCCACCTGGTGCGCGGACTCACCTTCGGAGCGGTACGGTAGGCGATGGCAACCGTTTCGTTCAGAAATGTCGAGAAGGTATATCCCGACGGAACTCAGGCGGTATTCGCGCTCGATCTCACGATCGCGGACGGCGAACTCCTGTGCGTCCTCGGACCTTCCGGTTGCGGCAAGTCGTCCACCCTGCGCATGCTTGCCGGACTGGAAACGGTTAGTCGCGGTGAAATTCTGATCGACGGAACGCGTGTCAACGATTTGCCGCCTCAGCAGCGCGACATAGCCATGGTGTTCGAGAATTACGCGCTTTACCCGCACCTTAACGTCTTCGAAAATTTGGCAATGCCGCTGCGCGCCCAGCGACTTGACCGGCATGAAATCCAGAGTCGAGTTCGAGAGGTTGCCGAAACGCTTCGCATCAGCGATCAGCTTCGCCAGTCACCACGTTCCCTGAGCGGTGGGCAACGGCAGCGAGTTGGTCTCGGACGCGCAATTATCCGCACACCGCGGATCTTCCTGATGGACGAACCATTGGGCCATCTGGAAGCGTATTTGCGCGTCGAGTTGCGCGCCGAGTTACGGCGGCTTCACGAACGATTGAACGCCACGACCTTCTACATTACCCACGACCAGGAGGAAGCAGCCGCAATATCCGACCGTATCGCAATCATGCAGGACGGCCGGTTGCAACAAACCGGGTCCCTGGACGATCTTCTGTACAATCCGATCAACCGATTCGTCGCCGAGTTCATCGGCGACCTGCCGATCAATGTCCTTCCGGTAACACTGTCTTCCGGACTCCTGACCATACGGGGTTCCGAAACGGAATTGGCGCTTGCGCAAGGAGCATCCGCACGCCTTGCCGAAGCGACAGGCACAACCGAACTCTTCCTGGGCGTGCGACCACGCGACATCATTCTCCACGACTGCCCGGGAACGGACTGCCTACCCGGCACGGTGGCGCTTCTCGAACCCCTTGGCGACATGACAGTGATCATCGCCGAGACATCGGCCGGGCGGATCAGCGCAACCATCGATTCCGCCTTGGCACCGAGGATAGGCGACAGTCTCCATCTCGGGTTCGACCAGAGACGAACCCATCTGTTCGACACCGAGGGCCGCAGCCTGTTGTATCGCGAGTCGACCGATGCCTGAAATTGCTTTCCGCGACATTGCCAAGCGGTTCGGTTCGTTCCGGCTTTTCGAGGGTCTCGATCTAACCTGTCCAAGTCAGAACTATCTTTGCCTGCTCGGGCCATCCGGGTGCGGCAAAACAACTTTGATGCGCATGGTCGCAGGTCTGGAGGAGCCGGATCAGGGCGATATCTTGTTCGGAGGTGAACGCATTAACGACCTGGCACCTTACCTACGCAATGTCGGGCTGGCATTCCAGAATTATGCCCTCTATCCGCATCTCACCGTCGAACAGAACCTGGCGTTTCCGCTGCGTGCTCCTGTGCGGCGCCGCGAGCATGATCAGACAGACATCACCGCTAGGGTCAGACGAACGGCGGAGACCCTGAAGATTGTCCCGCTCCTGCAGCGCCGCGTCGACATGCTGAGCGGCGGACAGCAGCAACGGGTCGCGCTCGGCCGGGCGCTGGTGCGGGATCCACCCGTACTCCTGCTGGACGAACCGGTCACCCACCTCGATGCTCGGCTGCGCTATGAAATGCGGGCCGAACTCAAGCGCCTTCATCAACAGTTGGGCACGACCACAATTCATGTCACCCACGACCAGCAAGAAGCGCTGGCAGTGGCAGATTCGATCGCCGTGATGCGCGAAGGAATGGTGGAACAGGTGGGGGCGCCCCTGGAACTCTACAATTCTCCGGCAACGGCGTTCGTCGCCTCTTTCGTCGGCGACCCGCCGATGAGCATGCTCGCCGGAGAGATTGTCGAGCATGACGGAGAAACCTACTTTGCCGCCGGTGGCGTGAAACTGTCCGTTCCAGAGAATTGGCGACCAGCAGTTCGAACGGCACCGTCGCTGAAGGTCCTCGCGGGCCTCAGGCCAAACAATGTCACCCTGACTGCGCCTGAATCAGATCGTGCCCTCCGGGCGACGGTGTACAGTCATGAGGTCGTTGGCCGCGATACGCAACTCATGCTGCAGGTCGGCGATGACCGGCTGCGCTACAGAACCCCGGAACGGCTTCAGCACGCAGTTGGTGACCATGTCGCGGCCCGCGTTGATCTCCGTGGTTCCAGATTGTTCGATCAGGCGAGTGGACGCGCATTACAGTCGCGTGTCGCAGACACAGTGCAACCAAATCCCTGAGCGAGAAACTCCGTTCCACGGCGGTTCTCGGGACTGTCGGCACGGGAAGCAAGTGGCTGGATCCCTATTCGCTCAACCGCGCCAGACGATCTCCCCAACGCCCATGCCGCCGCTCAAGACGGTCAGCTGCCTTGCGGAGGCGACTGGCCATGCGTTCCCGTTGTTGCATGGTCATTCGCCCCGCCCCATCCCGGGCCGCGACTCCCGCCAGCGAAAGGAGTTCCTGTCCCGATCTCTCCAGCGCACGCACCGCGGTTTCAAATCCTTCCTGGTCAAGGGGTTCCTGATCCAGTGCATCCGCGGCGTCCCGCAAGTGGAGCGCACCTCCTCCGGCAAGCGCCAGCGCGGCCGTACCGTGTTCGGCCAGCAGATCCCGAACGACCTCCCGCCCTGAAGAGCCATTGTCGGTTCCGTCGTCCCGGTCGCCGCGCGGCAGCATGTAAACCCATCCTCCGGACCACATGGCCCAGCGCACCCCGGCCCAACCGACGATAAAGAGGTTGAACGCAAGGGAGGCTACGAGAATCGCGATCAACCACCGCCTCTTCCGCCGTCGTACGAATGGTCCGGACATCCCGGATTCGCCATTTGTCATCGAAAGGTGTCCTCCACGATCGCATCCATCATTGCGACCAGTTGATCCTCTGGTGAGAGCGCAATGCCGACCGCTTGCTCCAACATCTCACCGACCGGTGAAACGCCAACTACAGCACCAAGGGCTGCCGCAGCGGCGAGCCCGCCCGCGGCAATCCAGAGCTGAATCCGACCCCAGAACACGCCCGACGGACTGGGTTCCATTGCCGGGATTGTCAGGAGTCGGCGCCGCAGATCCGGGCGCATCCCGGGAACGGTCCAGGCATCCAGCATCACGTCCACGGCGTCCGTCCCAGCAACCTCCCGGTCACCCTCCACCGTTCCACCCGGATCTATCGGTGCCGGATGGAGCGCGCGCTCCCCCTGACGATCCGATGGCTGCGGTGCAAACCGCCCTCTGCGGAGTCTGTTCATGGGAGCATCTCCGAAACGGAACCGACCGGTTCCTGGACCGCTCCGTCATGCATTGTCATTCTGCTTCTCAGATGCCGGCGTGCCCGGGAAAGTAGGGACTCGACCGCACCGACGGAGCAGCGAAGAACCAGACCCGCCTCCGCCATGCTCATTCCCTCCAGCCGACAAAGCACCAGTGCCTTCCGTTGGCGCTCCGGCAATTCGGAGACGAGGCGTTGCACCGCACGGGCCTGCTCCTTCTCTGCGAGCCGGTCCTCAATACCGGGGGCGGCTTCCGCATGGTCGGGTTCCATTTCCACGATGTGTCGGCGACGGCGGAGCGTATCGATCGAGAGGTTTCCGGCAACCCGAAAGAGCCAGGCCCGAACCGGTGCCTCTGGACGCCAGCGCCTTGACTGCCGCCAAAGACGAAGATACGCCTCCTGCACAACATCCTCTGCCGCGTCCCGCTCGCCGACCAAGCGGTACGTGTAGCGAAACAGCGGATCGGAATGGGCGTCAACGAGATCGCGCCAGGCGCGGGAATCCCCGGCGGCGGCACGGCGCAGCAATTCGCCATCCGCAGCCGCATCCCCCGCCACCGCTCCGTCGCCTCCGGACGCACTAGTGCCACTTGCGCCAGCGGCCGCGGCGTTCGAACAACTCCTGGACCTCCGATTCACTCAGCACACCGTCGCCATCGCCGTCCGCGCGCTCGATCATCCGCTGAACACGCATCTCTCTCTGGGCTTCCATCCAGGCGAGGAGTTCCGCAGCGTCGACACTCCCATCACCGTTGATGTCCATCTCCGCAAATGCGACGGGTTCGCGATCCGAGCGCCCACTCCCCTCGCCATCTGCCATGGCGCCACAACCCGAGAGCCCCAGAGCCGCGGTCAGACCAGCAACCGACAGCCCGACTCGCGATCTCGAAATCCACCTTCTCATGCCTCTCTCTCCTGCTAACGCGGCATCCAGCACACCGCCGTCGTACAAGAAACGGCGCCGGAACGAAATTCCTTCGCGCCAACGCATCGTTCCGATTCCCTCCAGCGGTTGCACTCATGCGCAAACCGAATACGATAGTCGCAACAATGTCTTCCCGTTCCCACGCAAGGAGAGAGATCATGCGAATTCTATCTTCGCTTGTAGCGGTAGCAGCCATGACTGCTGCCACGATTCCAATGTCGACCGCGAACGAGAGCATCCTTCTGGGCGCCGCGGTTTCAGAGTCCGGTCGTTACTCGACGAACGGCATGCACACCATGAACGGCTACAACCTGGCCGTCGAATTCATCAACGCACAAGGCGGCGTGTCTGTCGGCGACAAGCAGTACATGCTGGAAATCAAGTATTACGACGACGAGTCCACACCCGCCCGGGGTGCCGAACTTGCGGAGCGCCTGATCTCACAGGATGCCGTGCAATTCATGCTCGGCCCGTACAGTTCCGGTCTCACCAAGGCCATCGCACCGGTGACCGAGAAACATGGCATACCGATGGTGGAAGCCAACGGCGCCTCGCGAAGCCTCTTCACCAACAACTACAAGTATCTGTTTGCGGTACTTTCCACTTCGGAACAGTACCTGTCCTCAGCCGTCGATCTCGCGGCAGAGTTGGCCCAGGCCGAGGGCCGCGACCCGACCGAGTTGACTGTCGCACTCGCCTTTGAGAACGACCCGTTCAGCCAGGATGTGCGGGCCGGTGTCACTGATGACGCGAACCGCCATGGCATGAAGATCGTCATTGATGACAAACTCCCGAAGGAGTTGAACGACATGACGCCGATTCTTGCCAAGGTGAAGGCGCTGAAGCCGGACCTGCTGCTCGTCTCCGGCCATGCCAAGGGTGCAGCGACCGCCGTCCGGCAGATCGACGAGCAGGAAGTCTACGTTCCGATGCTGGCCATGACCCATTGCGACTCTGCGGACGTCATCGGCAAGTTTGGCGCTGCAGCGGAGTACACGCTTTGCGCTTCCCAATGGGCCCCGACGCTGAGTTATAGCGACGACCTGTTCGGTGCCGCTTCCGAGTTCGCGGCCACGTTTGAGGAAAGGTACGGCTATGCACCTCCCTATCAGGCAGCGGAATCGGCTGCCGCGGTCCAGGTATTCGCGGATGCGTTCGAGCGTGCCGGCTCACTTGACCCGATGGCCGTCCGAGATGCCCTCTCGGCGACCGAGATGCAGACCTTCTACGGAAACATCAAGTTTGACGAGACCGGCAAGAATATCGCCAAGCCAATGGTGCTTTACCAAGTGCAGAACGGTGAATATCGGGTAGTTGCACCCACCAGGTGGGCCGATGCCGAGGCAATCCATCCTCGCCCGATGTAACACAGCGATTGCACTATCTCGCAGTAACGCCGGAACCGAAACAGTCTTCACCGTCGCTTCGGTTCCGGTCAACGCGAGCTGATCGTTGGACACCGTCCTCGCCAATTTCGAGATCCTGCTGATCGCCCCGACGATCAGCCTGGAACTGCTCGCGAACGGTCTCCTCGTCGGAGCCATTTTCGCCCTGATCGCCTACGGCATCGCGCTGGTCTGGGGCGTCATGAATATTATCAACGTCGCGCAGGGAGCCTATGTAATTCTGGGAGGCTACGTTGGGTTCTATTTGAGCGAGTTGCTCGCTGCACTCTGGCCCGCAGCCCCTCCTTGGCTGTGGATCGTCTTCGCCCTGCCTGCAGGTGCAGCCGTGGTCGCCCTGGTCAGCTGGATCGCCTTCGCGATTGTTGTTCGCCGGGTTCTTCGCGCGGACCTTTTCACTTCGTTACTCGCAACATTCGGGATCGAGCTCGTATTACAGCAGGCGATGAACCAGTTCTTCACGGCTGAGGAGCGTGTCATCGAATCCGGGCTGGGAAGTGTTTCGGCATTCGGCGCCATCCTGCCCGGCTCGAGACTTCTCGGTGCCACGCTGGGTTTGCTTGCTGCGGCAGCCATCATCCTCCTGATGCGTCGGTCCCGGTTTGGCCGGGCCGTTCGTGCGACGGCGCAGAACGCTCGCGCCGCGCGAATTGTCGGTGTGGATACGGATCGCGTTTACGCAATGACCTACGCACTGAACGGTGCCATCTGCGGAGCCGCCGGTGTGATCGTCGGCTTCGTGTTCCTCCTCCACCCCTTCCAGGGCCTCCTCTACACGCTGCGCAGTTTCGGCATCGTCGTTCTCGCCGGCCTCGGCAACATTCCCGGAGTAATCGCGGCGGGCCTTGGACTAGGCGTGTACGAGAATTTCGGAGCATTTCTTGCCGGTGTGGAACTGCAGAATGCCCTCGTATTTCTGGTGGTACCGGTTGTCCTCCTGATCCGGATGTACTTGCTGCGGCGCCAGCGGAGGTACTTGTCTTGACGAGGACGAATGTCTCGCTCCCCGTTGGCGAGCGCGCGGCCGGGTTCGCGCTTGTCGCACTCGCGGTGGCCGCTCCGTTCCTGTTTCCGCACAACATGAGTCAGCTCACGGACCTCGCGGTGTTCGTGATCATTGCCCTCGCCTGGGACATGCTCGGAGGGCAGATGGGCTACAACTCCTTCGGCAACGTGTTGTTCTTCGGTACCGGGATGTACCTCTGCGCGATCACGCAAGTGCTGATCGGCGGCTACGACCTGGCGGAATACACATCTGCGATGGGGGGTAACCTCGGCGCATTCACGCTTACGCCAGAAGACTTCCTCCTGGGCCTGGCGCTGGGAATTCTGGTGGCATCCGCAGCAGGGTTCGCATTCGCCTTGCTGGCCGGTTCCCTGTTCCTGCAGGTGCGTGGTCACTACTTCGCCATCGCTACCCTGGCTCTCGGCATCGCCGCCGGGGAGATCGCTGCCGCGGTCGAGATCATCGGCGCGGGTTCTGGTATGAATTTTCCCCAGCCTCCAGAAGGAGTTCCCCTCTACCACGTGCTGTATTATGCTGGTGTTGCCATTGCCATTGCGCTGTTCCTGTTTCTTCGCTGGCTCTACTCCACGCGCTTCGGCTTCATCCTCAACGCCATCCGCGACAACGAGGAGAAAGCAGAGGCAATGGGGCTTCCGACCTCCTCCATCAAGGCATTCGCATGGGCACTCAGCGGAATTGCGCTTGGAGCAGCGGGAGCGATTTACGGATCCGGCAAGAATTTCATTGACCCCACCGAAGTCGCCTTCTCCGGTGCAACGATCGGTGTCTGGATGATCCTGATGGCGATCATGGGCGGAAAGGGCACGCTCTGGGGCCCAATTGTCGGGGCAATCGTCTTTCATCTCTTCAAGGAGTTCTTCTGGACTTTCCTGTTCGGTTGGCAACGAGTAGCGCTTGGCGTACTGATCGTTGTGATCATCGTTTTCTTTCCCGGGGGAATCGCTGGCGGAGTCCGGGAATGGACCGCACGACGGCTCCGACAGTGAGGTCTGGACCGGTGACCACCGAGGCTGAGACAGTTCTGGAGGTCGACCGCGTCTCCAAGCGCTTCGGAGGAGTTGTCGCCAACGAAAACGTATCCATGCGGATCCCGCGTGGCGGAATCGTGGGACTGATCGGTCCAAACGGATCCGGTAAATCGACGCTGTTCAACTCCATCTGCGGCTACCATCCCATTGACGGGGGCGCCATTCGGTTCCGTGGGCGGGACATCACTCGCCTGCGTACCGAGAAGATCGCACGCCTGGGCCTCCTTCGCACGTTCCAGCAGACACGGGTCTACGCCAAGATGGACTGCATGCGGAACATGCTGATCTCGTCCCGAGCCCACCACGCCAGCCTTTTCGCTTTGCTCCATCGCCCGGACCCCGAGGAAGTTGAGCGTGCCGAATCGTTGCTTGAATTTGTCGGTCTCTTCGAAAAGCGCAATCTCGTCGCGGGTTCCCTCTCCTTCGGCCAGCAGAAACTGCTCGAATTTGCAATGGCCCTGATGAACGAACCGGAAATGCTGTTACTCGACGAGCCAACGGCTGGCATCAACCCAACATTGATCAATGGCCTGATCGATCGGCTGAGTCGCGCCAATACGGAGCTCGGAATCACGCTCTTGGTAATCGAACACAATATGCGCGTCATATGGAATTTGGCGCTTGAGATTCACGTGCTTGCCAACGGCAAGCTGCTCGCACACGGCTCCCCCGAGGAAGTGCGGAATGAACCCCGCGTTCTCGAAGCGTATCTGGGGGGACACTGACATGACAGATCCCGGCAACGACGAGGGAGGCAAGCAGGGCGTCTCCGGGTACGGCGAAGGCGGAGTCGACACCGTTCTATCCGTTGATGAAGTTGACCGGCACGCCGGGAGCCTCGCCGAAACCGGGCCAACCCGAGAAGAGATCGAGGGTCTCGCCAAGGGCCAGCCGGTTCTTCGCGTTCGCGGTCTCCGCGCAGGATATGGCCCCATGGAGATCCTTCACGGTATTGATCTTGCCGTAGGACCCGCGCAATCCCTCTGCCTCATCGGCCCCAACGGCGCTGGAAAGTCTACGGTCCTGCATTCGATTTTCGGTCTCGCGGATATCTACGAAGGGGAAATCACCGCACAGGAAACTGATATCACCCGGCTCCCCTCGAACCGCAAGCTGGCGCAAGCGGGGATTGCGTACGTCCTTCAGGACAACTCCGTCTTCCCGGACATGTCAGTATGGGAAAACCTGCTAATGGGCGGGTTCCTCATGGAATCGACCGCTAAGGCGGAAGCGGCGGCGACGGCAATCCTGGACCGGTACGACCGGCTCCGGCAACGCCAGAGCCAGGCAGCGCGTGTACTCTCTGGCGGCGAGAGGCGCCTGTTGGAAATTGCCCGCGCATTGATGCTCGACCCGAAGATCCTCCTGATCGACGAGCCCTCGATCGGCCTGGAGCCCCGCTACATCGACATGGTCTTCGAAATCCTGAACAGCCTTCAGCGCATCGAAGGAAAAGCCATCATCATGGTCGAGCAGAATGCCCGAAAGGGGTTGGACTTTTCCGACCTCGGCTATGTCCTTGTGGCAGGCCGCGTAGCAAAGGTCGGACAAGGAGACGCGTTGCTCGCCGATCCGGAGGTCGGACGGCTTTTCCTCGGAGGCTGAGGGAGCAGTCAAGAACACCAGTCGCTCGCAAACCGTATGTGGACCTTCACTCCTCTGCCACAAAGAACGTGTACGAGAGCGTAATCTCCCGGACGTCAGCAGCCTCGGGATCGTCCCGAATCGCAGGATCCACAAAGAATGCGACCGGCATGTCTACCGTCTCACCCGGAGCAAGAATCTGCTCCACGAAACAGAAGCACTCCACCTTCGAGAAATGCAAGCCTGCCGAGAATGGCACGACATTGAACGAGGCGATTCCCTTCACCGGCCTGCTGGTAGGGTTATGCGCCCGATAAAAGGCCAGACCCTGCTCCCCCAGCGCAAGCTGCATCTCTCGCTGTCCCGGGCGAAAGACCCAAGGCATTCCGCGTGCGAGGCTTGCATCGAACCTCACGGTAATCCTGTCTTCCGTCAACGCTCCCGGTGATTCCACGGCGCGCGCCGTTGTACCTCCAAAACCGGTCACCCTGCAAAACAGGTCGTAGAGCGGCACTGCGGCGAACGAGAGGCCGGCCATGCACACGACAACTGCAGTCAGCAGCATTCCCGTGCGGCGGTGACGTCCGGTCATCGGATGAGTCAGCCCGGCGCTCCAATCGCGCCGAGCTTCACCATTGTCACGGCAAAAATCAGTACCGCCAAGGCCGCGAGGATGATGAGCATCGCCACGTTTCGGCCGTGGCGCGCCCGATGGCTGGAGTCTTTCTCGTCCATGACCTAGGACACCCACGGTGCAGGCGGAATGCCGACACCCGGCAGTAGCCAGTCAAGGAGCAGGCCGGTGAACAGGAAGAAGAGATATGCGATGGAGGCCCCGAATAGCCGTCCAGCCGCCGCACCGGACCCGGACCGTCGCCGAAACAGTGCAGCACTCCGGTAGAGCATGATGACACCGCCAATCACGGCAGCCGCAAGAGAGAGCCAGCCGCCCACCGAGGACAGGGCAAGCACAATTCCGGCCGGAAACAGAAAAACGGAGTAGACAGCAATTTGCCACCGAGTCGTGCGGGGGCCGGCGGTCGCGGGAAGCATGGGGACCGCGGCATTGGTGTAGTCTCGATGCCGCAAGAGTGCGAGTGCCCAAGAATGCGGTGGCGTCCAGAGTATGACTACGAGCGCCATCAGGAGCGGCTCCAGGGAAATGCTGCCCGTTGCTGCCGCCCAGCCCACAACGGGTGGCAGCGCGCCCGCAAATCCACCGATTACGACGCTGTGCACGGTCCGACGCTTCAGCCACATCGTGTAGATCACCATGTAATAGGCGATGGTCACGGCAAGCAGCGCCCCGGCCAGCGGATGAGTAAACAACGAAAGCAACACCGTTGATATGCAGGCAAGGCCGATACCAAGATCGCGCGCGGTCTCCGGTGGCACCCGTCCGGCCGGCACAGGACGAGAAGCAGTCCGCGACATACGTTGGTCAATGTCTGCGTCCCACCACATGTTCAGCGCACCAGCTGCACCGGCACCTGCAGCGATACAGATCGCCGCAGCAAATCCGATCACCGGGTGAACAGGCACGGGAGCCACGCACAACGCCACGACTGCCGTAAATACGGCGAGAGACATCACTCTCGGTTTGAGCAGCCGGAAGTAATCGAGGAAGGGCGCCTCCCCGGAAGCGTGCTCCGTTGCCGGGCTCGCGAGAGCGTCCAAGACTCGAACTCCGGAATTATGGATTGGCGGCCAGGAGAACGTCCCGGCGAACCGGCGTGTTCATGGCGAATTCTTCGCGCGCCATTTCCAGCCATTCCGCGTACTCGGCGTCAGATACCACTTTGACCGTAATCGGCATGTAGGAATGGTCCTTGCCGCAGAGCTCCGAACATTGCCCAAAGAAAGTCCCTTCCTTCTCGGCGCGGAACCATGTCTGGTTGAGCCGTCCAGGCACCGCGTCCACTTTCACGCCAAAGTTCGGCATTGCCCAAGCGTGGATAACATCCGATGCCGTAACTTGCACCCGGACAACCTTGTCAACCGGCACCACGACTGCCTGATCGGTAGCAAGCTTGAACATCGAATCCGGCATGCCGGCATCGCGGACCTCCGTATCGGTCATCATCAACGCATCGAAGACGATTTCGTCGTCGGGGTACTCGTAGGTCCAGTACCACTGGTTGCCGATCGCCTTGATGGTCAGGTCTGCCTCCGGTGGTTCCTCCTGCAGATAGAGCAGACGGAGTGACGGAATGACCATTGCAAGCAGGATGATTACAGGCACAACCGTCCACGCAACCTCTACCAGTGAATTGTGGGTGAACTTCGCAGGAACCGGGTTCCGGGACGCCCGGTACCGCACCATCACATAGAGGAGGAGCAGCAGGACAAACGCTGTGATCACGGTGATCAGTACAAGAAGCACATCGTGAAACCAGGCGATCTCCCGACCTACTTCCGTCACCTGTTCAGGCAGGTCGTATTGCCATTCGCTGGGGGCGCCCAGCATCTCTTCAGCGCGCCCTACGGCGGCGCCAAGGCCAAGCCACGCAGCCAAAGCTGCCAGAGCAGTTCGCATGCTGTTCCTCCGCACCGCACATCCCTCCCGGATCTCTGCAATATACCGCCAGGAGGATGCACCGCACAACGGTTCCCCCAAGCCTCGATAAACTGATACCACGTTACAGGTGGATGCCCGATCAGAACCCGTACGCTTCATAGAGAGGCCCCAGGCTGTGGTTCCAGTCGGTCTCCCGCAGCCGGAGCATCTCGTCCGCCGCCGTCTCCCCGCGCTCCACAACGGATTCGAGATCGTTCAGATGGTGGGTCTCGTCTGGGCCCAGCACGCCCGCCCGCTGCCGTCGCGCCAGGCCCCCGTGGGAAATCTCGAGCAGTTCCCTGGCGACTTCACGAAGACTTCGGCCCCCGATCTCCGCCCGCAAGCCTAGCCTGCCGGCATCCTGCCGGCATGCGCGGAAACACTCCTCGGTCCAATTGCGGGAAACGTCCAGGGCTGCATCAAGTGAAGTGGAATCGTAAAGCAAGCCGACCCAGAAGGCTGGAAGCGCACAAATCCGGCGCCAAGGACCTCCGTCTGCCCCTCGCATCTCGATGAATTGCTTGAGACGTACATCCGGGAAGACAGTTGTCAACTGATCCGCCCAATCCGACAGGCGGGGAACTTCACCGGGGAGCGCTGGCAATCGGCCATCCAGAAAGTCTCGAAAGGACTGTCCGGAGGCGTCGATATAGGTGCCATCGCGGTACACGAAGTACATGGGGACATCGAGCACATAGTCAACCCATGCCTCGAATCCGAAACCGTCATCGAGCGCGAAGAGCGGGGAACCGGAGCGAGCCGCATCGACATCCTCCCAGATTCTCGCCCGCCATGACTGAAAGCCCGTGGCGCAACCACTGAAGAACGGAGAACTGGCGAAGAGGGCCGTGGCAACTGGCTGAAGCAGTACGCCGGCTCGGAATTTCCGCACCATGTCCGCTTCACTGCCGTAATCCAGGTTTACCTGAATGGTGCACGTGCAATGCATCATGTCCAGTCCCATGCGTCCGACGCGCTCCATGTAGGCACGCATGATTGCATAACGGCCCTTCGGCATCCGCGGCATGTCCGCGACCGTCCATTCCGGAGCAACGCCGACCCCCAGGAATCCGGCACCGATCTCCTCCGAAATCTCCTGAACCTCACGCAAGTGACAATTCGCTTCATCGCAGGTCTGGTGTAGCGTTTCGAGAGGCGCGCCGGACAATTCAAGCTGCCCGCCGGGCTCAAGCGACACATTGGCCCCGCCGCGGGATAGACCAATCAAATTGCCGTTCTCGAGAACCCGGGTCCAGCCAAAGCGGTCAGCAATGCCCTCCAGCATGCTGCGCACCGAGCAGGCGCCTTCATATGGCAGCGGCGCACGGTCAACCAGCCGATATCCGAATTTCTCGTGCTCAGTCCCGATGCGCCAATTCGCCGCAGCCTTACAACCCTCTTCTACATACGAGACAAGATCCTCCCGCGTCTCGATGACGCCGCCACCTTCCTGTGGAATGGACATTGCCGACTCCCGTTTCAATCCAAACCGCACGACCTCAGCGCAACCCGCCATTGCGGAGAAGGAACATCAGCGAGTTCCCGGTCACGGACCCACGCAAATCCCCACAGACCGGGGCTCGTCCAGGCAGACATAATGGAAGATTGCGCCCGGACCCTTGCCGCAACCGCGGGAGGAATCGAAACTTCCGACCTCCTATGCCCGCGATGGATTCGGGCCTTTGGCGTCCCCTAGGGGAATCGAACCCCTGTTTCCAGCGTGAGAGGCTGGCGTCCTGGGCCACTAGACGAAGGGGACGCATTCCGGCTGACCGGCGCGATCTGGCTTCCGAGCCGCGAAGCGGACTATCGGAGACACTGCTGCGATTGTCAATAGGCTCGCCCTCAGGCAGCACTTCGCAAGTTGCTTGAGGGGTACTCCAGTCCAACCATCACTCTAGGTGATCAGAATTCGACGAATCCGCATCAAGTATCGTGAGCGTGCACACCGTCAAACCAATGCCCCTCAAGTAGATCGAAGCATGTGTGGTGGGCCACGGACACTGTATCGTGCATTGTTATCGACGAGTCGGCAAAGGCCGCCTGTGTTCGAGTGTGACGCAGGTATGTGTCAATGGCTGCCCAAATCATATCTGCGCATCCGACCAGGGATTTATCACATCCATGCCCATGCCCTCGAAATCCCGCACGTTGCGCGTGCTAGGTCGGCGCCCTTCGAGCGGGCTATGGCGGCGATCTGGCAGTCGGCTTCGCCGAACGGGAGACCTGCGCGGCGACGATCTGCAGCAATGACGGCATAGGCGCGGGCGGCGGCACTGTCGAACGGTAGGATACGGTCCGACAAGCCGCGGTCGAGCCACAGGGTCATGGCAGCGCCAGCCTGTCTCGGCGCCTGCCTGTCGGCATGATCGCGATGCCGTACAGAAGCTCCGCTTCGCTGACTGCAGTCAGGTACATGTCCATTGCATCCCGCTCGGCGATCCAGGCAACCACGGCAGGGGCCGGTTCAGGTCGCATGAGTTCGGAAGCAACGTTTGTGTCAAGCACCAGCATCGCATGAGCCTCAGGAGAAATCCGGAGGTTCGCGCATCGGACCGCGTGGGGGCATTTCGAGTTCGACGCCGCCGAGGGAAGCAAAACACTCGCGCGTGAACTCCGCGAGATTCCTGGGGCCAGGCTGATCGTCGCTCACGGCTTCGCGCAAAATAATGCGCACCTCCTCTTCCATCGAACGGCTGTGCTCGACGGCACGGACGCGCAGGCGCCTCCTCACGTCGTCATCGAGATTGCGGATGGTAATACCTGCAACTAGCCAACCCTCCCTGTCGAACCGGAAGTGCACGAATTATCCTGCGACTGCAATGCAAGCAATCGCGAGGGACGCGCGAGAAGGCCGTGACAACGCGGTCGCGCACGCGCCAATGCCAATTTGAGTGTAAGAGGACGATCCCCGGTGTTCATTGATGGTCAGGCACGGCAGGGCCGCTGCGGCACAACTGTATGGATCGAATTGGCGCGTAATCGGGGTCCGGGACGAATGGGAATGCCCATCGTCTCCGCAGTTCCCTCTATGGTGTCCCGGCACAGAGTCCTGTGAGTGGCATGATCCAGTGGCAAGCCATTCCGATGGGACCGACAACAGACCAATTGCTCGCAATGACGGTGACGGAAATGGAGCAACACGATCCGCGGCGATCACCGCAAGAGTAGCTGGCCGATTCAGGCCTTGGCTCCTCAGACACGAATATTGCAGCTGACGACAGTAAGCGAGAAAGCCCAGGAATTATCGGCATGTTCCAAAGCAAGCACCGCGAAGGCAGGCATGTCGGCCGCCTGTCCGCGCCGATCGGGTACGCTGCGCTTCATCCAAGACAACGCGTCCCGAAGATCCTCGGCACGTGCGTGCCAACACTGTGGCTGCGACCCATTTCTTTGCGCGCCCCACTTCCGGGACGCCGGTTCAAGCACGGGGCACGCCTACCGCAGCGCACGGGTGTTCCCTTTGCAACCGCACCGATCCGCATGGCGGATTGCGCCTGAATTCCGCCTGTGCACCTGAAATCCGCCAGTGCACAAGTTGTGTGGCCCTGTCGCCGCACACGATCCCTGCCCCCGCTCCGCTCCGGGCAGTCCCCTCAGTTTGCTCATCAAGACGGGCATACCGACGCCTTATCTCGCTTCACTGCATGCAATGATACGGCAGTGCAAGACGCGGGATCAGTGAATGGACCAATCTTGCAGCGAACCCGCAATCGATTGTCCACCGCACACATCCCCGTATTCGGTCGATCGGAATTTCCCGGTTCAGGTGACGGCGGGGAAGAACGTCTGGCGAGTGTGCTCCGGAACCGCGCCGTGGAGGTACTTGCCTGAATCCGTGTCCCGGGTGTTCCGCACCGAAACGCCGGGAACGGAGACATTCACGAGGAGTGAAAACTCGTGCTCTGGAGAGTTCGGCTCTTCATGTAGAGCGCGTGTAGGAATTGCAGAGCCCAAACCATCACGGTGCCGGAGCCAGCAGAATTTCACCGATCCGGGACCCATTCGAGGCCCGCACCAAGATGATCCGTGCCGCGTCCGAATCCACTGCATTGATGCGAATGTAAATCTGACCCCGCTCCACACGGAAGTCTGCAAGAAACTCACCCGGAGAAAGAGAAACCGTGCTGGCAAATGGTGCAGCGTCACGTTCGGCTACCGATGGCTCCCAAGAAACGAGTTTGACGACGATTCCCGTAATCGCCACAATGACGGCTACGAGCAGTAGAGCCGTCATGACATAAACAAGGCGGCGAAGAAACCGAATCCGCGGAGGCTCGGGCTCACCTTCCGTGGACATATCGGACAATGTGGCCATCATGGAACCTCCAAAATCTTTCGTTATCGAGATAGGGGCAGCCGCCGCCGGCCTGCGTCTCGACCATGCCATCGCGCGCACCGTGGAATCGGATTCCGAACGCCACGGCTTGCCTCGGTTGAGCAGAACGCGACTTCGCAAGCTGATCGATCAGGGTGCCATCGAATCGGTCGCCAATGCAGAACGCCACCTTGATCCTACTCGAATCGTGAGCGCCGGGGAGAGGTTCAGGATCATGCAACCGGCAATCGAAACCAAACTCGAACCGGAACCGGTACCGCTAGAGATCGTATACGAGGATCCTCATATACTCGTGGTCAACAAGGCGCCGGGAATGCTTGTACACCCTGCACACAAGGGACACACGGGAACCCTTGCACATGCCGTACTTGCCCATTGCGGAAGCCGGCTATCAGACGTCGGGCATCCGCTGCGACCGGGAATCGTGCACCGACTCGATATCGGGACCGGTGGGCTTTTGGTTGTGGCAAAGCAGGAGTCGGTTCGCCTTGCACTCGCGGAACTGTTTGCTGCTCACGACATAGAACGGGAGTACCTCGCCATTGCCTGGGGGGAGCCGGCGCGTTCTGACCCTTTGCTTGCAAACCGACCGGGCGTTGCCTTCCGTGCGGGCGGCTGGATCCGGGTGGACGCAGCCGTGGGTCCCGACCCCCGGCATCCTTCCAGACGCGCAGTTGTACGCCATGGCGGCAAACGCGCCGTGACGCACCTGCGGCTCGAGTCCCCCGCCACGCACGGTGCGGGAGCGCCAGCATCTCTTCTCCGTTGCCGGCTGGAAACGGGTCGGACGCATCAGATCCGGGTACATCTCGCCTGGATCGGCCACCCTTTGGTCGGAGACCGAACCTACGGCAGGGCACCGACACTCTCGCCATCGGTTCATGGGCAAAGTCTGCGCCAATGTCTTGCCACATTTCCCCGCCCCGCCCTGCACGCTTACCAGCTAGGATTCCGGCATCCCCAAACCGGGGAAGCCATGCGATTCAAAGCCGTTCCACACTCCGATTTTCTCCGCCTAGCTGAAGTCTTGGGAACAGGTCTTCCGCCGGGAGCCAACGGCACGCCTCTCGCTGCTATCGTGTAACTCGTACCGCCTGAAACAGGGATCAGTTCATGCCCGCCACCTCGCTTCCCGCACTTTCCCAAGAAACCGGTCTCTCCAGCTATCTGGACGAAATCAAGCAGTTTCCACTGCTGGAAGTCGGAGAGGAGATCCAGCTTGCCCGCCGATGGCGGGATGAAGGCGATACGGAGGCCGCGCACAGGCTGGTAACGTCCCATCTCCGGCTGGCAGCCAAAATGGCGCTCGGATATCGCGGTTACGGACTGCCGATGGTAGATGTGATTTCGGAGGCGAATCTCGGCCTCATGCAGGCTGTAAAGCGCTTCGATCCCGAACGCGGTCATCGGCTGGCGACCTATGCAATGTGGTGGATTCGAGCCTCCATTCAGGAGTACATCTTGCGATCCTGGTCGCTCGTCAAGATCGGGACGACGTCGGCGCACAAGAAACTGTTCTTCAACCTTCGCCGTGCCAAGAGCGCCATCGCGGCATTCGAGGAGGGAGACCTCAGGCCTGAGCACGTTCAGCAGATCGCGGAAAACCTGCACGTCTCCGAGGCAGATGTCATCCACATGAATCGCCGTCTTGCCGGCTCCGGCGACCTGTCACTCAATGCGCCTGTCAGTTCCGAAGAGGGAGCACTGGAGTGGCAAGACTGGATTATTGACGATTCCACGGACTCGGACCAGGTCGCGTCAATCGCCCGACGCGACGAGTTCGAACAACGCCACCAGATGTTGATCGAGGCAATGAAAACGCTTTCCGATCGGGAACAGAACATCATTCGTGAACGCAGATTGAGTGAAGATCCGAAGACCCTGGAGGAAATTGCCGTGCAGCATGGAATTTCCCGCGAGCGTGTGCGGCAGATTGAAATCCGCGCCTTCGAAAAAATCCAGCAGTTTGTTCGGTCGAGTGCGGCGGAAAGCGGCTTCGGCGAAGCGCTGCCGCCACCCGACCGCACTTCCAAGCCTCGCCGCCGGAAAGCGTTGCGGTCAGGCGGTTCGTAATTCACTGGAACTTCACGGTCGAGCGAAACCTGCCATTTTCGAGAACAGTCCTGGTGTGCTCCGGCCTTGCAGTACAGAGAGAGATTCCGCTGCTTCCGTCAAAGTCTTCTGGAAACAGCGCGAGTACCCGGTGCCGTCCCGCCCCACCTCCAAGTCACCTGCGGGGATGCGCAAGCCGCGACTGAGCACGTCTCCGACCGAACGCTCATCGCGGTCCAGTCCGGAACTGCACACGCCGCAACGCTGTACCCGCTACGAGAACGACCCTGAAACCCCGGCTGTGCAACGCGCACGCGCAGTCCTGCAGCCTACCGGACCGAGCCACCTCGACGAAAGGAATTGCCGGCTTCTGGAGGCTGTCATTGGCAGGAAAGGGAACGGTTGGCTGCTCAGCGTCTCCACACCGAGCAACTGAAAGCCGCGGACCGGCGAAGATGCGCACTCGGTCCTGCCGTGCGACCCGGCAGCGAAGTTCCCAGACCGATTCAGTCGGTCCGGGAACGCTGATACAAGCGGCAGTAGCCCGATATCCCGGTCTACTCCCCGTGTGGCCCGGAGACGCCAATCGAGACACGTTTCGTGTCCCGCCGATCTCGCAGTACCCGCATCCTCTGCCGCCTGGTTGGGATGCCGCGATCCGTACGGTCGCCCGAATGCCTCTTTGCAGCAATTCGTGACTGCCCGAGAACGGCGTCCTGCGAAGGGGCCTGACAGATTCGGAGTGGGTCGGACGCTCCCGCGTAGACCCTGTCCTCCAGTCAGCTTCGCTCGACTAAACGGCGATCGCCTCTGCTTCATCGATGATCTCTTCGATCAGATCCAGACCGATCTTCCAGAACGAGGGGTCGCGAAGGTCAAGTCCGAATGGCGCCAGCAATTCGGGATGCCGACAAGACCCGCCTGCGCGAAGCATTTCCAAGTACTTGTCAGCGAAGCCAACTCCATCTTTCCGGTATAGACCGTACAGCGCGTTCACAAGCGCATCGCCAAACGCGTAGGCATATACATAGAACGGCGAGTGGATGAAGTGCGGAACGTAGCACCAGAAGTATCTGTACCCATCGTCGAGACGGACGGACGGGCCAAGGCTCTCCCCTACGGCGTCGATCCAGATGCTGCTGATCTCTTCGGGCAACAGCTCCCCGGATCGCCTTGCTTCGTGCAGTCGGGACTCAAACTCGTAGAAGGAAATCTGCCGAATCACGGTGTGAATCATGTCGCCCGCCTTGCCCACGAGTAGCGACTTGCGGGACGCCGGATCCGTTTCCTTCTCCAGAAGAGAGCGGAACACAAGCATCTCTCCGAATACGCTTGCAGTTTCGGCGAACGTAAGTGGAGCGCCCGACATCAGTTCACCCTGAACGGAGGCCAGAGACTGGTGGATTCCGTGCCCAAGTTCGTGGGCAAGGGTCGTAACGTCGCGCGCCTTTCCCTGGTAGTTCAGAAAGATATAGGGATGGACATCCGTTGGTCCGCTTGCTGAAAACGCTCCTGGCGCCTTGCCGGGTGTTACCGCAGCGTCCATCCATCCCGCGTCGAAGAAGGGTGCCGCGAGTTCCACGAGCAACGGAGAAAACTCCGCGAATGCTGACTCCACAATTTCACGTGCTTCCTCCCAGGAGAAGATTTGGCCGCCCTGACCCGGTAGCGGTGCAATCCGGTCCCAGGACTCCAGATTCTCCAGACCCATCCATCGAGCCTTCAAGGCGTAGTAGCGGTGTGAGATACGGGGATAGGCGTCTACTACCGAATCCCGCAATGCCTGGACAATTTCTGGCTCGATGTCATCGGCGAGGTGCCGGGCCGCCTGGGGCGTCGGCAGACTGCGCCACCGATTATCGATCAACCTGGACTGTAGAAGAGTGTTGGTTATTCGGGCAAAAAGCCCCTTGTTCTCCTCCAATACTTCTCCGATAGCCCTGTGTGCCCGCTGTCGGCGACCGCGGTCCGGTTCCAGGAGGATACTGAGAGTGGGTTCCAGCGAATTGCTTTCACCGTCGACTTCGAAGGAAAGCGACGAGACAGTCTCGGAGAACAATCTTGTCCAGGCCTCTTCCTGCACTGGCCTGAAATCATGTGCGTAGGCCTCGACCTCGGCAGAAAGCTGATGGGGGCGCAATGCCCGAACAGTATCGAGCCAGACCCGATAATGGCGAAGCCCAGCGCATTCATCGAAATGTCCGACCAGTGTCTTGTCTTCGATGCAGTTGAGTTCGAGCTTGAAGAAAACCAGTGGTTTCGTGATTTCCGTCAACCGGGTCCCGATATCCGAAAGAAATTTGGCACGTGCGGGGTCCTGAGTGTTCTTCTGGTAGCGCAGTCCCGCGTAAAGAGCCAGCCGTCGCTCCTGCCGAATGATTGACTCGTATCGATGAATGGACCGAAACAACCCCTCCCCCGAAAGGCCGCAAAGACGACCCTTGTATTGGGAGGAGAATGCTGCACACTCAACCTCAAGCCAGCGAAGATGACGCCCGAGTGCTTCGCTGTCCGGAGATTCGTAGAGGTCTTCGAGTCGCCAGGCGGGAAGGTTGCCCAGAACTGCTATCAGTTCCGAGGCATCGCTTCCCGCCTGCACAAGAAACCGACCCTAGAAGACGGTAACGACTACTCGCCGGTTGAGCTGATTGCGTTCACCATCCTCTGTCGGAACAAGCGGTTCGGATTCACCGCGTGCCTCAATCGAGATTTTCTCCGGAGACACCCCGCCTTCCACCAGTACGGCGGCAACAGACTCGGCGCGAGACATCGACAAACGCAGGTTGTAGTCATCGGCGCCCGCGCGATCCGTGTGGCCGATCACGATCACGGCACCGTCGGAAGCACGTGCCGATTCCATGGCAACCAATATGACTTTCATTGCCTCTTCCGTGATATCGGACATGTCAAAGGGGAACATTACAAAGAACTGACGAGGCTCTGGCTCATAAGGCGGCAGTTCCACAACCAGTGGTGCCGTGCATGCCGCGATCGCTTCCTGCAAGTCCGCAAAAACCGTTTCGGGGTCAGTGTACTGCAGTGTCCTCTCCCGCTCCTCTTCGATCCAGTTGTCGTACAACAACTGCACTCGGGCACATTCCATCGGCCGGCCGTCTCGATGGTTCGCGACCGCCGCCACAACCTCCGAGTGCACAGCCCGCGCATCGTGGGCATCCTCGCTCGATCCGTCTGCACGTATGGCACGTACCCGATCCGGATCGATCGCAGTCACATCCTCTCCAGCCTGAACACGAAGTGACCGCTGAACGTAGGCGGACGCATCCCAGGCATGGTTGTCGTGTTCATGCGCGTCGCGAGCAAGCTCCAGATAGCCGTCCGCCAGCGCCGCGGCGAACGGTGAGGGTTCCATCTCGAAAGCCGGTTCCTGGTCTAGGAATGAAGAACTTGAGTACGTAATACTGCTGTCGGGCAGCACACCGCATGCGGTCAGGCCGAACACGATGCCAGCGCATGTCGCGACCGTACGCAATCTGAAGGGATCCTGTGTTAGTTTCATGTTTGTGTTTCCTCTTCTCTGTTGGATTCGAACGCCGCCTGCTGCTCCGGTGTGGAAGGCGTCTGGTGCAACCGCTTCCACTCATCGTAGGGCATGCCGTAAACCAACTCCCGTGCGTGCAAGCGATCCACAGGTACGCCGCGCTCGCGCGCCTCTTCCTCGTACCAGCGGCTGAGACAATTCCGGCAAAATCCCGCGAGATTCATGACGTCGATATTTTGCACATCGGTGCGCCTGCGCAAATGCCCGACCAACCTGCGGAACACAGCCGCCTCGATTTCAGTCTGGAGACTGCCGGATGTCGGAGCATTTGGGGTATTTTCGGGCATTTCCGCCCCCCGGGTCCGACTCGTGTGCGTTCCCTCGTTCGCAATGCCGTCAACCCCTGCAATCACTCTGGCCTCCCACGACAAACCGCCGCACCGCCACCAATTGCCTACACCTCAGGGGCAGCCCCACACCCTGTACCGAGCAGCACATTGGCAAAAGAATACAATCAAACGCAATACACGGCAAATTCCGTGCCATGTAATTATCCGGCACTGACGCCTCATCGGAAATTCAACCGAGCCCTAATGCCGGTGTCTCAGCGGTCCTCTCCGTCCTCGGGGTTGCCACGATAAAAGCGTCCCTGGCGGTATCGTTCCTCTGCAAATCGGATGACAACACCGATTGCAGCGGCTGCGGGCACCGCGACCAGCAACCCTGAGAAGCCCAGCAAGTTGCCGCCCGCAAGTAGCGCGAACAGCAACCAGACCGGGTGCAGCCCGACACTCCGACCTACCAGGCGCGGTGACAATACATACGACTCGAGCAATTGTCCGACGACAAAGACAGCAGCAACAAGCAGGATGGGAAGCGCATCCGGCCAGAACTGGAAGAGTGCAACTCCAACCGATAGTACGAACCCAACCGCCGTGCCAACATATGGTATGAAGCTCACCAGGCCAGATACAACGCCTATTGCGACCGCGTGCTCAAGCCCGGTCGCCAGCAAGGCAAGTGAATAGAAGGCTGCCAGACACAGGCAAACGAGGACCTGGCCCCGGGCAAATGCAGCAAGAACCGAATCCACGTCGCTTGCCAGACGATGGACCGTCTTCGCCTGGTCCCGTGGCACAAGCCGGGAGACGTGGCCAACGATCCGGTCCCAATCGACCAGCATGTAAAAGGCGACCACTGGCGTTATCACCGCGAACGACAGGAAGTCGACTGCCGCAATCCCGCCCGCCAAGGCTCCCTTGATTGCTTGGGCGCCTGCCCGCAACCCGGGCTCGCGAAGAGAGTCAAGAAGATCCGTGAGTACGGCTCCTCCTACAACGCCCGCCGCACCCGATTCTGCCAGTTCCGCAAAGCGGACGCGCAGACGATCAATCAAACCAGGAACCTGATCGATCAGACCGGTGACCTGCTCGATCATGATCGGTAGTAACAGCAGCAGGGCAAGAGTTGCAGCAATGATTGCCAACACCATCGCTATCGCGGCTCCGATCGTTCGCCCCACGCGCCGGGTTTCGAACCAATCCACAAATGGATCCAGGAAATAGGCGATGGCGGCTCCAAAGAGAAACGGAGCGAGCGAATCCCGCAGAATCCACAGGATTAAACCGCCCAACGCCGTTGCGGCCAGCGACCAGCGAATTCGTTCCTGGACGGTCAAAGTGCAAACTGCTCCTGGATGACACGCTCGTCGAGATCATGCCC
>CAZPXZ010000003.1:27750-41756 GCA_964590405.1 uncultured Rhodobacterales bacterium | reverse complement strand
CTCCTCCGAATCGCTCCAGACCTCGCAGGACACCGCGTTCGAGATCTCCAGGAAGTCCGCTGAAACACTGGCAGGCCGCTTCTCGCCTTCCAGAACCTCAAGCCGAACACGCGCCGATTGCCGCAGGATAGCACCTCGCCAACGACGCGGCCGAAAGGGGCAAATGGGAGTGACCGCAACAAGCTCCGCACCGATCGGCAGGATTGGCCCGTGGGCCGAGAGATTGTAGGCCGTGGACCCGGCTGGAGTTGCCACGATGACGCCGTCGCAAACGACTTCTGGCAACCGCTCGCGACCATTTACGAGGACCCTGATCCTGGCGGTCTGCCGAGATGCGCGGTAGAGAGAGATCTCGTTGAAGGCAAGTGCTTCGCGTTGTTCACCCGACTCGCCCGTAATCAAGGCATGCAGCGGTTGCAGGTGAGTGCGCTCGGCTGCCTGCAGGCGGTCAGACAAACCATCAGGCGAATAAGGGTTCATCAGGAATCCGATCGATCCGAGATTCATTCCGAAGGCGGGAATTCCGAGACGGCGCGCATGATGCAGGGTCTGCAGCATGAGTCCGTCTCCCCCCAGTGCCACGAGCAGGTCGGCGTCCTCCGGTCGGTGATCGCCATGAACACGCACCAATTCCGCCTTCGCATCCAGCGCTTCCTGGCTATCCGATACAACAAACGACAGCCGAAACCGATCTGCCATGGGATCCTCTGGTTCCCGTTCACCCAACTCCGCGGAACCGCACAACGACGCCCGCAGGCTTGTAGCACTGTCTAGGGTTGCAAGATATAGTCCCGCGCGGCCCAGCGCATCTTTCTGGCGCACGTCATAAACGGCAGGCCTGCGCCAGCCAACTATTGGACGACAACATGAGCCCAACTTCCTCCGGCACATTCTGGAGCCAACCACTCGCGGTTTCGGACCGGGAGGTCGCAGATGCCGTCGGCAATGAAGTTCGGCGCCAACGCTCTGAGATTGAGTTGATCGCATCAGAGAATATCGTGTCCCGCGCAGTACTCGACGCACTCGGAAGTGCCCTCACCAACAAGTATGCGGAAGGGTATCCGGGGCGCCGATACTACGGCGGATGCGAATTTGTGGACGTGGCGGAAAGCCTCGCCATCGACCGGGCCAAGGCGCTCTTTCATTGTGCCTACGCAAACGTGCAACCGCATTCCGGAGCGCAAGCAAATCAGGGTGTTTTCCTGGCCCTTATCAAACCCGGAGACACCATTCTTGGTATGGATCTTGCTGCAGGGGGACACTTGACGCACGGTGCCAAACCGAACGTATCGGGGAAGTGGTTCGACGCCCACTCATACGGCGTTTCCCGTGAAACAGGCCGACTGGATTACGACGAAATCGCAAGAATTGCGGAGGCGTGCCGCCCCAGCCTCATCGTCGCCGGAGGATCCGCCGTCCCACGTGAAATCGATTTTGCCCGGTTTCGCGAGATTGCGGACGCTTTCGGCGCCTATCTGCTGGTTGACATGGCACATATTGCCGGGCTGGTTGCCGCGGGCGTACATCCCAGCCCGCTTCCTCACGCCCATGCGGTAACCTCGACCACGCACAAGACATTGCGCGGTCCGAGAGGTGGATTGATCCTGGCGAACGACGAAGCGATCGGGCGAAGGATCAACTCTGCCGTGTTTCCCGGGCTGCAGGGTGGACCGCTGATGCATGTCATCGCCGCCAAGGCCGTCGCTTTCGGAGAAGCTCTTCGACCGGAGTTTCGCCGTTATGCGCAGCAAGTCGTGGCCAATGCGCGCACACTCGCGGAGACGCTGATTCAGGGTGGTCTCGACATCGTGTCTGGTGGCACGGACACCCACCTGCTCCTGGCCGACTTGCGTCCCATGGGGGTTTCCGGACGCGACGCTGAATTTGCGCTTGGCCGCGCCCACCTTACTTGCAACAAGAATGGTGTTCCCTTCGATCCGGCTCCCCCGACGATCACGTCCGGCATCCGACTCGGAACCCCGGCTGGAACCACCCGGGGGTTCGAAGAAGCAGAATTTCGTACTGTCGGTCAACTGGTTCTCAAGGTGCTCGAAGGAGTTTCTACCCGTGGCGCGGCTGGAGATCCGGACACCGAGCGCGAGGTACGGGAGGAGGCGCTTGCGCTGTGCCGCGCATTCCCGGTCTATCCCGATGAGAAATAGAGCGAAATGCACGCTGCCAACACCAGTCGGAAGCGAGCTTTGGAATCTCGATCCCGCGGCGATTGGCCATCTCGCGACCGAATCCGTCGATCACTGCTTTCCGGCACAGAACACCTGGCAACTCCCGGAGAGCCGGTCTACCTTGCCGACCCGGCCCCTACATGTGCATTGGCGATCGAAGCCACTTCACGCTGCACATCACGCCCTCATCCCGTTTTCGGCACCCTGAGGCCAACCATTCCCCGCACCTTCACGGGTGCAGTTGCATCAATTCCTGTCGCGCCTGCCCGTGGGTGTTACTGCAATCAAGAAACAGGAATATAATCCCTACAACCAGTAGCAGTCAGGAACCATAACCATGAGATGCCCGTTCTGCCATGGCGAAGACACCCAAGTGAAGGATTCCCGCCCTGCGGAAGAGGGCAGCGTTGTTCGTCGTCGCCGACAGTGCGCAGGTTGCGGCGCGCGCTTCACGACATTTGAGCGGGTACAACTCCGCAATCTGACGGTCGCCAAGCGGAATGGAATGCACGAACCGTTCGACCGCGAGAAACTCGCGCGTTCCATCGACGTTGCGCTCCGCAAGCGCAATATGCCTCCTGAGAGAATCGAACAGCTCACTTCGGGAATTGTCCGTCGAATCGAGTCACTGGGCGATGCCACGATCAGCACGGAGAATATCGGCAATATCGTCATGTCGAGCCTTTCCAGATTTGATACGGTCGCGTATGTTCGTTTCGCTTCGGTTTACAAGAACTTCCAGAATGCAGACGACTTCGAGGCCCTGCTCGCACAACTGCAGCCACCCGCAGACACCGATTGAACCATTTCCAGGAATCGTGCACTGCTGATCGGCGCTGGATGGCGCGCTGCGTGCACCTCGCGCGCCGTTCCCTGGGGCAGTCCTGGCCGAACCCGCCTGTCGCTTGCATCCTCGTCCGCACAGGACGGCTTGTGGGGGCCGGACGCACCGCCAAAGGGGGACGACCGCATGCGGAAGCGGAAGCGTTGTCAAGTGCAGGCAAGTCATCGCGAGGTGCAACCGCATATGTGACGCTTGAACCCTGTTCCCACACCGGCGTGACGCCACCGTGCGCCGACGCGCTGGTGGAAGCTGGCGTTCGGCGATGCGTCGTCTCGCTGCTGGATCCGAATCCTCGTGTTTCCGGTGCCGGCGTGGAAAGATTGCGGCGACATGGAGTCAGCGTCGATACCGGGCTCCTCGCAGATGCAGCACAGGAACTGCTTGCGGGCCACGCCAGCCGGATGCGCCGCGGACGGCCCTGGCTCTCACTCAAGATCGCGGCAACCCTTGACGGTGCGGTCGGTGGAGCCGGTAGAACTCGCCGAAAGATCACCGGAGAGCAATCGCGGGCATACGTTGAAGTGCTCCGGGCCGAGTGCGATGCTGTGCTGACCGGGGTCGGCACCGTGCTGGCAGATGATCCCCTTTTGACCCCCAGGAACAAGGGTCTCACGGATCGGAGCCCGGTCCGCATTGTCTTGGATTCTCGACTCCGGATACCGGTCGACTCCGGCTTGGTGCGTTCCGCCGAAACTGTGCCTGTTTGGGTGGTTCACGGGCCATCTGCACCCCAGGAACGCCGTGCCGACCTGCAAGCGAGAGGGATCCGCCTCGTGGAAGCGCCAGCGACCAACTGCGGTAGTCTCGAACTTGGTCCGACGATGCAAGTGCTTTCGCTATGCGGCATCACGCGCGTACTGGCAGAAACCGGACCGCGGCTCAGCTCCACACTTGTTGCTGAAGGTATTGCCGACGAGGTGATCTGGCTGGCTGCCGGTCGGCTTTTCGGAAGGTGCGGGCTGAACGCAATGGAAACCGGCCTCAACAGAAAGCTGGAATTGCAGCAGTCTTTCCAGCTTGGCGAGGACCATGCAACAGTCTGGCAGTTGCTGCCATAGACGACGTCCAATCCCGGCACCAGCGAGTTTACAGTATCAGACCGACGAGTCCGCCTTGTTCCGTATCGACATACATGGCGGGCCATCGAACACAAGTGTCACCGCCAATCCGTTCCAACCGCCCGCAGCAACGCGGTCGAGCCGGACCGCTCGCCGCCCTGGAAACTATCCCTTTGCGTTGGTCAGAACACGTTGCCGACAGCCTTGCACTCGACGCGAATCGGAAGTTCGAAGTGAGTCCGCTCTCCGGCAGGGATCGACCTTGGTGGTTCGAAACCGCCGCAGAAACACCACCTGCGCTGCGTTCCCATCCCGCCGATGGATTGGTCGTCTGCAGCAAGTCACCGCCGACCAATTCCCGGCAAGCCGGCCACTTGCCGTATCGGCACCGCTCACCGCAGGTCACCCGCGATCCTCCTCTTTCGCCGCCGGGCTCAGCAACCAGCCAAAGAAGAAGGTTCCGACAACGCCGCCAATCACCTGAGCAACAATGAACCCGGGAACACCGGAGGGAGCGATGCCGGTGTAACTATCCGTCAACAAGCGGGCGATGGTAACAGCCGGATTGGCAAAGCAGGTGGAGGACGTTGACCAAATGGCCAGCGCGATATACGCAGCCACGGCTCCAGCAACTACGTCGGACCCGCGATTCATGGTCGCAAGAATGACTCCGACCAGTCCCGCCGTCGCGAGAACTTCCCCGACCAGCAGTGGGAATCCGTCGCGTGCGTTCACTGACACCTGTAGAATTGGCTCCCCGAAGGTGATGTGTGTCAACAGCACGCCAATCACGCCTCCAACCACCTGCGCCATCACGTAGAATGCGGCTTCGCGCCAATCAATCTCGCGGCGGAGGAGGAACGCCATCGTTACCGCAGGATTGAAATGCGCGCCGGAAACCGGGCCAAGCGCCCGGATCATGACAAACAGGATTCCCCCAACCGCCAGTGAGTGCGGCCCGAGGATCAGGGCTTCGCCACCTTCTGCCGCCAATCGCGAACCCATGATTCCCGAACCCACGATAATCGAAAGCAGAAATCCCGTTCCAACGGCCTCGGCAATCACCCGACGGGTACAATCGTATTTCATGACCAGACTTTCCTCTCCAATCCCGAGGGCCGCCGACTCGACACCGCCGAACCGGTTGTGCGACGCGCCCGAGGCAATTGTCTATGCTTGCGCCCGCGGTGCGTAACCCGGCCCCGCGAATCCGTCACCACATTCCGGGAGGCATCCTTGTTTACGGGAATCATCGCAAATGCAGGCAACATTGCCGGAGTAAGAAATGACAATTCTGTGTCAGTCCGAATCCGTATCGCCTGCGACGGGAACGCCTTGCCATCGCATGTGGGCGATTCGATTGCGGTTGCAGGAATTTGCCTGACGGCCACCGCGATCACTCCGCACGATGAACCGCGATGGTTCGAGGCTGATCTCTCGCCAGAGACAATTGCCAGAACTACCGCGGGCGCGTGGTCATGTGGAATGCGCGTCAATCTTGAACGTCCGCTGCGGGTGGGGGATGAACTGGGCGGGCATCTCGTGAGCGGCCACGTGGATGGGACTACACAACTGGAGTCGCGTGTTCGGGAGGGAAACTGCGAGCGTTTTCGCTTCGTTGTTCCGTCCACGTTGGCGCCAATGATCGCCGAGAAAGGTTCCGTCGCAATTGATGGAGTCTCCCTGACCGTTGCAAAGGCTGATCGCGACGCTTTCGAAGTCAGCATCATTCCACACACCCTCTCTGCCACAACACTTGGCGGCCTCCGACCTGGCGACCACGCCAATCTGGAAGTGGATCCCCTGGCTCGCCATATCGCCCGCTTGCAGGAGTTTCGAAATGACTGAACCGCGCCGCGCCGACGGTAGTCCCATCTCACCGATAGAGGACATCATCGAAGAAGCCCGGAACGGACGCATCTTCATTCTGGTCGACCACGAAGATCGCGAGAATGAGGGCGATCTCGTCGTTCCCGCCCAGATGGCCACGCCGCAAGCCATCAATTTCATGGCCACTCACGGAAGGGGTATCATCTGCCTGTCTCTCACACCTGAGCGCATTGAGGCACTCGGACTGGATGCGCTGTCGCCCAAACACCGCACGCGGATGGATACGGCGTTTACGCTTTCCATAGAGGCCCGCGAGGGCATCACGACCGGAACCTCTGTACACGACAGGGCGCGCACGGTTGCAGCTGCGATCGATCCCAATTGCGGTCCCGACGACATCATCACGCCCGGGCATGTCTTTCCGCTTCGTGCCCGGCCCGGAGGCGTACTGGCCCGTGCAGGACACACCGAGGCAGCCGTGGATATTGCTCGCCTGGCGGGCCTAAACCCGTCTGCGGTGATCTGCGAGATACTCACGGAAGATGGGAGCATGGCGCGTGTTCCGGATCTGATACCGTTTGCGAAGAAACATGGCCTCTGTATCGGGACCATCGCGGACCTGATTGCCTATCGCTTGAAATACGACAGGATTCTTGATCCGGTCACATCGACCACCTGGGTTTCCCATTCGGGAAATGAGTGGCAGTTGCACGTCTTCCGGGACCGAATCGAAGAGTTGGAGCATGTCGCACTCACGCTCGGACAAGTACATTCCACGGAACTGGTCCGCGTTCATGCCATTAGCGTGCTGGATGATCTGCTCGGGCTTGAACCGCAAGTGGCGGGTCGGCTCCCGGCTGCCGTGAAACGGATAGAAGCCGAGGGGCACGGTGTAATCGCGCTGATCAGGGACGGCAATCGTCGAGAAATCTCGGATCGTCTGGCAAAAACACTCGATGAGGGAGACCATGCCAAGACGCTTCGACAGTTTGGGGCCGGGGCTGCCATACTGCGCGAACTCGGGATCTCCGAGATGATTCTACTGACCAACTCGCCGCCACCCAAGATCGCGGCCATCGAAGGTTTCGGGCTGCGTGTCGCCGGGGTAGAGCGCCTGCATGGAGGTGCGAAGAATGAACGAGGTTGACGCGGAACGCCCGTCTCGGATCCTGATCGTTGCCGCCCCCTATTATCCGACCATCCACGCCATGCTTCAAACGGGTGCCGAACGGGCTCTGGCGGAGCGGTCCGTCGAAATTCGTTGTATCGAAGTTCCCGGAGCACTGGAGATTCCAACAGCGATTCAAATGGCCGCGACACGTCCCGGTTCTGGATGGGCAGACGGATATGTCGCGCTTGGATGCGTAATTCGTGGCGAGACCACGCATTACGACACTGTTGCGGGAGAAAGCGCCCGCGGGATCATGGACCTCGGCATTCGAGCGGGACTTGCCATCGGCAACGGTATCCTGACCGTCGAGAATGAAGATCAGGCGAGAGTACGGGCCGATCCGGCACGCAAGGATACGGGCGGGCATGCGGCGCGGGCTTGCCTCGCACTCGTCGACCTTCGGCGCAAGCTGCACTCATCGCTCACTTCATGACGTCTGCGAATGACATGCCTCCCACCCATACGCACCCCGACAAGCGACGGCAACGCGCCAGGAAGGCCGGAAGTCCAGGCCCGCGGTCAGCTCGCCAGCGAAGATGCGCGGCCCGATTTGCAGCCGTACAGGCGCTCTACCAAGCGGAAATGACGGGAGCCAATCTTGCAAGTGTGATTCACGAATACCGCACACACCGACTCCAGCCCGGTCTTGCCGATTCTTCCAGCGACTCCCTCGGACCGGCGGATCCGGACACGTTTACCAATGCCGTTCAGTCAGCAGGACGACATCGGGAGCAGATCGCTCGTGCCATCGAGCGTCGACTCAAAGACGGCTGGACGGCAGATCGACTTGATCCGGTTCTTCGCGCCTCCCTCAGGGCGGCCGGTGGAGAACTTGCAGCCGGAACTGCCGTAGCCGCCGAGATACTTCGTGATTATACGGATCTTGCCCGGGCATTCGGGGGCGGCCAGAGAGAAATCGGCTTTACCAACGCCCTGCTAGAGGCTATCGCGGCCGACTTGAAGGGTGTCTGCCCGGAGCGGCATGAATGACCTCCGCCAAGCTTCCAGGGAGTGAACGACGGAACGTGCTGCTGCTTGCCACGGCTCACGGCGTACTGGGCGGCCAAGTCGCCATGCATATCATTCTGGGCGGTCTTGCAGGATCCCTTCTTGCTTCCGAGGCAAAATATTCCACGCTGCCGATCTCGGTCATGATCATTGCTAGCGCTGTCTCTACGGGCATGATCTCCCTTCTCATGGGCCGCTTCGGTCGCAGGGCCGGCTTTCTATTCGGGACGGCCTCCGGTGCCATTGCCGGCATCATTTGCGCATGGGCGATCTCCGTCGGATCCTTTCCGCTCTTTCTTCTCGGATCCTTCCTGATTGGACTGTACCAGGCGAGTCAAGGATATTTCCGCTTCGCGGCCGCGGATTCCGCATCGCCGGAATTCCGGCCCAAAGCAGTGTCCTGGGTACTCGCCGGTGGCCTGTTCGCGGCACTGCTCGGCCCAGAACTCGTTCAGCAAACACGAAATCTGCTATCCCCTGTCCCATATGCCGGTGCCTATCTTGCCATCACGGTGGTCAACATTGTCGGATCCCTTGCCTTCCTCGGCCTTGATATTCCTCCCCCGACACAGGTTCAGAAACACGGTGGCCGGCCACTCAGGTTGGTCCTGCGCGAACCGGTGATTGTCGTCGCCATGCTCTGTGCAATGGTCTCCTATGCAACGATGAATCTGGTAATGACAGCAACGCCGCTTGCCATGGTCGCCATCGGTTGCACACCTGACATGGCTGCAGATGTGGTCCGTTGGCACATTGTCGCAATGTTCGGCCCCAGTTTCTTCACGGGCAACCTGATCTCCCGCTTCGGACATGTTCGGGTGATCGGAACCGGGTTGATCCTCTTTGGAGCTGCCGGAACCGCCGCCCTCGCTGACAACGCATTGCCGAACTATTACGCGGCACTGGTTCTTCTCGGACTCGCGTGGAATTTCAGCTTCATTGGCGCCACAAGCCTGCTTGCGGCATCTCATGCCCCTGCGGAGCGGGCACGGGTCCAGGGCATCAATGATACCCTGGTGTTTGGCTCCGTCGTTCTCGCATCCTTCGCGTCAGGAGCGCTGCTCGACACCTCTGGCTGGGACGCGGTGCAATTCGCCGTATTTCCTGGCATCGCCACGGCATCGGCAGCGCTCATCTTCCTCGTACTTGCACGGCCGGCCGGCCAGTGGAAGCGGATCTAACCTTACCCAGCCACGACCCTATTGGGCTTCAAATCGCCCGACATTCCCGAGGAGTTGCTGCAACAAGGTAAATTCACGCCCCCGAGCAGTCGTTTCACGGGAACTGATCTCGACGTCGAGACGATCGTCCGCGCCGAGAGTTTCCACTGATGCAACACGATCCTCCGCGTCAAAACGAATCACCACCGCAAATTGCTCCAACGAAATCGCTGGACGCGCTCCACGCGTCATCTCCCGTTCCGTCACGTAGATCCAAGGTGCACCCTGCTCAAGGCCTTCCGCGGTGGGAGACCCCAGCTGCTGCAGTATCGTTGTTCGCGTATCCACACCAGGCTGGATATCTTCGGCGGAATTTCCTCGCCAGACATGCCCATGGGTGTTGATCGTCGGCTCGCATGCCGCTGCCAGGCACACGGATAGCACAATGCAGGCAATACCCATACTACGTCCGGGCAAGCGAGGTTTCCTGCCGGAACGTGTGTACCTGCCAAACACGACCATGCCCAATGGCGGAGGCGTGGATCCCGGTCTGGCCATTCCTGATTCCCTCTCCATAATGTCACGGCCTGCATCTCCGAACAGGCGCATACTAGCACTCGACAGCATCCGCTGCGCCAGCCTTCGCCGATGCAGCCCACTCGGAACAACCAGACGGCTGAATGGCGTCTTGCCCTCGTGGCTTCGGTGAACGTTCTGTCTTGCCGATCCCACCATGGGCGCTATGATAGCGTCCATGGTGGAACGTGAGCTGCCATCCTACGCAACAAATCTGGACTAGTTACTCATGGCCGTACCTGCGAAGAAAGTGTCCCGCGCAAGGAGGGGAATGCGCCGCTCACACAAACGGGCCGGTTGGGCGCGTGCAGCCGTCTGCCCCGAGTGCTCGGAGATGCGGCTGCCGCATCACCTTTGCCCGTATTGCGGCCAGTATGGGAAACGCGAAATTCTCGTGGTCGAGGCCGAAGAGGACGACGACTACAACGACTGACAGCCTGACAGAGTCCAGCCGCTGGAGCGGCCTCGTCCTCGACGCGCACGGAACTCGTTCCATGCGCGGATTGAATGAGACCATGGTATCCGCGTGGTACAAGGTATTTTTCGAGGCGGATTCGAAATGAGTCCATTCTGCGACCGGGCAGTACTTTACCACGCGCGGGTCCCCAGACGGCGAAACCGTGCCAAGATCCTGGCGGCTTCCGCGTCGTGACAACGCCAACCACAATCGCCGTGGATGCGATGGGAGGGGACGAAGGTCCGCTTCCCGTCTTGCGCGGCATCGAACGTGTTTGCCGCAAGAACACGACCGTTGAATTCCTGTTGGCAGGCGACAGCAGTGTCCTGAAGCGGGCCATGCCCCGCAAGAGCACCGCCTCCAAACGCTGTCACTATTTGCACGCACCAACAACCGTGGCAATGGATGCCAAGGCCGCGCGCGCCCTTCGCGACCGTGAGGGTACAAGTATGTGGAGGGCAATCAACGCAGTGGTGGAAGGCAATGCGCGTGTGGCGGTTTCCTGCGGTAACACCGGTGCCCTCACCATGATGGCAGCCAACGCATTGAAAACCCTTTCTGGAGCTCCCAGACCGGCGATCGCTGCGCTGTGGCCAACAACAACCCGCAACAAGTCCACGGTGATGCTGGACATGGGAGCGCATTACACGGCCACCGGTCGCGATCTCTGCACGTACGCCGTCATGGGCAGCGAATACGCTCGAGCCGCGCTACGAGTCGAACGGCCCCGGATTGCACTTCTCAACATTGGTTCGGAAAAGATCAAGGGCCGACACGAGGTTAGAGAAGCTGATAGCCTGCTATCGGAATTGTCAGAGACAGTAGACTCTCGATTTCACTATATAGGCTTCGCGGAAGGCAATCAGATCACGCAAGATGTCGCTGATGTCATTGTAACGGATGGCTTTTCCGGCAACGTGGCGCTTAAGACGGCAGAAGGGGTTGCGCACTTCATCCGCACTGCAATCACATCGGCCGTCCAGGACAATCCCCTCGCGCGACTCGCTCTCCTGCCTGCCTACGCCTCGTTCCGTGGTTTCCGGAATCAGATTGATCCGCGTCGCCTGAACGGAGGCGTCCTTCTGGGGCTGAACGGAGTTGTCGTCAAGAGCCACGGACGCGCTGATGCCAAGGGCATCGAAGCGGCGATCGACCTGGCAATCAACGTGAGCGAAAGCGACCTTCCGGGCCTGATTGCACGTGAACTCGCCGCCTTTGAGACACATCTGACCAACGAGACCCAGCAAAAGGTGGCTATGTGATGAGTGCCACTGCGGGCCCGGCTCGAAGCGTCGCACTCGGCTGCGGACACTATCTGCCGGAGCAGATTGTCAGCAACGACGACCTATCACGCATCCTGGACACCAGCGACGAATGGATCCGCAGCCGCTCCGGAATCTGTAACCGCCGAAGGGTTGCCGAGGGTGAAACCACCGCAGACCTGGCTGTCGCGGCTAGCCGGATGGCATTGGATCATGCTGGGCTCGAAGCAGGTGACATTGATCTTATCGTTCTGGCCACAACCACTCCGGACCAGACATTTCCTGCAACGGCCACACGGATTCAAAGCGATCTCGGCATGAAGAACGGTTTCGCGTTCGACTTGCAGGCGGTTTGCTGCGGCTTCCTGTACGCGTTGTCCGCAGCAGATGGACATATCCGCTGCGGTCGAAGCCAACGGGCGCTGGTGATCGGTGCCGAAACGTTTTCCCGCCTGCTTGACTGGTCGGACCGTTCAACCGCCGTCCTTTTCGGAGACGGTGCCGGCGCTGTCGTTCTGGGTGCCGAGGAAGACGGGACTTCGCCGCAGCGCGGCCTTCTCTGCATCCGGCTCCGATCCGATGGAACGCATGGAGATCTCCTCTTTGTTGACGGCGGAGTGGCTACGGGAGATGTCGGTCATGTGCGAATGAACGGCCGGGAGGTGTTTCGGCACGCGGTACGGAATCTCACGTCGATCTCAGAAGAAGTGCTGAAGGAGGCCGGGATCGGCGTTGAAGACGTCGACTGGCTCGTGCCCCACCAAGCCAACATTCGCATAATTGAAAGCGCCGCCCGGGCCGTCGGCGTGCCACGAGAGAAAATCGTGGCAACGATCTCCGAGCATGGCAACACATCAGCAGCATCCGTACCCCTTGCTCTTTCAACGGCAGTCCATGAGGGACGAATTCGGCGCGGTGACCTGATTCTCACGGAAGCGATGGGAGGGGGCCTGACATGGGGAGCTGCACTGCTTCGCTGGTAGGTCTCCGCAGTACTGCACTTGAACCACTTCAACGGAACCACGGCGTTTCGGGTTAAGCCCGCTATCGTCCGTAACGGGCTTCCGGATGGGACGGAGATACAGCCATGCGAATCATATTGGCACAGCCCCGGGGCTTCTGTGCCGGCGTGGTACGGGCGATCGACACGGTAGAACAGGCACTACGGGTGTACGGGCCGCCAATCTATGTGCGACACGAAATCGTTCACAACCGCCGGGTTCTGGACGATCTGCGGGCAAAGGGTGCCATCTTCGTAGACGAATTGGATGAGATTCCAGATGGTGGAAGAACGATTCTCAGTGCACACGGCGTGTCTCGCAAGGTGAAAGACCAGGCTTCGATACGAGGACTGCCCGTTATCGACGCAACTTGCCCACTCGTCGAGAAAGTTCACAGACAAGGTATCCGGTATGCGGTGAAGGGCCGCGCCGTCATCATGATCGGCCATCGTGGACATCCCGAAGTGGAGGGAACCCTGGGGCAGATACCTGGGACCACGTATCTTGTATCGAACCTAGAGGATGTCGAAAACTTGCATGTGGATGATCCTGACAATCTCGCCTACGTCACCCAGACGACCCTCAGTCTCGACGATACGCGCGACATCGTTCAGGCGCTGGAGCAGCGGTTCCCAACGATTGTAGGGCCCAACCTGAAAGACATCTGTTATGCAACGCAGAATCGTCAGACCGCGATGCGCCGTCTTGCCGAATCGGCAGACCTGCTCCTCGTAATCGGATCCAGCAACAGTTCGAACTCCAATCGACTTCGGGAAATCGGTGCCAGTCTCGGCAAGCCGTGCCACCTTGTCGACAACGCCAAGTGCATCGACCCGATCTGGCTGCGCGATATCGAAGCGGTTGGCATTACCGCAGGAGCGTCCGCGCCCGAGGTTCTGGTCCAGGAAGTCGTGACCCTTCTGCAGGAATGGAAGGGAGGTGAAGTGGAAACGCTGGATGGCATTCAGGAATCAGTATCATTCAAACTGCCTTCCGACTTGACGCATGCACCTACCTGAAGGCAGGCGGGTGGAGATGCCTCCGGCCAGCTTGGGCAGTCGCAATTTCCCGGTTTCCGCAGACCAACGGCTAATTCAACCCGAGCACAGAGGACCATGAAGGGTCTGACGCGCCATGCGGTGTTGCAATCTCGCGCAGGAAGCGCCCGCTCACATCGATCGTGTAGAGTGCGGGAAGTTTGCCGGGATCCCGGAACTCGCGGAAGAACATCAGCACTCGGCCGTTCGGTGACCAGGCAGGTCCCTCATTGTGATACCCCTCGGTAAGAATCCGCTCATTCGACCCGTCCGCGCGCATCAGACCGATATGAAAATTTCCTTGGAATTGCCTGGTGAATGCGATCAGGTCCCCACGCGGCGACCACGCCGGAGTCGCATAGGATCCGGTTCCGAAGGAAATCCGCTGCTGATCGGTACCATCAACATTCATCACGTAG
>CAZPXZ010000003.1:24095-27740 GCA_964590405.1 uncultured Rhodobacterales bacterium | reverse complement strand
CAACCGCGGGATTTGTCGTCAATCGCCTTCTCTCGCGCGTCTCCAGGTCCATGAGATAGATGTCGGTGTTTCCGTCCTGCGCATAGCTCATGACGACCGTCCGCCCATCCGGCGCAAATCGGGGCGCAAATGTCATGCCCTCGAAATCCCCGAGAAACTCCGTTCGCCCGGTTTCGATTTCATAGATATAGACCTGCGCCTGTCCCCGCAGGAAGGAAATATAGAGCAGCTCCTGCTGTGACGGAGAAAACTTGGGAGTCATGGAGAGTTCGCCCGTCGGCCTGAGATACCGGATATTGGCACCATCCTGATCCATGATCGCGAGCCGCTTGGCACGATTGTTCTTGGGTCCGGTCTCATCCACGAAAGCAATCCGGCTATCGAAGTAGGGCCCCTCGCCGGTGATTTCAGAATAGACCGAATCTGCCAGCCGATGCGCGATGCGGCGCCAGGAAGTCACGGGTCCCGCCAACTGGAGCCCAGTGGCCTGCCTCCCCGCAAACACGTCCCAAAGCCTAAACCGTACGACCAGACGGCCAGCCTGATTCAACAGTGTCTCACCGGTTACCAGCCATTGTGCATTGATGAGCCGCCAATCCACAAACCGCGGCGCAACCTGCGGATCCTGGATCTCTTCGATGAACGCGGCCTTGGGAACTGCTGCAAAGAGCTGGGAGTTGACGAGATCGGCCAGCGCTACACTGCGTATCCGTTCGCCTTCTGCTCGAGCGGCGGCATCCCGGGTTACAAAGTCCGCAAACGCGATCCGAATCGGCTCGATTGTGCCCTGGGTCACCACGATTCTCAATGTATCCGGCTCGGTCGACTGCGCCGCGACAGGCGTACCGCCCTGCGCGACAAGCAGCAGCGCCGCCAGGGTCATCGAAATGGAAAAACCATGAATTTTCATCTTTGCGCTACCATCCCCTCCGGGTTGAATGATACTTCGATTTGTTGCCAGCGATGGTACTTTTCCTTCGGCAGACGGTCATACGGCGCGCACCCCCTGACCGCGGCCCGCGCGAGATCGAACGCCACGCGGTAAGCCGTGTTTCCACGCGGAAGCGGAACCGGATCAACCAGTTCCGGTTCGCCGTTTACATAGCCGTCGAGTGACAACTGGATACGAATCGTAACCACCAACTCGCGTGCACCCGCCTGCCCAACAAGCGGCAGAGGTCGCCAGCAATCCGATATCCTTGCCGTGAGATATTCTAGCTCGGAACCGGAAAGGCGCGAACCCTGGCCCTGACCGGGCACCGGAACTCCAAGACCGCCATCCTGTGGAAGGTTCTGGACAGCGCCCGCAAGAAAGTCCAGTGCCTGTCCCGTATTGCCTGGGTTTTCCTGCACTGGGAGTTGGCCGCCAGGTCTTGGCGCAGGCGGAGCTGCACCTGCAGAACTCTCCCCGGCGGACTCCTGATCCTCTTCCCCACCGGTGTCCGGCAAGGTGCGGGGCACGGGCGGCAATGCTGCCACGTCGATCGATACCGGCGTGTCTCGCTCGGGCTCGGGCTCAAGCACGGGAGATTCCACTTGCGGCCGCGCTGCCTCGACGATCTGCGGGGAGTCCTGGGCCTCCACTGGATCATCCGCTGTCGCCTCCAGCGCGTCACCGATACTCGCTCGCTCGATATCGCCGACTGAGGCAACGCCCGGAGGCGGTGGCAATCGCGTCGCCACACCAACCCCTTCTCGTCCCGGATCATCCGTCGGGGGCCGCAGCGGAAGCGACGGAACCGAACCCTGGTTCGTCGGAGACTGAGGGCCAACTCCGTTGGTCAGGTCGGCATCCGGCTGGTTCTGGCTGCGTGTACCAGGCGCACTCCTCGGAACTTCCGGCGCATCCCGCGACACCAGTGGCAAAGGTTGGTTCGCAGGATCATTCACAGTCGGAGACACTGCTGCCAACAGTGTCGGTCGGTCTTCGTCCTGACCGATTTCCGCAGCCGAATTGATCGCAGGCGGAGGCTGTGCCTCAAGGTCGATGCCGTCCCGTCCAACCGTTCCGGGAGGTGGCCGAAGGGGCAGCGACGCAACGGAACCCCGATCTGGCTCATCCGGGCTCCTTGGGGACGACAATTCCGGCCCAGAGGCGAGACTGGCGTCAGGTTGATCCCGGCTACCGGATTCCGGAACGTCCGGCGCATCCCGCAAGACTACAGGCGGGAGCTGGCTCGCTCTGTCATCCACTGGGGAAGGCGTTGAAGACGCCCGTGCATCGTCAGTTTCTGCACGCTCGATATCCGCGGCCGTGCCAACGTTGGGCGGTAGCTGCGCAGCCAGGTCAAACACTTCGCGTCCGGAATCCGATGATTGCGCAACGCTCGGAGGAAGGAGCGGCAGTGACGGAACCGAATCCGCGCCCGGTTCGTCTACCTCTTGAGGAAACGCTGAATCCGGGCCGGCAGTGAGTCCGTCACCGGGCCGTCCGTCGTCCCGGGCTTCCGGGACAGGGCGAGGCCTCACGGGCGCATCGCGCACAACCAATGGTCGCGGTTGCGTGGCCGGGTCATCCACCGGCAACGGCGCCGCAGCCACCACCGTCGCGGCAAGACCGTCGGGTTCGGTTTCCCCCGCAGCGCCAATGCTGGGAGGCAGCGCGTGCGGCGCAAGGTCCGACCTCGTCCAACTGCCATCTGTCGGCGGCGTGACGTCGGGAGGACGCAACGGAACGGTTGGAACCACGTTCGTATCAAGTTCGGCTGTAACCTGCGGCAGAGAAAAATCAGGACCATCGGCAACGCTGGCGTCCGGCTGGTTGCGGCTAACGGGTTCCTGCACGACCGGAAACCCACCTTGCGTGCCACGCGGCGACACCGGCAGAGGTCCGACTGCCGGGTCAACCGTCGCTGGAGGCGGGGCGACCGCCTGAGATGGCTGAATGGAATGCTCGCGGGCTTCTATACTCTCACGATTCGATGGATCCTGCGGCAGTGTTGCCTGTGGCACCGCCAACGGCAGGGGCTCATTCGGACCTACAGCCGATTCCGCGGCCGATACGACGGGCTTCGCGGCCTCAGCCTCCGGAGTTACCGCTTCCGTCGAGGAACGAACAGGAGGACGCGCAATCGATGGCTGATTCGAGGCCTGTTCCACCGGGGCAGAAGCGGAAGAAACCCACTGCGGAGGTTCATTTCCCGTAGGGGCGGCCGGCTCAACCGGGAGTTCAGATAGTGTTGGGCTACCTCTGGATGCAGCCAACTCCGCAGGCTGTCCGCCAGGAAACTCCAACGAGAGATCTGCGGCGGGTAACGGCTCACTCTCCAGGTCCCCGACAGCAGGCGCGTTGGAAATCAGGGCCCCATACTCTGCGGGCGTCAGAATACTCACGCTCGCTACAGTACCCTCGCCAGCGGAATCGGCCCTGAAGATCTGTCCTCCGAACAGCGCCAGAGAGACCACCACCGCATGCGCCAGGACGGACCCGCCCAATCCCGCCGGGTATGACGAGCGCTCCCAAATGGTGCGCTGTGGAGGGCGCAAGCGTTCCTCACGCTCCGTGGACGCCTCGGCATCCTGCCAGCTTATTCCGCCGTCCTCCCGCAAGTCACGCGCTCCATCAAGCCGGACCAGGGCAGAAAGGGACGTGGAGAGAACGGGAGAGCATCAAGGGAGATCTCCCTGTTGGGGAACAGGGACTTC
>CAZPXZ010000003.1:7088-24026 GCA_964590405.1 uncultured Rhodobacterales bacterium | reverse complement strand
GACAAGCCCTACGTCGCGATACCCGCTCACATTCAGTGCGCCGAGAACCTCGGCGGCACGGCCGTAAGAAATCCCCGCGTCCGCTCGAACATAGACGCGTCCGGGCGCGCGTTCTCCAGCAATCGCTCTCAGCCGTTCAAACAGATCTTCGTCCGCTACCGCGGTCTGCTGGATGTAGATCGTACCCTCGGCGTCAATGCTGATCGTGAGCGGTTCCTGCAAGTCGGAGGGCAAGGCCCGTGCCGGTGCACCTGGAAGCTGGAGGGGTACTCCCACGGTCAACAGCGGTGCGGCAACCATGAACACGATCAGCAGGACCAGCATGACGTCCACGAAGGGCGTGACATTGATTTCCGAGATTGGCCTCGCGCGCGTGCGGCCGGTGCTGCGGCGCATCTCATACGGGCCTGGTGTAACGGCCATCGTCTCAGACCTGTGCTGCGATTTGTCGGGACAGCAGCGTTGTAAACTCGTCTGCAAATCCCTCGAAACTGGCGCCAATCCGGTCGGATTCACCCTGAAAGCGGTTGTATCCAATCACCGCAGGTATCGCAGCAAGCAGGCCCAACGCAGTTGCCACCAGCGCTTCGGCAATGCCCGGTGCGACGATCGCGAGGTTCGTGTTTTGACTCAGCGCGATCGATTCGAAACTGTTCTTGATGCCCCAGACCGTGCCAAACAACCCAATGAAGGGCGAGATTGATCCAACCGTGGCAAGGACGCCCAAACGCTCCCGCAACACATCAACCTCTCTGGCCACCTCCACATGAAGCGCCCGCTCGATCCGAGTTGGAGAACCAGCTAGTGGCTTGCCGTCGGGCCCGAACGATCGGAGCCATTCCGCCATACCGCTGATGAAGACACGTTCAATCGGCGACTGCGGAGCAACCTTCACCCGTTCATACAGGGCCTCCAGTTCCCCACCTGACCAGAATGCCTCTTCGAAGGCCGAAATCGTGCGCCGGACATACCGATAACTGCGGAACTTCTCGATCATGACTGCCCACGACCAAACCGAGAACACCAGCAGTACCACGATCACAGCCTGAACAAACAGGTGCGCCCGCAGGAATAGCGCCATGAACGAATAGTCGGCGCCTGCGCCAGCAATTTCCGGAAGATGTTCCATGCCTGCCTCGCTTGTTCCGATAGCCCTACCCAGCCGGTCTGGAGGAGTTCGCCCCTGCGTTGCTCATAACGGCAGTCGAGGATGCGCCGGTTGCCTGTACGGCGGCGTCCGGCCGAGCCGCTCCCAGGCGAACCGGGTCAGCAAGCGCCCTCGAGGCGTTCGCTGAAGATACCCTCTCTGCAATAGGAACGGTTCCACTACATCTTCAAGTGCATCGCGGGTTTCCGCAAGCGCTGCCGCCAACGTTTCGATTCCCGCCGGCCCTCCATCATAATGCTCCGCCAAGCAATTCAGGTACCGGCGATCAAGTGAATCGAGCCCCATTTCATCGACTTCCAGGGCTCGCAGTGCCCGGTCCGCAAGCTCTTGCCCAATCTCCGGCGCTTGTTCGACTTCGGCAAAATCGGCGATCCTCCGAAGCAGCCGGATGGCAACACGGGGCACGCCCCGGGAACGGCGAGATATTTCCGCCGCCCCGGCGGCACCCAGCGGGCATCCCAATCGGGGTGCCGCGCGCAGAAGTATCTCTGCCAATTCTTCCACGCCATAGAAGTCCAATCGCAAATGAATGCCGAAACGGTCACGCAACGGTGTCGAAACGAGCCCGAGCCGCGTCGTCGCACCGATCAGCGTGAACGGCTGCAATGCAATGCGAACTGCGCGCGCAGCTGGTCCTTCGCCCAGGATCAGATCGAGTTCGTATTCCTCTAGAGCCGGATAAAGGGTTTCCTCAACAGCTGGTCCAAGACGATGAATCTCGTCGATGAACAGCACATCCCTCGCCTCAAGGTTTGTCAGAACCGACGCGAGATCGCCCGCGCGAACCAATGCGGGCCCCGAAGTGATGCGAATACTCACATCCAATTCAGCTGCCGCAATGTGCGCCAGTGTCGTCTTTCCGAGACCGGGAGGTCCATGAAACAAAGCGTGGTCCATGGCGTTTCCGCGCTGGCGAGCTGCGCTGACAAACGTCTCCAAATTGTTGCACAACAGTGACTGACCGACAAAGTCCGCCAACCGACGGGGACGCACCGCACCTGACGAGTCCTCTGGCGAGAACTCCGGCCGAACAACTGACTCTTGCTGGTCGCTATTCATTGCCCTGACCGAGTCGTCGGAGTGCACCATGAATTAAGGCTTCCAAAGTTGCTTCCGGCATTTCCAGCATGGTGGCACGAACCGTGGACAACGCGACCTCGCTGGAATACCCCAAACCGACAAGCGCCGAAATGGCATCTGTCCGCACCCCGGCGACGGAGTCGTCCTGCCGGACCGCCATGAGCATCGGGCCCTTACCCTTCAACTCCATGACTACCCTCTCGGCGATACGCTTTCCGATGCCTGGCGCCCGTTGTACCTGCCTGGGATCGCCGAGTGCTACAGCATCCGCAAGTTCTCCCGCACGAAGCGTTCCCAGAATTGACAGTGCTCCCTTCGCACCCACGTGGTGTACGCCGCAGAGGAGACGAAACCAGTCACGCTCCTGTGCGCCCAGAAATCCGTACAAGCGCAACATCTCGTTGCGCAATTGAAGGTCGGTATGCAATCTGACGTTCGATCCCACCGACGGCACGGATGCAAGGTCCCGACCGTGGCAGTACACCTCGTAACCCAGACCGCCCGTGTCCACGACCACGCAGTCCGACCGCACCTCAACAACAACGCCCGAGAGAAGCCCGATCATCTTGTGGCCTCAGCACCAACCGAACGGCGTGCAACGCGTCCCGTCAACTCCCCGAGGACACCACCCGACTGGTTGACGTGACAGATCGCGACCGCAAGTGCGTCTGCCGCATGTTCTCCCGCCAACTCCACACCCGGAAGCAATGCCCTTATCATGTAGGCCACCTGCCGCTTGTCGGCGTGACCTGTCCCGGTCACCGTTCGCTTCACGGCATTCGGAGCATATTCCGCAAGCGGCACCCCGGCGCTGGCGGCCACCAGCAGGGCTACGGCCCGGGAATGGCCGAGCATCAGCGCAGCACGCGCGTTGCGGTGCACGAAACTCTCCTCGACCGCAGCTTCGTCTGGCTTGTACTCCAGAAGTACCCGATTCAACTGGGTTTGCAGAGCAAGCAGCCTCGCGCCCAGGGTTCCCTTACCGCTGGCACATTCTCCGTTCGCAACGTGCTTCAGCCGAGACCCTTCCGCCTCCACAAGACCCCAGCCGGTCTTCACGAGACCTGGGTCTACTCCCAGGATTCGCCGGCTGCGGGCCACAACGCACCGCCTCTACTGTTCACCAGAAATTTGGGATTCGGCGCAGGACACGCCGGTACCACCCAATCCGCAGTATCCGCCTGGATTCTTCGCCAGGTACTGCTGGTGATAGCCCTCTGCGTAATAGAACTCCGTCCAGTCCCGGATTTCAGTCGTACTGCTGCCACGACCTGCCGCCAACAGAGCCGAATCGTAGCTCGTCCGAGTTCTCTCGGCGGCGATGCGTTGCGCCGAGTCCCAGACAAGGATCATGCTGCGGTACTGGGTTCCAATATCGTTGCCCTGCCGGTTCAACTGCGTGGGATCGTGCCCCTCCCAGAACACCTTGAGCACTTCGCCATAGGAAAGCGCATGCGGATCAAATACGACCAAGACAACCTCCGCATGGCCGGTCCTACCCGAGCAGACCGCCCGGTAGGTGGGATCGGGGATTGTTCCGCCGGCGTAGCCAACCGTTGTTACCCAAACACCTGGCAGACTCCAGAACAACCGTTCCGCGCCCCAGAAGCAACCCATGCCGAAGGCTGCCTGCGCACAGTGTTCAGGAAACGGTGGCCGCAAGCGACGACCATTGACGAAGTGAACCTCGTCAGCCGATTCGGCATTCTCTTTCGGTGTGCGGTTCGGCCACAGGCTTCTGCGTGCTTGCTCAAACATCTAACCCTCTTGCGCAATGTGGCATCAGCCACAGCATCTTCCCAACGAACTGCTTCAGGCATCTATATGGTGTTGCAATCGGGAACGCTGCAGTACAATGTAGCGCAAATCCGGTGAGGGCGGAACCACCGTACCGCCAGAAACTCGGGATGAGATTCAAGCTCTACTCTCCCAAGACACTTGCAGACCCGGACCATCCGGGATTCGGCTCCCGTCCCGCCTTGCCAATGCTCCGTTGGCAGATAGAACCTGTCCGGCGCCGGTGATCGCCTTTCTCGATGCATTTGACTTTTCTTCAACCTGTGACCACAATTGTCCCTTCTCGGCTCGAAGAAACTGCCAGGATCGGCCGCCCCGATTTGATGGGGCGTCGCAGGGATGGCCCAGACACCATGCGGATCAATTCCACTGACGAAATCCATCTAGCGAGGGCCGAACTCGCCGCTCATTACGACCTTGAGCCTAGCGACCGGGCGTTTTCGGAAACCAACGACGCATACAGGTTCGCAAGCGCGGTCATACCCACGGTGGATTGGATGCGGCATGCACCCTATATCCGCGCCATCAGGCGACTGAAGGAAGAGCGCGATGCCGTAATCCTTGCCCACAATTACATGACGCCGGACATCTATCACGGCGTTGCCGATTTCGTCGGGGACAGTCTGCAACTGGCCATTGAGGCATCGCGTTCGTCACGCTCGGTAATCGTCCAGTGCGGCGTGCATTTCATGGCCGAAACATCCAAGATCCTGAATCCCCACAAGACCGTACTGATTCCAGATCGGCGAGCCGGGTGTTCTTTGGCCGCGTCCATCACGGCCAAGGACGTGGAACGAATGCGGACAGAAAATCCCGGTGCACCCGTGGTCACATACGTCAATACAACCGCGGAGGTAAAGGCAGCATCCGATATCTGCTGCACATCAGCCAATGCGCTGGAAATCGTTGAGGCAATGGAATCCGACACGGTGATCATGACGCCCGACGGTTTCCTCGCCCAGAATGTTGCTCCGCAGACCAACAAGAAAATCGTCTATTGGATGGGGACTTGCGAGGTCCACGAGCGTTTCACCGCTGACGAAATCCGTGCATATCGAGACGACAATCCAGATATCAAGGTGCTTGCACACCCGGAATGCGCTCCTGAGGTTGTCGCGGAGTCCGACTTCACCGGATCCACATCCGGGATGATCAACTGGGTTCGGCAAACTCGACCGCCCAAGGTAGTCATGATCACGGAATGCTCCATGTCCGATAATGTCGCGGCCGAGATTCCAGAAACAGACTTTGTACGCCCATGCAATGTCTGCCCGCACATGAAGCGGATTACCCTTGAGAACATTCTCTGGTCGCTACACACGATGACGGAAGAAGTGGAAGTAGACCCCCGCATCGCTGACCCCGCGAGAACCGCAGTGGAACGCATGATCGAGTTCTCCTCCAGGGCCAATTGAACGCCAGATCAACCGAACCGTCCGATCCAGCGGCATGACCCCCACCGATTTCAGACCGGTCGAGGGGACCCTGATCCTCGGCGCAGGCTTGGCTGGCCTTTTCACGGCACTGAAACTCTCTCCCAGGCCGGTTACGGTGCTTTCGCCAGACCCGGTCGGGAGCGGTGCGTCGTCCACCTGGGCGCAAGCGGGAATCGCAGCCGCCATTGGCGTTGGCGATACGCCGGAATTCCACGCGGCTGACACTGTCGCGGTCGGTGCGGGCCTCGTTGATGACGCTTTGGCGCTGTCCGTGGCCAAGGAAGCTGTCCGTCGAATCGAGGACCTCTCGGCACTTGGTGTCAGATTTGATCGTACCGGGGACGGGCAGTTCGTTCTCTCCAAGGAGGCAGGCCATCGGATCGCACGGGTTGCCGGCACCGGTTTCGACGGCGCCGGACACGAGATCATGCGTGCGCTCACAGACGCAGCGCGACAGACTCCCTCCATCGACATCCTTGAAGGCCTGATCGCGGACTCGCTCGTGGTCGAGGACGGATGCGCAATAGGTGCATATGCCCGAACGCATGACGGTAACCGTATCCTGCTTCTCGCCGGATCAACGGTCCTTGCATTTGGCGGACTCTGCGGACTCTACGAGGTTTGCACCTCTCCACCACGACTTCGCGGGCAAGCACTCGCCATGGCGGCATATGCAGGTGCGGCGATCGGGGATGCGGAATTCGTCCAATTCCACCCTACCGCGATCGACATCGGACGTGATCCCACGCCACTTGCGAGCGAATCCCTCCGGGGAGCCGGCGCGGTGCTGGTTGATGAGCAAGGAAGGCGCTTCCTGGCCAACCAACACTCTGACGCGGAGCTTGCGCCGCGCGATATCGTCGCACGCGCAATTTTTCAGGTTCGTGCAAGAGGCGGGTCTGCCTTCCTGGATGCAAGACACTTGTTTGCGGGCAAACCGGACGCATTTCCCAATGTCGCTCTCGCCTGCCGTTCTGCAGGTATCCACCCCGACCGCAATCTGATCCCGGTCATCCCGGCAGCGCACTTCCACATCGGCGGTGTCAGCACCAATGACGTCGGACAGACAAACCTGCCAGGGCTCTTCGCCTGTGGCGAGTCAGCTGCCACCGGACTGCACGGCGGCAATCGGCTTGGATCCAACAGCCTGCTGGAAGCCTGTGTGTTTGCCGGGCGAATTGCACAACAGGTATCCGGTCTCCCAGCGGTACCACCACCGACACCGATTCACCTGCGGGAACCGCCTGACCCCGGACCGGCCGCGGATCACCAGAGCGTCCGGATTCTGCGGAATCTCATGTCGGGGCAGATTGGCGTAGTACGAAGCGAAGATGGATTGCGAAATGGGCTCCGCTGCATCGCGGAACTCAGACGGAAGAGCGATTCCCCTGCTGTTCGCGCAATGGCGGATGCCGCAACGCTCATTGCAGCCTCTGCGCTCCGGCGATGTGAGAGCCGTGGTGCCCATTTCCGCAGCGACTATCCTCATTCCCTTGCGGAGTTTGCTTCGAGAAGCGAAATCACCTTGCGAGAGGCCGCGCAGATCCGCATGGACTGCGAAGAATGACCATCCCGTCTGGTCCGCAAAGCGTGTCCGAGTTCCTGGTGCCACTTCCGCGCGCCACAATTGAATCCGTGGTCAGGGTTGCACTGGCAGAGGATCTCGGAGAAGCCGGGGACATTACCAGCGCAGCACTGGTGCCTCCCGGCCGTACGGCCAGGGCGGTACTGCGTTGCCGGGAAGCCGGCGTCGTCGCCGGTATCGAAGCTGCCCGCCTCGCATTCAGACTGACCGAACCGTCGCTTCGAATCACCGCCCACCGGCAGGACGGCACTCGTCTTCAGGAAGGTGAACCGCTTCTTGAAGTGTTTGGAGACGCGCGTGCGGTATTGGCAGCCGAGAGAACCGCGCTCAATCTCGCACAGCGCCTGTCGGGAATTGCGACCGGCACGCACAGAATCGTTGAGGCCATCGCGAATAGCGGTGCGCGCGTACTCTGCACCCGCAAGACAACTCCCGGCCTGCGCGCGCTTGAAAAACATGCGGTACGCGCCGGGGGCGGCATGAATCACCGGTTTGGCCTGCACGACGGCTACCTGATCAAGGACAACCATATTGCCGCACTCGATGGGGACATTGCCACGGCCTTGAAGCGCGCCCGCCTGACTGCTGGTCCCATGCGGGCCATTCAGATCGAAGTCGATACGCTGGACCAGCTGGGAACGGTGCTTGAGTCGGAGCTGCCCGACGCGGTACTACTGGACAACATGGCCGTTCCCATGCTGCGGGAGGCAGTCAGGATGACCCGCGGAAAGTTCATCCTGGAGGCTTCGGGTGGCATAGACCCTTTCAACGCAGCCGGGATCGCGGAAACCGGCGTGGATTTCCTCTCAAGCGGCTGGATCACTCATTCCGCGCCCGCGCTGGACCTTGGCCTGGATTTCGAATAACCACCCTGGCGGGGCAGCTGGCAGTGCGACTACTCCACCGTCTCAAGGCTCACGATAAAAGATGTGCTGATCCACGCGGGCCACCCGCAATAGATTCCGGGCCCACCCCGGGGAAACGTAATCGGCGTGATAGTAAGTCGCTCCCATCGTGAGGTTACTCTTCATACCACGAAGCATGTTCCAGGCCATCGCACGTATCCGGGCCAGGCGATCACGGTCGCCAAATGCTTCCGGCAAGCCGTCGCAATAGTAGGAGAACTGGCACTTGTGAAGTCTTGGGCTCACAGGGTTGTATCCCTGGTGAACGACGTCACAGACTGTGTCAGGAAAAGACGGGCTGGCACGTCGATTCAGGATGACCTCCGCAACGGCGCGCTGCCCATGAGATCCCTCCCCACGCGCTTCAAAATACACCGCTTCCGCCAAGCAATTCAATTCGTCCTCGTCGACTCCGCCTGGCCGAGCCTCTATGACGATGGTTGATGGGCGCTCCTGCGCTGCACAGGCCGGAGCATTGGCCAGCGCGAGTCCGATGAGGACGATACTCAGGCAGTGCAATGTCAGCCGGGCGGCGCAGGCGGACAATGTACTCCATCGCCGAATTGGTTTGCCCATTGCCTACTCCAGCACCGCCTTGCCCGCCAACCACATCGCGGTGCCGGCACGCAAGTTTCTCGCGGCCCGGCGCAAACTGCAATGCTCACCGTGCCGGAATGTTACGCCGTCCCGTTCATCGCTTCCAATCCCGCAAAACTTGCATAGCAGGATGTCCAACGCATGCCGGAACAGTAGTAACTAGCAACCGCTCGCCGGTGGCGCTTAGCGAGACGGCAAAATCACATTCATCCGACCGCATGCCCGCAACAGTGCCAGCGGACACTCCCTTTGTTGCGCGAAGCGATGAGAGCTTCAGTTATCCAACCGCTTCCGGATCGTCAGGCGGTTACGGTCACGGATACGAATGTACTCTACATCGTCCATTGTCGTGTGGACCAGGTAGATGCCAAGCCCGCCAACGGTACGGTCCTCCATGGCCAGACTCGGATCAACCTTCGGGCCCTGGCGGGTAACGTCGAATTCTATCCCTGAATCCTCAATGATGATCTCAACCTCCAAGTCCTTACAGGACAGGCAGACATCGACCTCATGCTTTCCCCCTTCGGGAAACGCGTAATTCACGACGTTGGTGAATACCTCATCGAGGACGAGTTCAAACCGCGTGACCATCGCTTGCTTGATGCCAGTTACCTTGCAGAAGGCGACCAACTCGGCCATGAGTCGCCGCAATTCGCTGATGTCGTTGCTCAGCGAAACTCGTCGAACGATGTGCCGGTCCTCGGCGGCCTCGCGTCCCAGAACAACCATTGTAATATCGTCCGCCTGTTCGGCCTGTCCAGCGAAACTCTCAACATCCCTAACCACATGCTCGATGGTGTCGCCGGGCCCGTCGGTACCTACCGCACGGAGTGATGCGTGCATCCGCTTGTCGCCAAACTCCTCATCGTCTTCGTTAACGGCTTCATTGACGCCATCCGTGTAGAAGAAGATCTTCCCGCCTCGTGGTACCTCAACCGAATTCTCGTTGTACTTGAGACTCTTGAACATCGAGAGCACGACGCCACCCGTCAACGGAAGCGTTTCCACGCTCTTCCCAGAGACGAGGCAGGGCGGATTGTGGCCGCCATTCGCATAGGTCAGGACACCGGTGCGAAGATCGTAGACACCGTAGAATACCGTAACAAAAATCTCCTCCCGCGTGGAATCCACCAGCATGTCGTTCACGGCTTCCAGGCACTCACCCGGCGAGAGTTCGCCATGCGTTGCGTTGGCCCGGATCAGGGTTCGCGTTACCGCCATGAACAGGGCTGCCGGGACCCCCTTTCCGGCAACGTCCGCAATAACGATCCCGATTCGGTTCTCGTCCAACGCAAAGAAGTCGTAGAAATCTCCACCAACGTTTTTTGCCGCCTTCATGATTGCCCGGATGCGTACATTGCCGACGACGAAACTGTCTCCTGGCAGGAAGGACTGCTGCACGCGCTTGGCGATGTCCAGGTCGTGCCGAAGCGCGTAGTAGGCTACCTTCGTCTTCAATGCTTCCTGCAAGTCATTGACCAACTTGGTCAACCGTTCCTGCTGAGCCGCGACCCGGCTGGTCATGCGCTCGAACGCGAGCCCCATCAATTGCAGCCCGTCAGCGGCACTTTCCGCCGCATCGGTATCGCTGCTTTCAACGACCATCTTTCGTGCCTGCCGCTCCACGGCCGCCAGATCTTCCAGGACATCCACCCGCGCACCCTTGGTGAGGGTCCCTGCGAGACGTGTCATCTCCTGCCTGATGAAGCGTTCCTGCTGACGACGCCGGCGCTCCTGCAACCGGCGCTGACGCATGAGCTGCATGGTCTGCCTGCGGAATATGTTGATGGCCCGAGCAATTTGTGCGATCTCATCCCGCCCTTTTTCACCTTCGACCGGCACCGTCAAGTGGGTTTCCCCACGGGAAAGTGCGTTGAGCACCTCGACGCAAGCGACAAGAGGTGACAACAGCCGGTGCATGTAAAAGGAAAGAAACGTCAGCGCACCAGCCAAGAACAGCGCAATGACCCCAAAACTGATGAGGCTGACGCGCTGGCTATCCTGGTAGGCCGCTGTCGTATCCTGAATCACGGCGAGAAACGCCACGAGATTTCCCAAATCCGCACTGAGTGGAATACTGGTTATCGAGTACACCCTGTCATCCGCCTCGACCACACCAGTGGAGCCAGGCTCCAGAATGACTTCCGACTTGATTTCCGGCCAAAGATCGGGACTGGTGCCCTCCAGCAGTCGCCCGCGCCGATTGACAATCAGTACTTCCGCCCCGGTCCCGCTGCGGAATTCGTCCAGAACCTCTGGTATGTCCCGACCATACACGGCCAGTCCGAGAATCCCACCACTGGAGTCGGTGATTGGCACGGCATACGAAACCGTAACGTTGCGGGAAGCGTCGTTGCCGATACCGCCACCGCCACGCTTCTCCGCGAGCATTTGCAGCATCACACGTTCGCTGAGAGCTACGTCGGGCTCGAAGGACGGGAATGTCGAATACAGGACAGCTCCAGCGGAATCGACGATATCCAGCCGTGTAGCAGCGCCTGCCTCCTGCAGCCGTACAAAAATGCTGTCGGCAGCATCCGCAACCGCTTCTATATCCCCGCCTTCGACCGCGGCACGCAGGGACTCGTCGCCACCTGCGATATGAGCCTGATCGCTCAGACGCTGCACATTGCTCGCCACGATGCTCAACCAGAGCGACTGGTTTCCGGTAACGGCCGCGCGCGCGAGTTCCTCCCGGACGACATCCTCGCGTACCAGAGCTGTAACAGCCAGCGCGCCCATGATGATGAGCACGAAGATCAGGACAATCAGGTTGATCCTGCCCCGCAGCCCCATTGGATCACTCCACGACTTCGGCCAGTGGCAGCAAGTTAATCGGCGGATAAAGACCGAGTTGGTGCGCCACCGGCATTCTCAAGAGCAGGGAGTATCTGGACAGGGATGCGACCGGGAGGTCCTCCAGAGCTACGCCCTCGAGCAGCACGCGCTCGGCCTGCAGACCAGCCAACTTGCCGACCAGAAAGTACCGGCTGACCAGCCCCAGCAACGCCCTGGACTGCTCAAATCCGAATTCCGTCCCGGCAAAGCTGGGAATACCGTAGCCCAGGGCTTCCTCCGTAACCACCTTGGAGTGAATGCTCACAAAGGAATCCGGGCCGATATACAGAAAGTCAACATCCCGAAAACTGAGTTCCTGAACGAGTCCCGGCAAGGCTTCAGGATCAGCGCGGCCATCGCCATCCAAAGGGATTTCCAGCTGGACCAGGTCAAATCCCATTTCCTCCGATACAGCACGCATTTCCTCGACGTTTATCAGGGAATTCCGCTCGAGCGGGTTGTAGATCATGCCGAATCGTTCAACCGGCGTGTACGCGAGGATCGCCTCAATCTGACTGCGCAACGGCGGAAGATACGCGGTGCCCGACAGCGACCGTCCTGGATCCTCCAAGCTGTCGACCAACCCTGCTTCGATCGGATAGGCGACCAGGGAGAACAATCCCGGAACATCTTCGATAAACTTGTCCGACTCGGTGTTCGCAATGGCCCCGAATATTCCCAATCCGGTCGAAGTGCCCCATGTGTGCACCAGATCTGGCTGCAATTCCCGTATCTCCTCAACGAAAACGGGAATTCTTGACCGATCGCGCTCAAGGTTGCGAATGATGACATTGGCCCGGATGCCGCGCTCGCGGAGATAGGTCTGAAAGCCTCGTTCGACATCCGTCTCGCCGCGCCACACCACCATGTAGATATCGAAAGGCTCTTCTGCTCCCCGACCGCCGTCCTCACCGACAGCCGGTGTCATCAGCAGTGAAATCGCCGCAATGGCGCAGACCAACAGCCTGCGGGATGAAGCCTTCATGCTGCAGCGCGCCGCCGCCGGGACAGGCCTTCCGATACTACGTACAGGAGACCGAGAACGAGATACCCGGCGCCCGTGGCACCGAGCGCAGCGGAAAAGCCGAATTTCGACACCATGGCTGCGACGACGATTGCCCCGAGCACAGTACCGATTCGTTCGATGGTGCGGAACACACCGATGACGGCTCCGACACCCATTCCGATCTGCGGACCGATGTCTTCGGCGATCTCCTGCACCGATGCCAGTTGTGGCGCCGTCAAGAGCGCATGCCCGAGACCAAGCACGGCGACACCGGCAAGCACCATCATGCTGCTCTCATGGAATGCAGGGATCGCGCAGCCGACAGCCGCCAGCAATCCTCCGAGCGCGATGAACGAGACGGTACGCTCTGTCATGTCCGAGAGTCGGGCAGCAACCGGCGTCACGATGATGCACGCGATTCCGTACACCATCATGATTCGACCAATCACGGACTGGGAGTTTCCAAGTTCGTGCAGATAGAACGGCACGAGATAGAAGAAGACTCCCGTCAGGGCAATCTTGGCCGGCACTGCGGAAAGGAAGGCAACCGAGAAGAACCTGCGCTCAGAAAGCAGAGCCAGAAGTCTGGCGAACCCCGGCATGTCCGTTTCCCGATGGACGTTCGAGGGATCCAGCGGCTCTGGATCCAGCGACCAGTACGCAACCGCAGCGGAGATCACGGCAAGCCCACCGGATGCGATCAGCGTGTTCACGTAGCCAACCCTGTCGGCAAGAATACCGCCGATTGCCGGTCCGCAGACGAAAGCCGCAAACGCGGCACCGGAGAACACTGCCATCCCGGCGGCGCGCCGCCCCCGATCCGTGTACCGGGCAACATAAACCTGGGAGGTGATAAAGATGACCCCGTATCCAAACCCTGCGACGACCCACCAGGTCATCGCCGCGAACATGTCCGTAGCGAAGGCGGTTCCCACGAATCCGGCCGCAGAAGGAATCACTCCAGCGAGGAACAGGCTGCGTGGAGAGATTCGTTCCGTCAGTGCTCCTGCCATTGGGGTCGCGATCAATCCGGCCAGCATGAATCCCGTGATTGGAAGGCCTATGAAGATCTCCCGGCTCAACCCCTCCATCGGCTCATAGACCCTGTCGAAGACCAGCGGAAGGAACGGGCGCGACAGTTCCTGCGATACCATGAAGAAGAAGAACGGGATCCGAACATCAAACGGGGACCGAAATTCCTTGATCCGCTCCATGCCCACTTCGACAAACTTGTGCTGGCCACGCACCCGTTCGATCGTGTTGAGGATCCGGGACCTGATGGATCGCTCCAATTGCTCGGCCCGCACTTCCTCCGCCTCGCGCGCGAATTCACTGAATTCACCGTTCATTCTACGAACCGAGGCGTTGAACGAAGAAATAACCCGGCCGATCTCGTCCTGCCCGCGAATGCCCATGAACTGGCTAAAATCGCCGCTCGCACCGGCTTCCAGAGACCGCCGTACGAACCTGGTCGGTGCGGACAGCCGAGCCAGCCCGAAGATGAGAATGAACTCAAAGGCGATCAGCAGAGAAACGAACAGTACCGTTGCGATCTCAAAACGAAGGTCGAGCAGAACCGAGGGTGCCTCGCTTCCCTTCATGCCGACGAAAACGCTGGCGACATGATCCTCCGACGCGACGACCGGGATCACCTGCTCAAGCATTGCAGAGTCAGCTTCACCGCCACCATTGGAGCCGGAGCTGTCCCAATACAGTATCGTGCCGTCCGGAGTGCCGACCCTCATGTATGCGAGCGAGGAATTGCCTTCCACCCATCCATCGAGAAAGACCTCCATGCCAACGAGGTTTCCAAGAGGGATGCCGTACTCGATGGCCCGCACGATCTCCGCTGCGGCCAGTTCGCCGGAAATTCGCGCCTTTGCCTCAACCTCGGGCAGCAGATTCTGCTCGAACGAACGAGCGGACAAGAACGACACGGCAGCTTGTGCGGCGAGAAGGAGAATTGCTGCCGCAACAACCAGACGGATCACCACGGAACGAAAAATGTCGTCCACACCGGCCCCGGTTCCGAACAGCGCTTTCCTGTTCATTGTGACGGCTCCAATGCCGTGGTCGGGGTCTCGGTCCCTTCCTCGATCTCCCGGATTTCCGCCCTCGCCGTGTTTATGGACGACTGAACGTTTTGTACCCTCTCGGCAAAGGCCTTGGGCGCATCAAACACAGGTTCCGAGATGTTCTCCAGGTCAGATCTTCCCTTTGAAACGAGTTCGTGCATGACCAGGAGCAGGTCTCGAATGCCTCTGGTCAAATTGTAACTGAGCCAAGCTCCGATTGCCCCGATCACCAGCACGACCGCGATGGAAAACAGCGAGATCCGCACCGCCATATCATCAATGCTGCGATCAAACGCGGCACGGGAATACCGAAGCGCCAGGGACCCGACCTCGATACCCAGGGCGTCTCGTACACGAAGCCCGACTACCTTTGCATCGCGCTCGTCCCGCGTCCAGTGCTGACTTTCACCCACATCCCACTCAATCGCCCATTCCTCCGACACAAGGTCGCCAATTAGTGTTTCGTCGGAACTGTACAGGATGTTGCCGTCAGCATCGAAGAACTCCACAGAGAGAATTTGCGGATCCCTCTCCAGCGTGGCCTGAACGGCGCGGTTAACGCCGGGCAGGGCATTAAGAGGGAGTCCAAGGGCAAGGGAAGTTTCCATCGAATCGCGTACACTACCCAGTACCAACACCATCTTGTCACTCAGAAATTCGTTGGAAAAGCTACGAAGCTGATAGAGGCTCAGGATCCCGGTCAAGGCTACGGCAATCGAGAGGATGAATACGATAGTGGTCGCGGCGCGCACGGGCAGACTCAAGCGCATTGCGGCAACCTCCCTTCGTCGCACATGCCCAAGAAAACAGCCGATCCGCCCTGGCGGCCGGCGACAACTGCATGCCTACAAGCTTTCTGTGATATCCATTATAACACATTGGAAATACAGAGGGGGTCCGAGATTGGCAAACGGCCTGCCCGACGGAGCTACCGCCTGCGTCAGGCAACGTTTGGCTGTTTACTGTTCCCCTTTGCCGCGCCTGAACGAACTCGGTGAAGAAATGAAACCCGTGTACAGGGTCGCGATGCACCGTTCTTCCCTCGGAGAACATAGACTGAACCACTGCGAATACTGCCTCGACTCGCATCCACTTCTGCAAGCTACCACAACGCTGCCAGCCACGTCGACGCAATCCGGAAGAGACCAACTTCCCTGGAAGGACAGCACTCCCGAATCACTGTTCCTGAGTTGCGCGTTCCCGGTACCGAAGCTACATTCCGCCGGGCGGGGCGAATGGCGCCGCGCAGCTATGCCAGCAAGGGGGGACCCGATCCGATGTTCAAGAAGCGCGATAGTGATTTAGATATCGAAGAGCCCTCCTTCGGGTCCAGAGTCAGCGCTCCCATGGCCAGCCCGTCGCCTGCCGATCCGCCCGAGGAGGAAACCTCCGTTATCGGTTACTCACTTGCAGCAGAAGGAAAGTTGATCACGGACAAGAACCTGCGCGTCAATGGCAGGGTCAAGGGCGACATTCGGGCGAAGGCGGTGACGGTAGGCCAACACGCGACCGTAGAAGGCAACATCCTGTCAAACGAAGTCGTGGTCTCGGGAACCGTCGTCGGCGAAATTCGTGCGGTTCATGTCCGCCTTTGCAATACCGCCGTGGTAAGCGGAGAGATCATGCACAAGCTCTTCGCGATCGAGTCGGGAGCGCAGTTCGAGGGAAACGTCCGCCATTCAGCTGAGCCGCTGCAAGGGGACGTGCCCGTACCCTGGCAATCGGAGGCAGAGGAAATCATCGAGGAGGAGGAGGACGACCTGCAGGACGCCGCCCCGGCTTCGGGTGCAGCAGTTGCAGACGACTCCGCCTGGTAGCGTCGACAGAGAACACGGGACGCAGACGTCCGGTTCGGCACCGGCGGCACGAACCGGATCCTATATGCCCGTTGGAAACTTGCGGGCAGGTCGCACCCCCTGGCCGCGAGCGGAGTCAGTTCAAACCAGAGATTCGCTCTTGGCAGACTCGGCTACGCGACGAACCAATTCAGAAGCCATGAACAGGTCCAGATCTCCGTTCAGTACACCGTCCGTATTTGACGAAGTGCAGCCGGTACGCGTGTCCTTGACGAAACGGTGCGGTTGCAACACGTAAGACCGGATTTGGTGCCCCCAGCCAATGTCGGTCTTCTCGCCGCGCAGTTTCTGCTTTTCCTCTTCAAGCCGTTGTCGCTCGAGGTCGTAGAGCCGCGCCCGCAAGACCGCCATTGCCTGCACACGATTTTGATGCTGGGATTTCTCCGAGGAAGTCGCCACGATCCCAGTGGGAAGATGGGTTATCCGGACTGCGGAATCGGTCTTGTTCACGTGTTGACCACCAGCACCGGAAGCGCGAAAGGTATCAATCCGGATCTCGTTGTCCGGAATGTCGATTTCGATATTGTCATCAATCACCGGAACGACACCGACACTGGCAAAGGAAGTATGCCGACGCCCCTGGCTGTCAAAGGGA
>CAZPXZ010000003.1:0-7078 GCA_964590405.1 uncultured Rhodobacterales bacterium | reverse complement strand
GACATGCGCACCAGCCGGTGGACACCGGCTTCGGTCTTCAACCAACCGTAGGCATCATCCCCCTTCACGCATAGGGTGGTTGAACGGATTCCCGCCTCCTCGCCCGCCGTTTCCGAAACCGTTTCCAAGGAATAGCCATGCTGTTCCGACCAGCGAGAGTACATCCGTGCCAGCATGCGTGCCCAGTCGCAGGCTTCCGTGCCGCCCGCACCGGCGTTGATTTCAAGGAACGCGTCGTTGCCGTCCATCTCACCCGATAGGAGCGCTTCCAGCTCCTGCTTGCGGGCAATTTCTCGGAGTGCCAAGAGTTCCTGCTCCGCCTCATCCTCGACCTCGACTTCCGATTCTTCCGCACCCAGGCTTGCTAACGCCTCAAGATCTTCCAGCGTCTGCTCGATTTCACGGCAACCTTCCACTGATCGAACGAGCCGCTGCCGAGCACGAAGAACCGCCTGCGCTCGGGACGGGTCCTCCCATAGGTCCGGTGCCTCGGCTTCCGCATCATAGCGGGCCATCCGCTCCGGAACCGTTTCCCAGTCGAGCCTGGCCCGCAGAGATTCAAGGCATTGCCTGATTTCTGCCGAAATGGCAGCTGTCTCGGCTCGCATGATCAATCCTCTGCTACAAAGCTAGTACAGCCCACCGGTCCCCGACTGCAACCCGGCAGCGCTTTCCTGTACCCCGACCGGCGGCACGTTTCCGGCGCGGAAGGCCTCGCTGATAATCTCCGCCGAGAGTTGCCCATCGGCCACCCGCAACCCCGTGGCATGCACTACCGACGCGAATTCCAGTCCGGAAGGACGGTGAAAGGTTCCACCGCGGGACGCTGCAGGGAGTTCCCTGATGAACTCCCCGACCACCGGCGCGCACAGCCGCCCCCCGAAACCACTTACTCCGAGCGAGCGAGGCGTATCGTAGCCGATAAAGCAGCCGACGACGACCTCCGGCGTATAGCCGATGAACCACGCATCGCGATTCTGATTGGTCGTGCCGGTCTTCCCGGCGACGACCGCCCCCTCGACCGCAGCAGCACGTCCCGACCCCCGCTGCACGACTCCCTGCAGCATCCAGGTGACCTGGAACGCAGTCACTGGATCCAGAACCTCTCTTCCCTCGCTCGGAATATAGGGTTCCTCCTGGCCGATCCAGGCATCCGAACTACATCCTACGCATGGCCGATCGTCCCGACGATAGACAGTAACCCCGCGGCGGTCCTGTACACGGTCCACCAGTACCGCTTCCACTCTCTTCCCGCCATTGGCAAAAACCGCATAGGCCTCCACGAGTCTTGCCAATGTTGTCTCTCCGGCACCCAGGGCAAAGGAGAGCAGAGGCGGCATGTCGTCGTAGATACCCAGTCGGCCGGCATACTCGGCGACACGCTCCAGCCCGACATCCTGTGCCACACGAATGGTCATGAGGTTTCGTGATTCCTCAATTCCCCTTCGCAGCGGCGCCGGCCCGGCGAACGAGATCCGGTTCGAATTCTCGGGCTCCCATTTGTCCAGCCCCGGCCCCTGTTCCAGAAGCAGCGGAGCGTCCAGAACCTGGGTAGCAGGCGTGTATCCCGCATCCAGCGCCGCGGCGTACACCACTGGCTTCACAAGCGAACCAGGTTGTCGACGGGCCTGGGTAGCCCTGTTGAAGGAACTGGTCTGGTAGGAAAAACCGCCCTGCATGGCCAGCACTCGCCCGGTATGCGGATCCATCGCAAGCAGGGAGCCCTGCACTTCGGGAATCTGCCGCAATCTCCAGAATTGAACCGAGCCTTCATCGTCGCGTCCCGTTTCTTCCTCGATGGCTGGCGATACAAGCACGACATCACCAGGTGTCCACAGATCGTCAGGAGCTGCGGGCGGGACGCCGAGGCCACCGGATTCCTTTCTGGGACGCGCCCAGTCCATGTCTTCAAATCGCAGTCGGTGCACCGCTCCGTCGGCAACGCCTTCGACACCTATCCGGGCGCCATTCGCGTCGACCACAAGGATCACTGCCAGCCGCCAGCCTGCTACATCACGCGGCGCCTGGATATCGGCCAACCGATCTCTCCATTCGCTTTCTGCAACCAGCGCCTCGACTCCCTCGATCCTGGCCACGGGACCCGCGTAACCCAGCGACCTGTCAATTCGCTCCAGTGCACCCTGAAGGAGCCGCTCTGCCCGGTCCTGCATCTCGAGAGACATGGTGGTACGCACCGAAAACCCGCCTTCGTAAATTGTGTCTGCACCGAACTCCTCCAGTAGTTCCCTGCGAACCTCCTCGATGAAGTACCCCCCTACCCGCGAAACCTCCTGATGGTCCCGTCCAAGGCTGGTTCCGAGCGGAAGTCTGGCTGCTGCCCTTGCGGCGTCAGCAGAAACAACGCCATCCTCCGCCAGGCGGGTGAGGACATATTCCCGACGCGCCAGGGCTCGGTCGGGATACCGCAGCGGATGGTAGTTGTTTGGCCCCTTGGGCAAGGCCGCAAGATACGCCGCCTCCTGAAGCTCCAGGTCGTCGAGAGACTTGCCGAAATAGGTCAGGGCGGCAGCGGCAACCCCGTATGCGCGCTGTCCCAGGTAGATCTCATTCAGGTAGAGTTCGAGGATCCGGTCCTTTTCGAGAGCACTTCCAATCCGAACCGCAAGGATCCCCTCGCGAATCTTCCGGATTAGCGTCGTTTCCCGCGAAAGCAGCATGTTCTTCGCCACCTGCTGCGTGATGGTTGATGCACCCTGCAAGCGACGACCCGCGGCATAGTTGCCGATATTGCGAATCACTGCCTTGAAGATTCCTACCGGGTCTACGCCGGGGTGTTCATAGAAGTTCTTGTCCTCTGCGCTGATGAACGCCTGTTTGACCAGGTCGGGAATCTCCTCGACCGCAGTGAAGATGCGGTTCTCCCGCGCAAATGCTGCTACGGCCCCGCCATCTGCCGCGTGCACTCGGGTCAGTACGCCCGGCTCATACGCTGCCAGCAACTCGTGGTCAGGTAAGTCTCGGGAGAACCACCACACCGTGGCTGCGAGCAAGAGGGCCGCAATTCCGGCCAATCCTGCGCCGGTAATGATCAGCCACCTCAGCAAACGCAACATGCTCGCTCCCCCGCCATCCTCTGTCCCCGGAGCATTGTGCATTCAGGCGGGACCGCCGCGAGGTCACGTACCGGACGGGGGACAGGTTCTCCGTGGCTGCGACGTGCCAATACATCATATAGTGCTTGGACGCAGAAATTGAAGATGGCAAGAGCTGATGTAACGGGACTTTCTACGAGACCGTGCACCAACTGCCGCTGCCGTTGCCGGCTGCCGGCAGTGGCTCCGAAGCGAGGTAGGTCCCGGCATGGCGCATGCCTCCCGGTCCGGTTCCACGTAAGGTACCCATCATCCGGCGAACTCCAACTCGTGTATCATCGAGCCCATTCGCGACTTGGACAATTGGCAACTGCGGCCTATACCTCCGGACGAAGATCAAGCAGGGAAGTGTCTGGGAAAGCATGGAACCACTCATCAGGGAAAGCGACGAAGCGGTCGGAATCCTCACTCTGAACCGGCCAGAGAAGAGGAATGCCCTCTCGAAGGGGATGATCGCTGCGCTCCGCGAAGGTCTCCGCGAATGGGAACTCGCCCCGGACATCCGGGTCATCATCCTGCGCGCAAATGGACCTGCATTCTGTGCCGGACATGACCTCTCCGAGATGAGCGCCTGGCGGGCCGACGACGACGGAGGCGCCGAGGCCTTCGGGTCCCTGTTTCACAACTGCTCCGAACTCATGAAGGCAATCGTGCGGCACCCCAAGCCCGTTATCGCCGAGGTTGATGGGCCCGCCTTCGCCGCCGGATGTCAACTCGTCGCTTCCTGCGATCTTGCCTACGCATCAGAGCGCGCCCGCTTCGCAACACCTGGCGTGAGAATTGGCCTGTTCTGTTCAACACCCATGGTGGCATTGTCACGCAATGTGTTACCCAAACACGCAATGGAAATGCTGCTGACGGGAGATGCTGTCGATGCCCCGCAGGCCGCCCTCCTCGGTCTCGTGAACCGTGCCCTGCCTTCGAACTCGTTGCGCGACGAAGTCGAAACCGTAGCCCGGTCAATCGCGGAGCGCTCGCCAGCGGCCATCCGCTACGGGAAGCGTTCCTTCTACGATCAGCTGGAAGTCGGTCTTGACGACGCCTACCTGAAGATGGGACGCATCATGACAGAGAATATGCTCGCAGGAGACGCGAAGGAGGGTATCGGCGCCTTTTTGGAGAAACGCGAACCGAACTGGATGTCATCCGATTGAACGGCGCTTGTGGCCGAATTCAGGAGGCTGACCCCGGATCGCATGTGCGGCCTCTGGCCCAGACCACCAGGAGGAACACTGCAATGGCTCCGGCCTGGTGTGCCACCGCGAGCGGAAGCTCGGCTCCTGCGCGAAGCGCCAGGACGCCGAGCAAGGCCTGGGCAAGCAGCACACCGAGGATTGCCCGCCGAATTTCGATGCCGGACCGACTTGCAAGTGCCAAGACGAAAGCCATCGCAAGTAGCAAATAGGCAATGGACCGGTGGATGAACTGCACGAGAGCGTGATTCTCGAACAGGTTTCGCCAAGCCGGTTGCAGGTCAAATGCCTCGGATGGAAGAACGGCACCATTCATCAGCGGCCAATCGGTGTACACGCGACCGGCCCCGGTTCCTGCCACGAATGCTCCGGCGATGATTTGCAGGAACAGCAGTGCGAGCAAGGGATCCAGGCGGCTCCAGCCAGCCCTCGGACGGCGTAGGCGCATCGCCGTGTCAAGCAAGAGGCCCATGATGACGAAGGCCATTCCGAGGTGCACGGCAAGCCGGTACGGACTTACATCGACGCGGTCCGCAAGTCCCGACTGAACCATCCACCAGCCGATGGCTCCCTGGAGTGCACCGAGAATCAGGAGAAGCACAAGGCGGCCCTGGAGTGCTTGCGGAAGACTGCCGCGCAACTTGAAGAATAGTAGCGGAAGGACATAGGCAGCGCCGACCACGCGGCCGAGAAACCGGTGCGCCCATTCCCACCAGAAAATCCGGCGAAAGTCACTCATTTCCATCCAGGAATTCTGAGCCGAAAATTCCGGAATCTGGCGATAAAGGCGAAACGCCTCCTCCCACTCCGCCTGGCCGAGTGGCGGCAGCACACCGCTCACGAGATCCCACCGAACGATGGAAAGACCTGAACCCGTCAATCGCGTCAGCCCACCAAGAACCACCATGGCTGCCACGAGTACGAGTACACCGTACAGCCAGAGCTCCACGGAACGCTGCCGATGTCCCTGAGAAGCGCTCCTCACGTCCTGCCGGCCCGTCGCAACGCGCCGATGACACCGCGCAACATCCGCACTTCCCCATCAGTAAAGCGCTGGCGGAATATCAGGTTTCGAATCTGAGCCACGCTCGCAGGCCGCCGCTCAGGCGGATGGAAATAACCAACGGAATCTAGTTCCTCCTCCAGATGTCCGACCAACGATGCTACATCGGCACGACTGGCAAGTTCGGATTCGAACCTGTCCCCTTCCTGGAATCGCGCAGCGCAAGATAACCACCATTCATAGGCAATGAGCAGCACCGCCTGACCGAGGTTCAGGGACGAGAACCCGGGATGGGTTGGAATGCGGATGATGGCCTCGGCCGCAGCGAGGTCCGTGTTGCCAAGGCCAGCCCGCTCTCCCCCGAACAGGACCGCGCTACGGCTGACCCCGGCAGCCTGCAGCTCCCGGATCGCCGTTCGAGGAGGGAATTCCGGCCGGACCAGTTCCCTGGGCCGGGCGGTGGTTGCGAATACGATCTGCCGGTCGTCTATCGCCTCGGCTACGCTGGTATGCACACGCGCATCGTCCAGAATGTGATTCGCACCCGATGCCCTTGCCCGGGCCTCGGGATTTGGCCAACCATCCCTCGGAGCCACGAGGCGCAGGTCGCGTAGACCGAAATTTGCCATTGCCCGTGCTGCCGCGCCAATATTGCCGCCAAGTTGCGGCTCCACCAACACGATCACCGGAGGCTCGGGGTTACCCGGCAATTTTCCATTATGCATATGGCCCGATCCGTGCACCCCAAGTCGTGCCGCCACTGAATTCTTGGCGATCAGACTCGACAGACGATATGGTAGCGGGGTTCGTGAACTTGAGCGCTTTCCGCCATCGTCGGACGACCACAATCTGGCCACGCCCATCAAGAGGAGTATTGCCCATGAATCGCATCAAGGTCGACAATCCGGTAGTCGAACTCGACGGCGACGAAATGACCCGGATCATCTGGCAAATGATCAAGGACAAGCTGATCCTTCCGTATCTCGACATGTCCATTGAGTATTTTGATCTTGGAATCGAGTCCCGAGACAAGACCGGGGATGCCATTACGCTGGAGGCAGGTCGAGCGATCGCGAAGACCGGTGTCGGGGTCAAGTGTGCAACCATCACGCCCGACGAGGCACGCGTCCAGGAATTCGGACTGCAGCAGATGTGGCGCAGTCCGAACGGTACCATTCGCAATCTCCTGGGCGGGGTGATCTTTCGCGAGGCAATCATCTGCTCGAACATTCCGCGGCTGGTTCCCGGCTGGACGCAACCGATCGTCATCGGCCGTCACGCGCATGGCGATCAGTACAAGGCGCAAGATTTTGTCATTCCTGGCCCCGGACGTGTAACCATCACGTTTGAACCGGATGGAGATGGAGAAACCATCGCCCGGGAGGTGAACGCATTCGATGGACCGGGCGTGACACTCGGGATGTTCAACACCGACGCATCCATCCGCGATTTCGCGCGCGCTTCCCTGAACTACGGTTTGATCCGACACCTCCCCGTCTATCTCTCGACCAAGAACACAATTCTCAAGGCGTATGACGGACGGTTCAAGGATCTCTTCCAGGAGATCTTCGATACCGAGTTTGCGGAGCGGTTTCGGGCAGCAGGCCTGACCTATGAACACCGGTTGATCGACGACATGGTGGCAGCAGCACTGAAATGGTCCGGCGGATTCTTATGGGCATGCAAGAACTACGACGGTGATGTCCAGTCAGACACGGTCGCCCAGGGATACGGTTCGCTGGGCCTGATGACATCGGTCCTGCTGACGC
>CAZPXZ010000002.1:76386-115236 GCA_964590405.1 uncultured Rhodobacterales bacterium | reverse complement strand
CCGGTGCGTGGCCTGCGGCCATGTGCAGAACGCGGACATCAATGCTGCCCGCAATGTTCTGGCGTCGGGGACTGGCGCAACTGCACGGCGAGGGGCGTTCACGCTGGTGACCCTTGTGACCCGTGAAATGGATACGCGGCTGGCAGCTGACTAGTCAAGTATATAAGTCCCTAAGGCTGCCGGTCAAGGGCGGCCGTTCCGGCGTGTGGCGTTCCGTTGGCGGGGCATGTGATGCCCGAAGGCTCCGGTCCAACTGTCAACGCGAGCGAGTGGCTTGGTATCCATTGCAGGGGCAGGCAGCACCCGGTTGGGTGCTGCTTTCGTTGGCTTCATCCATGCGGCCTTCATGCACATGGATTCTCTCGCCAGAACCATGTCCTTCAATTCCGGCACGGTGGACGAATGCGCGGTTTGGACTTCCTGCCTATACTCTACTGGTGAAGCCGGAGGTCGCACAATGATCAGATACGTGCTTGCCTGTGGCCAGGGCCACACCTTCGAGGCCTGGTTCCGTGATGGCGCAGGGTACGTAAAGCAAGTCGAGGCGAAGCAGGTCGCCTGTCCCATCTGCGGAAGTGCAGAGGTGGCAAAAGCGCCGATGGCGCCCAACGTCGCGGCAGGCGACGCACGTGGGCGGGAGGTCGTGGAAGTACGCGGCGACAAGACGGAGCCATCCCAGGAGGCTGACCAGCCGGCCACGGATGTGGACCGTGTGGCCGGTGCGTTGAAGGCACTCCGCAAATATGTGGAAACACATGCAACGGATGTCGGCCGGGAATTCCCGGAAGAGGCGCGTCGGATGCATTACGGAGAAACGGAGCCACGCTCCATTTTCGGACAGGCGGACCTGGCGGAAGCCCGCTCCCTTCGCGAGGAAGGTATTCCCTGCCTGCGCGTTCCCTGGGGGGATCGTCGCGGAAACTGAAGCTTCGGCGCTCTGGTGCATTTCGCGCGGGGGCCACGCGTTCTCCCAACACCCGGAGAGATCCTCCATGGCGCGTCTGGTGATGAAATTCGGCGGGACTTCCGTGGCAGACATCGAGCGTGTCCGGTCCGTAGCCTGCCGTGTGCGGGCCGAGGTGGAACACGGGTATGATGTTGCCGTTGTGGTTTCTGCCATGGCTGGCGAGACCGACAAGCTGGTCGCGTCGGTTCGGGCGGAAGGAGCCATCTTCGACACGAGGGAGTTCGACACGGTCATCTCCAGCGGTGAGCAGGTAACCGCGGGGCTTCTCGCACTTGCGTTGCAGAGGCAGGGAGTTGCCGCCCGCTCCTGGCTCGGATGGCAGGTTCCGATCCGTACGACCGATACGCATGGTGCCGCTCGAATTCTGGAGGTCGATCCCACCGCCATCGCTGAACGGTTCCGGGATGGACTGCACGCCGTGGTCGCGGGGTTCCAGGGTATCTCGCGCAGCAACCGCATCACGACCCTGGGCCGGGGTGGTTCCGACACCACTGCGGTTGCACTGGCTGCGGCGCTGGAGGCGGAGCGTTGCGACATCTACACGGATGTTGACGGCGTGTATACGGCGGATCCGCGGGTCGTTCCGAGTGCGCGCCGGCTCGACCGTATCGCCTATGAGGAGATGCTGGAACTCGCTTCGCTGGGCGCAAAGGTCCTGATGTCGCGCTCCGTCGCAATGGCCGCGCGCGGCAACGTCCGGGTGCGGGTCTTGTCGAGCTTTGCGCATGGGCCGGGAACACTTCTATGCGGGGAGGAGGAGATCGTGGAAGAAAATGTCGTGACCGGCGTTGCCGTCTCCCGGAACGAAGCCAAGATCACGTTGCGGCGAGTTGCAGACCGTCCCGGAGTTGCTGCCGCTGTGTTCGGTCCGCTGGCAGAAATCGGTGTCAACGTGGACATGATCGTGCAGAATGTCGGGGCGGATGGGCGTACGGATGTCACGTTCACCCTGGACGAGGGAGATGTCGCCGTCACGGAACAGTCGATCAAGGCCGGAAGCGCAGAGATCGCATACGACGAACTCCTTGTCGACAGCGAAGTCGCGAAAGTCTCGATCGTGGGGCTCGGCATGCGCAGCCATGCCGGGGTGGCGCAGCGGATGTTCTCGGCGCTCGCTGCGGAGGGCGTCAACATCGAGGTGATTTCAACCTCGGAGATCAAGACCAGTGTGCTGATCCGGCGCAGGCATCTCGAGATGGCCGCAAGAGCGCTGCACAAGGCATTCGGCCTCGATAGCGGCTGATCGTTCGGGACGGAAGATGGGGAAGAAGAGGGACTTGGCCGCGGCTGGCGCCCGGGCGCTTCTGCGCCAGTTTGCGCGTCGCCTTTCACCCATCTCGGATCCGGCGGAGCGGCTTGCGGCAATTCCGCGGATTGTCGCAGAGTACATCGTTGCTGAGGTTTGCTCCGTCTACCTGATGCGCGGCCACCGGACCCTGGAACTGTGTGCGAACACCGGGCTTCGATCCGAGGCGGTCGGTCGGGTACGGCTACGTGTGGGGGAGGGATTGGTGGGTCGCGTTGCCGCCGAGGGCGAGCAGCTTGCCACGTCCGATGCGCCCAACGAGCCCGGCTTCCGCTATGTCCCGGAGATCGGGGAGGAACCACTTCGCTCGTTCCTTGGCGTCCCCATTCGCCGTGCGGGTCGTCTCCTTGGCGTACTGGTGGTGCAGAACCGAACGGCGCGACGCTATGTCGAGGAGGACAGAGACGCGCTCGAACTCGTGGCCCTGGTCATCGCCGAAATGGTCGAGAACGAGCAGTTGCAGCGTCCGGAGCCGGCGGAAGGCCCGGTCGTCAGCCAGGGAATCTCGGCAAGCGGCGGTATTGCCATCGGGACCGTGGTGCGCCCGGAGCAGAAGATCGTCGTCAGCCGCCCGATCGCAGATGATCCCGAGGCGGAGCGCAGTCGTCTGTCGGAGGCCGTCGAGCTTGTCCAGGGCGATTTCAACCGACGGTTCCGGGAATGGTCAGACGGGCTCGCGCAGGATCGCACGGGAGTCCTCGATGCCTATCGGAGGTTTCTGGACGACCGGGGCTGGCTCCGGCGAATGGAGAGCCGAATCGAGGCGGGACTGTCTGCGGAGGCGGCCGTGGACGGAGTTCGCGGCGAGGTCCGTACGCGGCTGGAGAATGCAGAGGACGAGTATCTGCGGGAACGGTTCCGGGATTTCGATGACCTTGCGGCGCGACTGCTTCGTGCACTGCTGCGCCACGACGATGGCGACGCTCCGACAGGACTTCCCGCCGATGCGGTCCTGGTGGCACTGGACGCCGGCCTTGCGGTACTGATCGGCGACCATGGTTCAACCTACGGGGCTGTGGTACTGGGCGAAGGCTCGGTCAATTCCCATGTGGCGGTGCTGGCGCGTGGGTTGGACATGCCCATGATCGTTCAGTCGCCTGCCGCCGTCCGCGCGGCGGAAAACGGAGACCGCATCATCGTCGATGCCGACCGGGGTCGGGTTTTCGTTCGGCCCACGACCGAAGTACTGGCAGGGTACCGGGACAAGGCCAAGCTTCGGGAGGAGGCGCTTTCAGGGTACCGTTCGCTGCGCCGCAAGCTGGCCGTGAGCCGCGACGGAATGCGGATTCGCGTGATGGTCAATGCAAATCTTGCGGCCGATGCGGCGCTGGCGGACGGGCTTGGCGCAGATGGTATCGGTCTCTACCGGACGGAGTTCCAGTTCCTGGCCAGCCGCACCCTGCCGAGGCGCGACCATTTGGCAGAGACCTATGCCGGGGTGCTGGACGGAGCCCGGGGCAACCCGGTTCACTTCCGGACACTCGACCTGGGAAGCGACAAACCGCTGCCAGGACTGCGACGCGAGGCAGAGGCGAATCCGGCACTGGGTCATCGCGCGCTCCGGATCGGATTTGAGCGTCCCTGGTTGCTGAAGATGCAGCTTCAGGCACTGCTTCGAGCCGCGAACGGTCGCGAGTTGCGTGTGATGTTTCCCCTGGTTGCCGATGCAGCCGAATTCTACATGGCACGTCGGATGCTGGAGGGCGAGTCGGCGCGACTCGGATCATCGGGAGTCGCACCGTCTGCAATCCTCGTGGGCGCCATGCTGGAGACGCCGTCCCTCGCGTTCGCGCCGGACTCCTTTCTCCGCGATGTTGATTTCCTGTCGGTTGGCGGCAATGACCTGCTGCAATTCTTTTTCGCTGCCGATCGCGGCAACCAGCGGGTGGCAGATCGTTATGAGCCGATGCACGCCGCATATCTGCGGTTTCTGCAGAGTATTGCCGTACGGTGCCGGGAACACGGCGTTCCACTCTCGTTCTGCGGCGATGCTGCGGCAGATCCGGTTGTTGCCGTGGCCTTGGCAGCGCTCGGATTTGACGGACTGTCTCTTCGGCCGACCGCTGTCGGTCCGGTCAAGCGCGCCATTCGGTCGGTGGATCTGAAAGCGGTGGCGCATGCACTTCAAAAGGCCTTGGCCTCGGATGACGATATGGGGCCCCGTGCCCGCATGGAGCTGGTCCTGGGAGATGTTCCCGCAGGGGAGGCACCCGCTGCCGACCTGCCGGATGAGCCGGAACTGCGCCACAAGGTTGCCGGAGAGGCAGGGTCGTTCTGAGACGGTTGCCCGTTCCCTACGGTTCGGAGCGGGCGCAGGTCAGGGGATGGAGGTCGCTCCCGCGCTGTCAGGCGCGGCGACCGGTTCCCAGCCGCCGGACCGTACGGAACGGTAGACGGCGTCAAGCGTCTCCTGCACAGCGGCGCCCTCTGCAAAATCGGGCCCCCCTTCGGAGCCGCCCGCGATCTCTTCCAGGAATTCGCCTGCCTCGATGGTCTTCAGTTCATTGAAGCCCAATTGGTGCCCGGGAGCTGGAAGAAATTCCGCGTAGCGACCGTGTTCCGCCGCGGTGGAGATGGTGCGGAATCCCTGCATGCCGGCCGGATCGTCCACGCGATAGAGTTCAAGCTCATTGAATCGTTCCTGTGTGAACCGAAGGGCGCCCCGGGTACCGCCGACCTCGAAGTCCAGTTGCATCTTCCGCCCGGTGGCGATCCAGTTGCCTTCCGCGGACCCGGTTGCTCCATTGTCGAAGCGGAGAAACGCCCGGCCCACATCCTCCACTTCGACCTTTCTCCGCCGTCCCCCTTGGTCGGGGTCCGGCCGCTGCAGGACGGCGGTATGCATGTCTCCGAGTACTCTCGACACGGGACCCGCAAGGAAGCGGGCCATGGAGAGAACATGGCTGCCCAGGTCCGCCATGGCGCCGCCACCTCCGGCAGGGTCATGGCGCCATGTCCACGGAAGGGATGCATCTGCCATGTAGTCCTCCGCATGCACTCCGCGGAAGTACCGGACCTCGCCGATTTCCCCCGACCGGATCAGTCGGCGTGCGTACTGCACGACGGGATTGGCCAGGTACTGGAAGCCGACTCGCGTCTTCACGCCAGCCGCTGCTGCTGCGACCGCCATTTCCCGAGCCTCGGGGCCGCTCGGCGCCAGCGGCTTCTCGCAATAGACATGCTTGCCGGCTGCGGCAGCTGACAGGGCGATGGGTCGGTGCAGGTCATTGGGTGCCGCGATGGCCACGAGATTGACCCTGGGATCGTCGACCAATGCCTGCCAGTTGTTGCCAGAACGTGCAAATCCCCATTTCCGAGCGGCTTCCTCGGCGCGGCGTTCGGATGCATCGACGAGATGTTCGAGTGTGAGTCGAACCGGGATGCCGAGAATGTGAGGCGCGTTCATGAAGGCAATCGCATGGGAGCGTCCCATGAACCCGGTGCCTATGATTCCAACTCCGACCGGAAGGGTTGCTGTCTTCATGCTGATTCGCCTCCCTCTTTCTCACACGGGCGCTTCCCGGGACACGAAGCCTGTTGGCGGCTCTCGGGCTGTCCGCTGCCAATGGCACATCCGACGGTTCGGCATTGTTGCGTGCGTGCGCGGATTTGCAAGCTGAACACTCTGGATTCTCCGGGGAGATGACCTGCCGCCAGTCGAGGGATTGGGTATCCTAGGCGGCAGAAGCGGCTTTCGGGCCCTGGTTGCCGTAGGAAGGGAGAAACATCATGGGAAAGACAGTGCGTTTGACCATGTCGCAGGCGCTTGTCCGGCATCTTGCTGCGCAGCGCATCGAATCGGGCGGTCGGGTGATGCCGCTCTTCGCTGGCGTCTTCGCCATCTTCGGGCACGGAAATGTCACCTGCCTCGGGGAGGCGCTGGAGTCGGTGCGGGATGAATTGCCTACCTGGCGTGGTCAGAACGAGCAGTCCATGGCGCTTGCCGCCGTCGGGTTTGCGAAGGCGCGCCGCCGGCAGCAGATCATGATCGCTTCCTCCTCCATCGGCCCGGGCGCCACCAACATGGTTACGGCTGCGGCCGTAGCGCATTCCAATCGGCTGCCGCTGCTGATGCTTGCCGGCGAGACGTTTGCCCACCGGCGCCCCGACCCGGTTCTCCAGCAGGTCGAGCATTTCGGCAACCCTACGACCACGGTCAACGATGCATTCCAGGCGGTCTGCCGGTACTGGGACCGCATCCAGCACCCGGAGCAGATCCTCTCATCCCTGCCGCAAGCGACCGCCATGATGCTGGATCCCGGTGACTGCGGTCCGGCGCTTCTCTCGCTCTGCCAGGACACCCAGGAATTGGCGTTCGACTGCCCCGAAGAATTCCTCGAACCGCGTACCCACCGCATCCCGCGCCCTCGCCCTGACCGGGCGGCTGTCATCGATGCCGCGGAAGCCCTGCGGAATGCATCACGTCCGCTAGTGATCGCAGGAGGAGGCGTCCGATACTCGATGGCGGAGGCCGAACTCGCGGCATTTGCGGAACGCCATCAGCTCCCGGTCGCGGAAACCATTGCCGGGCGTACGACCCTGATCCACGATCATCCATGCAACGTGGGTCCCATAGGCGTCATCGGCTCTTCTTCCGCCAACGCCTTGGCCAGGGAAGCGGACCTGGTACTCGCGATCGGAACGCGACTTCAGGACTTCACCACGGGATCCTGGACGGCATTCCGCCGGGATGCCGGATTCGTGTCGATCAACGCTGCCCGGTTCGATGCTGTCAAGCACAGGGCGATCGCCGTTGTCGCCGATGCGCGGGAGGCCATGTCCGAACTTGGGGAGGCGCTCGGCGACTGGCGCGCGGATGCGGAATGGGCGAAGCGTGGCCGCGACGAATACGCCGAATGGAACCAGGTCATCGATGACGCCTGCCGGGCGACCAACGCTCCCGTGCCGTCCTACGCGCAGGCGATTGGCGCTGTGAACCGGAAATGCGGGGAGCGCGACCTTGTACTTACCGCTGCGGGTGGCCTGCCGGGAGAACTCACCAAGGTCTGGCGTGCGAAGAGTCCCTACACCTACGACTGCGAATTCGGCTTTTCCTGCATGGGATACGAGGTTGCCGGCGGCTGGGGGGCCGCGATGGCAGACCCGGATCGGGACGTGATCGTCATGGTTGGCGACGGCTCGTATCTGATGATGAACTCTGACATCTACTCATCGGTGCTTACCGGACACAAGATGATTCTGGTGGTCTGCGATAATGGCGGATTCGCGGTGATCAACCGGCTGCAGAACGGCAAGGGAAGCGCCTCGTTCAACAACCTCATCCGGGACTGTCGCATCAAGGAGCCCGTGGCGGTGGATTTCGCGGCGCATGCGGCGTCGATGGGCGCCCTGTCCCGCACGGTCAACAGTATCGCGGAACTGGAGGAGGCGATCGACTGGGCGAAAGGCACCGACCGGACAACCGTCATCTCGATGGTGACCGACGGTTACACATGGACGCCGGGAGATGCCTGGTGGGATGTCGGCGTGCCGGAGGTGAGTGAACGGCAGGAGGTTCGTGATGCGCGGGCCGCGCATGGCGAAGGCCGTTCCTTGCAGCGGGTCGGCGTATAGAAGGGCCGCTCCCCGGCGAATTCCTGCTTGGTGAGCCACGGTCCTTGTCGGGACCCGCGGTGTCAACGAGTACCTGCCCGGACCGAGCGATGCGCTGACCGATTTCAGTTCTGGCAATGTCGGTGTGCCGGGCAGATCCCGTTCGAACAGGTCTGCGGTGTCGCTGCAGGAGCGACCGTAAGCCCTAGTGGTACGATTGTTTTTGGGAATTCCATTTTCCTGTGGAGTAGGATTCAATGGCTCCCGGCGAACGCCGCACAGTTTTCGAACGGGAGCAAACGGCTATGGCAAAGAGCCGGAGAACGCAGATCGTTCTGAGCGGGGAATAGCGGGAGCGTCTTGAGAGGATCAAGACCGATTCACTGGTTGCGCGAAACCGGCCGTTCCAGCCCAACCTCCTCGGTCGAGAGTGAGATTCTCGCGCGCCGGTCCTTTGGTCCATCTTGTCCGCCAGACCTGGGCGACGCATTCTGTCGACGCACTCTTCCTGAACCATCGCATTTCGATTGCGATCTCGAAGGTCTGGACGGAGTTCCTCTGTCGGCTCGCGTTGCGCTGTTGCGAGCGCAGGCATTTTGTGCTATTCGCTCATGGATAATACTGGAGTCTGCGCGCCTCTCCCTTTCCGGCAGGCCGGGAATCCAGTAGCATTTTCTTTCACCAACACATTTGACGAGGAGGCAATCTCATGAAGAGAACTTGCTTAGTTTCTGCCGCTGCGTGTCTCGCAGTGCTGCTCGGTGCCGGCACTGCAAGCGCAGAGCGGTTTGTCATGATCACCCACACACAGGGAACGGACCCCTTCTGGCCTGTCGTCCAGAAGGGCGGCGAAGATGCGGCGACGGCCGTAGGGGCCGAGTTCGAGTACAATTTTGCTCCCTCCGGAGATATGGCCGACATGGCTCGCCTGATCGAAGCCGCTGCGGCGACCCAGCCGGATGGAATCGTGGTTTCTCTACCCGATGCAGATGCGCTCGGCGGGGCGATCCGTGCCGCGGCCGACTCGGGTATTCCGGTCATCACCATGAACTCCGGGCTGGAGTCCTCCGCCGCGGTTGGCGCGCTGATGCATGTCGGGCAGCCGGAGCGGCTCGCCGGTCAAAAGGCAGGTGAACGCGCCAAGGCGGAGGGGGCGACCAAGGCACTCTGTCTCAACCAGGAGTCCTTCAACACCGCACTGGTCGATCGCTGCGAGGGATATTTTGAGTCCATGGGGATGGAACTCAACATGATCGACGTGTCGAACGACGTGGCGCAGATCAAGACCCGCACATCGGCGGCGCTGCAAGCAGACCAGGAGATCGACGCGCTGCTGGCGGTGGGCCCCCATGTCTGCGCTGCTGCCGCCGAGGCTGTCAGCGAAGTCGGGGCGGAGATCCACCTTGCCTGCTTCGACCTCTCGCCCGAGGTGATGAGCCTGATCGAGGGCGGGGAGGTCGCGTTCACGATCGACCAGCAACAGCGGCTCCAGGGATACATGCCGATCATCGTGCTGCACCTCTACAACCAGAACGCGGGTCTGCTCCCGGGTGCCAATATTCCATCCGGACCTGGCTTCGTCGATGCCTCCAATGCGGCCGGGGTTGCGGCCCAGGCGGGTGTGAATCGCTGATTGATTAACGCTGGCACTCGAGCCAGCCCCTGATCCGAAGTTGCGGACCGGCCTGCACCAGGATGCGAGCCGGTCCGCGATAGCCATCATGTTCATTACATGGCAGATTTCCTTGGGGAGAATCCATTGACCAAGGACGCAACCAACAATCCCCGATCAGAAGCCGATCGCCTGAATCACGGCGGGTGGCTTTCTCGCCTGGTTCGCCGCCCCGAGATCGGGGCGTTCTCCGGCATGGTCGTGCTGCTCGCGTTTCTCGCAGTTGTGGCAGGCGATGTCGTCTACAACCCACTCGGAATCAAGAACAACCTCGCAATCATCGCGCAGTTGGGAATCATCTCGATCGGGGCGTGCATGCTCATGATCGCGGGCGAGTTCGATCTTTCCATCGGTTCGATGATAGGATTCGCGGGTATGTCCATGGCGATTTTGCTGAAATGGGGCCTGCCGTTCGGCCTTGGCCCGGCGTCACCGCTCGCCGCATTCCTGATTACGCTCTGCATCACGCTCGCCATCGGCTGGCTCATCGGGACCATCGTGGTACGGACCCGCCTATCGTCGTTCATCGTCACCTTGTCGTTCCTCTTCATATTGCGCGGTGCGACGGAGGTCTGTTTCCGGACTTTCAACGGCTCTACCCAGGTCTCGGGTCTCCCCGACTTCAAGGAGACGGACTCCTTCGCCGCTCTCTTTGGCGGCGAGGCTTTCCAGTGGTTCTTCGATGTCCTCTTCTGGCTGGGTCTCAACTACAATCGTGCGGGAGGCCAGTGGGTGACCGGGTTTGATGCCAAGGTAGCCTGGTGGCTTCTGATCGCAGCTGCCGCCTGGTTCGTACTTTCGCGCACCCAGGTTGGAAACTGGATCTACTCGACGGGCGGAAATGTCGAGGCAGCGAGGGCAAATGGCGTCCCGACCGATCAGGTCAAGGTTTCGCTGTTCATGTTCACCGCATTTTGCGCCACGATCTTTGCAGCCACACAGGTGTTCGACACCAATACAGCGGATGCCGCAAAGGGTAATCTCAAGGAGCTCGAAGCGATCGCGGCCTCGGTGGTGGGCGGTGTACTTCTATCCGGCGGTTTCGGGTCCATCGTTGGCGTCGTGTTCGGCGCCGTCATCTTCGGGCTTGTGCAGAACTCCGTGTTCTACATCGCGTGGATAGACGGGTCCTATTACCGGATGTTCCTGGGTACCGTACTTCTCGTTGCTGCATTCAGCAACGAAACCATCCGCAAACGAATAACCGGAGGGATATGACGTGGCCGAGCCACTTATCCGCCTCGAAAGCATCGTCAAGCGTTTTGGCAACTTCACCGCGCTGGACGGCGTCTCCATGGAGGTTCACCCTGGAGAGGTACACGCGCTTCTCGGCGACAATGGAGCCGGAAAGTCGACGCTGATCAAGGTTCTAGCGGGCGTGCACCAGCCAACCTCGGGCCAGATCTATGTCGACGGGGCGCCTGTCTCCTTCCGCAATCCGCTGGCGGCCTCCGACGCCGGGATCGGCACTGTTTACCAGGACCTGGCTCTCAATGCACTCACCTCGGTAACGCGCAACTTCTTCATGGGCCGGGAGATTGCAAGGGGAAAGCGTCCGTTCGGCATCATGCAGACCCGGGAAATGAACCGGATTGCGCGTGAGGAAATGGCCAAGATCGGCATCAACATCGCAGACCCCGAGCAGGCGGTCGGCACGATGTCCGGGGGGCAGAAGCAGACACTCGCCATCGCTCGCGCCATCTATTTCGGAGCACGAGTCCTGATTCTGGACGAGCCGACTTCTGCACTTGGCCAGAAGCAGCAACTCGAGGTGCTGAAAACGATCAAGCGGGTGCGGAGCCGTGGAGACATAGCGATCGTCCTCATTACGCACAACGAGATTCACGCGAAACTCGTGGCCGACCGCTACACCTTTCTCAGCCTCGGCCAAGTCATCGGCACGGGTGTCGCCGACGAGATGAAGGGCGAGGAGGTCCGTCGCCTGATGGCGGGTGGCGCGCAAATGGCAGACCTGGAAGACGAACTCGCCACCATCCACTGACGAACCCTGCGGCGAGCGTTCTGGGTGACACTCTCGCGTTTCGCGATGTGCCACCTGTTGGGAGGTGCGCAAGACCCCTGGCAACTTCGCGTCATGCAAAACCATCCTGATCCCCAAGGTTGGTCCGGGCCTGGGTCCGGTTTCCAGTGCCTCGTGCAGGGTGATGTCCATTGTGGCCGGTCGCCTACAGCCTTGGCGGCCTGACTTGTCGAATTGATGCTGCGAACGTCGCGAGAATTGGGCCGTCCACCCGGACTTGCAAATGGCTGTGCGCCCGTCGACGTGGACAGGCAGGAGAGCACGGCGAAGCTGCAGACCGCCATGTGGTCGCTGTTCATCCCGCGGAAAACAGGATGATCAATCCGTTAGTCGGAGATTGTGAGCCTTGGATTGGTTGGCCCAATCGTACGGCGGGAGGCTGTGCAAGCGCATTGCCGGGGCGAGGTCGACCTCTACTGTGTCTGGTTCGATGTGCAGGGAGGCGAATGCCACTGATGGCATTGGATCAGGAGCGCTGGGCAGGATATGCCGCGCAATGGCTCGGTCGGCATCCGCCTGGCGGACTGTAGTTCGTTGAGGGGGACGAGACGGTCTTCGACAGCTTGCGAGATGCGATGAACAACGGAGTTCCGACCGTGTAGCGCGGCCGCGCAAGAAATCTCCACATGTTTGTCGCCTGCGAAATTGATCAGGGAACGACGCATGCACCTTCAACCATTGCGATTTCGAACGGGTGGTGAAACTCCCGACGCGGAATGTAGCCCGTTAGAGCATCCATCTGCAGGCCCGACATCCGGCCGTTGGAACTCGGTCCGGTGGAGAGCATCATGCCTGCTGCATTGCCGCCGGTCGATTCATCGGGGTGGTTTTCGCGAGAGGCAGGTATGCTGGCGATGGGTGTTGCAGGAGCTGGGACTCTTTGGCCTGTATCTTGCGAAGTGTGCCGCTTGTCGAGACCCGGCATCGCCTCCGGCCGTGTTGGCCCATTCGCTCTGGATGCTGAACGGTACCGGTTTGTCCGCGAGCCGCGCGCATTTGCGGTTCGGATGCGGTTGGATATGGTGTTGCCGACCCATGCCCCTTCGCTGGTTAGCTATTGCGTCGTCCCATGCCCGAGCTTGATGTCATTACGGTCGGCCGTGCGTCGGTCGACCTCTATGGTCGCCAGGTCGGCGGACGCCTCGAGGACATGTTGTCCTTTGCCAAGTATGTCGGCGGTTCGCCGACCAACATGGCCGTCGGTGCGGCCCGTCTCGGTCTCAGGGCAGGTGTCGCCACGCGGGTAGGCGATGAGCATTTCGGTCGGTTCATTCGCGAGACCCTGGACAGTGAGGGTGTGGACACGCGGACCGTGCGTACCGATCCGGAGCGGCTCACGGCGCTTGCCATTCTGGGCATCCGGGATCGCGATTCTTTTCCGCTTCTCTTCTACCGGGAGAATTGCGCCGACATGGCGCTGTCGGAGGAGGACATCCAACCTGCCGCAATCGAACGGGCCGGTTGCGTCGTGACCACCGGCACTCACCATTCCCATGACGGAACCGATGCCGCATGCCGCAAGGCATTGCGCCTTGCCCGCCGGAACGGTGCCCGCACCGCGCTCGACATCGACTACCGCCCCAATCTCTGGGGACTGGGGGGCCATGGCGCCGGCGAGGAGCGCTATCGGGCCTCGGATCGCGTTGCGCGGCGCCTGCAGGAGGTCATGCCGATGTGCGACCTTGTCGTCGGCACGGAAGAGGAATTGCGGGCAGCGGGCGGAGCCGAGGACCTGATGGAGGCAATTCGCTCGATCCGAGCCTGTACGGATGCGGCCGTCGTCTGCAAACGTGGTCCCGTCGGGGCCGTGCTGTTCGAAGCGGATATCCCGGACAGTGTCGATGACGGCCTCCAGGCGCCGGGGTTTCCCGTGGAGGTTTTCAACGTGCTTGGAGCGGGCGATGGTTTCATGGCCGGTCTCCTGCGGGGTTGGCTCCGCGGGGAGTCCTGGCTCGAGTCGCTTCGCTTCGCCAATGCCTGCGGGGCGCTTGCAGTGTCCCGTCACGGTTGCGCTCCTGCCTATCCGAGCTGGGAGGAGCTGGTCCGTTTCATCAAACACGGGAGTCGCGAGCGGGCGGTACGGAGAGACGGCGAACTCTCGCATCTCCATCGTACAACCACGCGCTGGCGCGATTGGCCCACGGTACGGGCATTCGCGTTCGACCATCGAAGCCAGATGCAGGACATGGCGAAGCGTGCCGGGTTCGGGTCGGACCGTATCGGTGCCTTCAAGGAGTTATGTCTGCGCGCAGCGATTCGGGTAGCGGACGGCGGGTCCGGTTTCGGAATCCTCTGCGACGGTTCCATTGGGCAGGAGGCACTGCACGCAGCGGCGGGAACGGGTCTCTGGATCGGACGTCCCGTCGAGCGGCCCGGTACGCGCCCGCTGGCACTCGAAATCGGTCCGGATTTCGGCTCCGATCTGGTCGAGTGGCCCCGCGAGCACGTCGTGAAGTGTCTTTGCAACTGCCATCCTGATGATCCGGAAGACCTGTGGGAGCAGCAGACCGGGACACTTCTCCGGTTGCAGGATGCTGTCCTTCGTGCAGGACTCGAATGGCTTCTCGAAACCCTTCCGGCGAATGTCGGAGAGGTGGAGGCGGGAACCACCGGCGTGGTCATGGATAGGCTCTATTCGGCCGGGCTTCGGCCGGACTGGTGGAAGCTGGAGCCGATGGACGATCCGGAACACTGGAGTAGGGCTTGCGGCATGATCGAAACTTGGGATCCACACTGCCGGGGAATCGTGGTTCTCGGCAGGGACGCGCCCCTGGAGGCGCTGGAATCGACATTCGGAGGCGCGGCCCGACACGAGCGCGTGCGCGGGTTCGCGGTGGGACGTTCCGTCTTCGGCACGGTCCTGGGGCAGTGGCTCGACGGCGCCATCGGGGATGATGAAGCGGTAGACGGCATGGCCGGGCGATATCGCAAGCTCGTCGCAGCATGGGATGCGGCGCGCCGGGGGGTCGACCGGTGAGCGCGCTTCTCCGGAAGCCCGGCGCACCCGATGCGGATGGGCGCGTGCTCGGGATCACGCCTGCGGATGCGGACTGGGAATACACGAGCTTTGACCTCTACCGCCGGAACGAGAGTGACGTGGCGCAAGGGCACACCGGAGCGACCGAAGCGATGCTGGTCTTTGTCGAGGGCAGAGGCCGTGCCGTGGCGGGCGGCAGGGACTACGGGGAGATCGGGGGCAGGCAGGACCTGTTTACGCGCGAACCACCCTGGTCGCTCTACCTGCCACCCGGGACCGACTGGCGTGTCGAAGCGACAAGCAGACTCGACCTCGCGGTGTGCCGAGCGCCGGCGGAGGGCCGCTATCCGCCGCGCCTGGTGTCACCGGGGGAAGTTACCCTTGAAATTCGGGGTATCGGCGCGAATGAGCGCCACGTACATCCGATCATGATGGAAGATCGGGACTGGGCGGAGCGACTACTCGTGGTAGAGGTTTACACTCCGGACGGAAACTGGTCCTCCTATCCTCCGCACAAGCACGATACGGACGCGTTCCCGGCAGAGACTCTTCTCGAGGAGGTCTACTACCACCGGATCGCGCCACCGAGTGGATTCGCCTGGCAGCGTGTCTATACGGATGGCCGCGACCTCGACGAGAGTATGGCAATTCAGGACGGTGATGTTGTGATGGTTCCCCGCGGCTACCATCCTTGTGCCGCACCGTATGGTCACGAACTCTACTACCTGAACGTGATGGCCGGACCCCTCCGCAAGTGGCGGTTCCGCAACGACCCGGATTTCGAGTGGCTCTTTCAGAGGGACCTCGCCCAGGTGGCAAAGGGCCGGGACTGACGACGGGGTCTTCGTGATGCGTCAGGCGGCGATGGTCTCGCCCCAGGGCAGGGAGGGCTCAACGCACCCGGTCGCGATTCCGTCTCTCCACTCGACAGCCGAGAGGTTCGCGAACCAGGCTGGATACACGGATGGTTGCTTGCGGATAAGCGAGAGGACGTCGCCGAGCGAGGCGCAGGTCTTGGAATCGAGTCGGCTGTCCGCGATCAGGGTGTTGCCGCTGATGTCGATTCTGGGCTGGTGAAGCGCCCCTTCAAGGCTCATGCCGTATTCGACGAGGAACCAGCAGGCCTGAAGCACTGCGGGAACGATGCGGCGGCCGCCCGAGGCACCAAGAGCGGCCGTCCATCCTTCTCTCCCCTCGACCACAACGGGGCACATGTTGGACAGGCAGCGTTTTCCCGGTCCCAGGGAATTCGGCCCTCCCGGCCGCGGATCAAACCAGTAGAGCCCGTTGTTGAGAAGCACGCCGGTTTGCCGTGACGTGACGGCCGAACCGAAGGCGGAGAGCAGTGTCTGGGTTGCGGTCACGGCCATGCCGTTCTTGTCAACGATGGAAAAATGACTGGTGCATGGGGCGTGGTCTGCGGAAGCGGTATCCCCGGCTGTGTCGCCCATGTGTTGGAGCCGGTGTTCGAAGGCATTCCGGAGGCCCAGGGCGGCCGCCAGGTAGAAGACCTCGTCAGGCATTTCCGCCGGCTCTGGTCCAAGCAGGCGCTCCATGTCGTGCACCGCGCGAGCCAGGGTGGGGCCGCCGGTCAGACCGGGTGCCGCGTGGAGGCAGGCCCCACGGAGAGGGATCTGGAGAGTGTCGGTCAATTCGGCGCGGCATCCGGCCAGATCTTCTCTCCGGAGCCAGCCACCGAGGGCTTCCACGTCCGACACGATGGCGGCTCCGACGTCCCCTTCGGCAAGGCCTGCGTATCCCTCCCGGCTCAGCGCTTCCAGGGTATCGGCGAGACGGGGATGACGAAGGCGCGGCACGGTCTCCGGTGCATTTGCGACGGAGGGCGGATAGCCATCCGGCAGGAACCAGCTCGCGCTTTCCGGATCACTGACAATTCGTCGGGCTGCGTTTCCGACCAGGAGAGTGGTGTACCAGTCGACACACACGCCGTCCCTCGCCAGGGCAGTTGCCGGTGCCAGCAGGTCTTCCCACGGAATGGCGCCCCAGCGCCGGTGCACGGCTCCCATTCCGTCCACAAGGCATGGAACGGCGATCGAGAGCGGGCCGGACAAGTTGCGGTCCTCCCTGACAGCCGGCCACGGAAAGACGCCCTCCGCGATGCCTTCTGCCAACGGGTACGCGGAGACATCGAGATGTCCTGGCGCGCGCATCCCAAAGTCTGCCGAGTGGATTTCGCCGGAGGATTCGCGGATCACCATGAAGCCGCCGCCACCGATTCCGCTCATCCAGGGTTCGACCACGCCAAGCGCGAAGGAGACCGCTACCGCGGCGTCGATCGCGTTTCCGCCGGCGGCGAGGACGTCTGCACCGATTCGGGCTGCTTCGCCATGCTGGGCCGCAACAACACCGTCTCTGCCGGAGACAGCTTCGCGGGTAAAGGCCTGCTGACCTGGTGTATGGCGTTCCATGGAGCTGGTCTCCTCCAAGGGGGTCATTCAACGTTGTGGCGAAGATACCGGTCGCGGCGCTGCATGCGAACGGAGATCCCGGAGTCTACGCTATGTTAGGAACCGAAGAGAGGATTGCACGCAGAGATGTCATCACGGACATATCCTCCGTGGATGGGCTGCGACGGCGTGCGGGCCGGTACGGTGCCCGTTGGCGATGTCCAACGGGCGTTGCGGTGGCGGAATGAAAGTGGTCGGTTGGTGTCATGAAGATCTGTGTTTTCGGGCTTGGCGCGATCGGCGGACTCCTCGCAAGCCGTCTCGCGGGCAATCCGTGTATCGAACTGACGGCCATTGCGCGTGGAGCCCATCTTGCGGCTGTCCGAAAACAGGGTCTCACCGTACTTGGAGCGGGTGAACCGATTGTCGCGAAGCTTGCGGCGTCGGATCTGCCAGCGGATTTCGGACCACAGGATTTCGTCCTGAACTGCCTGAAAGTGCAAGACGCGTGGACCGCTGCAGAGGACCTGGCTCCGCTCCTCGGGCCGGAGACGGCGGTCGTGACCTGTCACAATGGCTTGCCGTGGTGGTACTTCCACGGCCTGGACGGTTCCTGGGAGGGTCGTCGGCTCGAGAGTGTCGATCCTGGAGATCGGCAGCGGAACGCCATTGGCGCGAGGCGCGTCATCGGCTGCTGCATCTATTCCGCCGGTGAAATCGTGAAGCCCGGTGTCATACGCCACGTACAGGGCTTGCGCTTTGATCTCGGTGAACCGGACGGGACGATATCACCACGATTGGAGGCTCTCTCGCGAGCGATCGAGGATTCCGGCCTTGAGGCGCCTGCTACCGGAGACATCCGTTCGTCAATCTGGCTGAAGCTATGGGGCAACCTTCCGTTCAATCCGATCAGTGCTCTGACGAGGGCGACCCTTGACATCATCGTGGAAGACCCGGGAACGCGGGCGCTTGCGCGCGCAATGATGGTCGAGACGCAGGTTGTCGCCGAGAGGGCAGGGGCGCGGTTGCCGATGTCCGTCGACCAGAGGCTCGAGTTTGCGCGGCGGGTTGGTGCACACCGGACATCAATGCTGCAGGATCTGGAGGCCGGAAAGGACCTGGAGATCGGCGCGATCATCGGATCAGTTCAGGAGATGGGCCGGATCGTGGGGGTCGAGACACCCTTCATCGATGCCCTGCTGGCGCTGGTGCGGCAGCTTGCTGAATCGCAGGGACAGCTCGCCGACTTCCGCACATAGGTTTCGGCGTATTGGCAACGTCGAAGGGACAGTTTCCTCGAGGACGGATGGCGCACCCGAGAGGACTCGAACCTCTGGCCCCCGCCTTCGGAGGGCGGTGCTCTTCCAGCTGAGCTACGGGTGCGCTGATAGCCACTATACACACAAAACGGAACGGATTGCGCCATTGCACCATCCGCTAAGGGGCGCGTGATCGCATCGGGGCGGTGTCAGACAGGTGCGTTTCCGTCCTGGTCGTCTCGGTCGCCGCCGGTCAATGCCAGAAAAACGTCCTGGAGATGTGGCTCCTCGGTCATGACATCGGCGATTTGCACACCTGTCCGCGTGATCGCGTCCAGGATTTGTCCTGCTCGGAGTCGTTGACGGGAATAGGTGGCAATCAATGCTCCATCGCTCCGCAATGCAATCCTGGCTTGCGGCAGGTCAGCGAGGAGAGCGTCCGGCACCGCCGCAACCGGAGATTCCGGAATGATGATCATCGACTTGGACTCGATTCGGTTGACCAGTGCTTCGGTTGCGTCCAATGCGATTACGCGCCCTCGGTCGATGATCGCAATTCGGTCGCACATCGCCTCCGCCTCTTCGAGATAATGCGTCGTCAGGATGACGGTCGAACCAGCGCGGTTCAGCTTCCGAACGAATTTCCAGAGATCCGCCCGAAGCGAAACGTCCACACCCGCCGTCGGCTCGTCGAGGACCAGTACAGGGGGATTGTGGACCATCGCCTTGGCTACGAGGAGTCTTCGTCGCATCCCGCCGGACAACGATCTCGCATAGTGCTTCCGTTGCTCTTTCAGGCCGGTGGCCCTGAGAATTTCGAGGGTGCGACGGCGCGATTTCGGTACACCGTAGAGGCCGGCCTGGATATCCAGGACCCTCTCCGGCGTAAAGAAAGGGTCGATGTTCAACTCCTGCGGTACGACGCCGATCGCTGCGCGCGACATGCGCGGGTTCTTGTCCTGATCAAAGCCCCAGATGCGAACCGATCCCGAATTCTTGATGACAGTTCCGGCGAGAATGTTGATGAAGGTGGACTTGCCTGCGCCGTTGGGGCCGAGCAGGCCGAAGATGGAGCCCGCCGGCACTTCGAGGTCGATCCCGCGGAGAGCGATCCTATCCCCCTGACGGGCTCGATAGATCTTGCGCAGGTTCCGTACTTCCACGGCGAGTTCCGGCATCCCTGATCTCCGCTTGTTGCCGCGCCTTCAACGCGTGATATCATGATCCGTGCGTTTGTTCCAAGCACCGGAATTCAGGAAGGCGACCCGTGAACCAGCAGGTGCCGGCAGCCCCGGAAGTCGAAAAAGTGACTGCAACCACCGTGCATTGCGATGGGGGAGACCTCCACGGGCACCCGCTTGTGTATCTTCGCATTGGCGACTCCGGATTCGTTGAATGCCCCTATTGCGACAAGCGTTTCGAACTGTGGGATGTCGCCGAGTCGGACGGCACGGCATGACATGGCGGATACAGTGAGCCACTCTCCGGGAATCGGGGCTGGCGACCATCTGGTTCTAGTCGATGGCTCCGGGTTCCTGTTCCGGGCCTATTATGCGCTACCGAAACTGACCCGCAAGTCGGACAGCCTTCCTGTTGGTGCCGTGTCGGGGTTCTGCGGCATGCTGATCCGGTTGCTGCAGGAGGGAGCGGGGAATTCCCCCGCAACCCATATCGCCGTGGCCTTCGATCACAGTGGCCGGAGCTTTCGCAACAGGATTTACCCGGAATACAAGGCGCACAGGCCGCCCCCGCCCCCGGATCTGGTACCTCAGTTTCCGCTGGTTCGGAAGGCGGTGCGGGCGTTCAACGTGGCCTGCGTTGAACTGGAGGACTTCGAGGCGGACGATCTGATCGCGACCTACACGAAGCAGGCTGAGGAGGCTGGCGCAAGTGTGACCATCCTGTCCTCCGACAAGGATCTGATGCAGATGGTGTCGGATCGCGTGAAGATGCTGGACACGATGAAGAATGTCACCTTTGGTCCTGGCGAGGTGCGGGAGAAATTTGGCGTAGGTCCGGGTCAAATGGTCGACTTGCAGGCGCTGGCGGGCGACTCGACCGACAATGTTCCCGGCGCACCGGGGATCGGCGTGAAGACTGCCGCGATGCTGATCCAGACGTTCGGGGACTTGGACGGACTGCTCGCCAGGGCGGACGAGATCCGGCAGGTGAAGCGCCGGGCGGCGCTGGTGGAGAACGAAGAACAGATTCGGACTTCCCGTGAACTCGTTCGCCTCGATGTTGCAGCGCCGGTTCCACTGGCGATGGAGCAGCTCCGGGCACAGCCGCCCGCGCGGGAGGTTCTCGCTGCATTCATGCAGGAAATGGAGTTCCGGACCTTGACACGGCGAGCGGAGTCCGTGTTTGGATGGGAGCCGGTGGAGCAGCCGAGGAATGCTCCTACCGAGATGCAGGGGTTCTCCGATGTTCGCTACGAGATCATTCAGAATGCGGATCGACTTCAGGCGTGGGTCGGGAGGGCGAGCGACCCGCACGTTGTTGCGATCGATACCGAGACGGATTCTCTTGACGAGATGCGCGCCAGGCTGGTGGGGGTTTCCCTTGCGCTGACGCCGGGAGAAGCATGCTATGTGCCGCTCGGACACAGAGCGCCGGAGGGTGACCTGTTCGAGGACGAGCCGGAGGCGGATCCGGCACAGATTCCCTTGTCCGATGGGCTTGGCCTCCTGCGTCCGCTGCTGGAGGACCCCTCGATCCTCAAGGTCGGGCACAACATCAAGTACGATTCCAAGGTGCTGGCCAGGCACGGAATAACCGTGGCACCGATCGACGACACCATGCTCATGTCCTATGTGCTTCACGCCGGGAAACACAGGCATGGCCTCGACGAGCTTTCGGCGCGGCATCTGGGGCACGAGCCGCAGTCCATCAAGGAACTCATCGGAACGGGCCGAAATGCACGAACGTTCGCCGAGGTGCCGATCGAGCGCGCAGGTCCCTATGCCGCGGAGGATGCCGACGTAGCTCTCCGGCTCAGAAATCTGTTCCGTCCAGCGCTGGTGTCGCACGGGCTGAACTCCGTCTACGAAGTCTTGGAGCGGCCCCTCGTGCCGGTGTTGGCAGACATGGAACGGGCCGGGATGCGTGTCGATCCGGTTCTCCTGCGGGGAATTTCCGCGGAACTCAAGGATCGCCTCGACGAACTGGAAGGCCAGATTCACGAGCTGGCCGGGGAGACCTTCAACGTTGCCTCACCGAAGCAGCTTGGCCGGATCCTGTTTGACCGTCTTGGGCTGCCTGGTGCGAAGAAGACCGGGAAATCCGGTGGTTACCAAACCGGGGCAGGGATTCTGGAGACACTTTCAGCGGGCGGAGCCGAAATTGCCGGGCGGGTCCTGGAATGGCGCCAACTCTCAAAGCTGAAGGGCACCTATGCCGATGCTCTCCTGCAGCATATCAATCCGGAAACCGGGCGCGTGCACACGTCCTTCTCTCTCGCAGCGACTACGACCGGGCGTCTCGCATCGAGCGATCCCAACTTGCAGAACATCCCGGTTCGGACCAAGGAGGGAAGGCGGATCCGCGAGGCGTTCGTCGCCGCGCCGGGCTGCGTCCTGGTCTCCCTGGATTACAGCCAGATCGAACTCCGGATGCTGGCGCATATGGCCGGAATCGAGGCGCTTCGGGCGGCATTCCACGCCGGCCACGACATTCACGCGATGACTGCTTCCGAGGTCTTCGGCGTACCTATCGAGGGCATGGACCCGATGGTGCGGCGTCGGGCCAAGGCTATCAATTTCGGTGTGATCTACGGAATTTCGGAACACGGGCTATCGATCCAGCTCGGGATATCGCGGACCGAGGCGAGGGAGTTCATCAACGCCTATTTCGAGCGGTTCCCGGGTATCCGGGCGTACATGCGCGAAACAGTCGCCTTCGCGCGCGACCATGGATACGTGGAAACGCTGTTCGGCCGACGGGTGCACACCCCGGATATCAACGCCAAGGGCCCGCGGCGGGCATTTCAGGAGCGGGCTGCGATCAACGCACCAATCCAGGGGGGTGCCGCCGACATCATCCGCCGCGCCATGGTGCGAATTCCGGGAGCGCTCGAGGAGGAGGGACTCGTCGGACGCATGATCCTGCAGGTGCATGACGAACTTCTCTTCGAGGCGCCTGCGGAGGAGGCGGACGAAATTACGCGTGTTGCAGGGCGGATCATGGAGCGGGCGGCAGAGCCGGCAATCGAACTCGCCGTGCCGATCGTGGTGGATGCGGGCCGGGGTGAGAACTGGGCGCAAGCGCATTAGGGCAACACCGGGTAACGTGCCCGGACAGGTGCGGCAGGTGTGATCAAGTGAGACAGGTCGAACGGGAGCGGGTATGATCCAGGTGTCCGGCTTCCCGGTTCGGTCATAAAGACTTCGGCGTGTTGTAACCCGCTTTATTTGTGCCCAGAGACGGTGGCGTTGATGCCGGAGACATCCTCCGCTGCCCGACGGGCTTCCCGCGAACGACCGAGTTCACTATCGGGGACGAAGCAGTACCGCGCGCAGCGCATGCCATGCGTTGTGGAGACGCTCCGACTGGGAGGCTGAACGATGCTGAGCCGCGAAGAGCGTCGCCTGACGCTTTGCTTTTCCTGCGCGGGACATTTCTTCAGCCATATGTTTTTTGCGGCTTACGCGATGGTCGTCGTGGATCTCGCTGCTCGTGGCGCCTTCGGGCTGAGCTACGAAGAGCTGTTACCTCTGATGGGGCTGGGACTGTTCCTTTATGGTGCTGGGGCGATACCAGCCGGACTCCTCGCGGACCGCTGGAGCGCGCCCGGAATGCTGGTCGTCTTTCTCATCGGAACCGGCGGTGCTGCCTGGGCAACCGGCTATGCCCCGAACAGCACCATGCTCTGGCTTGGACTGTCGGCATTGGGGCTATTCGGTTCGATCTACCATCCCGTCGGTATTTCGTGGCTCACGCGGGATCCTCAGCGGCGTGGCTGGATGCTGGGTGTGAATGGTATGGTCGGCAACCTTTCCATCGGCTTCAGTCCGTTGATCGCGGGCGTCCTGATCGATCTCTACTCCTGGCGGTCCGTCTTCATTCTTCCTGGCATTCTCAGCCTTCTTACGGGCCTCGTGATGGCGCTGATGTGGCGACAGGGACGCTTTGGTCCCGGGCGACACCTTTCCGAATTTGCCCAAAACGAGGCGGCCCCGAGCGAGATGCGTCGAGCAATGATCGTTCTAGCGATTGCGGTCGTGTGCACCGGGATTGTTTTCAATGCCATCTCTGCCGTACTTCCCAAGTTTGTTGCCGACTCGGCTCCTGGTCTCACAGGCAGTGGCATGACTCGACTGGGACTTGCGGTGGCGCCCATATATCTGCTCGGTGCGGCGGCCCAGCTTCTCAGCGGATGGCTTTCGGATCGGTTACCGGTGAAGCGCATCTACATCGGGTGCTGGCTGCTTCAGGCTTTTGCGCTTGGAGCCCTGGTGCACGCGATTGGGCCGGCAGCCATTCCACTGGCACTGGTCGCCATATCCTGCAGCGTCGCTTCAGTGCCTCCGGAGAACCTGATGTACGCCCGGTTCAGCCCGCCTGCCTGGCGTGGCACTTTCTATGGATTGAAGTTCATACTGGCATTCGGGCTTGGATGGCCAGCAGTAGAGGTCGCTGGCTGGCTCTACGGTGTCGAGGGCTCATTTGATACGCTTTTCATGGTATTGGCTGCGGTGGCCGGGCTGGCAGCGTTTGCTGCACTCGCGCTGCCGAGTTCGTCTCCAAGGGCTGGACGACCGCGTCTCGCTTGAGCGCTGTCGAGCATTGCGTGGACCGGCCGTCTGCGATATTTATTTGCGTGGGGGCGCGTAGCTCAGTTGGCAGAGCAGCTGACTCTTAATCAGCGGGTCCAGGGTTCGAATCCCTGCGCGCCCTCCAGTAATAGTAATGATTTGCGAGAATGAACGGACGGCCTGAAAAGGCCGGTTCCACACCAGCGTCACACACCTACAAGAGACTGTAAGGTCCGATTGGTGAGCGGCGTGATTCGGAAGGGCCGCGACGCGGTGTTGTTTGCGTGCACGGACCGGCGGCCGGGAGGTGTGCCTCGTGCGACGGCGTGCGGCGTAGGGGAGGTCCAGGGTTTAGTGTTGCCGAGCGGCAGCCGGCGGTAGTTGGAACTAGACAGGTTTGTACCAAGCTGAGAACAATCCGACGGTCAGTGGAACCAGCCTACCGCGGCCGAAATACTCAGACAGACAAGATTTTTGGGCTTGCGCAAGGCGATTCAGGTGTTGTCGGGTATAAGCAACTGCAAACGATGTACGAGTACCCGATCCCAAAAAGTGTACGCAGCGCAATAAATCGAACGTCGAATCTTCAGACGGAAGCCTCGATCGCGGATCCCGTTGCGACGTAACATCTTGACAATTCGGATAAACCTGTCAATAATGTCAAATTGTTGCGTATTTGCCGATTAACGGCATTGTACAGTTGCGCAACATAATTATCTGGGAGGATAAATCATGAAATTCCTGAAGACAGTAGGACTTTCCGGACTCATACTGTCCGTTGCGGTTCTTGTCTCGCCCGTCGCCGCTGCCGATGAGGCCAAACGAGGCGGCAGCATTGTCGTGTCTTACAAGGACGATATTGCAACACTCGATCCCGCGATCGGCTACGATTGGCAAAATCCGTCAATGATGCAGTTGATTGCTGACGGGCTGATGGGCTACAAAATGGGAACGACCGAGTTGGTTCCCGATCTGGCGGAGAGCTTTACGATCTCTGAAGATGGCTTGACGTACGCGTTCAAGCTGCGTGAGGGCGTCAAATTTCACAATGGGCGCGAGCTCACATCGGCAGACGTCAAATATACGTTTGAGCGTCTCGTAGACCCGGCAACGCAAAGCCCTGGTCAGGGTTATTACGCGGTGATCGAGGGCTTCGACGAGATGGTTTCCGGAGCAGCCAGCGGGCTTTCTGGCGTGAGTACACCGGATGACTACAACGTCATTATCCAGCTTACTAGGCCGAATGCCGTGTTTCTCAACGTCCTCGCCATGCACTTCTCCTCCATTGTGCCAAAGGAGGAGGTTGAACGCTACGGAGCAGACTGGGGAAGGAATCCGGTCGGTACCGGCGCCTATAAAATAACTGAGTGGACCTTGGGGCAGCGCATCGTATTCGAGAGAAATCCCGATTACCAACATGGAACCGGGCCCGAGAACGTTCCTTATCTGGACAAGATCACTTGGGAAGTCGGACAAGAACCATCGGTCGCACTCTTGCGTCTCCTCAGAGGAGAGATTGATATCTTGGGTGATGGCATTCCACCTGCACAATTTGTGGAATCCGTCGAGAATGCTGAGTACCAGGAGAAGGAGATGATCGTGAATCATCCCATGATCCAAACCAGCTATGTCACAATGAACGTGCGCATTCCTCCATTCGACAACGCCCTGGTGCGTAAGGCCGTCAACATGGCGATTAACAAGGATCGCATTGTCCGGCTGATCAACAACCGTGCAGTGCCGGCAACCCAGCCGCTACCTCCGAACATGCCAGGACATGATTCGAGCTACTCAGGGTATGCCTACGATCCGGCCAAGGCGAAGGAACTGTTGGCCGAAGCTGGCTACCCGGACGGCTTCGAAACCGAGTTGTGGAACATGAACACCGATCCAAATCCGCGAATTGCCCAGGCTATCCAGCAAGACCTCGCGCAGGTCGGCATCAATGCCGAGCTGCATTCGGTGGCGTCTTCCGTCGTTATCGCGGCAGGTGGCGAAGAGCAACAGGCACCAATGATCTGGTCGGGCGGCATGGCATGGATCTCGGACTATCCAGACCCGTCCGGCTTCTACTGGTCAATTCTTGGTTGCGGTGGTGCGGTCCCAGGGGGATGGAATTGGGCTTGGTATTGCAATGAGGAGGTCGAAGCCAAAGCGGCCAAGGCTGACGCCATGGCCGATCCGTCCCAAGCGCAGGATCGGGTCGACTTGTGGCGCTCGATCTATCTTGAGATCATGGAAGATGCACCGTGGGTTCCGATATTTCACTCCCGCTATTTCACGATGCGTTCGGCTCGCATGGGGGGAGATGCAGTTCTTTACGTGTCGCCGACTTACATTCCCATGCATTATGAGTATCTCTACGCGAGGGACGCGCAGTAGCCGTCAGCCCCAGTTGGCGGTGAGAACCATACACCAGACACCAGACCGGCGCGCTCGGCTCCGGTCTGGTGCAGCCGAGCATGGGAAACACTTGGCAACCATGCTCCAAATGATTATCGCGAGCGCGCCTGATCGGTTTCTCTTCGCAAGCGCTCGGAATTCCTGGCGCTGGGCGTTCAGCGCAGACTCGGCATTTGTCACGTGATCTTGCGAAAGGGAGCAGCGTCCCTTGTCCTATGCTTGGCAACGTTTGAGGGGGGACCCCCTCGCACTGCTCGGCATGATGATCATCGCGAGCGTGGTGGCAGCTGCAGTGGCTGCTCCGATCATCGCCCCCTTTGATCCGGCCGAGCAGTTTTTCGATGGTCTGACTCTTCACGGTGCGCCGCTTCCGCCGGACGAGCGATTCTTGCTCGGCACCGACCTTCTGGGTCGAGACCTTCTTTCGCGCTTGCTTTATGGAGCACGCACGTCGTTGATTGTCGGCGTAGTTGCCAACGGTGGGGCCGTGGCCTTGGGAACGCTTCTCGGTGTTGTCGCGGGCTACGTCCAGGGCTGGGTGGGTGCCTCCATCATGCGTTTCACCGACCTCATGATGGCATTTCCGGCACTCTTGCTGGCAATTTGCCTGGCGGCCATTTTCACACCCTCCTTGTGGATCGTCGCCATGGTGATCGCGCTGGTGAACTGGGTGCAAATTGCCCGGGTCATCTATACGGAGACCACGGCGCTTGCAGCGCGAGAGTACATCGAAGCAGCGCGTGCGCTTGGGGCCGCCTGGCCACGCGTCCTGTTCCTGCACATTCTCCCGCACCTGATTCCTACGATCCTTGTCTGGGCAACCTTGGGCATCGCCGCAACTGTGCTGCTGGAAGCCACGTTGTCTTTCCTGGGCATCGGCGTTCAGCCACCGACACCATCCTGGGGCGGCATCATTTTCGAAAGTCAGTCCTACTTTCTCAGCGCGCCCTGGCTGGTGTTCTTCCCCGGTATCACGATCATGGTGTTGGCACTGTCTTTCAATCTGGTTGGCGATGCCCTGCGCGATGTCCTCGATCCGACGCAGAGGGGCCGGTAGTGCTGCGCTATCTCACCCGACGGCTAGCCGCCTCCGTGCTCATCCTCATCGGTGTCTCGATCATCACGTTCGGACTCACGTTTCTCATTCCGGCCGATCCGGTGCGCATGATCGCAGGGCGAAACGCTTCGCCCCAGACGGTGGAGAGCATTCGGCAACAACTCGGCCTCGACAAGCCTCTCCCGGTGCAATACCTCACTTATGTGTCCAAGCTTGCACAGGGAGATCTCGGGCGCTCCTACGTTCAGAAAGCCGAAGTTTCCGAGTTGATTGCGAGCCGCCTTCCGGCCACGCTGCTGCTCATGGCCGGCGCCATCTTCTTTGAACTCCTGATCGGGCTGCCGGCAGGCATACTGGCCGCGACACGCCGGGGACGAGGGCTCGACCGGGGTGTGATGATCTTGTCATTCGCTGGCGTGTCGACGCCGCAATTCGTGGTCGGGTTGCTGTTGCTTTACGTCTTCGCCAACATGCTCGGCTGGTTTCCCCTGAGTGGCTTCGGTACGCTCGGCCATCTGGTCTTGCCAGCGCTGACACTCGGTATCGCAGGCGGTGGTTGGTACTCGCGCATGATGCGATCCAGCATGGTGGAAGTGCTGAGCAACGACTATATCCGAACTGCGCGCGCCAAGGGCCTCAGTGGACCCAAGGTCGTGCTCGTGCATGCGCTGCGTAACGCCATTCTGCCGGTGATTGCCATGATGGGGTTTGACATCGGAATATTCATGAGCGGTGCTGTCGTGGTCGAATCAGTGTTCGGTTGGCCCGGCATCGGGCAACTGGCATGGCAGGCGATTCAACGCATCGACATCCCAATCATTATGGGTGTTACCCTGGTGGCGGCTGTCGCGATTGTCATCGGCAATTTGCTGGCTGACCTCACGATGCCGCTCATTGATCCCCGCATTCGACTGCGATGACGTACAAATCAAATATCTGCGAAGTGATGGGAAGTTCTGGCGACCGTGCCTGCCCCCAAGCATCCCAGTTTCACGAGCGAGTTGTGATGCATCTGCCCATTTGTCGTGAATGCACCACACTCATCTATCCAAGCGAGGATTGCGAACCCCTAGAATGTTGAATGGCAACCACTACACGATCCACAGAAAACACAGCCATTACGGTTGGAACAATTCCATGGCGCCCCGGTTGACGATCTCGCCTGGCGAGTCGGTCGAGTTCGAGACTGTCGATTCCTCTGGCGGGCAGTTGGGGCCACAGTCCACGGTCGATGACGTTGGGAAGCTCGATTTTGGCAAAGTCAATCCGGTCACTGGTCCCGTCTTGATCGACGGAGCCGAACCCGGTGATGCACTGAAGGTTACCGTTCTCGCCTTTGAACCTTCCGGTTGGGGATGGACCGCCAGCATTCCCGGTTTTGGACTGCTGGCGGACCAGTTCATGGATCCTGCTCTCCATCTTTGGACATACGATGCCGTTTCCCTCAAGCCGGCTCTGTTTGGTCCCGGAGGGCGAGTTCCGCTGAAGCCTTTCTGTGGAACGATTGGTGTGGCACCTGCCAAGGCGGGTCAACACAGCATCGTTCCACCCCGGCGTGTGGGTGGGAACATGGACATCCGCGACATCTCTGCGGGTGCCGAACTTTATCTGCCGGTGGAAGTACCGGGAGCCCTGTTTTCCGTTGGAGATACACACGCAGCACAGGGCGATGGCGAAGTCTGCGGAACGGCGATTGAAAGCCCGATGAACGTTGCCTGCAAGTTTGAACTGGTGAAGGGCGCCAACCTGGGCTTTCCGCGCTTCACGACCCGAGGGCCGGTTAGCCGTCACCTCGATGGAATGGGCTACGAGGTCACTACGGGCATCGGGCCGGACCTGTTTGAAGGAGCGCGCGCGGCAGTGTCCGGCATGATTGACCTGCTCACCGCTCGATATGGATTGTCGGCCGTAGAGGCCTACATGCTGTGCAGCGTTGCCGCTGACCTGCGCATCAGCGAGATCGTCGACCAGCCAAACTGGGTAGTGTCGCTCTATTTTCCGCGTCTCGTGTTGGAATGATCCCGGCGGATCAGCCTGTGCAAACCAGATCAGCGTCACTCAGGCAGCGAGGATCATCCACTGATGAGGCGCCGCTATTGGATGTGGATGGCCTTTCGGTCAGCTTTTCTACAGAGCAAGGTCGTGTACGTGTCGTCGAGGAGGTTTCGTTTGCGGTCCCGGCGGGACGTACAGTAGGTTTGGTTGGGGAGTCAGGTTGCGGCAAGAGCGTAACTGCCATGACGCTATTGCGCCTTCTGCCTACGCCTCCGAGCCACATTGACGGCGGACGCATTCTGTTCGAGGGTCAGGATCTTGCCCAACTCAGCGAAGGCGCTTTGCGTCGGGTACGCGGCGACCGCATCGGCATGGTTTTTCAGGAGCCGATGACCAGCCTCAACCCGACCCTCAGAATCGGCTTCCAGATCGCTGAAGTGATGCGCTTGCATCGCGGCCACGGAGACCGCAGCGTTCGAGAGGCGACAATCGAGATACTCCGCAAGGTCGGCGTCGGCGCGCCCGAACGCCGGGTCGACCTGTACCCCCACCAACTTTCTGGAGGCCTCCGCCAACGGGTCATGATAGCCATGGCCCTGATTTGTCGTCCTGCGCTACTGATCGCCGATGAGCCGACAACCGCTCTGGATGTTACCATCCAGGCGCAGGTGCTTGATCTACTACGCTGGCTTCAGAGCGAGTTCGCCATGGCTATGCTGCTCATCACCCATGACTTTGGTGTTGTGGCCGAGATTTGCGACGATGTGCTGGTGATGTACGCTGGCCGGATTGTCGAGCGGGCCAAGGTGCGCGAACTATTTCGGGCGCCGCGCCACCCCTACACGTGCAGCCTGCTGAATGCTTTGCCCAGGCTCGGCAGCCGTGGCCGAAAGTTTTCCAGCATCCCCGGTACTGTGCCGCCGCCGGGAACCCGTGGTCCGGGCTGCGCCTTCGCCGAGCGGTGTTCGCGAGTTCTGGAGCGGTGCCACAGCGAAAGGCCTCCCTTCACCGGGCGGCGGGACGATCACGAGGCGGCGTGCTGGAACCCCGTGGAATGACCACAGTCTGCATCAAGACGCGGCCACTTCTCGAGGTCGAGAACCTCACCAAGCATTTCCGGTCCAAGGATGGAGTGGGTAGTGTTCAGGCAGTCGACGGCGTAAGCCTCCAAGTGCATCGTGGAGAAACGCTCGGCATCGTCGGCGAGTCCGGTTGCGGCAAGTCGACCCTTGCTCGCCTGATTCTGCGTCTCGTCGAGCCATGCGCAGGATCCGTACGATTCGAGGGAGAAGACTTGCTGACCTTGTCGCGTGCCGCGTTGCGGTCGAGACGACGCGATATGCAGCTCATCTACCAGGATCCTTTTGCCTCGCTTGATCCGCGCCTGACGATCGGCACCATCGTTGGCGAGCCGCTTGCTATCCATAGGATCGGAAGCCGTACAGAACGTCGCAAGCGGGTCGTCGACCTATTGAAGACCGTCGGTTTGGAGGCCGACGCCATCACCCGCTATCCACACGAGTTCTCGGGTGGCCAGCGCCAGCGCATCGGTATCGCAAGGGCCATCGCGCTGGAGCCCAAGCTGATCATCGCGGACGAGCCGGTTTCGGCACTCGACGTATCGATTCAGTCCCAGATCCTGGAGCTTCTGCTCGATCTCAAGGTGCGACTCTCTCTCTCCTACATCTTCATCTCCCATGACTTGGCCGTCGTCGAGCATGTGAGCGATCGCGTGGCGGTTATGTATCTGGGGCGTATTGTCGAGATGACGGACACGGGGAATCTCTACGAACAACCGGCTCATCCCTATACCGAGGCTCTGATTTCGGCCGTACCCCAGCCCGACCCGGAGCGCGACCGAACGCGAATCGTTTTGTCAGGCGATGTTCCGAACCCGGAGGCACCCCCAACAGGTTGCCCATTCCATCCACGTTGCCCGAAGGCGCTGGATGCGTGTCCGAATGCGTTGCCGTCCCTTAAGGAAATCGGCGATGCGTCGCGGCCGCACCGGGTCGCTTGCATTCTCCACTGACTGGCTCGGCTGCGCCAGTCACGATTGTCTCGCGCCCCGCGAGATCCTTCGGGAGGGGCCAGCGGGCCCTGCAGTCCCGCGGAAGGGTAGAGGAATTTGGGCTACGCGCGCGCTGCACCGGCAAAGTGGATGATCGGTAGATCTTCTGAGGATCCGGATATCCAGACGTCTGACATCCTCCGTGACGAACTGTGCAAACGTTGGTCGCGGCATTTCGCAGGTGATGGCGTGGCGCAACTTGCAGCACAAGGTGAGCCGGAGGATCGTGCGCGAGGCGGGCACGGTTGTCGTGCAAGCGCTGAACACCAGGGACATGATCTCCGGAGCGAAGGGGACGGCGGCCCGGCCCGGAAGGAACGTGAAGGCGAAGGCGGGGATTAACCGTGAGATCCTGGCGACGGGATCGAGGGCGTTCTGCTCCGCGCTGGAGTACAAGGCGCAGGAACCGATTGCCGTGAGTCCGGCACACACTTCACGGACCTGCAGCGCATGCGGGGTGGCGGAACCCGGCTCGCGGCGCTCCCGGACGGAGTTTCGGCGCGTGGCCTGTGGCCATGCACAGAACGAGGACATCAATGCTGCCCACAATTTTCTGGCGTCGGGGACTGGCGCAACTGCACGGCGAGGGGCGTTCACGTCGGTGACCCCTGCGACCCGTGAAATGGATCCGCGGCTGGCCGATGTCTAGTCACGTAGATAGGTCCCGAACGATGCCAGTGAATCCGGAACCAGGGGAATCACCTGTATTCATCTTGAATGTCAGAATGATCCAGGACTTGGAAGCGGCTTGCATGCATTCGAACACATTGGCCGAATCCTGTGGGCTGGTGCGTGCGTCCTTGTGGAACGGTCCAAAGACCCTATGGCGTGACGGTTGAATGGGGAATGGAGTCGATCAGACGCCGCGTATAGGTGTGTCGAGGTCGAGTCAGCACCTTCTCGGTCGGACCGTGCTCGACGATTTCGCCGAGATAGAGAACGTAGACGCGGTCCACGATTTGGCGCAGGACGGCAAGGTCGTGCGTGATGAAGAGATAGGATATTTCACGTTGCTCCTGCAGGCGCTTGAAGAGGTTGAGGATTTGAGCCTGCACCGAAACATCAAGTGCAGAGACCGGCTCGTCACAAACGAGAACTCCCGGCTGCACGGCCAAGGACCGAGCGATGGCAACCCGCTGTCGTTCGCCTCCCGATAGGGTTGCGGGCCGTCGTCCAGCGTAAGCCTCCGGCAAGCCGACTTCATCCAGCAAAGTGAAGACGGCTTCGTCCTTTGCACTGTCACCATCGCGGCCCGCCGCTCGAAGCGCCTCCGAGAGCGTGCGACGCACGGAGAGCTTTGGGTTCAATGTCGCATAGGGATCTTGGAAGATCATCTGGATTGATTTGCGCAGACGAAGTCGATCTCGCGTGTCGATCTTGCCGTAGTCGGTCGCTTCGATGCCGTTGATCCGGATTTCGCCTGCATCGGGCGTCTCCAGACCGACCAGACAGCGACCCAGGGTGGTCTTGCCGGAGCCCGACTCACCGACCAGCCCAACACTCTCGCCCGGCAGAATCTCCAGAGATGTGCCCTTCAGGGCGTGAACCTGATGACCGGCCTGTCCCCGAAACGACTTGACAAGATTTGTGACTCGCACCGTGGCCTTGGTGGCCTTCTGCGCAACATTGGTTGCAATGCTCGCTTCTGCGAAGGCCTGACGCCGCGCGGTGCGCATTTCCTCGCGGATCTCGCCAATTCGGATGCAGGCTGTCATCCGATTTGACCCATGGAGCGACAACTCCGGGTCTGCAGCTCGGCAGGGTTCACTTGCCCAATCGCAACGTGGGCCGAACTTGCAGATCCCGGATACATCGTCTGCCGCAGGAACCGTGCCACGAATTGCCACGAGCTTGGGCAGACGTCGCTCGACAGGGGGCTCGGAGAGAAGGAGGCCGAGTGTGTAAGGATGAAGGGGTTCACGCTCGATATCCCGGGCGCTACCGACTTCCAGCAGGGAGCCGGCGTAGAGCACGTAGACGCGATCACAGGTGGAGAAGGCGAGGCGCAAGTCATGCGTGATGAGGATCAGGCTCATGTCGCGCTGCTGCTGCACCCGGCGCAGCAGGTTGAGGACCTCAGCCTGGGTCGTGACGTCCAAAGCCGTGGACGGTTCATCGGCTATCAGCAGTTCTGGATCCTGTGCCAGGGCCGCAGCAAGGGCAACCCGCTGGCACATGCCACCGGACAACTGGAGCGGAAAGCGTCGTGCTACATCCGGTTCGGCGATGCCGACCTCGCTCAGCCGCCGTCGCACTTCCGCTAATCGACCCCGTCGTGAATCCTGCAGCCTGTTCTGTTGCAGGACCTCTTCGATATGCCGGCCGCATCTCAGCAAGGGATTGAGCATCGTGAAGGGATCCTGGAACATGAGAGATATCGCCCGACCGCGAATTCTCCGTAGTTCAGATTCCCTGAGACGCATCAGGTCACGGCCGCCAAAGAGTACCTCGCCACGCGCCGAGACGTTCTTTGGAAGCAGCCGGACCATTGCCCGGGCGGTCAGCGATTTGCCGGAACCCGATTCACCGACAATTCCGACCGTTTCTCCCCTGGCGACCGAAAGGTCGGTGGCAACCGTGATGGTCTTGTCCCCAGTTGCATCCTGCGTCGAAATCGAGAGACCGCGCACGTCGAGCAGGGTTTCCGGCCGCTGCGCAGCGCCTGCTTGCACCGTGCCGTCCATCACGACGAAAGCCACTCGTTCAGCCAGTCGCCGAAAATGTTGATGCTCCCGGCCGTCAGAATGATCATGAGCCCCGGCAGTACGACGGATGCAGGGTTCGAGAAGAGGATGCCGCGGTTTTCGAACAACATGCGACCCCAGTCGGCTGTGCCGGGCTGGACACCCAGGCCAAGGAACGACAGGCCAGCGAGGGTAACCAGGCCGAAAGCAAAGTCGAGGACCACATAGGACAAGATAATGGGTAGAACGTTTGGCAGGATGTGCACAAAGAGAATTCGAAACCTGGAAACTCCAAGCGTGCGAGCGGCTTCGATATAGGGCAACGGGCGTTGTGCCAGCACGGCACTACGCACGATTCGCGTATCCGGTGCCATAAAGAGGACAACCAGAACGACAACGGCAGTCCAATAGCCTCCGCCGACAACACCGACCACAACGATGGCGATCAGAGGTCCTGGCAAGGCGTACATCAAATCCACCCACCGCATTACGGCGCTATCCACCAGCCCCCCGAAGTATCCGGCAAGGAGACCAAGAATTGTCGCGATGGCAAAGGCACCGATGGCAATGACCATAGGTCCTATCAGCGCCGTACGGGTGCCCAGGATTACCCGAGAGAGGACGTCTCGCCCCAGTTTGTCCGTTCCCGCCCAGAATTCGGTCGTCGGCAAACTGTCGCCAACGAGAAGCCGTTGCTGGTCCGCAGAATGAGGCGCGATCTGCTGGCCGAAGATCGCGCAGAGCACAACTATGGCAAGGACTACCATCGCCACGCCAACAAGAAACGGGATTCGCTGTCCTGTCTTGCCGCGTATTCGCGTTCGTGCAACTGCTGTCGTGACGGGTTCAAGTTTCACGACTCGACCCGTCCAAAACGAATGCGTGGGTCAATCAGGGTGTAAACGATGTCGATCACCAGATGGACGACAATCACGAAGACAGCAAAGAACAACGTCGTCCCTTGGACCACCGGGATGTCTCGCTGGCGCACGGATTCGACCATCAGCGTTCCGATGCCTGGCAGCGCGAAGGTGACTTCGACATAGATTGCACCGGAGATCAGCGCGACGATAATCAGGCCGGCGGCCGTCACAACCGGTATAAGTGCGTTGCGAAGTACGTAGCCGTACGCGATACGGGCTGAACTGAGTCCCCGCGCGTGACCGAAGGCGACATAGTCTTTGCTCAGTTCTTCAATCATGGAAGCGCGGGTGATCTTGATGACAATGGCCATGACCGAGAGCCCGAGGGCAAACGCCGGCAACGTCAGGTGCCAACCACGATCAAGGAATCCGCGTCCCGTTCCGAAGACCGGAAACAGGCCGAGAACGACCCCGAAGACATAGAGCAGAATGAGACCGGTGACGAAGGCAGGTGCGCTCACACCAAGCACTCCGAGCATGACCGCTAGCCGATCCAGCCTGCTGCCCTGCCTGAACGCCGCCAGCGCTCCAAGGGGTATGCCGAGACCGAGCACGATGATGGTGCCATAGATCGTCAGGTAAAGGGTAAGTCCAAGCCGCTGGGAAATGACGTCAGTGACCAGCTGACGGTCCTGAATCGATCGGCCGAGGTCACCCTGAAGCACCTGCCACAGCCACTTTCCGTACTGAACGAGGAAGGGGTCGTTGAGATTGTACTTTTCGCGTATCGCTTGGATCGCCTCGTCGGAAACAGCGTGCGAACCGAGTAAGGCGCGTGCCGCATCGCCCGGTGCGAGTTGAACCAGAGCGAACACACCGAGGGAAATCAACAGCAACAGCGGCACCGCAATGGCCAATCGCCGCAGCATGAAACGGGCGAGGTCGGAGCCGCTCACTCTCGTCCCTTGAGATGCCGATCAAACCAGGCGACGGAGCGCTGCCAGGCATCGACCTGATGAGCGCGCTCCTGAAATCCATGGCCTTCCCGGGGATACGTGACCAGTTCCGTCTCCACCCCCTGATCTGCCAACGCCCGGTAGAACTCCTCCGCCTGACCCAAAGGAGTGCAACGATCCTCGGTGCCGTGCAGGATGAGCGTTGGCGTACTGGCCGTGGCAACATGGATCAGGGGTGAACGGTCGACCATGAGCCGTTGGGCTTCGGGCTCGGTGTGGGCGCCACCGACAATGAACTCGCAGAACGCATGATTGCACGTGTAGTGGCAACTCAACAGGTTTGAAATGCCGGATATCATCACGGCTGCCCGGAACCGATCGCTGGTTGCCACAGCCCAGGCGGTCATGTAGCCGCCGTAGCTCACGCCGGTTATTCCAACCCGTTCGACATTGGCGATCCCCTGGTCCGCACACCAGTCCACACCGCAGAGAATATCCTGGAACTCGGCACCGCCGGGATCGCCTAGATTGGCTTGCGTGAATTCCATGCCGCGCCCAATACTGCCTCGGTAGTTGGGCAGCAGCACGGCGTAACCCGCCGCCGCCAAGGGCAGGACCTGGCCCGGATCAAAGGCATGCTTGACCGACAGTGTCGGTCCACCATGCACGCTGACGATCAGGGTGGATGGATCGGCCGTTCGGGCAGGTGGAAGAAGCAGGAGGCCACGGATCGGCAAATCGTCATGGCCGCGCCACTCGACTTCCCGGATATCCAGTGAGAGTTCGAGTCCGGCCACTACACGATCATTGAAGGTCGACAACTGGCGCCACGGGGCCTCCCGGCTTGCGCGGAAGACGATTTCGGGCGCTTGGTGATCTGCCTCCCGCACGGCGGCCAGACCCGACCCATCGGGTGCTGGCAAGACCTTCGCAAGAAACCTGCTGTCGCTGACAACCGCATCTTCGCATTCCTGCCATTCCACGCCCGTATCGAGATTCACTACACCATATGTCGTGCCAAATTCCGTCCAGCCGGCGAACAACAGGTTTGTTTGACCGTGCCAACGCACGAACGATATGTCCGTGAGTATCTCCTCGGCGACCAGGTACGTCTCACCGGAGTCAAGATCCACAACTCGAATGCCGCCTGCAACCAATCCGCGATCGCTTGCCCATCCCTCGACAAAGGCGACTCGCCGACCGCTCGGATCAACTGTAGGGCCTTGCATTTGCCAGCGGGAACGGTAGATGAATTGCTCCGATCGGCCTTGCAGATTGAGCAGCACCAGGTTTGCCCGGTGCCAGCCACGTTCGCTGGAGTCCGCTGATACCAGGGCCACGGCGCGTTGTTCGTCGATGAGATCAAAATCCCAGACGGTGCGCCGGTCTGGCCCCACCTCAGTCGTCAGGCCGTCGCTCGCGGACACACGAAACAGCCGCCGCCAAGCGGCGTTCGGGCGCATCCGTTCGGGATCTGGTTTCTCGTCCCACCAAAGCCTTACAGCACCGTCGCATGCCGAACTGTCGAGACCACGGTCGGCTGCAAGCACGAACAGCGCCGTTGCGTCGGGGGTCCAAATCGCCTGCTCGACGGAACCCGGCACGTTGGCCAGAGGTGTAGAACTGCCATCCTGGTCCAGGAGAAACAACGACATGCGCCCGGGCATCAGACGATCCGACACGAATGCCAGACGCCCGTCGACCGGGGAACAACGGGGCATCCCGTCGCAACCCGGCCCATGGGTCAGTTGGGTTGCCTCGCCCTCAAGGGTCAGTTCCCAGATCCGACCCTCAATACTCTTGCCGATTTCGATCGCTGCCGGCAGGACGGCCGCGACGAGAGCATGGCCATCCTGTCGAAACGAAAGATCAGAGGCGTGGCGTAGCCGTTGCAGCGCCTCAAGAATCTGTTGCACATTGCCGTTGCCCGGCACGGACTCACGAATACTATGCTGGCCCCGGTCGCTCACGATTGCCGCCTCGGTTCAACGTTCCGACAGACTCCGGTTGCCCAGACGGCGATTATGATGCGGTCCGGTTCCCTCTTACTGGACTCCAAAACCTCGGACTGCCCAAGGGATGTTGTACCAGAACGCACTGTACCCATCGAGTTTCATGTCCGAACGGATCGCCATGGCCGAGTCAGGCCAAAACACGGGAACAACGGCGACCTCCGCATTGGCCATTTCGGCGGCCTGTTTCAGTGCCTGGGCACGGGCTGCCGCGTCCGACATCTGGAGTGCGTCGGCCAGCAGTGCATCCATATCAGCGTTGACGTAGTTGGACGTGTTGAGCCCGTTGACTGTAGCGTTCCGGCTATCGAGAAACAGGTAGGGATAGTTGGCGGGATCAGGGTAATCGGGGAAGTAACGAAGCATCTGCATGCCGAGGTTTTCATGCGAGAGAAAGCCCTCCAGCCACTGCGTATGGTCAACTTCCTGTACGTTCAACGTGATACCGAGTTGCTTCAAGTTCTCCGCCAACGTCAGCATGACCGGTACCATGTAGGGGTCTGATGAGGATGCGGTCACCGTCATCTCGAAACCCTCGGCACCCGAGGCATCCCATTCCTCCTTTGCTTTCGCAAGGTCAAACGAGTGGGCATTCAGCGTTCCGTAGAACTCCTCTACTTCCTGCAGGGGCAAGACGCCAGCCCACATCTCCGGAGGGTTCAATGCCACAGCCGGAGTGCCGAACCCTTTGAGCAGAGCATTGACCAAACCCTCGCGGTCCAGGGAGTGAGCAATGGCACGCCTGACATTGACGTTGTCTAACGGTGCCGTCTTCTGGTCGAGGGTCAGCACATATACGCCGAGCGACGGTGATGTCACAATGTCAACACCATCCAGGTCCGACCACTGATCGATCTCCGAAATGGACACATC
>CAZPXZ010000002.1:53972-76376 GCA_964590405.1 uncultured Rhodobacterales bacterium | reverse complement strand
CACATCGAAGGTACCATCGATGTCACCGTTCCGCATGGCCAGCAAACGGGTCTGCTGGTCCGGGATGCCAAGAATTGTCATTGTCTTGGCAGGTGGTGGTGGACCCCAATAGTTTTCGTTTGCCTCCAACACGACACGTTCGTCGGGCACAAACTCGACAATCTTGTAGGGTCCCGTACCGATGGGTAGCACATCCGGTGTCCCGTAGTCGTCGGGGTGAGACTCCAGCTGGTCCTTCTTCACTATGAAGCCAGACATGTGGGCTGGCGTGTGCTGAAACTGCACATCCGGAGTCGTGAGTTTGACGGTGACCTCGCGTTCGCCTGTGGCCTGAATTGAGTCCACCGAACCGTAGAAAGGCACGAGTTGCGAGCCGGAGTCCGGGTTCAAATGCCACAGCATCGAATAGACGACGTCGTCCGCAGTGACCGGGCTGCCGTCGTGGAAGGTGACACCATCACGCAACTGATAGACGTACGTGACGTCATCGACCTGCTCCCAGGACTCCGCTACAGCCGGAGTCAGGGCCAAGTCGTCATCGAATGCGAGCAGTCCCTCCTGGACGAGCGACATGATGCCGCCCGTGTTGACGCTCCAGGCATGAGCAACAAACAACACATTGGGCAAAGCGGGCAGCGCCCAGGTCACCTCGTCGACCATCTCCGCCGACTTTGCCGGCTTGAACAACCCGCCAATCGTCAACAAAGTAACGGCAACCGCCATCAAGGTGCCGCCCATTACGCGTCGCGGCATTCTTTCCGTCATGTCCATCCCCCCTGTGTTTGCGCCAATTGGTCGCAGTTTGCATCACATATGAACGAGATCGCCGTCCGATTACACGACAAGCACTTTCCAATTGGCAATGAATAGTCCTGCCCCGCTAAGGCAATGGGTTCCCGAATGAGAACTCTTGAGGGCGAAAACGGCATACTCTGTTACGATATCGACTACTTACTTACGTACTTGTCAAAATACTAAGTTACCAATACGTAAGACCTTAACTTGCCGACAAACTACCGTCAAGTACCAACATGTCCTTCCGGCCCCTCGATCAAGGGGTTACGCACGACGATCAAGCGTTTGACGAACTGCGGTGCGTGCAGTTTGGGTTCTCGGACGTCCGTACGGCGAGAGCGGTCCCTCAGCGTGTTGTGCGGATGTACCGAGTCGGCCGGATTGCGGCCTGCGGTGCGGAGGTGCTGGTCTTCTGCAGCCGCAGCATGAACTGACGTCCGCGCCAGGTGATACGCCCCGCACGGATCAGCGGGGCGGCTCGGATTTGCTTCCACCCGACGCGGGCAAGGCCACCGATCAGGATCCATTACGCAGCGAATGCGCCGATTTCCTACAGCGTGATGATGTTGCCTCTCGTATTACCCTCTTGGCACATCACAAAGCGAAGTGCCGGATATCCAAGTATTGGTGGGCGTCCAGTTGCGCCGTGGGAAGGCACATTTTTCTGGTGGGTGCGAATCCCACCCAGCGTCAGTCGTCCCCGGTTGATAGCAGCCAGAGCAGTTCGTGGAGGTATCGACATGGACTGAGGCACTCCGGGGAAAGGGGCTGCGCCAAGCGGTTTGGCAACCCTGCGGGCCGGAGCGTGAAGCGAACGCCGAACAGGCCTCGAACGAGGCAACGATGGAACAGGACCACCGTAGACTAGGGGAAGGCCGGTGGCGGTCTGGGACGAGACGCGACATATGCACGGGACCGCGCCTGCCGGAATGGTGACACCACCATGCATGGTAGATGGAAGGCGTGGCAAAGCGGGAAGCCCTGTCAGCGATTGGCGTGTGTCAGCCGGACCCCCGCGAGGAGTAGGCGGGGGCCGGCAGGGTGGCGAAATGGCCCGTATGACCGACGACATGGAGTTATATCTGTCTGTGGGAGAATGGCGTCGGACATCGAGAAGGAGACGGAAGGGTGGCAGGCCATGGCTACTGGTGGCAGCCTGACAGGATCAGCGAGCGTTCGGAAACTTGAGATCGTTCTTTGTGCGAAAGCGAAGGCAGAACCTGGGCTCAGGCTCAGTTTACACGCCGAGCGACACGGATCGGTACCAGGCTCTTTCCCGCGAAGCGTGGGCGCGCAGGAACGGCGGCCGGCGCTGCCTGGATGGAGAGAGCTTCGTGGACATCGACTCACGGTGCGGGGGGCGTTGGCACAGGGAAATGTCGCGAGGTCTTCGGGATCGCACGTACTGGTCGCGGCCGGAACGACAGGTTCAGATCCCGTAGGAACAAGTCGGGAGATTCTGTTCCGTGGCCATGCCCTTCACTCGGGACCGCGTGGAAGAACCGTCGGCAATGCCTCTACTCGGTCCGATCTTTGAACTTTGTCTGTGTCCCGAGCAGTATGGCTATGGGCCGGAACGAAGTGCACCGGATGCGGTCAAGTGCATCCTCAGCCTCCGGAACACAGGACGCAACGAGGATGTATTTGGCGATCTGTACAGTTTCTTTGGCGAGACTCCACATTGCAAACAGATGAGAAGCGTTGCCTGTCATGTAAGTGAAGGGCGTGAGGTGCAACTCATGAACGCATGGCTGGAGACGCCGGTGGAGGTGGACGATGGTGCGGCGGCAAACACCACACGTACCGGGTGTGCCGAGGGCGGAAGGCGGCCCCGCTCTCCGGGCGAGGGAATCTCTGCAACATCTACGAGCCAGACCCCATGTGGGGCTACATGGTGCCGCGCACCGTGCCGCATCTGGTGTTGCGTGTGCTCGGGATGAGAATTGCCCGCGATGGCTGCCCACGCAAGCTCAGCAGAAAGTGCAAACTGATGCTGGAAGGAAAGGTACAACTCTCAGGGTATCACATTGCAGTGGGCCAATCGAAGCGGCCTTTGGACAGTGTTCCCGTCACAAGGAAACTCGACTTGATGTCCTGGTTGGCTGTCGTCGAGGACCGAACCGCGAGCAATTCGCTGGTGAGTCTTCGTACGGGTGCCTTTTCCGTGGAATGTAAGGCGAAGAAAGGCATGGGGTACGGAATTGTCGTACACTCAATCTCAAGGCGGGCTTGACGGGCGGAACTGCGTTAAGCCATATTTCGGATCACCGAACGCGTGGGCGGAGGGTTCACCATCGTTCCTACACGACGAGAAGTACTGTGTTTCACAGTTGCTGCCGCAACACTTGCTACGGCTGTTCCTGGAACAGCGGGAGCCACGAACGGTGTCTCGCAGGCCATCGCGGCGTTCACCGGTGGCGAAACGCCGCAAGACGGCGTCGTGGTTATCGAGGCGCCGGACATTGCCGACAACGGTGGCGCCGTGCCGATCAGGGTTGTTGCCCCGGGGGCCAGGCGCATCGCTTTATTTGCCGACGGAAATCCGAATCCCGGTGTTTCGATTGTTTCATTCGGAAGGCTGGCGATGGCCGAGGCGACCATTCGTATTCGTCTGGCTGGCAGCCAGAACCTGATAGCGGTGGCGGAGATGGCAGATGGCGCGTTTCACATGACCTTGCGTCCGATTGCGGTCACGGTGGGCGGCTGCGCGTGAGAATTGGTTGATGGCTGAATCCAAACCACGCGTACGACTACCGAAATCGATCACGGTCGGGTTGCCCTTCACCGTCAAGACTCGGATCACCCATCCGATGTACACGGGCCTGCGGCGTGATCGTGACGGAAAGCTCGTGCCTCGCCAGATCATCAACCACTTCTCGGCACGTTACAATGGTGAAGAAGTGATTTCCGTCGACCTGGAACCTGCAGTTTCAGCCGATCCCTACATTCAGTTCGAGATGGTGGTCCTTGAGGACGGCCTCCTGGAATTCGAATGGGTTGATGACGATGGTTCTGTCTACGCCCTTCAGAAGCCGATTGCGGTGGAATAGGGACATGGTTCGACACGGGCCCGGGAAGCGCGGCCGTGTGTCAACCGTGGCTTGTAGGTTTCTTGTCACGACGTTCCTGGCTGCTGTCCCGCTTGCGGACGCATGGTGCGCCGATTCGGGTCGCGGGAAGGCGCACTTCCAGCAATGCAAGCGCTGCCACCAGGTGGGTGGAGGGGCAGAACATCGGATTGGCCCGCATCTGAACGATGTCTTTGGCCGGGTCGCCGGGTCGCTCGAGAATTTTCGCTTTTCTCCGGCGATGCGTGCCGCGGGGACTGGTGGCTTGATCTGGACGGAGGCTACACTGGATTCGTTTCTGTCCGAACCACGTTCCCTCGTGCCGCGATCACGCATGAGTTTCGTCGGCATGCCTGGAGCGGAGGAACGGGCGGAACTGTTGGCATGGTTGCGCGGCTTCTCTGGGACCAGATCCGAGGTTCCGCAGGCGGAGCCGACCGTTACACCGGAGGAGTACGGCATCGATCCGAGCATTCTCGACATCGTGGGAGATCCGGAATTCGGTGCCTACCTCGCGGGCCAGTGCATAACTTGTCATCTGACCGATGGGATCGACGAAGGAATTCCGTCCATCGTGGGATGGCCTGAGGATGATTTTGTGCTAGCGATGCACGCGTACAAGCTTGGGCATCGTGTACATCCGGTTATGCAGCTCATTGCCGGCAGTCTTTCCGACGAAGAGATCGCCGCACTTGCTGCGTATTACCTCAAGTTGAACCGTGAACCGTGAAATTGGAGAGAGACGTCATGAACGAACCGAGAAAGAACTGCACCCTGAACCGTCGTCATTTCCTCGCATCCGCAGTTGTTGCGTCTACCGCCCTGACTGCACCAACGGTGCTCTCGCAGAGTCGACCACGTGTCGTGGTGGTTGGCGGGGGCGTTGGAGGAGCGACGGCAGCGCGCTACATCGCCAAGGATTCGCAAGGTGCGATTGATGTTACGCTCGTGGAGCCAAGTCGAGCCTACTTTACTTGCTTCTTTTCGAACCTCTATATCGGAGGGTTCCGCGATTTCGCCTCGATCGGGCACAGTTACGGCGCACTTGCCGCCACGCATGGGATCAACGTCGTGCACGATTGGGCGGTCGCCATCGATCGCGACAGTCGGAGCGTGGGGCTTGCGGGCGGAGGAAGTCTTTCCTATGACCGCCTGATTCTGTCGCCCGGCATTGATTTTCGTGAAGATTCCGTTCCGGGATGGGACCTTTCACAGCAGAATCTCATGCCGCACGCCTACAAGGCGGGTTCGCAGACACAACTGCTCAGGGCACAGATCGACGCGATGCCGGAAGGTGGCGTCTACTGCATGGTCGCCCCACCAAACCCGTTCCGATGCCCGCCGGGGCCGTATGAGCGGATTTCAATGGTGGCGCATGTCCTGAAACAACAGAATCCGACGGCAAAGATCCTGATCGTGGATCCAAAGGAGAAATTCTCCAAGCAAGGGTTGTTCGAGGACGGCTGGCAGCGTCATTATTCCGGCATGATCGAACGGGTTGGTCCGGATTTCGGTGGAGATAGCGTAGAGGTTCGGCCAGCGAGCATGGAAGTTGTAATCGACGGCGAGGCGACAAGTGTAGCGGTCTGCAACGTCATTCCAGCGCAGCAGGCGGGGCGCGTGGCTGCACTGGCTGACATTACCAATGAAGCCGGCTGGGCGCCGGTGGTGCCACACACCATGCAGAGCCGGGCGGACGAGAATATCCATGTGCTGGGCGATTCCTCGCAACAGGGAGACATGCCGAAGTCTGGCTTTTCTGCCAACAGCCAGGCGAAAGTCTGTGCCATGGCCGTGCGCGGTGCGCTCACTGGATCCTCAGTGTTCCCAGCGCGCTTTGCCAATACCTGTTGGTCCCTGATTGGCACAGATGATGGCGTGAAGGTCGGCGCTTCCTATGAAGCAACGGACGAGAAGATCGCCAAGACGGACGGTTTCATTTCTCAGGTCGACGAAACCGCCGAAGTCCGCAAGGCGACCTACGAAGAATCGGTGGGCTGGTATGCTGCCATCACTGAGGACACATTTGGCTGATCGTGTTGGCAGCCGTTATGCGGCATCGGGAGAAGACGCGATAGTGGCTGTGGCACTACTGGTTGGCGAGGATAATTCCGGTTGTCCTCGCCGACGCGACCATGGCGGTGAGGGCGAGCAGGGCAGCGATGCTTGCCGTTGAGACTCCGGACAGGCCAGCTCCCACCGTGCAGCCGCCCGCGAGAACGCCACCCACGCCCATCATGATCCCCCCGGTTAGGTAACGCCCGGTTTGCCGCGGTCCTTCCAGGCTCTCCCAGCGAAACTCACCCGTGCGCAAGGCAGCAAGCAAGCTGCCGGCGACGACACCTGTCAGCAGGCCGGTCCCGAAGCCGGCCGGCACAGCCGTAGCTGCCACTGTCCAAAAGAGTGTGTCGGCGGTCGGTCCGGTGAATCCCAATGATTGTAACGGGATCGGGTCGAAATCGTCCAGCAGTACATACCCGGTTCCGACCCATCCGAGCGGTACCAGCAGGCCGATCATGCCGGCCATGACAAGATGGGACCCTGGTGCACCGGAACGGATTGCGCAGAGTGCTGCAACCAGCGCAATGCCGAGTAGCCAGATCTCACCACCCGGAAGCGCTGTAATTGCTGCCGCCCCTTCGACAGGCAGGCTTGCGGCGTGTAGTGCTTCCCGGACCGGTGCCAGCGCGCCTTTCATGATTGCGTGGGCCGTAACCGCGAAGACGAGCAGTACCAATAGGGCACGGAGATTTCCGGAGCCGACCAGAACCGCAAGTCGTGAAACGCAACCACCGGTCAGAACCATTCCAGTTCCGAAAAGTGCACCACCCAACAACACGGAAACCACCGGAAGGTCGGGGGCAAGAAATCGGTGGGAGTCGAAGTTGATCAGGCCTGCCGCAACGGCCAACTGTGTTCCGGCGATCGCCCACGCCAGCGCCATCACCCAGGCTCCCAGTGCGGGCAGACAATCTCGCCACTGTCCGACGAGGCTGCGGCGCAAGCAGAAGGCGCTGCGCTGCGCCAACGCACCGTAGGCGAATCCGAGTAACAGGCCCAGCAGGATGGACGCCGTGACGGGTGCAATTTCTTCGAATCCCAGTGTCTCTAACATGGGAATACCGCCTCCCTCGGGCTGGATTGTCGACCTCGCTGTTTCACGCGCAGTCTGGTCCAAATGTATAGCACGCGTTGGTCGGACCGGCGGCGAAGGGAAGGCGGTTGCTCTCCAGGCGTGTCCTAGTGCGACGGAGTCGACGGATGATCGGGCAAGCCGTCAGAAGGTCGGGGACAAATGAGAGTTGAATACCTCGGAGTACTGGGTGAATTGGGCATTCCGATGAGAATGGAAGTCAGGTACGTGCCACGGGGGCTTCGGTTGCTGTTCCCCAGCCGTGGGCTTCCTCGGCCGACTTGTCAATACAATGTTAAACGCGCGCCGGGAGAAGGTATTGCACCGCTTCAGGGTTTCCGTCAATTGAGGAGGCAACTCACCGGTTCGCGACCGTTAGCGACATCCGGGAGCAGCTTGTCGCTGAACCAGTAGGAAACTGACCGTTGTCGCCTCACTTCCAGCCCGCACCGCATGCTTTCGGCAACTCATCCAGCATCTTTTAAAGGATCGTACCCTGCTGCTTCTCCATATGACTTTCTCTCCACGGACGCTCCTTGCCAGTACGCCGCCGACTCTGCGTGCGTTTCATCTTTCAGGATTTGCGCAGCCTCGAAGCTGGTTTCTCACGTGCCCTGATGGCGGTCGAATACCGTGAGATTTACCCCGCCAGATGCCCTCCGAGAGTGCGCCTCGCGCTGACGTACCGGCAGCGAGCCAGCCACTGCCTCCGCGAACCACCCGCAAGAGTGTCGCTTCGCGCCAAACCCCGCGCGGACGGCTAGCCAAACAGTCGCCGCGACTTGCTGTCTAGCGAGAGTCGCTTGATCAGGTCCTGAGTAGGTTGACAGGCCGCATTCCGCCTTCGCCAGAAACCACATGCGCCAATGCGACAAGTTCTTCCGCTGGTCGGCCAGGGCCCCTTTCTGCTTCCCAACTCGTACCGACACGAAGGTATTGACGACCCGCGCATTTCTTTTGTTCAGCGGCCAAAGCGACTCTTTAACGGCTACACTGGGATCTGGTCGCAATTCGAGTTGGTGGCGCGACAAGCGTATCTTTCAGGGAAACCGCCGGATCCTCTGACCCGAGAGGACCGCCATCTGGCGCGGTAACTCCATGATACGAAGAGAGACGGCCACGGGTCCGAGGTGTCCCGTCCTCAAATATATGACGGAAGGAACGGGCAAAGCAGTCGTTTTGCCAGAAGTACTCTGGGATGGTATTATCTCACAACAGGAACGAGTTGGGACGATCGTCGCAGACGCACTTGTCGCGTGGGGACGTCACCTTCAGCGAGTATGTCATTGCGCAACTGAAGGCTGGATCTACCGACCTTGCGTTGATGGCTGGCGCGGAATTCGCCGCACGACTGTGCGGAGGTTAGGTTGCTTTCGAAACACGCCCGCCACCAGAACCTGGCAACCGGGCACTCGTGTCTACCTATAGGCGGGCGGCGTTGCTTGCGCGGTACGTACCATAGCAACGAGGGGGTTAGGGACAAAGATGCGGTCCTGCTAGCAGGCACGATAATTTTAAGAACTACAAATGAGAATGGAGGAAATCTTCAGTGATGCATGACAATCAGAGAACTGGGGCGCGGACGGAACTGCTGCGCTCCACCGCTGTCGCTCTCGCAATGAGCGTAGCGTTTGCGTGCCCGAGCTTGGCACAAGGCTCCCATTTGCTGCACCCGGAGAATGCACCGGCGGACGACATGCGTGGCGGCACGTTGGTTGTAGGGCTGCACATCCCGATGACCCATCCGATTGGCGCGGTGGCCTCGGGACTCCGCAACATTCCAGGTACACAATTGAACGCGGGACTCATCCGGATGTCGGATGACTATGAGCCGGTTCCCTACCTGGCAACCTCCTGGGCGTTCGGCGATGACGGAAAGAGCTTCAGCTTCGAACTGCACCCCGAGGCGCGGTTCCACGACGGCGAAGACGTCACTTGCACCGATGTCGGCTTCAGCATCAAGACGTCTCAAGAGAACCATCCGTTCAAACCGATGTTCGCGCCGGTTTCTGGGGTGGATGGAGGGGACGGCAAGAGTTGTGTCATCAATCTGACTCAACCCCACCCGGCTCTCCTCATGGCATTGACACCGGGTTTGCTTCCGATCATCCCGGAGCACATTTTCAACGACGGTCAAGACATGGCAACGCATCCGCGCCTGACGCAGGATGTGGTTGGGTCAGGGCCGTTCAGGCTTATCGAATGGAACGGCAATGATGTCATTCATTTCGAGAGAAACGAGGAGTTCTTTCTTTCGGACCTGCCCTACCTGGACGCGATTGTAATGGACATCGTTCCGGATCCGGCAACCAATACACTCGGGATTGAGTCTGGCCAATTCGACATGGTAAGTGTCTGGTCTGGCGACGATATCCAGCGAGCCCGCGAAAACCCGGACATCAAGGTCATCGACAGGGGTTTTGAAGCGATAGGCTCGATCCCCTGGATCCAACTGAACCTTCGGGATCCGATCCTGTCAGATGTCCGCGTGCGCCAGGCGCTTTGGTACGGCTATGACTGGGAGGAGTTCAACGAGGTCGTCTATGCGGGACAACATCGACGCCAGTGCACCGGTATTCAAAGCCAGAGCCCATTCTACAACCCCGATGCCCACTGCTATGACCGCAATGTGGAGAAAGGAAAGGCACTTCTTGCGGAAGCGGGCTATCCAGACGGCGTTGACCTGACAATCTCGACGTTTCCGGGCCAGCTTCTGACTGGAGCAGAGGTGCTGAAACGTCAATGGGCCGATGTCGGTGTCAATCTGAACATAGATTTGAAGCCCGATGAAGTTACGATGCTGAAGGAAATCACGGCCGAGAACAGCACGTACCAGATTTCCTTGACGGGATTGTGGAACTGGGGCGACCCGGTAATCGGTGTGAACCGCAGCTACAACTGTGACAATCGGAAGGTTGCCGTCGCGTTTTCGAACATGAGCTGGTACTGCAATGAAGACGTCGATGCGGTCCTCGCCGAGGCTGCATTCGAACTCGATCATGAGAAACGCAAGGAGCTGTACTTCAAGGCGACGGACATGATCAACGCTGACGTACCGGTGATCTACCTGACCAACGAAGTCTGGTTCACGCGGATGCGCCAGCATGTCGAAAATCCACCGGATGGCGTCTGGGGCTGGATGGATAGCTGGGCTGAACTCTGGATTGCAAAGTAAGGGTTCCGAAGGAAGCAGGTGGCCCTTAGTACGGCCACCTGCTCATCCACGGGAGACGGGATGAAGGTGATTGCAGCCAAGATCCTGGAGTCGATACTCCTCGTCTTGGCAGTTCTCGTTTTCAATTTCGTCCTCGTCTACTTGGCACCGGGCGATGTCGTAGATGCGCTGTCCGGTGGCGGTTTTGGCGATGCCAGACAGGAAACGAACGAGTTGATCCGCGATCAACTGGGGCTCGACCAACCGTTTCATGTTCAGCTGCTGAGATATCTCGGAAATGTACTGACGGGCGACTTTGGCTATTCGCCAATCGGCAATCGTCCCGTTGTCGAGATGATTGCCCCCCGCATTGTCCCGACCCTGCTTCTTGCCCTTTCAGCCCTGACTTTCGCTGTCGTGGTTGGCGTGACGATCGGGTCATTTGCAGCTCGCCGTCCCGACAGCATTTTCAGTAGTGGACTGACCGTGTTCGCGCTGGTCGGCTTTGCGATGCCGGTGTTCTGGACCGGTATCTTGTTGCTGCTGGTCTTTGGCGTTTGGCTGGATTGGTTGCCGGTCGCCGGGATGAACGACCTGCGGCTGTCACGAAGTGCAGGCTTTTGGGAACGCGCGGTCGATACGGCCGAGCATCTTGTCCTGCCGACGATCTCTTTGGGCGTGATCTTTCTGGCTTCCTATGCGCGGCTGGCTCGCGCCTCGATGATGGAGGTTCTGCTATCCGACTACATACGAACCGCACGGGCCAAGGGGTTGGGAGAGGGTCCTGTGATGATGAAACACGCGTTGCGAAACGCGGTCATCCCGATTGTCACAGTGCTCGGGATGGAGTTTGGAGTGCTGTTGTCCGGGGCCATACTGGTTGAGACGGTCTTTTCCTGGCCCGGCCTGGGACGATTGGCCTTCGAGGCAGTACTGACTCGCGACACCAACGTGTTGCTGGCGATTCTGACGATGGTGTCGACCTCGGTGATTCTTGCGAATCTCGTGACCGACATCGTCTATCGGATTATCGACCCGCGGATCCGGACGGAGCGGGCCTGAGATGACAGGTATCGGCAAGCCAGCAATTGATAATGCTCCGCATCTTGGAGCCACTCGTTCCGCAGCGCCAACGAGACACCAGGCTCTGCAGATGTTTCTGGCCAACAAGGCGGCGGTCGTTGGCGCAGTACTCCTGACGGTAATCCTGTTTGTCAGCTACGCGTTGCCGCTATTCATCACGGCGGACAAGTTTGCTTATGCGGGCAAGCGGCACCTGCCGCCACTTTCCGAGGGAGGCCCCCTGTTCGGGACCGACTATTTGGGCCGTGATGTCGGGCTGATCGTGATGCATGGTGGTTCCACGACCTTGGAGGTCGCGGCTTTCGCTGCGCTGTTGATCGTCACGGTTGGCGCGCTGGTCGGAGCGATCGCCGGCTTTTACGGCGGCATGGCCGATCGAATCCTGATGAAGGTGACGGAGTTCTTTCAAGTCTTGCCGGGGCTTCTGTTCGCCCTTGTGGTGGTTGCGCTCTTCGGCGGTTCGACCCTGACCATTGTTCTCGCCATTGGAGTCATCTCCTGGCCACCCATCGCTCGCCAAACCCGCTCGGAGTTCCTGAAACAGAAGAACCTCGAATATGTGAAAGCGGCACGGTCCATCGGTGCATCGAACGCACGTATCATCGTGAGAACCATACTGCCCAACACCTTGCCTGTTCTGATCGTGCAAAGCACGCTGACCATGGGCGCTGCCATACTCTTTGAGGCCGGGCTGGCTTTTCTCGGGTTGGGTGACTCCGAGAGCCTGAGTTGGGGCTACTACGTGGGCCTCAATCGCCAGTACTTCCTGGTGAATTGGTGGGGTGTGACGTTCCCCGGCTTCATGGTGTTCCTGACGGTGCTGAATCTAAGCCTGATCGGTGATGGCTTGCAGGATGCGATCAACCCCAAGTTGAGGGGGCGATAGTGACACAGGGCGCCCCGCTGCTTTCCATACGAAACTTGACGGTGAAGTTCGGATCGTTCAGCGCCTTGGAGAATCTGTCCTTTGATCTTCAGCCGGGCAAGACCACCGCTGTCGTTGGCGAGAGCGGATCAGGGAAATCCGTGACCGCCCTCTCGGTAATGCGCCTCGTGGAAATTGGTACTCGTGCCGAAGTAACCGAGGGGGAAATCCTGTTCTGCCGAGGAGATGGAACTGTCATCGACCTCCTGAAACAGTCTCAATCCCGAATGCGCCGTATTCGCGGTAACGACATCTCGATGGTCTTTCAAGAACCGCTGACAAGTCTCAACCCGGTCTATACGACCGGTGATCAGGTCGCTGAGACCATTCGGTTGCATCAACGATTGTCAAGGCGTGATGCCTACAAGAGGGCATTGGAAATGTTCGAGCGTGTGCGAATCCCTCGCGCCGAAAGAGTTCTGGCAGACTATCCGCATCAGTTGTCGGGCGGGATGCGGCAGCGGGTAATGATCGCCATGGCACTTTCCTGCGATCCCAAGCTGCTTATCGCCGACGAACCCACGACCGCTCTGGACGTTACCATTCAGGCCCAGATACTCGGTTTGATGCGGGAACTTCAGAGCGAAACCGGTACTGCGGTCATGCTGATTACCCATGACATGGGTGTGGTCGCCGAAGTAGCGGATGATATCGTGGTGATGCGAGATGCCCGTTTGGTGGAAACGGGATCGGTCTATGGTGTTTTCGAATCTCCCAAGTCAGCCTATACACGGGCCCTCCTGGCCTCGATTCCTCGGCTTGGGAGCATGCATGGAACCGACACTCCGGAAAAATTCGATCTGGTTGAAGACGGATTGCAGCGATGACGTCGCCGCTTCTTCAGGTTCAAGACCTTCGCAAGGAGTTTCCTCTTTCGGACGGATCTAGAATTCATGCCGTGGAAGGAGTATCGCTCGATATCGGGCATTCGGAAACGCTCGCCGTGGTTGGCGAGAGTGGGTGCGGAAAATCAACGCTTGCGCAACTGATTTGCCGACTGCTGACGCCCGACGATGGCCAGATCATCTTACGTGGCACGGATATTACAACTTTGAATGCGCGGCAACTGCGCCCGCACCGGCGTGAGATGCAGATGATCTTCCAAGACCCGTTTGCAAGTCTCGATCCACGTCGGACGGTGGGTTATTCCGTGGCTGAACCATTGCTGATCCACAAGCAGGCTCGTCGTGGGAGAGCGCTTGAAGAACGGGTCGCGTACCTCTTTGAGCGGGTGGGCCTTGAGCGCGCGCATATGGATCACTTTCCCCACCAGTTTTCGGGCGGGCAGCGCCAGCGAGTCTGCATCGCCCGCGCACTTGCGCTGACCCCGAAACTGGTGATTGCAGACGAGTCGGTATCTGCTCTGGATGTGTCGGTGCAGGCCCAGGTTATCAACCTGATGATGGAGTTGCAGGAGGAGATGCACCTGAGTTATCTGTTCATTACTCATGATCTCGCTGTGGTCGAGCGCATGGCACACCGCGTTGCGGTGATGTACCTTGGCCAGATCGTTGAGATCGGCCCTCGTCGCGCGGTGTTCGAGAATCCAACCCATTCCTACAACAAACGATTGCTGCAAGCCGCGCCAATCGCCGACCCACGAAAGCGAAAGGAGCGGCCACTTCTGACAGGAGAGATCCCAAGTTCCCGCTGGCCTGCCGGGCAAGGTCCCGAACCTGTCCAGTTGCAGGAGGTAGGCGAAGGCCATTTTGCGGCAATAGAGCACGAGCAAGACGTCCCGTGACATGGCTCGAACCACCAGTTCGATGACGGGTTTGGCAGTGGTTTCCGATGACGAAGACACCAATCGGCGAACGCTGAAGAATGGAGTGGCAAGTGTCTAGCCCGGTACGAAAGAAAGCAATCCGGAATACAACGCGAGTGGTCACGGTTCGATAGATGAGTGTCAGACGCCCGGCGGTCTTTTTTCGCGGACAAGCCCGGCATCCGGGAACCGCCACATTGAGTCGCTACTGAGGGTCCAGGTATGAACAGAGACATGGAAGGCATTCACCGTCGAACGGTTCGCAGCAGCGATCGTTGCTTGCCCAATTCCTACTGGGCTGCGACTGCTGGTCCCCAGATAGAACTGGTATCTCTTGAGGGGAGCACCGAAGCAGACGTTGCGATCATCGGGGGCGGTTTCACCGGCTTCCGGGCGGCCATTGAATTGTCCGAGCGGGGTGTGTCTGTCGCCGTCATTGACGCAGAGGAACCGGGCTGGGGTGCATCTGGCCGTAGCGGCGGTCAGGTCAATCCACTACCCCACATTCTTCCGGAAGCGATCATCAAGGTCTATGGTGCCGAGCATGCAGAACGGTTCTTCGAGGCGATTGCGGGGGCTGCCGATGAATTGTTCGGTGTTGTCAGGAAACATGACATCAAGTGCGAGCACTATCAAAACGGATGGATTCAGGCAGCGCACCGGCCCTCAATTCTGTCGACCCTGAGCGTTCGCCAGAAGGAGTGGTCCCGCAGGGGTATCGAGGTCGAAACCGTAACCCGTCAGGAAATAATCGACCTGATCGGATCCCCGGGTTATCACGGTGGCATTCTGTTCAAGCGTGGTGGCGCGATCCATCCTCTGTCCTTCACACGCGGTCTCGCACACGCAGCCGTCAAGTCCGGTGTTCGTGTTTTTTCCAAGACGAGGGCTGAATCCCTTGAACGGGGAAGCAATGGCTGGACGGTCATTTGCAACGACGGTGCAGGCCACATTCGGTGCGAGAATGTCATTCTGGCGACAAACGGTTATACCGGGGACCGCCCCATCTCAAAGCTGAAGAGGACCATTACACCGATATGCACCATTCAGGCTGCATCCGAACCTCTCAGCGATAGTCAGCTCAAGATCATCATGCCGAACCGGACCACACTGGCCGGAACCCGCCGCGCCCTATTCTATACGCGACGCACGGGCAAGGATCGTATCTGCCTGGGCGCGTTGGCACACAACTTCTCGGAGATCCGTAAAGATGACAAGCACCGGATCGATGTCGGGCTGAACCAGGTCTTCCCCCAATTGAGGGGGCTCAAATGGGAGTACTATTGGAACGGGATTGTCGCACACACCCCGCACCGCATGCCACTGTTTCACGAACCGGCCCCGGGAGTGTTTGCCGGCATCGGGTTTAATGGTCGGGGTGTCGCGATGTCCACCGTAATGGGGCGTGTCCTGGCGGAACGCGTAATGGGTGCGGACCCCAAGAACCTGCCCTTTCCGACCTTGCCGATTGCAGCGGCGCCATTTCATGAGTTGGGCCGCTTTGGATTGCGGATCGCAATTGGATATTTTGAAATGATGGACGCCATCGACAATTATCAAAACAGGTCTTTTCTCAGACCTGACCGATGGAAGTCCTAGAGTTCAAAATAATCGTCGACATGTGTTGGATCATTGCTGCTTGGGAATGAGGTATGATCCCGTCAACCGATGCATCGCGAACCGATCGAACTCCAGTTTCACCCAAGCGACGGAACTCTTGATCGTCTGTTCAAAGTTCACAGTCCCTGGCCAAGCGGCGGCACCGGTCCAGCCAGGCGTCGGAACGCTCCACCACCCACCTGATATGTAGAGAGCAAGAAACTTGACGTCCTTCGGCACTTTCTCCCATTCAATCGAGTCCGCAAAGGCCGACTTTGCCGGCGTCCAAACAGCTTCAGTCTCTTGGGGCTTTCACCGGCACAGGTTTCTCTATCATCGGCGCGGGTCCAGCAATATGACCACCATGACTGATCTCCGACTGTGAAGGTTCCCCCGTGTTGACGTACCATTGCGTTACAAAATGTTGATTTCGGTGTAGCAATACGCGCTGTTTCCGGAAGGCAGTTGTTCCCGCGGTTCCTAGGGCCGTTCTGGCACTGCATCATGGTTCCAGATTCGTGCTGTCCAGCATTTGAACCCGTGCGGAAGTCGGCCCTGTGCAGTGGAGAATTTTGGTGAAATCGCCTTCGAACCGCGTTTCATTGCAATAACGCCGGACTTTGCACGTCGGAGAGACACTCCTCCTCGAATTCGAGAGTATCTCTCCTCCCGAGGAAGTACCGCTTGCTTCCCCGGTTGGTACCAGGCACTTCGTTCCGGTACAGGCGAGTTTCTTTCTGAAATTCCGCTCCGCGCGGGACGACCTCGTAGCGGTTCTGTTCCCGCTTGGGGCAAAGGAAGTTGCACGACGCCCAGTGGATCAGTCGCTGGCCTCGTCCTCTACAGAATCCGGAAGTGACTGCCAAGCCGGCGGCGATCTCCCTTGACGACTCCTGTGTTCGAGTGCGAATTCACTGTCCGTGAGACTGGTCGCCAGGTGCTTGGCGTGGGCCGGGAGAACCTGCGTGTTCCACGATGGTTCAGTACCTCTGACGCGATCAAGTTTGGCCGTTACCCTGCAAATGGCAACCCCGTGAACGACACTTTACCATGCAGCATCAACTCGGACGGAATACGGCCTCCACCAATGTAATTCTGTTGCCTGCTCGGATCGAGAATGATCTGTTGCGTCCGTCTGCTGTCGAACTTGCCAGGGTTGCCATACAAATTCTCCGGGTGACGGGTTAGCGTTCTGTGACTTTGAAATTTCTTCAGCGGCAGACGGTCATTTCATCACGTAGAACTGTCTTGAAAGCCTGGTACGCCGTTCGACTAAAACAGGTCTTCAAATTCGCAATTTACCGACAATTCTGCAACCGCCGCCGAGTTTGGCAGTTCGATCGCCGTACGGACCAGGTGTGCAATCGAGTCAGGAGTTATCATGTCCTCCGGTGAGACCGAAGGATTCTTTGCATTGTCGCTCATAGGGGTGCGGACCCAACCGGGGCAAATTGCTGTACATCGGATACCCTTGTCCCAGGTCAGTGTCCGGGTACTGTGTGTCACCGCCATCAACGCATATTTGGTCATTGCGTAACCGACAGCCGAATTTCGTACGCGCTTGCCGGATAGGGAGGCCAAGTTTACGATACGTCCTCTTCCGGTCTTTTCGAGATGGGGAATGCAAAGCCTCGTCATCCGCAAGGGGGATTTCGCATTGACGGCCCACAGGCGGTCCAATGCTTCATCGTTGTCATCCCAAAGGGTGACACGCTCGGCCAACCCTGCGCAATTCACCAATGCGTCAAAGCACGCATGTTTGCGTTCCGGAGTTTCACGCCCGAATACACGCTCGAGGCTGTTAACCGAGCGAGCCCCAAGGCTAACGCAATAGCCATGTTCCAGAAGGTCACGCGCCACTGCTTGGCCAATTCCGCCGGCGGCGCCCGTAATCATGACAACAGCACCCTTCTGTTGGTGTCTCATCAACTTCCTCAATTCTGAAACAAGACCAAGAACGCCACAGTGTCTAAGGAGAGATTCGCAAATCCGGATTTCACTGTCAATGTATGGTTCTGCGAATTCTGTACCTCTCCGACGGCGTATACGGTTTAGAGATCCCGTTTCGTGTGGCGGTGGGAAGTGCCCGTCGTCTGGTATCAGGCCTCGGCATGGTCAACGAGACGGGCAGACGGCTCCGACTCATTGAGTGATGAAGGCGTCCAGGTTGGGTTGGCAGAGGAATCGGAGAGGTGCGGTGTTGGGTGCGAGGTTCGGCCGTCGCTACGAGGCGTATTCCGAGCATTACGCAAGGGATCTCAGTCAGCGGTGTCGAACTGGATTGCGGTGCCGCTCACAGACGTGACGCAGTGAAACACTTCAAACCCTTGTCCAAATGACAGCCATCACCTCAGACTGGTCTGCCCGTTCGACGCATCGTAACGCTGGGGACAGGGGCCAAACTGGCGGTGGATCCACCACGGAACAGGCAGAACAATGAGGCGACGTACCCCTTTGCTCCGGTCCGGTGCGCGCATTGTCCTGGATTGTGGTCTCGTAGTTCACGCTCACCGGGCCTGGAGCAATGCACAGCCGCAGAGAAGCGGGCGTCTTCGAACGTACACCAGTTACTTGGCCCCTCTGGTGATCCTCAACCCTTCATCAGTCTCTCGCAGCGCACTTGGGCGGTTCGCAACGCATCCTCAGGCTTTGTTCCTCGCTGCAGCATGACATGGATCTCTTCCCCTAGCACCCGTACAAGCGAATTCAACTGCGGCACGGCGGGTCGCGGCCAGGCTTGAAGCTGACCCGTACGTGCCATGCGATCCACGATTGCGATGATTGGGCGTCCATGCGCGACGGATGGATCGTTGCATACGCTAAACCGCGAACTGACAAGACTCCCATTCTCGATGTAGAGCTTGGTGGCGGCGGCCGAAGTCAACGTTTCCACCGCTTGCATGACGGGATCATAGCGGTCTTCGGGCAGGTTGGCGGGAAGGCATAGATTCCAGCCGCCGAGTGGCGCAATTGCTGGCCGACCCATGGACGGGGGGTGGGGTAGATACCCTGTACGGCCGCGCCCGGCTGAATCGGGATGGCTCTCGATCAGCGGCAGGATCTGTGTGTAGCAATAGGCCATCGCGGCCCGTCCAGCCGCATAGCAGCGTGCGCGTTCGAACCAAGACATCTGGAGTACATTGGGCGGAGAGGCTCCAAGTAGTTCGACGAGGAATTGGGCGGCGGCCAGTGCTTCGGGGCTGTCAAGCATGGGCCGCAAATTTTGCGGCAGTAGTTCACGGTCACTGAATCCCTGGCCCACCCGCGGCAAATTCAAGACAGGCTGCCCGAAATCCGCCATCAGCATCATGAAGGTTGTGCCGAGCGGAGTGCCCCGTGCACCATTCCAGCAGATTCCGCTGATCTCGCGTGCCGGATCATGGAGTGCCCGCGCCGCGGCGAGCAGTTCCTTCAGGCTTTGTGGCGGTTCGATTCCGCGCGCTTCCAGAAGGTCCCGTCGATAGATGAGGAGTTCCGGAGTCGTCTGAACGGGGATGCCGTAGAGTTGGTCGCCGCGTCTGGCCGAGGAAATCGCCTCGGGATGGAAGTCTGGATAGTCTGGAAACGTGCCTGGTTCAAGCTTGACCACCGGGCGGATTGCCCCTTGCTGAATCATTTCCTCCATCCAGCAAACATCACAGGTGACGATGTCGTAGCTTGATCGCGACCGGTCCGCGTTGGAGAGTATCTCATCGTGCAGCCGATCGATGCTGAGCGCACGCACCTCGATGTCGGTGCCGCAATGAAGTTCCAATTGTCGCTTGAGCTTTTGCATCGCCATGAACGTGGAATCGGCGTGCAGGAGAAGTCGCAGGACGCCCGCACCTGGGAGCGCCAGCTTCTCCCTCAAGGCCGGCAGTGGTGGGATGACGGCAGCGGACAAGTAGGACGCTCCGAAGAAGTAGTCGGTCTCGCGATCCAGACCGAATGCTGCCCCGAGCAGCGACTTTGTGCGTTGCATGTAATCGAGCCAACTCCGGATAAGAGTCTCGCTCGGATGCAGGGAGAATGTCTTTCCGGTGCGGGTGCGCGGTCGCATTTCGATCAGGCCGTTGGCCACCATCTCCTTGACCATGCGGTGGCCGGTGCCGCGTGGGAGACCCGACGCGGAAATCAGTGTGGACGGTGTCTCGATTCGTCCGCGCAAATGTGCGCGCATCAGGGTGATCATCGTTGGAATCTCTCTCGCCACCCTGCTTTGCCCGAGGCAATTGCCGGTTTCGTCGAGAAAGCGACTGACGAATTCAAGAAAGCGATCCAGTTCGTGAGCTGACGCTCCTGAAAAGATCTGCGTGGATAGCACTTCATTCCCCGTGAAATGTTCCAAATCAGACATTTTTTCAGCCTTTCATAAAGTTCAATTTCCCAAAAAGATACCAGCAGGAAAGGGTGAGATTTCGTGCCGAATCCTGCGTAGAGTTCCATTATGGACAAAATTGGCGTTGTGTTGCAACCTGCGACTTCCTATCGTAGCCAAGTAATTTTGCTTGTGAGGTGCGGAATGCTCCGATTCGGAATTATTGGTACCGGGCGCATTGGTGACATGCACGCTCGCCTGATAGCCTTGCAACCGGATGCCGAGATCACCTGGTGCCATGATGTCGTCGCACGGGCTGCGGAAAGCACTGCGCAAGCAGTTGGAGCCCGGACAGCAACCGGGGTCGACGAACTGATCGGGGCCGCTGACGTCGATGCGATTCTGATCGCATCAGCAACGAATACCCATGTTGATTTCATCTTGATGGCTGCTGCTGCGGGAAAGCCTGTCCTGTGCGAGAAGCCCATCGATGTGGATCTGGCCAGGGTCGAGGAGTGTCGAGAACAACTTAGGAAGACGCCCGTTCCGGTACAGATCGGCTTCAACCGGCGATTTGACCCGACCCACCGGGCGGTGCAAAGGGCGGTTGCCGCCGGGGAGATCGGCCCGCTCGAACTTCTCGTGATCAGCAGCCGGGATCCCGGGCCGCCGCCGCCACGCGCAATTCTCGAGGCTTGCGGTGGCCTGTTCCGCGATACCACGATTCACGATATGGACATGGCCCGTTTTGTCATGGGCGAGGACCCCGTCGAAGTTTATGCGATGGCGGCCAACCGGGTTGATCCGATATTCGCCGAACTTGGCGATGTGGATACCGCGATGATCGTGATGCGCGCACCGTCCGGCGCCCTGTGCCACATCAACAACTCCCGAAGGACCAATTACGGATATGACCAGCGCGTCGAGGCGTTCGGTGCAAGGGGAATGGTCCGTTCGGACAATCTCCGCCCCACCGAAGTCTCGCGTCACGGGGCGGACGGAACTGGCCAGCGCGAACCGTTGCTGCACTTTTTTATCGAGCGCTACCGTGCCGCCTACGAAGCCGAGATCAGGGACTTTATTCGCTCCGTCGCGCTGGGTGAACCGCCCAGCGTTGACTTTGAGGATGGCCGGCGTGCCTTGCTGCTTTCTGAAGCGGCAATCCGGTCGTGGCAGAGCAATCGCCCAGTGAAAGTGGACTACTCGTGATGGACACGCTTTCGCCTGCGATCGGTGCGGCCGGGTGCGCCCGTGTTCTGCAGTCCTGCGAGATTGGTTCCCGCTTGGACATCCGGATGTATTCAGCGTCGATGGTTCGGGACGGGCCAGAGAGCCGACCTTGCGGCTGGAAATTCCGGTCGCGTTCACCCAAGACCCAGAAAGGGAAAATTATGAATAGTCTCAGGATATTTTTGGCCGGAATCGGACTTGCCGCCGCAATGATGGTGGCGGGAACCGTAACCACGCCGGTCGCTGCAGAAGGCGAGAAGGTCTTCTTCATGCTGCCAAACAGCACGACAATTCGATTCGAACGACGGGATGCACCGCTCTTCGTGGCCGCGATGAGCGAACGGCTTCCCGGTGCCGAAGTCATCGTTCAGAACGGTGAAGGCGATCCGGATCGCCAGCAGCGTCTTGTCGAGGATGCCCTCGCGCAGGACGCCGACCTGATCGTGTACACATCCTCAGACGCCAATCTCGCAGCTGGCGCACTCAAGGCGGCCGAAGATGCCGGTGTGCCGATGCTGCTGTATGAGCATGACGCGGTTGGCGGCATGGCGGAGGCACATGTGCTGTTCAACGCGTTGGCTGTCGGCCAGGCCCAGGGGAAGCGTGCCGCCGAGTTGATCGGGGCGATGCCCGAGGGCACCGTTCGAATTGCGCGTGTGAAGGGGAACCAGGGCGAATACGGGACAATCCAGTACGAGATTGGCCAGAACGAGTATTTGCAGCCTCTGATGGACGCCGGGCGCGTGGAAGTGGTCTGCGAGGACTTCACGCAAAATTGGGATCCGGTGAAGGCGCAGGCCTTTGCCGAAAACTGCCTGACACGAACAGGCGGTGATGTCGACATGTTCCTCGGAATGAACGACGGCACCACCGGCGGTTCGGTCGCGGCACTGATCAGCCAGGGCTACGGCAAGGGCGAGATAATCGTTACGGGCGGACAGGACGCCACCATCGAGGCAGTGCAGTTCATTGTCCAGGGTTGGCAGGACAACACCGTGTTCAAGGACCTTCGGGTTATGGCGGACGCAGCCGCTGACATGGCGGTAGCGATCCTCGCGGGTGACGACCTTCCTTCCGAGTGGATCAACGGTACCGTCAACAACACTTTCATGGATGTGCCAGCGGCATTTCTTCCGGTCAACAACGTGACCATCGACAACGTCGGCGATGTGGTGGACGCCGGCATCTACACCTGGGCAGAGATCTGTCAGGGTGCGGAAGATACACCCGTTTGTGAGGCCAACCTCTAATCGTGGATGTAGCTATCATGGCGTCGGGGGCCAGTACAGCCCCCCCCCCAATACGGGGTGGGGCCCAGGGAAAGGGGGAACCAAACAAAACCACCCAAGCAACAA
>CAZPXZ010000002.1:37746-53962 GCA_964590405.1 uncultured Rhodobacterales bacterium | reverse complement strand
GCTGCTATCTGTCTGGGGGCGTATGATACACCCTTTTGTGCGCCAAACATATAATCGTGTTTTTAGTTATCTTGGCGTCGGGGGCCTGTCGGGCCGCCGACGACTTCCGGGATGGAGCCGTGGCATGGCGGAACCAATCCTCAGCCTCCGAGGCATCACCAAGCATTTTGGGGGTGTCAAGGCCCTGACCGATGTCTCTCTGGACCTTGAGTCCGGCAAGGTCATAGCGCTTGTTGGCGACAATGGCGCCGGAAAATCGACACTGGTTAAAGTCATGTCGGGTGTCCATCGCTTCGACAGCGGCAGTTACACGCTCGCGGGCGAGGACATGCATCCGTCTGGTCCGGCCGAGGTTGCGGACCGGGGCGTGCAAACCGTCTATCAGGATCTCGCACTCTGCAACAGTCTCGATGCCGTACAGAATCTCTTCCTCGGACGCGAAATCGCCGGATCCTGGTTATCCGGTTTTCGCATTCGCCGGGCTAGCGCGGAACGACGCGCGCAGGACGTGCTCAAGCGGCTGCGATTGGGCCATATCTCACTGACGCGAAATGTCGGCTCAATGTCGGGTGGTCAACGCCAGAACATCGCCATCGCTCGCTCAATTCTCTGGGAGCCCAAGGTTGTGCTGCTGGACGAGCCTACAGCTGCACTGAGTCATTCCGCGGCAGGTCAGGTCGGTGAATTGATCAAGGAACTTGCGGGACAGAATCTGGCGGTGCTTGTCATCAGCCACGACATCCACAATTTCGTTCTTGACATCGCTGACCGGATCGAAGTTCTGCGTCTTGGGCGCAATGCAGGGTGTTTCATGTCTGGAAAGGCGACTGGCGAGCAGGTAGTGAACGCGATGGTTGGCGGCAACGAGGCCGTAAATCCGGCCGGATGAATTGACGATGACGGCGGTGGATTCAGACATACCATCCCCTCCCCGACGCGAGTTTGCGGAGCGGCTCGGTCAGGAACTGCGGTTCGTCCCGGTCATGCTCGGACTGGTGATCCTGATCCTGTTTTTCGCGACGCAGTCGGATGTATTCCTGACAAGCCGCAATCTCAACAACTTGCTTGTGCAGTCCACGGTTACGGGGATCATTGCGTTGGGGTTGGTATTTGTACTGCTCGTCGGTGAAATCGACCTGTCCGTAGCCGCCACATCGGGCGTTGCTGCAGTCTTCATGGCAATGCTCGTGGTCGACTATGGGGTCCCGATCCCGCTTGCAATCCTGGCCGGGATCGCCATTGGCGCCGCGGTAGGAGCAATTTCCGGACGGTGGATTACCCTGATTGGGGTACCATCGTTTGTCGTGACATTGGGCGTTGGCCTGCTTCTGAACGGAGTACAGCTCCTGCTGTTGCCGAACACGGGTCGCTACAACCTGCTGAACACGGGCGTCGAGAAAATTGCAGCGGCCAACCTGTCGGGCGCATGGGCGTGGGCACTTGTCGCTGCCGCGATTACCGTTTTCGCCCTGCTGCGCCTGCAAGGTCACCGTGCGCGTCTCCGGGAAGGACTGTCGTCATCGCTGATTGCCGGTGTTGCCGCTCCATCCGTCGTTCTGGCGGTCGTCCTCGGAGGGCTATTGTTGTTCCTGGAGAATTTACGCGGCCTGCCCATGCCGCTCATACTGTTCCTCGGACTACTGGGAATCCTGTCCTATGTCGCCAGCGAGACCCGGTTTGGACTCTACTTGTACGCAATCGGCGACAATGCGGAAGCGGCACGCCGCTCCGGAATCAAGGTGAACCGAATCCGGATTTCGGCATTTGCGATTGCCGGCGCATTGGCGGCGCTTGGTGGCATCCTGTCCGCTTCACGTATACTCGGCGTATCGGTTTCTTCCGGCGGTGGAGTCGGCGGCGGCGCCCTGCTCCTGGAGAGCATTGCCGCAGCCGTAATCGGCGGAGTCAGTTTGTTTGGCGGAAGAGGAATGGTGATCGGTGCTCTGTTCGGGGCGCTGATTATTGCCACAGTCTCCAATGGGCTGAATCTCATGGGCGTAGCCAATGAAGCGCGACTCATCGTGACCGGTCTGCTCTTGGTCATAGCCGTATCGATCGATCGCGGTATCGAGCGCTTGGCGGGTGCAAACTGATGCAACAAGAGAGCCGTTAGACCGGGCGAGTTTGTTGCGACGCTGTCAGTTTGTCTCAGTGGTTTCGCGCATTGCTTCTATTTGTGCGATTGCCAGTTCGCGGGACGAAAACATGTTCGGATCGGCATTTGCCCAGCCGGAACTCCGGCCGGAGTCATCCTCGCCTTCCGGCGGTTCGTCATAACGAAAGGTGCCGGTCGAGTGGACGGTGTTCGTCTTCTTGCCCGGGGTGCGCGAAAGCGACCCAGGCTTCCGCTCTCCGAAGGGCGTCAGGACCTCGCGCTGCTGGCGTTTCTCGGCGGCGACATCCATGATCATCGTTGCTGCCATCGCGGTTTCGACAGTGGTTTCCAACCACATCGTCATGCCCGTCGCACTGCGCCTGCTGACAGTCGGGCATGTGGTGGGAGGTGATGTCCGCGGTCTGATTCTGCTGGTCCGGTGATTCAGCATCGCCGCCATTCTCGCGCTCGGTTTCCTGTAATTCTTCGTAAGTGGTGGCTCGGACGCACTGGCCGCGATCGGACTGATCGCCTTTGTCGGTGTGGCGCAATACGCAGCGGGACTGATCGGCGATGCCTTCCGGCGAGGTGTGACCGGCAGCGGGGCACTGACGGGCACGGTCGTGGGTTGCCTGATCTGGGTCTACACGCTCTTCCTGCCGAGTTTCGGCGGCGAGGTCATCCTCAGCTTGGAGGTGCTTCGCGAGGGTCCTTGGGGAATCAGCGCATTGTGGCCGCAGGCACTGTTCGGAATGAAGGGCATGGATACGCTGGTGCACGCTATCGTGTGGAGTGTCGGCATGAATACGCTGACCTTCCTGATTGTGTCGAGCCTGACCGTTCGCCGTCGCTGAAACGTCTCAAGGGCGCCTTGTTCGTCGATGTGGACCGATCCGTGGACGGCAGGGGATCCCTTGAAGCAACAACGGACACGCCCGATGCAGAGTCCTTGCTCGTCCTGGCGTAGCGTATTCTCGGAGCCGAGATAGCGAGGCAGTTGTTCGATGAAATGCCCTGAAACCAGGGACGGTTCTCGGGTTTGCCCTTGGCGACGGATTCCGTGATCGACCGGCTTGAACGCGAACTCGCTGGTTCAATCGGCGCGGCCTCGGCTCGTGCGATGGTCTCCCGCATCACAGGGCAACAGTCCGTCGGCATGACGGAATTGATCGATATTGCAGATGAGGCCCAGCGCCTGACCGAGACGACCAACCAGTTGTCGGAACGAACCAGGCAGCTTGAGAAGACGGCCCGGCAGTTGCGGGAAGCGAATGAGCGGTTCCGCACTCTGGACGCCCAGGAGGATGATCTCCTGAGCCAGGTCAGCCACGAGTTGCGAACACCCATGACATCCATCCGTTCCCTTTCGGAAATCCTGCGGTACGAAGAGGAGCTTTCAGCCGAGGAGCAGGATCGATTCGTAACAATCATCCACGATGAGAGCGTGCGGTCGACTCGCCTTCTCGACGAGATTTTCGACCTCAGCCGGCTGGAGGCCGGTGCGGTCAGTCTGACACTCGCGGAAGTTCACTCGAATGACCCAGTTACGGCAGCCTTGACGCCGTTTCCGGTTTGACGCGGAGTCGGTTCGTGTCGGTGGATGTCGCTCGGGCACCGAAGGACCTTCATATTCGGGCCAATGCAGACCGCTTGCGCCTGGTTCTCATCAACCTCCTGTCCAATGTCGTCAAGTACAACAATTCCGATGTCCCGCGCATTCGGATCGAGTCCAGAGTCGTCAAGGAGACGGTTCAGATCGACGTCTTTGACAATGGTGGCGGTGCTACGAGAGAAGAGGCAGCAATGATCTTCGAGAAGTCTGCCCGGGGGAATCGGTCGGGCATGGAGCAGGGGGGCGGCCTCGGGCTGCCGATCAGTTGGGCGATCATGCGTGCGATGGGCGGCAACCTGACGGTCGAGTTCCTGCAGGGCGGCACCAGCTTCTGCCGGTTGAGCCTGAATTGCGTGGATCCTCCAGACCGGCAGTGATAACTCTTGACTGAATCGGCCTGTCGGCCTGAACGGCGAGTTGGCCAAAGACTGCAACTGATGTCCGTGAACGCACCCGGGTAACCAGATCGGTTGTGCGGGAGAGCGCCGTTTCGACCTCCTGGATCGCGCAAGCGATACGTGCTGTTTGAGCAGGTCGGTCCTGCACGGAGTAGGATCCTCGAACGCCTACGGATCCAGATTCAGGGCGCGAAATCCGATATTGCGAGCGTTGCCTCGGCAGGTGACGGCCGGGGTCCCGTTCTAGAATTCACTCATTCAGCACAGGCGCACGATTTGCCGGGCGCTCCCGATCGACAACGAAGCGCACAAAGGTCCGCAAGACTCCGAACGCCTCGGCGCAGACGTCCGGTCCGATGCCGATCGGGTCGAGGTCGAGCCTTGCGGACCGGAACTGGCCCGGATTGCGTTTGACCCACTCAAGGAGACCTGACCGGTCGAACTCCGGGTGCGGTTGCAGACCCCAGACCGGGCCAAGGGACCAACGCCAGAATTGGTTCGCACAGCACTGGTTGTTAGCGAGTACCACGACATCCGGATGATCCGCACGTACTTCGTCTCCATGCCAGTGGAAGACGCGGATCGGGCTTGTGAGGTTTCCGGCCAGTACGTCCCCTTTGGCGTTCGTGGTGAGATGGATACTGCCATATCCGGTTTCCCGCGATGTTCGAGCAAAGACCTGGTCGCTGCCGACCAGCGCGCAGGCGAGCATCTGGCTTCCGAAGCAGAGACCGAGCATCGGGACATCGGACGCCGCGAGTTTCCGGACCACCTCGACTTCCTGTCGTACCCACGGGATGTCGTTATACACGCTGTCGAAGCTCGGGCTGAGGAATACGCCGCAATAATCCGTTCCGTCGGGAAAATCTCCCTCATTGGTCCGTCGAACCTCGATCTTCATCCCGGATGAATTCAGCAAGGCGTCAAACGTCGTTGGGGCTTGCAACTCGTGGTAATTGTCCAGATACAGAAACGGGCGCATGGCGCTACGTGCTCCCTGCCGTTCGTCGTTCTCTAAGGTGCCGGGTCGCATCTAGATCGACTTCCAGGCTGTCGGTGAGGACGACTCCGTAGTCGGAGCGCGCCGCATGGCGGGAAACAAGACCGTCGACCACATCTTCCCGAACGCGGTCGGGGTCCCGTTCGAGAGGCGGCCCGTAGCCACCCCCACCGGGGAGTTCGAGGATGAGGCGTTCTCCGTACCCGACGGACTGCCGTCCCTTGCTCTTCAACTTGGCACCGAGGGATGTAAGCACAATTCCCGGCGCCCCGTCGAGTCCTCCATGGCGCCCCTCAGGCGCGCGCCAAGTGCGATCGAACATCGCTGCCACGGAGAAGGGTGCTCCGTCGGCCCCTCCAATTTCCAGAACCTGCCCCAGGCCTCCGCGGTGAAACCCTGCTCCCCCGGAGCCTTCTCGGAATTCCTTGCGCCAGATCAAGAGCGGAAACGCCGCCTCGATTGCTTCAACCGGCGGTGTTTTCACGCCGCTGGGGAAGGCGGTGGTCGCCATTCCATCCATGGTCGGCCTTCCGCCGGTGCCGCCGGTGTTAAACAGGATGACGTCGTAGTCGGGGCCGAGCACGGGCGCCGTCGCTGCGATGGCAGGATCAATCGCGGTTCTTCCTCCACGAATCATCGGATTCCACATCGCCCCGGCGCCTTCTGCAGGAACCTTGTCCGGAACTACCTGGGCGAGGCAGCCAAAAACTACATCCGGGAGCATCTGCCCAATCACATGTCGGGCTGAGACCGGCATCGGTCGCTGCACATTCAGGATGCATCCCTCGGGAGCTGTCACTTCGGCGACGCCGATGGAACCCGCATTGCAGGGTACATCCGGCGCGATTACGCAATTGACCCCGAAAACCGTGTATGCCACGCAGAAATTCTGCACGACATTGATCCCGTAGGGGCTGGCTGAAGAGGTTCCGCTGTAGTCGATACGCAAATCTTCGCCGTCAATGGAGAGAACTGCCCGAATCCGGATTGGCTCGGCGAATCCGTCCAGTTCCGTAACGTGTTCGTAGTCGCCGTCGGGAAGCTGTCGGACCGCCGAGCGGACGCGCGTTTCGGATTGCTGGATGATGTAGTCGCCGATGTCCTCGATATCGTTCAGCCCGAACTCCTCCAACATGACTGCGAGTCGCCGGGCACCTTCGTCGTTGCAATTCATCATGGCGTAGAAGTCGCCTTCCATGTCCGTGGCGTTGCGAACATTGGTCCGAAGAATTTCAAGCAGATCCTCGTTGACCGTGCCTTGCCGCGCCAGATGCATGATGGGAATGTTGATTCCTTCCTCGTAGACCTGTCGTGCATCAGGACCGAATCCGCGCCCTCCCATGTCCACGATATGGCAAGTATTTGCCAGGAGACCAACTATCCGGTCCTTGTGGAACGCCGGTGTCACCACGGTAACGTCGTGGTAATGGCCGACCGACAACCACGGATCATTCGTACAGAACACGTCTCCGGGCCGCATGGTTTCAGCCGGAAACTTCTCGAGGAAGTGCTTTACGCAGATGGCCATCGCATTGACGTGGCCAGGTGTTCCGGTAACGGCTTGGGCGACCATGTCTCCCCGCCGGTTGAACAGGCCAGCCGACAGGTCTCCGCATTCGCGCACGGACTGGCTGAAGGCAGTTCTGATAACGGTTTGCGCCTGTTCCTCGATGGCAGCAATGAGTCTGCTCCAGATCAGTTGCTTGCGGATGATGTCGAGTTCACGCATGGGAATTTTCCTGTCGGTTGGCCGTGTTGCGCGTCAGTTCCATGTCTCCGCCTTGCAGCACCCGGGCGGTGAAGTCGGTAGACACCACAATGGAGGTTTCGTTCTCGACGATGATGGCTGGTCCCGGAACGGTATCGTTCGTACCCAGCCCGCTGCGCGCGACCACGGTGGATGGTCTCTCGGTCTCGCTGGAAGAGTCGAATACGCGGCGCGTGGCGTGTGCGATGACAGCACCTGCATATTCGCGCGGAGGCAGGTCCGGATGCGGGGGACCGGACACCTCTACGCTCCAGGTGACGACTTCACCTGGTGAGATTCCGCCGACGTTGCGACCAAACGCGCGCAAATAGGCCTGGTCGAAGCGCTCTTGCAGCGATTCAGACGCATCTGGACCGAGTGCATCCATGGGAACGCGAACGGCGATCTCGTGTCCCTGCCCTCGGTATCGCATGTACGCCGTACGCCTCGTCGTGAACGTCGCACTCGGGTCTGCCCCGGACGCGGCATGGGATCGGGCCTCGTCTTCCATTTCCTTGCAGATTCGATTGGTTCTTTCGTAATCGAACCCGTCCAGTGGTTCATAAACGGTTTGCACCACTTCGTACGATATCGCCGCACGCAGGAACCCTACCGCGGAGCCGACCCCTGCGTCGGTTGGAACGATGATTCTGTCGATGCCGATCTTGTCGGCCATCTGGCAGGCATGAAGCGGGGCAGCACCGCCGAAGGCAATCAGGGTTCGGTCCCCTACATTCTTTCCGCTTTCGATGGCGTGAATCCGGGCTGCGCTGGACATGTTTTCGCACACCATCTCGGTAACGCCATACGCTGCTGCTTTGTCCCCGAGTTCAAGCGTGCGGGACACGGCATCCCCGGCCGCTGCTACCGCGGCGCCACGGTCAAGCCGTATGTCGCCACCTGCGAATCCCTCGGGATCGATGCGCCCCAGAAGCAGGTTCGCGTCGGTCACCGTGAACTCCCTGCCTCCGAGCCCATAGCAGGCGGGGCCGGGGCTGGCTCCGGCGCTATCGGGACCCACCATCAGGCGTCCGAGTTCGTCCACGCGGGCGATGGAGCCACCACCTGCACCGATTTCGACCATGTCGATCACCGGAATTCGCAGCGGCAGCCCGCTGTCCTTCCGGAAGCGGTATACCCGTGCGACCTCGAAGCGGCGGTTGGTCTGTGCCTCGCCTTGATCCAGCAGGCAGATCTTCGCAGTTGTACCGCCCATATCGAAGGAGATGGCGCGGTCCACATCGTGCTTGCGCGCAACGCAACCCGCAAAGATCGCACCACCTGCCGGACCCGACTCGACCAGGCGTACCGGGAATCTCCTAGCAGTGTCCATCGAGGTGAGACCACCACTGGAGAGCATCAGGCGCACGGGACATCTGAATCCCCGTTGCAGAAGATCGCATTCGAATTCGGCCAGATAGCGAGACATCAGTGGCTGCAGATACGCGTTTGCGCAAGTCGTCGAAAACCTTTCGAACTCTCGAAACTCGGGCGATATCTCCGAAGAAAGAGAGATCGTCCAGTTCGGACGTTGGCGGGCGTAAAACGCCTGTGCCCTGCGCTCATGGGTGGGGTTCACATAGGCGTTGATAAATGCGATAGCGAGGGATTCTGTACCGGCTGCGTCGAGAGCCGGGAGTATCTCCGCAAGGCTATCTTCCCGCAGATCCCGCAGAGTGTTGCCGTTTGTGTCAAGCCTTTCGGGGACTGTGAAGCGGTTCCGACGTGGCACTAGGGGTTGCGGTTTCAGGATGTTGATATCGTACTGTTCGGGTCTTCCTTCGGTACCAATTTCGATGGTATCTCGAAAGCCCTCCGTTGTCACCAGGGACGTTCGGGCCCCCTTGCGTTCAATGATTGCGTTGGTGGCGAGGGTGGTGCCGTGGATGATTACGCCGATGTCGCCGGGCGCCGCCCCTGATTGGGACAGTACTTTGCGGATTCCCTCGAGACATGCGTCTGACGGGCGGCTGGCACTGGTCAGCACCTTGCTCGTGTACCGTCGACCGTCGATCTCCAGTACGATGTCCGTGAATGTGCCGCCGACATCCACTCCGATGCGGCCCGCGTTCTGCAGCTTCCTCATCGCTTCTCCTGGATTCAAGACCTGGTCTCGGCCAGTGTGTGCCCGAGAACCGTTACGTCATGACTTGCTTCGCCTGCCATTTGATGGATTTTGTCGCGGGTATCCGGCGGATTCGTCCGCGCGACATGGTTCCGGCTCCAACGGGGCCGGACTGATATGTTGTGGGGCAGGAATGCGAACGGATACAAACCAGGGAAGGCCCCGATCGAAAACTGCAGGTCGCACACAGCCGGAAGGGGGAGTGCACCGAAGCGATCGCGGCTCGGAGTTGGAGTCTGCACCGGTCAAAGCGGATGAGATCCCGTTCGGCCGAACTGCTGCTGCAGTTGCCTGGCCAATTGACGTTCCTGGATGGGGGAGTGCCCGAACTTCATGCGGTAGCTGCGGGAGAAGTGCTCGGCGGAAGCGAAACCGCTCGCCAATCCGACGTCGATGACCGGAAGTGTCGACTGCAGCAACAACCTGCGGGCATGCCGAAGACGAGCCCCCACATAATAGCTGATCGGGGACTGTTGCAGTTGGTCGCGAAAGAGACGCTCAAGCTGACGCTGTGACAGGCCGGCCAGGCGGGCCAGTTCCACGATTGGCAGTGGCTCCTCGATATGCCGTTCCATGACATCGATCACGGAGATCAGTTTGGGGTTGGAAACGCCGAGATGGGTACGGCGGAAATGAAGCTGTTCGTTTCCGGCCCGCCGAACTTCTCCCACGATGAACTGGTCCGATACGTCGGACGCGAGGCCGTGCCCGAAGTGCAGGCTGATCAGATGAATCATCATGTCCATGGCAGCAGTGCCGCCAGCGCAAGTGAAGCGTGTCGGGCAGATTTCATACAGGTTCTGCGTCAGATGAACGAACGGAAAGCGCTCGTGAAAACTCTCCCTGTACTGCCAGTGGATGGTTGCCCGATGGCCGTCAAGCAGACCGGCTTCGGCCAGGAACACGCTTGCGGCTCCGAGCGCGCCGAGATGAGCACCCCTCCGGTCCAGTCGCCTGAGCCAGTTCTTGAGATTGCTCCGCACATTGATGATGGGTTCGAACCCGGAGCAGCAGATGACATTGGGCAGGAATCCGACCTCGGAGATTGACAGTTCGGCAACGATGGTCATGTCGTTGATTGCGGGTACGGGCTGACCGTCATTCGAAATGAGTCTCCAGAGAAAGAGCTCCTGGCCACTGATCTTGTTGGCCATGCGAAGCGGGTCAACCGCGTTGATGAACGGAACGATGGAGAAATGCCGGGCAAGGTAGAACCCAACCTCGATGGGTTCGGATCGGGGGCCGCAACGAAACATGCCGGTCTCGCTTCGCGTTCGTCAATGCTTGTCCAGGGTGGACGGCAGCCATGTGGCAATCTCGGGAAAGATCGTGATGATCACGATGCCAAGCAACAACAGGAAAAAGAAGGGAAGCGTTGATCCGGCGATCTGAAAGATATTCCGTCCAGTCAGACCCTGAATGACGAAGAGGTTGAAACCAAGCGGCGGTGTAATCTGTGCCGTCTCGACCACCATGATGATGAATATGCCGAACCAGAGGAGGTCGAAACCTGCCTGGGAAACAAGCGGAATGACGACGGTCGCGGTCAGCACGATCATGGAGATGCCTTCGATGAAGCACCCGAGAACGACATACAGTACGCAAAGTGCCGCCATCAGTGCGTATGGATGGAGGTCCATTTCCCCAACCCAATTCGCCAGGGCAGTCGGAATTCCGGCATAGGCGAGGGCCGTCGTCAGGAACGCGGCCCCGGACAGGATCAGGAAGATCATGCAGGACAGTCTTGTTGCCGCAAGCAGGCTGTCCCGGAATGTCCGCCAGGTGAGGGATCTCGTAGCCGTGGAAAGAGAAAGTGCACCGATCACGCCGCCAGCCGCAGCCTCCGTTGCGGTAGCGATTCCGGAATATATGGAACCAATGACGGCAAGGATCAGCACGGCTATCGGAAACAGCCCCCGTGAGTGTCGCAGTCGCTCCGCAATCGTGAAGCGATCAGCTGCAACCGGGGCCACATTCTTCCCTCGCAGGAGTGCCGCGAGCATGATGTAGCCCATGAACAGAGACATTACCATCAGGCCCGGCAGGACGCCGGCCATGAACAGCCGCACGATGGAAACGTCGGCCGAGACACCGTACACGATCATGATGATTGATGGCGGGATGAGAAGGCCGAGCGTGCCGGACCCGGCAAGACTTCCGACGGCAAGCCGCTCGTCGTAACCGCGCGACAACAGTTCCGGGAGAGACATGCGACCGATGGTTGCGGCAGTAGCCGCCGAAGATCCGCAAACTGCCGCGAAGATGCCGCAACCGGCGACGTTGACGTGCAGCAAGCGTCCGGGAAGCCAACCCAGCCAAGGTGCCAGCCCCCGGAACAGGATCTCCGAGAGTCGGGCGCGAAAAAGGATCTCACCCATCCAGATGAAGAGGGGCAATGCGGCGAGGGTCCAGGAGGCGTTGGTCTGCCATATCGAAGTCGCCATGGCTTTCTCGACCGGAACGCTGCTGAAGACGGTCAGGCCCACATATCCAACGCCAAGGAGGGATAAGGCGATCCAGAGGCCCGAACCCAGAAAGAGGAACATCACCATCAACAAGGTGAGTGCGATCTGGGCGGTTTCGGGTGTCATCTCTGTGCGTCTGACTGGAGCGGTACAAATTCGTTCCAGCGAATGCTCCGTCGCTTCACTGTTCTACGCCTCCTGTTCACTGGAGCAACGGCGTACGGATACGGTCACGCTGTGCGAAAATCAGTTCAAGCCCTGTTTCGTTTCCGCGCCTGCCTCCGCATCAGCTGTATCCGCGGCTGCCCGAACGTAGGAGGGGCTCCCCCCAAGGAAGGAGACCACGACATCGTCGATGATTGCGATCAGCAGGATCAGCGTTCCCAGTCCGATCGAGACCTGGGGAATCCAGATCGGTATGACAATCAAGCCGTGAGAGAGTTCCTTGAAACGGAGCGAGTCCCAAACCATGTCGAAGGCTGAAAAGCAAAGAAATCCCACGAGGAACAGCGCCATGGCGAGGACGACGAGTTCGAGCAGTCGCCTTCTGGTTCCGGAAAACCGTTCGATCAGGAGGGTAACCCGGATATGGCCGTTGCTGCGGTACGTGTGTGCAAGAGGCAGAAATCCGGCAGCTACCACGCTCCAGGCGGTAAGGTCGTCTGCGCCCTTTACCTGGGTTCCGAATTCGCGGCCGACTACCTGGGCAGTAATCAGGAGCCCGATGCCAAGGATGAAGACCGCCCCGGCATATGCGCTGGCCGTATAGAGAACGTCCAGCGCAAGACGCAGCAGCGAATTCGGGGCGGTCTTGTCAGGGTCGCTCGGGCTCATGAATTCGCTGGCTATTCGAGTGCCCTGTATGCCTCGATGAACGCCTGTCCGCGATCGCCGGCCTTGTCGAGCCATTCGTCAACCATCTGCGCACCAATGGCCTTCAACTCTTCCAGCAGTTCCGGACCCGGTGGCGCGACGGTCATTCCGTTTGCCACCAGGTTGGCGGTCAGGCCAGCTTGCAGACTGTTGCTCATGATCCAGCCACGGCTTTCAGCCTTTGCTGCCGCCCGCAATACGGCTGACTGGGCATCCGCGGAAAGTGCCTCGAAAGCGGCGCGGTTCACGATCACCATGTTCTTGTTGTTCATGGCGTTGACATCGTAGTAGTGGCTCGCGAAGTCCCATGCCTTGGTATCGTTTCCGGTTGCGGCGGAGGTGATCATAGCACTCACCACTCCGGTCGCGAATGCTTGCGGTACTTCGGCTGACTGAACCGTCGTCGGGATGGCGCCCATCAATTCCGCGAAGCGCGCCGTGAGGGCGTTGTAGGCGCGGAAGTTGACTCCCTCGAAGTCGCTGGTACGTGCGATCGGCTTTTGCGCATACAGCCCCTGGCCCGGCCAGGGCACTGCAAACAGGGGCATCAGTCCCTGCTCATCCTGCTTTGCCTCGATGAAAGGGAGCGTCAACTCGTAGACCTGCCACGCAGTCATCTGTCCACGGGACAGGAACGGAATTCCGTCGACTTCGAAGAACGGATCTTCCGACCCGTATGCAGAGAGAAGAATCTCACCAGCCTGCACCTGGCCGGTCTGAATGCCTCGTTTGATCTCCGGCATCTTCAGCAGCGAGGCGTTGGTGTGGAGTGTGATTCGGAGTTCTCCTCCGGTCAACTCCTCAACGTCCTGTGCAAACATGGCGATGTTGCGCGTGTGGAAATTCTCGTCCTTGTACGCCGTCGCGAGATTCCAGGTCGTTTCCGCAGAACTCTGCTCTGCGGCAAACGCAAGAACCGTGGCAATGGCAATCGACACCAGGTTCCGCATATTTTCCTCCTTTGCCATTGGTCTGCAGTGCCCGGACAACGCTGCACCGATGGACGAAATGAAACTTGCCGGCTCCGGGCGGCATGGAGATCGGTTAGCCGGTGGCTCGCCGATCTCTTCGACACCGCTTCGGAGTGCCCCAATTGGAGGACTCGGCCGATATTCAGAATTGATGAAATTCGACATATACATGAAAAAAACCGACATAGGGTCGAAGGACGACAGTCGAACGCAAGGGGAACGATAGTCGTGCCCATAGGGAACGAATTGCATTCCCGCCAACTCGGGATCGTTGTGATTGGCAAGGCTCCGGGCCCAAATCGCCGGGGCTCTCCACGGCTCGCGGGAGGAGTCTGCGCGATCGAAGTAATCATGGCTTAGGGTGGATCGGAGCCAGGACATCGTTCCGATCGTGGAATGGGAAAGGCTGGATCGGGATGTGATGCCGGCAGGGCGCGGTAGCAGGCTATGATTGTCCTGCAGCCGGGTGCGGAGGCCATCCGGGTGGCCCCCGCGAGTGCGCAATTGGACGCGCCCAGATGATCCTGGGCGGTTTCCGTCAGGCGGGCAGGACGATGAACAGTGCGTCTCCGTTCCGCCAGATCGACAGGGCAATGACTCCGGAAGCACTCTCGATCCGGTTGTTGAACTCATCCAGTGAATTCAGCGGCCGGTTGTTCAACGCGGTGACCACGTCACCCTGTTGCAGGCCAACAGACTCCGCATTGCTTCCCTTGGTGACAGCGTGTACCGCCACGCCTTCGACTTCGTCGAATCCGGGCATGCCGGACTGCAATTCTCCGAACTGAGCACCAGCCAGTCCAGTCAGGTCGGTGTCGGAAGCATCGGAGACCGTGGCGGTCGGCATCTCACCCAACACCGCGCCCAGAGTGACTTCGCCGTCCGGACGAATGACGCGAAGCTCGATTTCCGTGCCTGCCTGCATCAGGCCGATGCGTTGGCGCAGATCGCTGGCTCCGGTGATTTCATCACCGTCCAGTTCCGCGACTATGTCGCCCGCCGCAAGCCCGGCTGTATCCGCAGCAGTTCCTTTCTCGACTTGCTGGACGACCGCTCCTCGAACAAGGTCGACTCCCAGCGCCTCCGCAAGCTCCGGCGTCAGGTCGCGGATCGCGATACCGAGCCGTCCCCGGCGAGTCTCTCCGAATTCCACGAGTTGGTCCATGACACTGCGCGCCATGGCCGTCGGAACTGCGAATCCGATACCAACATTGCCTCCGGCCGGCGAGAGTATCGCCGTGTTGATGCCCACGAGCTTGCCGTCAAGGGTGATCAGGGCACCCCCCGAGTTTCCGGGATTGATGGAAGCGTCGGTCTGGATGAAGTCCTCGTAGCCCGCAGGATTGATCCCGGAGCGGCCGAGCGCGCTGACGATGCCGGAGGTAACCGTCTGACCGAGGCCGAAGGGGTTGCCGATGGCGATGACGAAATCCCCGACCTGCAGTTCATCGGAGTCCCCGAGGGGAATGTCGGTCAGTCCGTCCGCCTCGATCTGGAGGAGCGCGATATCCGTAGCCGGGTCACTTCCGATAACTTCGGCGTCGAACTTGCGCCCGTCGCTCAAAGTGACGGCTATGGCATCCCGGTTGCGGATCACGTGGTTGTTGGTCAGGACATACCCCTGCTCCGCATCAACAATGACCCCGGAGCCGGAATTCACACCGGGGCGGGACGGAATCGGGCCTGGTTGACCAAAGAATCTCCGAAACAGGGGATCCCGGAGCGTGCGCCCGGTCTCACCGGTCTGCTCGGACTCCACAGAGATATTCACCACCGCCGCGGTCACATCTTCCAGCAGTGGTGCGAGGGACGGAATGTCCTGTCCGTCCGTGCCAAGGTTCTGTAGTGGCAATTGCGCGGCATTGGCCGCAGATCCAACCGCCAGCAGCGATGCTGCGAGGACCGAGATGGCCTTGTGTTTCATTTCGTTCTCCTGAATTGTCCATCATGTTTCATCGTTGGTCGGGATCGCCTACACGACATTCCTGTGTGGTTGTTGCCGTCCGACCGGACTCAGCGGAACTTCCTGCCCGGTGCCCGTCGGAGAGCGTGTCCTTCCATTCGAAAGGCATGTCTCGGTCGCCGTTCCAGGCTTGCAGGAATTCCGTCCACTGGTTGGTCGAAGCGGCGGGACCAACGGAACTCGCATGCGCATCCCGGCAAGAACATGGAACTCAAATGATGGCGATGAAAGGCCCAAACATGGCGAAATTCGAGCAATGCCAGATCCGATAGCGGGTCCCGAAATCATCTCAAGTGGGTTGCTGGTGACCGTGGGCCCTGCGGCTGAATGGCGGGCCATCCGGGAATGCGGCGCAGGTGGCGGCCGAGCAAGCCGATTCTTCCAAGTTGGCCAATCAACCAGCCCGTTTGCCGGGAAATGCGTTCATGGGGGGGGAGAACAGGTTCCGGGCTGACAGTCATCCGGGCGGCCGTGGCGCTACCCCGAAGGAAAGAAAGCCGCGGAACGTAGACTGCCCGGAGAAACCGGATCGTGTCCGTTCATCAGGGATGCATTCGGAACTCCACAGGGTGGGACAGCTTCGCGGTTCCGGTTGCTTCCGCATGACCCGGGAATTCCTCGACCGAACGGTCACGCAGTCAGACGGGAACCTGGGGAGCTGTGGCGGTGGGCTCCCCTTTGCTCCTTTTCGTCCCGCCGTCGCCGCACTACAATGCCGCCGCATTTGGGTGGGGATCGATGACGGGGAGCGAGGATGCCGTATGACATTGGAACCATGCCGGAGCCGGTACCGGCAGCCTTGCTGGAGAAATGCGTCCGGGCGGAAACTGCGACGATCGGACACCGGAGGCTTCTCGGGTTCGCATCACCGGAAATCCGTGCGATTCTTCCGAATAAGTGGATCGCAGGAACAGCGGTAACCCTGGCGATTCAGGGTTCCGATTCCACGTTGCTGCACCACATCGTG
>CAZPXZ010000002.1:31344-37736 GCA_964590405.1 uncultured Rhodobacterales bacterium | reverse complement strand
TCTCCGCCCCGGGGACGTACTGGTCATCGATCGTCTGGGTGACCGGCGCTTCGCCTGCCTCGGTGGAGGCGTGGCCTGCGCCATCAAGGCATCTGGCTGCCACGGTGTGGTCCTGGATGGAGTCTGCACAGACTTGCCAGAGATCGCCCAGTACGACCTTCCCGTCTGGTGTCGGGGGCCTTCGCCCATTACAACCCGGCTTCAGAACTCGGGCGGTGCCTTCAATGTCCCGATCTCCTGTGGCGGCGCGGTCGTGTTGCCGGGATACGTGGTCATCGCGGATTCGAGCGGGGCGCTGTTCATGCCCGCTGAGGAAGCGGAGGCGGAAGTGGACTGGGCGCTCTCGAAGCAGGCGATCGAACCCGGGATGCACCAAGAGATTCTCGATGGCGCGCTGTTGGGGGAGCTGTCAGGAGCAAGCGCCATGGTTGCCCGCAGCAAGTCCGGCTGAAACCGTTGCGATCGGGTGTCAGGCTCGCCGGGCAATTCTGATGCATTCGCGCGAGGTTGGATATTTCGGCGATTGTTGAATGTCGGAAACCGGTCGTCGCTTCAAGTCGGAACGTATTCCCTTCGATCTCGGTCCAGAAGGAGCATGAATGCTCCGGCATGACGGCTGCTGACACCGATCGTGTCAGCGAGTTGCCGGTTGTCCTTGTCGAAGTGGTTGGTCGGCAGCTACCGGCATGCCTTGACACTGAAGCCGCTTCAACCGGACGAGAACCGCCGAGTAGCGTACCCGTGCCGCCTGTTGCTGCAGTTCTGCGCCCTGTTCAGAAGCGCGGTTCCGGCTCTCTCGATCATCCTTGGCCGACACGGGCCGACAGGTGGATCGCGCGAGTACAGAGCGGTCCGGTCAGGCCCGCTCGGCGCTAATCCGGACCCAGGACAAGATCCGGTAGCCAGACGGTGAGTTCCGGAATGTAGGTCAGCAGAATCAGTACTGCGATGAGCGGAATCAGAAACGGAATCACTGCCATCGTGACCCGCTCGAAGGGAACCTTTCCGACTTCGACCATGATATAGAGACCGATTCCCATCGGCGGTGTTGCGATTCCGATCAGCAGCCCGAGCTGGAGGATGATTCCGAAATGCACCCGGTCGATGCCATAGGCGTCGATCACCGGCAGAAGCATGGGTACGAGCATCAACTTCGCGGGGACACCTTCGACAACGCACCCGATCAGCAGGATGAAGACGAGGAGCAATGCCAGGAATACGTGCTTGCTATCGGTATATGCGAACAGCCAGTCTCCCAGGTGCTGCGGGACCTGCTCGATCGCCAGCAGCCAGCCCATGGCAATCGAGAAGCCGATGATGATCATGATGACCGTGGTCATCATCATCGTGTCCGTGAGGGCGGACCACAGGCGCTCCAGGGTCAGTGTCCGGTACCATACGCCAAGCGCCATCGAGTACAGGCAAGCCAGAACCCCGGCTTCGGTGGCGGTAACGAAGCCGAACAGGATGGACCCCAGGATGATCGCCGGGGCAACGAGTGCAAGAATTCCGTCAGTGGCGTGGGAGACGACTTCCGATAGGGACGCCTTGGGTTCGACCGGGAAGTTCTCCCGGATGGCGAGCAGCCGGTTGAACATCATCAGGGCGATTCCGACAAGGATGCCGGGAACCAAGCCCGCCAGGAACATGCGTGCCACGGATTGCTGCGCCAGGAAGGCGTAGATCACCAGCCCGATCGAGGGAGGGATCAGCGGTCCCACAACGGAGGAACACACCGTTACCGCAGCCGCAAATTCCGGCCGGTAGCCGCGCTCTCGCATCGCCTTGATCTCGATGGTGCCGAGCCCGGCTGCGTCCGCCACCGCAGCACCGGACACGCCCGCGTAGATCATCGACGAGAGGACGTTGACCTGTGCGAGGCCAGCGCGGAAGTGGCCCACAAGCGAGGAGGCGAACCGGAAGATGCGGTCCGTCATGCCCACCACATTCATCAGGTTGCCGGCCATGATGAAGAATGGCACCGCGGCGAGCGACGGCTTGTTCACTCCCTCCAGAACTTGCTGCGGAACAATGTAGAGGGCATTGGAGAACTCGCTGACCGCGAAGGCGCACAGCACCGCGGCACCGATCGCCATCGAGATCGGAACCCGCATCAGGATGAGGACGATGAAGCCGATGAAGAGAACCAGGGCCAACGGATTGCGCTCCTACTCCCCGGGTTCCGGGAGGTTCATTGACCGTCCGGGTTCCGGCATTCCGAAGAGCCCCAGAACGGTGTCGACCAGGGTGTCAATGAAGATGAGTGCGCAGGAAATGGCGAGGGGCACCGAAAGGGTGTAGCGTTCCAGTTCGCCCCAAGGCGTAATCACGCCATCGATGACCCCGACCTGGCTCTCGATGATGGTGGGCATCTGCAAGAGCATGACGCCTGTAACGATCAGGATGAGCAGGTTGACGAAATACCGGCTCGCTACGACCGCGCCAACGCCGATCTTGTTCATGACGAAGTCGACCGCGATGTCTTTTCGACGCCGGTAGACCACGAAAAAACCGAAGAACGACATCCAGACAAAACACTGCATCGTCCAGGGCCAGATCCAGTAGAAGGATGTGTTGAACAGCCGCAGAATGATGGTGGCGGCCGTGCCGATCAGCATGATCCCCAGGCAGCAATTGGCGATGACATGGAACAGGACCGCTAGTCGGTCCAGACCGTCATCAACTCCCCGGACCGCTCGGAAGAGCGGTCCGGGGGGGAGGTTTTCGTTTGCGCCCGGAGGCATGTTCAGTTCCGGGTGGCTTCCACCAGATCCAGGAATCCATCGGGCAGTTCGCCAGAGGCTTCCTTCTCGGCGTAGAATTGCTTCATTGCCTCGACGAACGGGGCCCGGTCGATATCGTGGAAGGTAACTCCGGCCGCCTTCATGCGCTCGATGGATTCATCGGCCGCCATCCCCATCACTTCGAAGCTGTATGTGCCGGCGTCCGTGTAGGCGCGGTCCACAGCTTCCCGCAAATGGTCGGGAAGCGCTTCGTAGGAGGGCTGGTGTACCATGAAGCCGATCGACTGGTAGTACTCATCATGCCGGATTACATGCGGGGCGACCTCGTGGAACCGCATGGATTCCACCAGGGCAATCGGACTGTTTACAGCCTCGACGATACCCTTGTCGATTGACTGGTAGACGTCGGTCCAGGGCAAGGTCTTCACGTCCGCGCCCAGCAGCGTCCAGGTGGCGACCGCATCCTTGTTCGGGTGCATCCGCAGCTTCAGGCCGGATACGTCGTCGTACTCCTTCACATCCCGCTGCGCGACCATGACGCGATACGGGCCGCGCAGGATTGCGGTCGGGTCGCCAAGAACTCCGACGCCGGCTTCTTTCGCCGCGCGGTCATACCACTCCGTGACCATGTCGCTGTTCATGAACCGAACCCAATGATCGCGGTCATCGAAGAGAAACGCGGCGCTGGTCCAGGTGATTTCGTTCACCCACTTCTTCATGTACGTGGAGCCTTCGGCATAGAGATGCACGGTGCCGAGCTTCAATTGCTCCATGGTGGCTTCCGTCTTGCCGAGTTGCTCGTTGGGATACACCGTGATGGCCAACTCGCCATTCGAATACTCTTCCACAAGGTCGGCGAACTTCTGGAACACCACGCCTTCGGGGCTGTCGGGGGGCATCTTGTGCGCCATGCGCCAGGTTTCTGCCGCCATTGCGCCGGTGGCAAGCGCGGCAGCGGTAGCGCCGGCGACAATCAGTGGTACGAGACGTCGAATTGTCATGAGTTTTCCTCCTAACTGTTTCTGTTCGCCAACCGGCCGCAAGGCAAAACACAACCGGACGCGGCAAAGGGAGCTGCCGTTTCTCGTTTGCGCAAATTGACTCTGGCACCGAACAGGGCCACCGGACGACCGGACCCCGGGATTCCGAGGCTGACCGCAGGCAAATTCTTGATGGGCCGACATTTGGCTGGCCGCAGGATAATGTGGAAATCCGGAAAATGCCACCGGTCAGGTTGCGATTCGCCACTGCTCCCGACCGGGAATGACTCGGAATTCCAGGTGCAGTATCGGACCCGGTACCAATTGTCCGCCAGGCACGTGGTCACAGGGCGCAATTGGAGCCACGGCCAGTAGTTCCGGCAAGGGAACATCTCATGGACGAGCTATTTCCGCTTCTTCAGATACACGTAGAATGCGCCCGGACCGCCATGGTTCGCGTGAGCCGGCTGGCACCGTATGACGATCTTCGCGAGGTTGCTTTCCCGAATCCACCGGGGGAAGTCGCGGCGAAGGACACCGGGTTCCGGCCGGTTCAGGTCGGGAAATGCATCGTCAGACCCTGAACTTCTGCCGAGCTTGGAGTTGCCTCTGCCGGTGATGACGAGAACGAGGCGCTGGCCCTGGTGGTGCTTCTGTTCCAGGAACTGCGCGACGGCCTGCCTTGCGACCACATAGCGCATCCCATGCAGGTCCAGTCGGGATTCCGGTTCCATCCTGCCGCGCCGAAGCCGACCCTCGGTCCTTCGATCGAGAGAATACGTGCCCGGCACTGATCGCAATTCGGAACCGGTTCGGTGCCGGTCCTTCGCTCCAGGGACGGTAACAGTGTCGGCTTCCGTGTCTTCGCCAGGGACAGCTCGGGGAAGTTCTCCCTTGTTCCGGGCCCGGAGAGGGTCAATATCCCGCGTGAATTCGATCCAGGCTTCGTCCTGCGCGGGGTCGGGGCGTCGTCGATGTCGTTCCGGTGCTGTGGTGCCCGCAGGCCCGGAAACACTCCGTCTACTTCCGCCATGTAGCGGTTTCAGTTCCTGCGTTTCGCGGCGCCAGATTTCGCGATCTCGCCGCGCCAAACGGTTACTTGGTTTCATGATGCATCATCTGGCATCGGGAAGCAGTCAGGTTTCGACGAGCGTCCAGTTCGGGTTTTGCGAACCGAATTCGCGCTCGAAAGTCCAGTTTTCGACTCTGCGGGCGATGGTCTTCGGATCGCCCTCGATCACGATATCGCTGGCATCCCGGACGGAAGTAATGATGTCTGCGACAAAACGTACGCTGATTTCGGCACGGCCGGATTTCTCGTCGAACGACAGCCGTTCCACGGCAGCTTCCCGGATGCCGATGAAGCGTGCCTCCACGGAGAGTTTCCCATCCTTGCGTTCCTTGATGACCTGGGCGAAGTCCTCGAGCACATCTGCCGAGAGCAGTGGTTCGAGGCGTTCGATGTCGCCATCCGCGTAGGCGAGGAAAATCATCTCGTAGGCTTGTTTCGCACCGGCAAGGAAGTCGTCCAGCGTAAAACCGGGCTCGATGGATTTCATGGAGAGCAACGGTGCGCGCCTCGGGTCGTCCTTGGGCAGTTTGGCAAGATCCGGTGCTTCCTTCGGCGGATCCTCTGCCGCTTCCTGGTTGCCGGGAATCGGGTCGGGCCGAATGGGAATGACCGAGGCCTCTTCCGGCCGGTCGGGTTCCGCCCGGACATCGCGTGCAGACATACCCTTCGAGGGATCCTCGAAGCCTCCTCGGGTACCGAGTACGCCCCAGAGACGGTAGGCCAGAAATGCCGTCAATGCGGCAAAAAGTAGAATTTCGATGATTGGCGCAGACATCATGCCACGTCGCTGCTATCGTTCCCACCCGCTCGGGCAAAACCGCTACCGGTCCGCTCGACCGCTGCAATGCGTGCCTTGCTGGGCGAGGCGCGGGGGGTTGCCACGCCAGACGAGTCTAGGGCAGTCGGAGTTCCGTGTCCATAGCAGTACCGCCTCACTCCGGCATCGCCTCGCTTCTTTCTGCCGCAATTTCGACGCCGGCGGAATTGGCTCCTGGTATCGCTCCAGGCTTGGACACCCGCACAACCACGCGAACCACCCGGATGTCGGCGAGACAGAGCGCGACGAGGGATTCTGCCAGATCTTCGGTGAGCGGCCAGACCCGAGATGCTGCGACTCCCTGAATGCGGGTAGCCAGCGCGTCGTAGCAGACTACTTCCCGGAGCCTTGGCTCCGCGACCCAGTTGGCCACCAGTGCGTCCGGTCCGGACGGAGGACCCTTGCGAACCTCGAGCCGGGCATCAACGATGATCGGTTGAGGGGTGTCGGCCTCCCCATGCCGGATGCCGATGCGTGCCGTCAATCGCAGGCCCTCGAGGACAATGCTGCTGCGGTACCCGACCACATTCATGTTCATTGTGGTACGCACCGGAAGGCGAGTCGCCGTCCCCCGTCCAGCGGAATGGTCGCCCCGGTCATCGACGGGCATGCAAGTATATGCAGTACTGTACTGATGACCTCTTCAAGGCTCGCATGAATTCCGAGCGGTGCAAGCCGACGCGAACGTTCGAAGTGATCGGCACTCTCGTTACTGCTCCGCAGGACAGGGCCAGGCGCTATGGCATTGACCCGGATGCCGGGCGCCAGCGCGAGCGCTG
>CAZPXZ010000002.1:13815-31334 GCA_964590405.1 uncultured Rhodobacterales bacterium | reverse complement strand
CCGTGAGCATGGCCAGACCGGCTTTCGCCAGGCGGTAGCTCGCGAAGTCCATGCCGGGCCGGGAAACGTCGCAGTCGAGCAGATTGATGATATTGCAGGTCCGGGCTGCATTCGCCTGCCTGGCGAAGGCGCGGATCAGCGTGAAGGGCGCCGCCAGTCCAATTGCCAGGTTGCCCTCCGCCTCTTCCCGTCTCTTGCCGGCATGGTCGTCGCGTTCGAAGCGGGATGCGTTGTTCACAAGGAGGGAAAGCGGACCCTCCAGGGAATCGGCAGCCTGGCGGACCAGGTCCTTGCGTTCAGTCGGGTCGGACAGGTCTGCCTGGAGAGCCGCTGCAGTCGGGGCGCCGGCGATCAGGCACTCGCGAACAGTGTCGCGCGCATCGGCCTCCGATGAATGCCAGTGAATGGCGATCGAGTGACCGTGCTTTGCGAGTTCGATCGCGATTGCCCTGCCAATCCGTCTTGCTCCACCTGTGATCAGTGACCTCTCCGTCGCGGCAAGGCTCGCCACTCCGCTATCTGCCCTGTTCATTGCTTTTACCGCAATTGCAGCGGCCCCCGGGGACGTAGGCACCGCATCGCGGGCATTCCTCGAGCTGTGTCGCGGATGCCTGTTTCTCCCGGCGGCTTCCCCGGCGGTTCCCTTGGCGCGGAGAGGCCTGTCCCAGACGGGCGAGAACCCGGCCTCCGTAAAGCACGGCGACAAGCAGGAGGAGAAGTAGGGCGATCTTTGTGATCATTGCCGTCTCGGATCAAGGGGGCCGGCCGGGAAGATTCCCGGCAGGGCATAACGGTTTCGGGCAATGCCAGTCTAGCAGGACAAAGACCGGGTGACAGCCCGGATGGCGCCACCTCGGTTTGTCCTTCCGGGCAGTACCGAATCCGGATGCCTGGTTGGAGAATCGCGGTTTGCTCCTGCGCGACCGGGTAGAAGAAACCGAGTATCCCGATCCCGCCTGAATTCCGCGCAGTATTTTCGCGACCGGTGCTATAACAGTTCGGAAAGGCGGAACGAAGGATGAGTCGGCAGCATGAGCGGTAACGGAGAGCGCGACATCACCAGTGCACGAGGCGCATTGCAGGCACGACTCGAATCACTCCGGGCGCAGCATCGGGATCTCGAAGAGCAGTTGGCACGGATCATTCGGCGACCCGCGCCCGATGCTGTCGAGGTCGCCGGGATCAAGAAGCGAAAGCTCCGAATTCGTGATGAGATCGTGCACCTGGAACGAACCCTTTATCCGGATCAGCCCGCCTGAAGCCGGGGGCGGACTCGAAACCATTGCAGGAGACGAAGATGCCCAACTCCGAAACCCCCCGCGTGGGTGTCGTGATGGGAAGCCAGTCGGACTGGGAGACCATGTCCCACGCATGCGAGACGCTGCTAGCGTTCGAGGTCCCGCATGAATCGCGCATCGTCTCGGCCCACCGGACGCCGAGACGGCTGGCCTCCTACGCCGAGGCCGCTGCCGGACGTGGGATCAGGGTCATCATCGCGGGCGCCGGTGGTGCGGCCCATCTGCCGGGTATGATCGCCTCAATGACAACGCTTCCGGTTCTCGGTGTGCCTATCGCCGCGACAGTCCTGCAGGGGCAGGACAGCCTGCATTCGATCGTCCAGATGCCGGCTGGCATCCCCGTCGGAACCCTGGCAATCGGAAGACCCGGTGCCGTCAATGCGGCCCTGCTGGCTGTTTCCGTGCTCGCCTTGTCCGACCGTGAGCTGTCGCGGCGTCTCCAGACCTGGCGGGAGCAACAGACCGAGACAGTGCCGGTTGCGCCCAGGCGGGAGCAGCGTGCTTGACCAGCCGGTCGGTTGCGCGGCCGGGAGAGGCCATCGGTGTTCTCGGCGGCGGCCAGCTCGGCCGAATGCTCGCCCTTGCTGCCGCGCGGCTCGGCCTGGACATCGTCGTCCTTGATCCGGACGCGGATGCGCCGGCGGCGCGCACCTCCCGGCGGACCATTGTCGCGCCGTACGATGACGGGGACGCAATCCGCACGCTTGCCAGCGAGGTCCGCTTTGCGACGTACGAATTCGAAAACGTCCCGGTGCGGTCCATCGAACGTTTGGTGGATGCCGGGGTAACGGTTCGGCCGGGAGCGGAGGCGCTTCGTGTCGCGCAGGACCGGATGACGGAGAAGACATTTTTCGCAGGCCTCGGGATTCCCGTTGCCCCCTGGCTCCCGGTTTCCAGCGCGGAGGAAGCCGGGGCAGCGTTCGCGGAACTTGGTGCTCCCGCGATCCTCAAGACCCGTCGCCTGGGCTATGACGGAAAGGGGCAGGTGCGCCTGGGACCCGACGGGGATCCGCGTACGGCGTTCGAATCCTTCGGAGGGGTCCCTGCGGTGCTTGAGCGCGAGGTAGAGTTCGTGCTGGAGTTCTCGGTGGTCTGTGTCCGATGCGCTGCCGGTCAGGAACAGGCCTTTGACGCCAGCCAGAACCTGCACGAGGACGGAATTCTCCGTTCAAGCCGAGTCCCCGCCGATATACCAGACGCGGTCGAGAGGGCAGCTCGCGACGCCGTTTGGCGGGTTCAGAGAAAACTCGGCTACGTAGGCGCGGCCGCAGTCGAGTTCTTTCTCTTGCCGGACGGTTCCTTTCTGGCCAATGAACTCGCTCCACGCGTGCACAATTCCGGGCACTGGACCATCGATGCCTGCGATCTCGACCAGTTCGAGGGGCATATGAGGGCGGTGGCGGGTTGGCCCGTCCCTGCGCCGGTCCGTTTCACTTCCGCGGAAATGCAAAACCTCCTGGGTCAGGAAGCCGCAGGCTGGCCTGAACTGGCGGAAGGACCGGGGCTACGGCTCCATCTCTACGGCAAGCGCGAGATGCGTGCGGGCCGCAAGATGGGGCACAGCACCAAACTGGGCGATCCTGACGGCGCAATATCGTAGAAGGGTGGGGCCTCAGGCCCTCAGGTCGCGGGCGTGCCGGGCATGCCTTCCGGAGTCGATTCCGGAACTCGGCAGCGCCGAAGAACCAGGCGCGGACCGGAGAGCAGGCACCTTGCGACGGGGTTCTTGCGAATCCGGGCCTTGGCGCGCTCGATGCGCATGACGTCTCGGATGCGACGATCAAGAAAGCGCCAGGTCGCCGCATTTCCGTCCGACTCGTCTCCGAGCCATCGAAGCATGGTGGAACCGTAGACCCCGGCAAGGGTCATTCGCTTCGTGTACCAGTTGATATCCCGCGAGGGGTCGTCCAGCGCCGTCCAGATGGCATCGGCAGTACGGAGTACGGACCGTGCGCCGTCTCCGGCATTCAGGGGCAGCGCGAGAAAGGTGGCACCGCGACGGATCGCTTCCCGATGCGGGGCGCCGAGTTCAATTCGCAGGCGGACGGCTGCGGTCACGCGGTCTGTCACCCCGCCTTCGGGAGGGCTCTGGGCGATCCGGCGAGCCATCTCCCGGTCGAAATTGCGGTGAAGCCGGAGCAGGAGGTCAATAGGACCGCGCGGAAAGGCCAATCTGACCAGACCAGGCTCGGATTCGGTCTCGCGGGCAGCTGCCGCAAGGGTACGGGTCGACCAGCCGTCGAAAGGCACATGCGGTAGTGCTGCTTCGAGCAAGCGGTCGCGTGCCGCTTCTACGGCGTCTTCCGGTGTGGCTTGCTCGTCCGCGTCGGTGACCATGGTTGGATTGTACACGAATTGGTCGGTTATGGCGAGGCGTGCGCCGATATCGGATGACGGGATATTGCCCGGGCTGCGGTGGATACCAGGCCGCGCATGGAAGAGTGCAGGGCCGGGCGCTGCCCGAATGACTCGGGACCGGTGCAGTCAGACGTCCGTGACTGCATTTTCTGAACACGGCCCTCAGGTCATGGTGTCGACGCGGGATATGCGCGCCAATGGATGTTCACCGGAGCTCCCGCGCGGGCGAGGGCGCCGTGTAAGGTCTCTTCGGGGAGCGATTGGGCGAGAACCTTCCGGGCAGCGATCAGGCCGGCAAGGTCAATCCCCGTCGCAAATCCGTTCCGTTCACAGAGATAGACCAGATCTTCGAACGCGACATTGCCCGTCGCGCCAGGGGCGAACGGGCAGCCTCCCAGTCCACCGAGTGTGCCATCGAGAATTCGGGCACCGGCCGCGAGTGCGGCGGCCGCGTTGGCGATGCCCATACCACGCGTGTCATGGAGATGGACGACGAGGGGAGTACCCTCCAGAACGGAGATTGCGCGTTCCGTCATTGCGCGTACCTGAGCCGGGCCCGCATAACCAACGGTGTCCGCGATGGCAACGGCGTCGGCGCCTGCCGCCTTGCAGGCCGCAATGATTCGCTCGACCTCGGACGGAGCCACTTCGCCGGAAATGGAACATCCGAAGACCATGGAAATGGCAGCCAGGATTCGCGGACTGCGGGAGGTTCGTTCCCGCGCTTCCGCGGCGCTTCGAACCAGGCCGATCGCCTCTTCCCGTGAGCGGCGGATATTTGCCCGGCTGTGCTCCTCCGTTGCCGAGATGCTGATCACCATCTCGCCCACCGGCGTTTCCAGCGCATCCTGCACCGCCCGTTCGTTCATGGTCAGTGCGGCGGAAGTCGCCCCTGGAAGTTCGGCGACCGCATCGATCAGCTTCCGCACATCGGCGAATTGCGGATATCGCGCGGCCGGAAGAAAGGACCCGATCTCGAATTCACGCACGCCAGCCTCGTAGGCGCGCCTGATGACGGCGATCTTCTGTTCCGTGGCAGGCCAGGAGGATGTCTGCTGCAGACCGTCCCGGAGGCTCAATTCGCGAAGGGTAATCTGCTCCGGAATCTTGTTTCCGTTTGCGTTCATTCCTTCGGCTCCTTCATTGGTCGCGGATTCCGGAAGCTGAGCGGATTTCCTCCGGTCCGAGGCCAAGCGTACCAAGGACGCTCTCGGTGTCCGCACCGGGTGCGGCCAAATCCATTGGTGCGCCGAGTGGCGAGCCGTCGATTTCGAGGGGCATCCCGGGCCCCCGGATCTGCCGACCGTCGGGAAGCTGCGATATGGGCAGGTGGGCCTTGGCCTGTGGATCCGAGTACATTTCCGCGGGGCGGTGAATTGTTGCGCAGGAGACACCATGCGCATTGAGTATTCCGGAGAGTTGGCTGGCACCATAGCGGGAGATGGCGCGCCGGAATTCCGGGATGGTCCGGCTGCGGGCGGCCATTCGGCCGTCACGGTTTCGCAGTTCGGGGTCGGAGATCAGGTTGTCCATCCCCAGGGCTTCACAGAGACCCATCCACTGGCCGTCCGTGATGGCGCCGACGAAGACCTGTCGGCCATCCGACGTATCGAACACATCGTAGACCGGCCAGGTGAACTCCCGTTCCGGCATGGGAGGTGCCTCCTTCCCTCCGAGCGCGTAGGCCATCATGTGCTGTGCCACCGTGAAGAGTCCGGTTTCGAACAAACCCACGCGAATCTCCCGGCCGGTTCCTTCTCGATCTCGTTCCCGTAGCGCAGCAACCACTCCGAGTGCACCGAAGAGTCCCCCAAGAATGTCGGTGATCGAGGCGCCGGCCCTGAGCGGACGGCCAGTAGGTCCGGTCATGTAGGCAAGACCGGTCATCATCTGCACAACCTCGTCCGCCGCGGTGCGGTCGGCATATGGTCCGCTGAGAAACCCCTTGCAGGCGGCGACAATCAGCTGAGGATGCCGGCCGTGCAGCGCCGCGCCACCGATGCCCATCCGTTCTGCCGTTGCGCCACTGAAATTCTCGACCAGCACGTCGGCATGGGCAAGGAGTTTCTCCAGCGCCAGGCGCCCGGCTCCAGTGCCGAGATCGAGTTCGATCGACTTCTTGCCGCGGTTGAACGAGGCGAAGAAGGAACCGCCCATCCCCTCCAGCCGGCGGGTCGGTTCACCGCCGGGAGGTTCTACCTTGATGACCTCGGCGCCGAGTCCGGCGAGGAACATCCCGCAAGCCGGGCCCATGACAACGTGGCTGACTTCAACGACCCGGATTCCGGCCAGCGGCTGAAATGCCGTGGCTTTGTGCTGCGACATCAGGAGACCGTCCGTGTGGTCAGGCAGCTTGTGCTTCGATCTCGATCACCGGTTCCATCGCCGCCAGATGTTCCGGTTCCAGATGGCAGGCGATGACGTGCCTTGGCGCAAATTCCCGTTGTGGGGGCGGCGTTGTATCGCACAGCCCCTTGATGACGTATGGGCAGCGGGTGCAGAAGGGACAACCCTTGGGCGGGTCCAGGGGCGAGGGGATCTCACCCTGGAGGACGATCTTTCGCTTTCGGACCGACGTATCCGCGATGGGTACTGCGGAGAGAAGAGCCTCCGTATAGGGATGGTAGGGCGGTGCGAAGATCTCTTCGGTTGACCCCTTCTCCATGATCTGGCCGAGATACATGACGATGATTCGGTCCGAAAGGTACCGCACGACCGAGAGGTCATGACTGATGAAGAGCAGTGTGGTCCGTTTGTCGCGCTGGATGTCCATCAGGAGTTCGGTCACCGCGGCCTGGACCGAGACATCCAGTGCGGAAACCGGTTCGTCCGCGACTACAACCTTCGGATCGCCGGCGAAGGCGCGGGCAATGCCGATACGCTGTTTTTGTCCGCCGGAAAGTTGACGCGGCCTGCGGTTCGCGAAGTCGCGCGGCAGCTTGACGATGTCCAGAAGGGAATCGACACGCTCCTGCACCTTCCGGGAATCACGTTCCACGCCGAATTTCCGGATGACCCGTGCAATCTGGGAGCCGACCGAGTGACTGGGATTCAAGGTATCGAACGGATTCTGGAAGACCATCTGCAGACTGCCAATGGTCTTGGCATCGCGCTTGCGCACCTCCAGCTGGCCGAGTTCGAGGTTGCCCAACGTGACTGTTCCCGACGAGGCCTCCTCCAGTCCCATGAGTACCTTTGCAAAGGTTGACTTGCCGCAACCGGATTCACCGACAATGGCGACGGTTTCCGCTTCACGAGCCCGGAAGTTCAGGTTCTCGTTCGCCTTCACCGTGCTTGACCTGCCGCCAACCAGGATTCCCGGAGTCTCTACCCCGTAATGCTTGCTGAGATCGTCCACGGTCAGGATCACATCCCCGACTTCCACCGGTGCTCTCGTGGACGCGGCGGCTCCCGCCTGTGTCCAGTCGATTTCGTCGTAGCGGTGGCAACGTACGAAATGGTTGGAACTACCGATTTCCCGAAGGGGTACCCGATCCCCGTCGCAGAGGCCGGCCTTGAATTGGCCGCATCGAGGCCCAAAGAAGCATCCCTTCGGCCGTGCGTACGGAAGGGGCAACTGTCCGGGAATGGACGCCAGGGGCCGGGCATTCTTGTTGGCACCGGGAACGGCAATGGAGTTGAAGAGGCCGCGCGTATAGGGGTGGCGCATGTGGTCAAACACATCGCCGATCTTGCCGATCTCGACGGCTTCCCCGGAATACATCACGGTCAGCCGGTTGCACGTCTCGAGGATCAGCCCGAGATTGTGGGAAATGTAGATCATCGAGGTTCCGAACTCAGCCGAGATTTCCTTGACCAGTTCCACGATTCCGGCTTCGACGGTCACATCCAGAGCCGTGGTCGGCTCGTCCAGCAAGAGCAGTTCCGGGTTCGAAAGCAGTGCCATGGCGATGACGACGCGCTGCTGCTGGCCGCCCGAGATCTGGTGCGGATAGGAATCCATGATGCGCTTCGGGTCCGGAAGCCGAACCTTGCGAAGCAGGGCTTCCGACCGTTCCATCGCTTCCGCCCAGGTGACCTCCTCGTGAAACATGGGCACTTCTGCCAACTGGTCTCCGACACGCATCGAGGGGTTCAGCGAGGCCATCGGTTCCTGGTAGATCATGGCGATCCTGGAACCCCTGATTTGCCGCAATTCCTCTTCGGACATCGAGCGCATGTCGCGGCCATGGAAGAGAATCTCGCCGCCGACGATGCCGCCGTTCGTGCCGAGGTAATTCATGATGGCGAGTGCCACGGTGGATTTGCCGCAACCGGATTCGCCCACCAGCCCATGCGCTTCGCCGGGCATCAGCTTCAGGTTGAAGTCGATCACGGCGGGAACCTCGCCCGCGCGAATGAAATACGAGATCGACAGGTTCCGGCATTCGAGGACCGGTTGCACAGCTTCGTTCAATCCCTTCTCCCTCGCCCGCGGTTCCGCTCGCCCGAGATCAGTCGCGAGAGGAGATCTCGCGCATTCCGTCCGCCAGCATGTTGAAGCCGAGGACAAGCAACGATACGGCAAGTGCGGGGATGATTGCCATGTGCGGGAAACCGCCATTTACATAAGCGCGGGTCTGGGTGATCATTCCACCCCAGTCCGGGTCCGGAGGCGGCAGCCCGAGTCCGAGGAAACCCAGCGCCCCGATGGTGATGGTCGTATAACCCATGCGGAGGCAGAAATCGACGATGAGTGGGCCGCGTGCATTGGGCAGAATCTCGATGATTGCGATGTACCAGGGGTTCTCGCCACGAGTTTGTGCCGCGATGACATACTCCCGGGTGGCGATATCGAGAGCGAGTCCGCGGACGATGCGCATGATCCCTGGTGAGCTTCCGAACACAACCGCAATAATGATGTTGCCGCCGGATGCGCCGAGCTTGGCGATGATGAGGACATAGAGCACCATTACCGGGAAGGACAGGATGACGTTGGCGACAAAGGAGATCACTTCGTCGACCCAGCGCTGGTAGTAGCCCGCGATGAGCCCCATGGCGATGCCGACTACATACGCCGCCAGAGTCGCGCTGGTCGCATAAAACAGCACCCGTCGTGCGCCCCAGATGATGCGGGACAGGATATCCCGTCCCTGGTGGTCCGTTCCCAGCAGAAATACTCCTCCTTCCGGGGCAGGTGTTCCCGGATAGGCGAAGGGCAGGATGGGCAGGTTGGGGTCGAATGGCGCTATCCACGGTGCCAGGGCAGCGAGCAGGAAGAAGAATACGACGATCACGGCCCCGACGAGGCCAACCCAGCTTTCCCGGAGCAGGCCGATCGTCTTCAGCCATCGCAGATAGCGCGGATCCCGCCTCGCCATCGCGGCAATGGTTGTGCTGTCGCTCGTTGTCACAGGACTGCCTCAGCTGAAACGGATGCGCGGGTTGAGATAGGTGTAGGCAAGGTCGCCGATGGTCTGCGTGGCTACGGCGACGAAGACCGCGACAATTCCGCAGGCCTCGATCAGGAATATGTCGCGTCGCAGGGCGGCCTCCAGGAGCAGGGCGCCAAACCCCTTGTAGCCGAACGCGAACTCGGTTACCACGACGCCGGAGAGAAGCCAGTTGAACTGCAGCATGATGACGGTGAACGGGGCGATCAGCGCATTGCGCAGCGCATGTTTCAGGATGACCCTCCGGTATGGGATACCTTTCAGAATCGCGGTTCGGATGTACGTCGACGTCATCACTTCCGCCATCGAGGCCCGCGTCATCCGGGCCACGTAGCCGAAACCGTAAAGGGTGAGCACCATGACGGGAAGCACGAGTTCGATCGGCGAAAAGCCGCCAGTCATGGCACTGGTTCCCGGCAGCCATGCCAGCCAGAAAACAAAAATCCCAGAGAGGATTACGGCACTCGCGTATTCGGGGATCGATGTCGTGAAGATGGAGATGAAAGAGATTATTCGGTCACGGACGGAACCTTCGCGCATGCCGGCGAGAACACCGAGGACCAGTGCAACGACCACCATGATGGAAAATGTGACGCCGGCCAAAATGGCAGTATTGCCGACCCGCTTCCAGAAGATCTCGTTGACCGGAACCTTGTAGATGACGGAGTCGCCGAGGTCGCCGCTTGCAACTCGTGCAATCCAGTCGAAGTAGCGAACGAACATGGGCCGGTCGTAGCCATTTTGCACGATCCAGGCCTGCAGTTGTTCTGGCTGTGCATAGGGGCCCAGTACGCTCCTCGCTACCAACTCTGGCTCGCCCTCATTGGCGAAGAAGAGCAGCGCACTGACAGCGATCATGATCAGGATCATGACGCCGAGCCGGCGTACTACAATGCGCAGCATTGGGTCAGAGGATCAGAATTGGCCAGCCGGCCTTCGCCGGCTGGCTCGTGGTCGCGCGGAATCAAATGGGTGCGCGACCGCTTCACTCTCGTCAAACGTGCTCAGCCGTCCAGCCACACGTTGTGGAACTGGTGGTAGAGCGTCGGATGCGTCTGGTGGCCCTTCACGCGCTTGTTGGCCGCCTTGTAGACCTTCCGCCAGAATGGCTGGGGAATGATGGCATCATCCTGGAGAATCTGCTGGCAGACCTCCATCTTCGCCTTGCGCTCGTTCGGATCCGGGGTCGCTTCCGCAGCATCCAGCGCGGCATCGAAGTCCGGATTGTCGTAGGCGCACTCATTCCACGGCACACCCCTCCGATAGGCGAGGCCGAGGACCATCGTACCGAGCGGACGGTGTGTCCAGGCCGTGTAGCCCCATGGCGTCTTGTCCCAGACACCCCAGTACTGAGAAGCCGGCATCTTGTTGATGTTCACGGTGATACCGGCCGGCTCGCACTGCTTCTTGAAGATGGAGCAGACGTCGGTCATCCACGGTCCTTCCGTGTCGCCATTGTCGATGGTGAGCGTGATCCCGTCGGCATAGCCGGCCTCCGCCAACAGCGCCTTTGCCCTCTCGACGTCCCGCTTGAGCGGCGCAAGCGCGAAATACTCCGGATGGATGGGCGCAACGTGGTGGTTCTCCGCGATGGTGCCACGACCCTGGAACCCCGCCTGAAGAAGTTCGTCATGGTCCATGCACGCGGCGACGGCCTGGCGGAGCTTCTTGTTGTTGAAGGGTTCCTCACTGATGCGGAACCGCATGACACCGGTCTGCGCGGTGTCGGCTGCGTGAAGCTCGAGATGCGGAATGCGCGCGACCGTATCGATTGCGTCACTCGGGCACCGGTAGATGATGTCCACCTGGTCGGAGACGAGGGCGGCAATCCAGGCATTCGTGTCCTCGCCATGGTCGAAATGGTGAATTTCGTCCAGGTAGAAATCGCCAGCCCACCAGTCCCGATTGCGCCGGAGAATGGCACGTTCGGCCACTTGGAATTCGGAAAGTTCGAATGGTCCGGTGCCGATCGGATTGGCGGAAAGATCCGGCTCGTAGTCGACGCCGAATCCCTTGTGCACGATCGCGGTCGGATAGTTGTAGAAACTCTCCGGCATGGCCAGCGAGGGCTGCTTGAGGTTGAACTGGATCGTGTAGTCATCGATCACTTCCACGGCGTTGGCGATGCCGCGCTTCTTCATGATCGCTTTGCCCTGATCATCCTTCTCGCCGGTGTCGTACTCCTCGACCATGGCGCCAAAGAGACCGAGATTGGACGAGCCGACATCCGGGTCGAGCCAGCGGTTTACCGTATGTGCCACGTCGGCAGTGGTGAACCGGTCGCCGTTTGACCAGGTGATGCCCTTGTTCAGGTGGAAGACCCACTGTGTGAGATCCTCACTTGTTTCCCAACGCTCGGCCAGGTAGCCCACAGTGGTATTGTCGGCCCGGGTCCGAGTCAGGAACTCCACGATGAAGCGCGCGACGTTGGATTTTTCGGTCCAGTCGAAAGTGGCCGGATCGGACATTTCCTGAACGCGCGACGACACCCGGATTGTACCGCCGAATTTCGGGGTCTCCGCATTTGCGGGTGCCGAGAACGGCATCGCACCGGTCAGGGTGTCAGCCATGCCATAGGCAACGGGCGCCGCCATGCCCAGCAAGCAGGCTGTACGGGTGAATTCGCGCCGGGAGATAGCCCCGGTACGCAGTTGTTCGCAAAGTTCCGGCAGGTAGCCGTGGGTTTCCGCCCCAAGGCGCCGCTCCGAGGGGAGTATGTAGCGCTTGTTCGGACGGAGGATGGTTCGCGTCATGCTCTTACCCTCCATGTTTTCGCTTTCGGCGGCACCAAGCCTCTTGCGGCTTGTGCACTCGGCATTGCAGGCTCCGGAAACCAGAACCCTGCATGCAAGGCTACATGCGCAAGTAGCCTGACGCAAGCCAAGAACACAACATGATGCTCCGACGATAGCGCTCAAGGACCCTTCCATGCCGATCGGGAAAACAAACTCACCCTGGTGTGAATGACGATTGCACCGTGCTACTGCGGTTCGGTTGGCGCGTTTGGGCTGAACGGCCTTTCGGCTGTCCGATCCGATGCTACGTGGCGCGGCGGCGCGAGTTGTCCGCAGGTTTCGGACTCCACGGAGCCTACGGCATGAGAACCCTCGGTTGGCCAGCCAGTACATGGCGAAGAAAGGGAAATCATGCGGACGTCGAAGGCCTTCATTCCGATCGCCTGAAAGCGCGGGGCCCCTCGGTGCGAATCCTTGATCGCGAGATCATCCTATGTCGAGTGTGAAGTCCTGCTGGTCGCCCTCGTCCGGGGCGTGCGGCATCACTTGCCGTTCGGCGAATACCGGAGAATTGCCCTGGAGACAGGTCACCAACTTCAACTCCTCATCGACATCCTTGGGCGTGCCTCCCCGGCGGGTTCGGAAACGCTGCCGGGACCAGCGAACGGAAACGAGCTGTACCCGGGATCGTCGAAGGTTCGGAAAGACGTACACACGCTCGATTTCGAGGGTGTGAAGATCGGGGACCGCGATCTGCCGGACAATCGTCGCTTCGAGAGTATGGGCAAGCAGGTAAACCAAAGTGGGGACGGGCTATGGTGCGATTCACTGGGATTCGGTCGCCGTCCGAGAAGCTTGCACCTTCAAGGACGAGGCGCAGGGGCGACCCGTGGCGGCAATTCCTGCTCGCCTTGGCTGCCATCACCATGCCGGGGTCGCGGAGGGGAGCGGCCACCTTCCTCGGGGGAGCGAATCCTGGACGGGACAAGTCTGGAGACGCCGTATCACAGCTTGTCGCCAACCGGAGGGCAAATCGGCACAAACCCGTCGGCTTTCTTCCTGCGGCGCTGAAATTGTCGGGAGGAACACCGGGTCCTGATCAGACTGGCGCTGCGGTGCGACGCGGACCTGAAGGGCAGGCAGCGCGGAACGTGCCCACGCAAACCGGGCCCCGGGAGGGCAGGACGTAATCACCTGAAAGCGATTCTCGTCCGTCGAAGCCGGAAGGCGAACCGGAATATCCGCGGTTGCGCGGACGTATCTGCAGGGAGCCTGATCGATCCCAATCCGCAGTCGATGGCGGAATCTTCGGAGGAACACCCGGCGTTGGGCGTTGCCCGGAGACTATTCCGCACCCGTCGCTTCCGGCACGGCAACGTGTCCGAGCAGGGATGCGGACAGGTACTGGAGACCGAGATAGGCGCAACCGAGGAGGGCGGCCTCAAAGTCCGGGGTTTCCGCAACGACTGGCGCGGGGTCCGGGTGGATACGGTCCAGTGCCCGGGTGACAAGGTCCACAATTTCCTTTCGGCTTCCGATGGATCCCCCGAGTATGATTTTCTCCGGATCGATCATTGCGCAGGTGGCGCCGAGCGACAGGGCGATGTTTCTCGCCGCATCTTCCAGTGAAGTAGCGGCCGCGCTGTCTCCAGACGCAGCCCGCTCGAAAATCTCCGCGGTATCGGCGCGCCGGCCCGAAAGAAATGTGTATCGGTCAGTAATTCCATCTCCTGCCGCGGCTCGCTCGAGAGCTCCCCTGCGTAGAGATTCCGGGTCTTCCGGGTCGGCGCCGATCGGCATGGAGCTGATCTGCCCGCCGGCGCCGCTGCTGCCGCGCACGATGGCACCGTTGCACAGGACCCCGGCACCGATTCCGGTTCCCACCTTCACGTAGACCAGGTTCTCGATTCCCCGGTTTTCACCGGCCCAGTGCTCTCCGAGCAGCGCTGCATTGACATCGTTCTCGAGGACAGCGTTGATTTCCAACGTCTTGTGCAGTGCAGAACGAACGTCGAACCCATCCAGCCCGGCGATATTGGGCGCCATGCGTACGGAGCCGGTTGCGCGGTTCGGTACTCCGGGTACGCCGACCACGACGGCACGGACCTGGCTGAACGGAATGCCGGCATGATCGGCTGCCTGGCGGCACAGGCTGGCAATTTGCAGGACAACATGCATGCCGCCACGTGGATGGGTCAGGTCCCTTTGCAGGGACCGGATGTTTCCGGAAAGGTCCGAGATCGCCACGCGGACGTTGGTGCCACCGAGGTCCACGACGGCGATAGAGGCGGCCTCCTGCATTGTCTCGAAGATCGGGTTCGAGGGTCCGGCACGCGATTGCCGTTGTCCGAACTCCCGGATCCAGCCATGGGCAAGCATGTAGTCGATTGCGTCGGCGGTTTCCCGAGAGGAAAGGCCGGTCTGGCGCGCGATGCTCGCGAAGGAGATCGGGCCGCAAAGGGCAACGGCCTCCATGGCCTTGCAGGCAGCAAGCAGCCGATGTGGCAGGAGTTGTTCAGGCATGTCGACTCCTTTCGCTGGTGCGGTGCGCGATATCCGGATGGTTCGATTCGCGGTCACGCGGAGGTTCACGCATCCGGGCCGGATTTCTCGTCGCGGCGGCTCCGTGGGTGGCGCGTCCTCAGTTCATGTCACAAGGAGAATACCTGGAAGCGTTCATTGCCGCCCATTTCGCAATTCCGAATCTCCCGTGCGCGGAACGGACGTGCGCGTCAACGATCGGAGGAATTCTCGCCGGGTGCTGCGGATATGGCGTTGCAGACGTTGCGGGCATCTGTCATCCGGATGGCCAATCTGGCGCAGCCGCCAGGACCGACCGGTGTCGCTGCTACACGAATTGACAATTCCCGACTCAGGTTGTTGCCGATTCACCGATATTGTCTACGCCTCGCTCCTCCAGCAGGGTGTTCAGCCAATTCGGATCCATTTCCGGTACCGACGAGAGCAGCAGATCGGTGTAGGGGTGATGCGGTGGCTGGAACATCTCTTCCTTCGGACCCTGTTCGACCACCTTGCCCTGTTTCATTACGACGACCTCGTCGGCAATCGAACGGACCGTGGCCAGATCATGCGTGATGAACATGTACGCGAGGTTCAGCTCGCGTTGCAGTCGGTCGAGCAGCTTCAGGATGCCCTCCGCCACCAACTGGTCAAGTGCGCTCGTCACCTCGTCGCAGATGATAAAGGCAGGCTCAGCCGCCAGTGCCCTGGCGATACCAACCCGCTGTTTCTGGCCACCCGACAATTCCGGGGGGAAACGGGCATAGAAAGTTGACGGATCAAGCTCGATCATGTCGAGTAGTTCGTCAACGCGGTTCTTGAGGGCTGTTCCCTTGAGCCCACTGTAGAATTCCGCCGGTCGCCCGATAATGTCGCCGATGCGGACCTTCGGATTGAGCGCGGTGTCGGCCATCTGATAGATCATCTGGGATTGGCGCAACTGGTCCTTGCTTCGTTGCAGGTAGCTTGCCGGCAGTTCATCTCCGCGAAACAGCACCCGCCCACTGGTCGGGGGTAGCAGGCCGGTGATGCACCTTGCCGCCGTGGACTTGCCGGACCCGGACTCACCGACCACGGCGACCGTCATGCCCGCATGGACATCGAATGACACATCCTCAAGCACCTTGACATCCCCGTAGGCGGCATCGACATTCTCAACCGATATCACCGGTTGAACATCCTCCGCGGGGCGCAGCTTCTGGGTCCGCTGAAAGCTCCTGACGGCCCAAAGGCTCTTCGTGTAGTCATCCTGCGGGTTTGCCAGCATCGACGTGGTATCGGCTTCCTCGACTTCATCGCCTTTCAGCAGGACCTTGATCACGTCTGCCATCTGCGCGACGACCGCGAGGTCATGCGTGATGTAGATTGCAGCCGTGTTGAACTGGTCCACGATGTCGCGAATGGCAGCGAGGACCTCGATCTGGGTCGTGACATCTAGGGCCGTGGTCGGCTCGTCAAAGATGATCAGGTCGGGGCGGCAGGACATGGCCATTGCGGTCATGGCCCGCTGCAATTGTCCGCCCGATACCTGGTGTGGGTACCGGAAACCGATCTCGCGCGGGTTGGGAAGGCGCAGGCGCTCGTAGAGTTCCACAGCATCTTCCTGGCTTTCCAGCCGTTTGCGAATGCGGTAGTGGACCGGCGCTTCCGTGTGCTGGTCGATCAGACGATGGGCGGGGTTGAAGGAAGCCGCCGCGGATTGCGCAACATAGGCGATTCGTGATCCCCGGAGTTTTCTCCGGTCGGATTCCGACGTCGTCGTCAGTTCCATACCGTCGAACTCGACGGAACCGGCGGAAATCCTGCAGCCGTCCCGGGCGAAGCCCATGGCGGCAAGCCCGATGGTTGACTTGCCGGCACCGGATTCGCCGATCAGTCCCATGACTTCGCCTCGACGCAGCGTGAGATCGATGCCATGCACGATTTCGAACCACTTTTCGTCCGCATAGGCCTCGATCCGAAGCCCTGAGATCTTCAGGAGGACATTTCCCTTCTTCGCCATGACAATTACTCCTTCAGCCCGGACGACCGGAACAGCATCCAGTCGACGACCATGTTGACGGACACGGTGAGTAGCGCGATCGCAGCCGCCGGAATCAGCGGTGTCAGTTCGCCGAACGAGATCAGGGTTGCATTCTCGCGAACCATCGACCCCCAATCGGCAGTCGGTGGCTGGATGCCGAGACCCAGGAACGACAATCCCGCGACCAGCAGGAACACGAAGCAGAACTCAAGCCCGAATTCGGCAACAAGCGGTGCCGTGGAATTGGGGAGGATCTCCTTTCGGATGAGATACCACATGCTCTCGCCGCGAAGCTTGGCGGCTTCGATGTAGTCCATCACGACTACGTTGCCGGCGACGGCACGAGTCAGGCGGTAGACGCGGGGCGAGTAGATGAAGCCGATGATGATCACCAGGATGATCAGGTTCGTACCGAAAATGCTGAGCAGCAGCAGGGCAAAGATGAGAGAGGGAATGGACATCACCACGTCCACAGCCCGCCCCATGAACTGGTCGAACCACCCCTGCTTCACGGCGGCAACCATTCCGAGGAGAGCTCCGAGAAAGAAGGCGATGGCCGTCGCAACCAGGGCCAGTCCGACCGTGTTTCGGGCGCCGTACACGATTCGGCTGAACATGTCGCGTCCCAATTGGTCGGCTCCGAGCAGCATCTGTTCGTCAGCCGGAGCAAAGGAAGTGGAAATAACCTCGGCTTCCCCGAAGGGAGCGATCAACGGCGCAAAGATGCCGAGCACTGCGTAGGTGAAGATGACGAACATGCCGAAGGCCGCGGTCAGGGGTGCCGTGCGAAGGGCCTTTGCAGTTTGAGGACCCGCGAGGATGATCAGGAACTCGCGGAACGAATACGCCGTTCCGCCAGCCAGGGCAAGAAGTCCGGCGGCGATGGTGACCGACCAGAGCGCATCTTCCCCGCCAACGATCCCCATGATAAAGGAGGCAAGTGTGAGGGAGAAGAGCAGCAGGAAGGCCTGGCGACTCTTGTAGTGCGCCGCGAGGCAGGAGCCGAGGATCAAGAGGGCGTAATAACCGATGACAAAGTAATTCATGGCGTTTCCCCCTACTTCGGATTCCGCAGGCGCGGGTTTGTGAGTATTTCCCCCACATCCGCTGCAAGTTTGTGGTGTATGATGGTTGCCGCTAAAATCTGGCACCCGGATGTGGGGGCAATCCTCACCAACCCGCGCCTGAAACA
>CAZPXZ010000002.1:530-13805 GCA_964590405.1 uncultured Rhodobacterales bacterium | reverse complement strand
TGGCGTTTCCCCCTACTTCGGATGCCGCAGGCGCGGGTTGGTGAGGATTGCCCCCACATCCGCTGCAAGGTTGAGGAGGATGAAGGTTGCCGCGAAAATCAGGCAGCAGGCCTGCACCACAGGGAAGTCACGCTTGGTGACTGCGTCAACGAGGAGTTGGCCGATGCCGGGATAGACGAACACGACCTCTACCAGGACAACCCCGGTGATGAGATAAGCCAGGTTGAGCGCGACGACATTGATGATCGGTGCCCAGGCATTGGGCAGTGCGTGCCGTGTGATCACCTTCCAGCCGGGTGTACCCTTGAGACGGGCCATTTCGATATACGGCGACGCCAGCAGGTTGATGATTGACGCCCGGGTCATGCGCATCATGTGTGCGACCACCACCAACACCATGGTCAGCGCCGGGAGGAACGTGCGTTCCAGGCGTTCGAGCAGTGTCATGTCTTCGCTGAGGCTGGCGATCGAGGGGAACCAACCCGCCTTGACCGACAGATACAGGATCAGGATGTAGCCGAGGAAGAACTCCGGCGAAGAGATGGATGTCAGTGTCGCAACGTTCGCGACCCTGTCGAATACCGAGTTCCGCAGCAGCGCAACGATGATCCCGAGAATGATCGCGACCGGAACCGCGATGACGGCAGCGTAAGCAGCGAGGAACAGGGTGTTGCCGAAACGGGGTCCGATCACCGCAGTTACGGATTCCTTGTTCAGGAGCGAGATGCCGAAATCCCCGACAACCGCGCCAGCCAGCCAGTCCAGATATCGGATCGGGGCCGAACGGTCGAGCCCGAGTTCCTGCCGCAATGCTGCAAGAGTCTCGTCCGTTGCGCCCTGGCCTAGTACGGCCTGGGCAAGATCGCCCGGCAGGAGTTCCACTGCTCCGAAGATCAGGGCTGATACGACAAGCAGCGTTACCAAGCCCAGCCCGAGCCGCATTAGTATGATGCGCGCGACATCCGCCATTGAATCCTCCTCTTGCCGTGATTGTCTGCCGGCCCGGCCTTGTCGGCGCGGTTACCGGCGGGTTCCCCCGGATGCGACGGATCATAGGCGTTGTGGGCGTGGGATCGTTCGCACCGGGTCGCTTCGGCGTTCCGCCGAACAGGCCATAGGGGTGTTCCGGCCAGCCTGCCAGCCGTATCCCACATTGATTTCGTGAATTGCTCTGCCAGCCAACTCTGAGCGGTCGTTGTCGCTGAAGTTTCGATTGATAAAGGGATTGCCAGCAAGTGGCGCTCCTGTATTCTGAACGTCACGCTCTTCACTGAAGGATATAGGAGCAACACAAGTATGTCTATGGATCAGAAAATGGATGTCGTAAATCGAATCACGGCAGCCGGGAGGCGCAATCGCATTTCCCGGAGAGATTTCATGGTCGAGGCCACCGCTGCGGGGATGACCATCGCGGCCGCCTCGGCCCTGTGGACCCGCAATGTCGCAGCAGAAACTCCCAAGATGGGGGGTACGTACCGGTTAGGGTTACATGACGGGAACACGGCCGATCAACACGATCCGGGTCGGTACCAGAGTGTCGGCGAGATCCAGTTGGCCCATGCTCACCGCAGCTACCTGACCGAAATCACCGCGGACAACGGACTAGGTGGCGATATGGCCGATGCCTGGAGCGCGACTCCCGACGCCAAGGTCTGGACTTTCGAGTTGAACAAGGACGCGTCGTTCCACGACGGCCGCAAGTTCACGTCCAGGGATGCGGTCGCGTCGCTCAACCACCATCGCGGTGAAGCCACGACCTCCGCCGCAAAGCCGCTGCTTGAGAGTGTGACGGACATTCGTGCGGACGGCGACCATACCATCGTCATCGATTTGAACCAGGGGTTTGCCGACCTTCCCTGGGTGATGACCGACTATCATTTGACCATGCTGCCTGCCAATGAGGACGGCACCATCGAGTGGGATACTGGCATTGGCGCGGGTCCCTACCGGATCGAAAACCATCAGGCCGGCGTGTCCACGAAGCTGGTTCGACACGATGGATGGCACAGGGAAGGCGCGTATTTCGACGAAGTCGAGATCACCATACTCAACGATCCGAATGCGCGGCAGACCGCCTTGATCACGGGGGCAGTCGATGCGATCTCCTCGGTCGACCTCAAGACCCTTGCGTTGCTCGGCCGCGCCCCGGACGTGGAGGTCGAGAACGTTCCGAGCGGCTCGGCGATCACGCTGCCAATGTTCTGCGACCATGCGCCGTTCGACAATGTCGATGTGCGGCTGGCGCTGAAGCTGGCGATCGACCGCGAGGAGATCGTGGAGAAGATCCTGTTCGGAACCGGAACACCCGGCAACGACTTCCATGTATCGCCGAACATGCCCTACTGGCCGGATATCGAGCAGCGCGTGTATGACCCGGACAAGGCGAAGTTTCATCTGAAGCAGGCCGGAATGGAGAATCTGAGCGTGGAGCTCTCCGCGGCGGACAGCGTACTTCCCGGTGCCGTCGACATGGTTGTGCTGTACAGCGAGCAGGCCAAGAAGGCGGGGATCGACATCAGGCCCGTGCGCGAGCCGAACGACAGCTACTGGGCGGATGTCTGGCTCAAGAAGCCCTTCGTCTTCGTCAAATGGGGTGCGCGTCCCACGCCGGACAACATGTTCACGCTCGCCTACTCGGCCGACGCCGCCTGGAACGAGGCGCACTGGAAGAACGACCGCTTCAACGAGCTGCTGCTGCTTGCCAAGGCAGAACTCGACGAGACGATGCGGGGGGAGATGTACCGCGAGATGTGCCAGATCGCCCGCGACGATGGCGGCACGATCATTCCGTTGTTCGTGAATTTCGTCTACGCCCGGCGTTCGAACATCCGGCGCGGAGAGAGCCTGGCGGCGAGCTGGGAATGCGACGGCGCACGATCCACGCATCGGTGGTGGGCCGCCTGATCACATTCTTCATGCCTGCGCGCCGCCGTCGGTGGCGCGCAGGCGAGCATGTCAGGCCGGGCCATCCGGCGTGGATGGCCCGGCCTCCTGGCGACTCCCCATTTCTCCGGGTCGGTTCCAGGGCTCCGGCTCGGGGCGGTCACACGTTTGCAGTGGTCCTGACCTAGCTCGAGGCGCGTTCCCCCATCGGGAACTGCCAGGCTTCGAACAGGTCTTCGAACACCGTGCTTCTGATTGTCTGGATGGCCAGGAAATTGTCGGCAGGGTGTCGTGCCCCGGTATCAGGCTCATGGATCGGCGTGCGGATGCAGCCCGCCTGGTTCGAACGTCCTTTGACCGGGTGTATCCTGTCCTGACGATGGAAGTGGCGGGGCAGGAGGCCTTGAGCAGGAGATGGCGGATCCTTCGGGCGTGAGCAAGCCGGATCGTGGACGCATGGAACGCCTTGTGCGGGAAGCGCGAGATCGGCTGCCCCCCGTCGAACAATGGAATCCACCGTTACGCGGGCGCCTTGACATGCAAATCGCACGTGATGGCACATGGTACTATTGTGGCGGGCCGATTCGGCGGGAGAGGCTGACTCGGCTGTTTTCCCGGATTTTGCGACGGGAGCCGGATGGCTCCTACTGCCTGGTCACGCCCGCCGAACGGTGGGAGATCGAGGTGGAGGATGTTCCATTCATTGCGGTCGATTTCCAGGCGGAAACACTGGAAGGGCTGATGGTACTGACATTTGAGACCAATGTCGGGGACCGCATCGCAGCGGATGCGGGGCATCCGGTCCGGGTCGTCCTGGATGGAGATGGGACTCCCTCTCCGTACATCCTGGTACGACGCGGGCTAGAGGCTCGCATCGATCGCAAGAGTTTTATCCGCCTTGTAGAGCACTGTAGCCACCAGACCATCGGGGGACAGCGCCAATTCGGATTCCGCTCATCGGGCGTCTGGTTTCCGGTTGCTCCGTCGGCGGGCCTGGAAGAGGAGACCGGTCTTTGGTGAGACGCGTCGACATTGAGCGAGCATTCCGGCAGGAGGGCCCGGAAAGTGCGCCTCCAACCGGGTGTGCACCGGCAGCAATATGCACTGCCGAGTATGAACCGGCGGCTGTACTCTGTCCCATCGTCGAGCGACCGGATGGGCTGTTCGTCCACCTCGTGCGCCGCGCGGCGGACCTCCGCCGGCATGCGGGCCAGATAGCGTTTCCGGGAGGGCGGATCGAAACCGAGGATCCGGATTCTCTGGCCGCGGCATTGCGCGAAGCGAGGGAGGAGATCGGGCTTGAATCGGTGCAGGTGGAGCCCGTTGGCGAACTGCCGCTCTACCGGACAGGAACCGGTTACGTGATCCGCCCTCACGTCGCCTTCGTGTCCAGCGATTTTGTAGCCCGGCCGGACGGATTGGAGATTGCGGAGGCATTCGAGGCACCGCTGCCCTATTTGCTGGATCCCGACAATCGGCGGATCGAGCGGCGTGAGGCGGGCGGCCATGTCCGCAGCTACTACGCGATCGACTGGAGCGGGCACACAATCTGGGGCGCTACCGCGTCCATGCTGAAGTCGCTGGCGGATAAGGTGCTATCCTAGGCCGGGCGGCAGGCTCCAGCCCATTGCCGGACAAGGGGCCAGTGTTTGCGGCCAGGAGGATGAGATGCTCCGACAGATTCTCACGACCATTCTGCTCATTCTCGTCCCCTACGTGGTTTACGGCATCATCTCGATTATCCGCAGGCGTCTCGCGCAGCGGGTTGATTCGCCCCCGTCGGGGTTTTGGAGCGGAGCCCCCGTGGTCGTGCTCGGTCTGATCGGCTGCCTGCTTGCGGTTGCCGTGCTGATCGCCGTCGCAGTACTCGAGAATGATCCGGACCGCCAGGCCTACGTTCCGCCAATCAATACGGAACGCCAGTAGCACTTGGACGGTCGGATGATCCGGATCAATCCGGACTGCCTTATCACCCCGGGCGTACGACGCATCTTTCGGGCCTTTCGGGTGGGAGGCGCCACCGCGCGGCTTGTCGGGGGGTGTGTCCGCGATGCCCTGCTTCGCAATCCGCCGGGAGATCGCGACTTGGCCGTCGATGTTCCCCCACATGATGCGATGCGTCTTCTCAGGCTGGAAGGTATCGCGGTCAAGCCGATCGGAATCGCGTATGGAAGTATCCTGGCTTTGCCACCGGAGGGTGGCGGGTACGACGTAACCAGTTTGCGCAGGGATATCGAGAGCGACGGTCGGCATCCGGTGGTGCAATACGGCACAAACTGGACCGAGGATGCGAGGCGACGGGACTTCACGATGAACGCGCTCTACGCCGGTGAGGACGGACAGGTGTTCGATCCGATCGGCGGAATTGGCGATCTCCTGTCCGGGAAGGTTCGCTTCATCGGTCGCCCGGCGGACAGGGTGCGTGAGGACCATTTGCGCATACTCCGCTTCTTTCGCTTTCACGCATGGTATGGCACCGAACGAATGGATGCGGCGGGTTTGAAGGCGTGCGCGGAGGCTGCGGCGCGGATTGCCGGTCTATCGCGGGAACGAATCGGCAACGAGATGCGATTGCTGCTGTTGGCGCCTGATCCGGTGCATGCAATCGAGGAAGCACAGGAGGCCGGCGTCCTTTCGCGGGTGTTGCCCGGTGCACAGACCTCGGGATTGGACAGGTTGGTGCAATTGGAGGGCAGTCTCGGCCTTTCACCGAGTTGGGAACGCCGATGGCTTCTGCTTTGCGCCGGTTTCGCCGATCAACGATCACGGCCATGGCCGTTGTCGCGGACGGAGGAGAGGGGTCTACGCTCACGACTGAATGCGTGGGCAGCCGACGCAATCCCGATGGAGGCCGCGCGGCGCTGGGGAACCCAGGCTGCAGAAGATGCGATGCTGGTTCGTGCTGCCCGAGGCGGCTGGGTGGTTTCGGAAACGGATCTCGCGGATGCGCGTTCCGCCGCGGAGGCGGTGCTGCCCGTCTGTGCTGCAGACCTGATTGCTGCCGGCGCACCGGTCGGGCCCGAGGTTGGACGAGCCTTGCGGCGTGCGGAGCGCCACTGGTTGCTGCAGAAGATGCGGGCGGGGCGAGATGAATTGATTCGGGTGGCGGTTGGCAACCCTCATGACACCGCCTCTGACGATGGACAGGGGCCATTCCGAGAATGAACCGGGTTTTGCTCTGCTTCAATTCAGGCCTCCGATTCGGTAGTGCCTGTGCACGGGCGTTCCGGTGCTAGATCGGGATGCGGGTGCCCTTGTCAGTATTGCAGTGGCACGATTTTCCGAATTGAGTTCGTCCTGCTTGCCACAGGTTGCGTCCGCAGGGAAGACGTGAGGTCGGAGGCAACGCACGTTGACGTTGCGGTCGTTTCGGGACATCGACGGTTGGATTCGTGGACACCGGCAGGACTCCTTGGTCGGCAATGCTCGAGAAATTTGACGAAGCGATGTCCCGTCGCGGTGGAATCCGGCAAGAGCCATCAACGGCGCGTCTACGCGCCCGGTCGGGCAGTGAAGCCGGTCCAGCCAGAACCCTTGCCCGATCTGGGTTTGCTGCCCGAAGCGGCGGTCTTCAGACAGCCAACCCGGTCTCAGCGGTAGTTGGCTCCTTCGTCTCGACCGAATCCCCAGGCGGCCAGGAAACCGAAGAGGACCGTGTAGCCTGCCAACCAAGACAGGGATTCCAACGGCCATGGGGTTCCGAGGATCGCGGCCCATGTCAGCTCACCCATGTGGCGGGTTGGCAGAAGTCGCGAGAAGCGATCCAGGAAATCCGGCAGCAATTCTGGCCGGAAGAATAGACCGCCGGCGAATGCCAATGCCAGGTTCAGGATATTGGCGACCGGGAGTGCGGCCTTCGGGTGGCACCAGTATCCAATTGCAATTCCCAGCACCGCCATCGGAACCGCTCCGACGAGCAGGCTTGCAAGTAGCCGGACCCAATTCCCCGGAGGCATGCCCACATCGGTTGAAACCAGTGCCACGGCGATCAGTAACATCAGGGCGGCCAAGGTAAATGTGAGGCCGGAGAGAACCATCGCCGCGAACCGTGTAGCGCGTGATACGGGAAGAATCCGGGCGAATGTTTCCCATGGTGAATGACGTTCGTTGGCGATGCCAACACCGAATTGGAAGAATGCGATTCCCAGAACCGCGAAGACGCTGATGGACCCGAGCGCAAGATTGGCGGATTGGCGTGTATCGGCGAATGTCGCACCCAGAAAGATGAACACCACACTCGGGATGAGGATTGTGGTCGCCGAATATGCCGGTGTGCGGATCAGACCCAGCATGGCTGCACGGAAATGTTCGACAAGAAGCACGTTCTATTTTCCGTTTCCGGTGATCGCGGTGAGGGACTCCTCGAGGTTGGCGGGACGGATCTGAAGGCCGGAAAACCGGACGCCTTCGGTTACCAGCGCCTGCACTGCGGCATCCGAATCGTGGGCGAAGGCGACCACTCTGTCGCCACAGCACTCAATGCGGGCGATCCCGGTAAGTCCGTGTCTCGCTTCTCCCGTGTAGGAAATGCGGCTTTGGCCAAATCGTGAACGAATTCCGTTCACCGAATCCTGGATGAGCCTGCGTCCTCCATGGATGACGGATACCTGGGAAGCGAGTGCCTCCGCCTCCTCGAGATAGTGGGTTGTCAGGATGATGGTCGTACCGCGATCGCGATACATGCGGATTGCGTCCCAGAGCGATTGACGTGCTACAGCGTCGAGTCCCGTTGTCGGCTCGTCGAGAAACACAAGCTCCGGGTTGCCCACGAAGGCGAGCGCGGCAGACAGTATTCGTCTCTGCCCGCCGCTGAGGCCGCCGGCCTGCCGGACAAGGAGGTTTCGTACCGGGAACGTTGCGGCCAGATCGTCCTCCATCAGCGGGGTTTCGTAGTGGGCTCGCACAAGCCGGAGAATTTCGGCAACCCGAAGGTTGGGTGGGAAGCCGCTTTCCTGCGGGGTCAAGCCAATTCTGCACCGCACCCGAACGTCTCGTGGGTTACCACCAAGCACCTGCACCCGACCGGAGTCCGGCTGGCGAAGGCCGGCCATGATCGAGATTGCCGTCGTCTTCCCCGCCCCGTTAGGTCCGAGTATGGCGTGGATCTCGCCCGCCTCGAGCGTCAGGTCGAGGCCAGCGAGTGCCACGGCCGTGCCGAACGACTTTCGGACATCATCGAGTTTGACGGCGGAATTCATCTGTTCACTTGGTTACAAAGGCTCAGCGGGCGGCCCGCCGGTTTCGTCATCCCGGCTCCGGGTTCGTCCGGCATGGGCACGACCAATCCCGCGCATGCTGTCGACGCGGTGGTATCGCGTCGATGGTTGCCTCCCAAGATCTCGCCTCAGGGCCAGGCTGCAAGCGGAGGAAGTGACATGAGGACAGCTTCCGGGTTGCCGCCGGTCATCAGTCCGAAGCGTGTACCCCGATCAAAGGCAAGATTGAATTCAGCGTATCTTGCCCGCTTGCGGAGTTGACGCTCACGATCCTCGTCGCTCCATGGTTCCGCCATCCGGCGATGGACGATAGGTGGATACACGTCCAGAAAGGCCGATCCGACAGCCTTCGTGAAGGCGAAGTCGGACTCCCAGTCACCGGAGTTGCGGTAGTCGAAGAAGATGCCTCCCACTCCGCGTGCTTCCTTTCGGTGAGGAAGGAAGAAATAGTCATCGCACCACTGCCGGTACTCGAGGTAAAGACCCGGTTCATGGGCATCGCACACGGCTCGGAGCGAGTCGTGGAACGCATCCGTGTCGTCCCTGACGGGCACAACCGGCGTGAGGTCGGCGCCGCCGCCAAACCACCAGCAACCCGTCATGATATGTCGCACGTTCATGTGGACCGCCGGGACCTTGGGCGACAGCGGATGGGCAACGAGCGAAATCCCGGCCGCCCAAAATGCGTCGTCCGTTCCGACCCCGGGTATCTCCTTCGCGAACTCGCTGGAGAATGTCCCCTTGACCTCCGAAATGTTGACGCCAATCTTTTCGAATACGTTTCCACGCAGAATCGACATGGTTCCGCCGCCGCCATCGTCGCCGACCATTTCCGGGCGCTGCCAGTCGGTACGCTCGAAACGCGGCGGGATTTTCCCGGACCGGGCGGCGCCGGCTTCGAACTCTTCGATGCACGTACAGATGCGATCACGAAGAGCCGTGAAGAATTCCACCGCGCGGCGCCGACACTCCGCCACATTCGGCATGAGTCCCTGCGGGAGATCTTCCTTGCGATGCATGTGCGTTCCTTCAGGGATGTTCGTTCGCGTGCACCGGCACGGAACCCGGTTGGGGGCGCCTTGGTCGGGGAAGGGAATCCCGCAAGGAACCGTCCATCGGATGCGGCCGGACTTGGGCTTCCAGCCGTCTCAGCATCAGCGGCATGTTCTCTCCAGTGCAGCGAGGAGCCGGTCCACGTCGTCATCCGTGTTGTAGAGATGTGGCGTGACGCGCATCGAGTCGCCTCGCACGCTGACATGGATTCCCTGTGCCGCGAGCGCGGCCGTGAGTCCTTCCGGCGCTCGGTCATCCGGAAACCGGAGGCCCAGAAAGTGGCCGGCACGGAGAGAAGCAGGCACGGAGCGGAACCCGAGCAGGGAAGCCCTCCGGGCGATTTCCCGATTCCTTTCGGCCAGTGTTGCCTCGATGTCTTCGACGCCCCAATCCAGAATCTTCTGGAGCGCCGCGTTCAACATCGGTACCAGGATGAAGTTTGCGTTCTCCCCGACATCGAACCGGCGAGCACCGGGCCTGTACTCGTTTCGGTAGTCGATCAGGCGGGCAAAATCCTCCGCTCCTTCCCGTGCAGTCCAGTTGAATTCGATTGGCCTGCCGTTCCGATGCTCGGGAGCTACCCAGAGAAAGCCGAGGGAATAGGGACCAAGCAGCCACTTGTATCCTGCACAGGCCACATAGTCTGGCTGCACCCTCGACGCGTTAAAGCAGAGCGCTCCGGCAGACTGGGTAAGGTCAAGAACAAGCTTTGCTCCCACATCCCGACACAATGCACCGATCCGTTCGAGGTCAAGCAGACCGCCATCGGTCCAGTGGCAGTGTGGCAGGGCCACGATGGCGGCGCGCTCGTCAATCGCTTCGAGCACGGCGCGCGACCAGTCGTCGTCCGCCGGGCGAGCAATGGTCTCGACGGAGGCGTCGCGCGTGCTGGCGATTTCCCTCCAGGCATAGACATTCGACGGAAACTGTTCGGCGAGCAGGATGATCCGTCCGCCCGGTGGAACCGCGATATTGCGCGCAGCACAGGACAGGCCATAGCTGGCCGATGGGATCAGTGCCACGCCTTCTGCGTCCGCACCGATCACCCTTGCGAAGAGCGACCGGGCACGCTCGACATCCGCAAAGAAGTCTTTCGGCGAGATTTCCCAGGGCCGTGCCTTGGCGCGTACTCCCCGTTCTCCGGCCTGGATCACGTCGTGCATCAGCGGTGCCATATAGGCACAATTCAGGTAAGCGATTCCCTCCGGAATGTCGAAGAGGTGGCGTTGGCTGGGGATGCGCTGGGCTTGCATGCGGATCTCCGTGCTCGATGGAATGCGATGGCGGTCCGAGTTGCGGTGGAACGGAACCGGAAGCGTTCCGTCTACGCGGTTCACGACTCTAGCGTTGCCGCGGGCAGCTCGGGGATGCCCCGGTTCCAGCAGCGTTCCTGTCTCGGGATCCACCATCAGGGGGCATCGCTTCCGTGATCGCTACAGTCCGCGTGCAAGGATCCTGGGCGGCCCTGGAATGCCGCGAGGTGGGACCGCAAGTCGTTGCCACGAATGCGCGAGCCGGCGACGGAAGACGGGCTGATTCCGTGTTGCCGGAAGACGTTCCGGCGAGGCCCAATGCCGGATGTATCCGAGAGCGTTGCGATAGAAGCCGTGAGCGGTGATCGCGGGTGGGGCTGCGGTGCCAGCGCTGTGAAGTCTTGAATTGCGTAGCGCCGCTGGTCGATTGGAGAGGTGTTCGGAATTCGGGTGGAAGCGTGGAACCGCGTACTCTCATCGCCACGGAGTTGTCCATGGGAGATTTGTTCAGGTCCGTCGAACGGACACTGACGACACGCCATTCGATGGGCCTTCCTACGTTGATGGCGCATTCCGCGCCTTGCTACCGGTACCGGTCTGACCCCGGCTGAACACAATGCTTGCGTGTGCAAGGCAGCGGGTCAAAGTGGTATGCGCAGGGACCAGTATGCCGAATTCCCATCGCCCGGGAGTCCGGAATGGCGGCGAAGTCCTTCCCGGTTTCGATGCGGTGATGCCTCGCATATGGCCATCGGTTGCCGTTTAGGCCTCGCTGCCCTCCGGCAGTTCGAAGCTATGGGCGTCGGAACGTTGAACGATTCTGTGGCAAACGGATGTTCGCGGGCAAACTGCACAGTCTGCAGCATCTTCCCCGTCGCGGCATGGGTATTCCGGTGCCCCGGTTCGCGCACAAGTCGCCGGATGCGGGCGAACTGATCCGGTTGGTCGGGGGAACTGCGCTCGTGACCAGGCGGCTGGAAGGCATCCAGGGCTTCGGTGCCAACCTCGGCGAGGCGCATGCAGTTGCGAACGGCCCGATCGGTGCGTTTCCAAGTGCGAAACGGACATCCTGGTGCAGGAATTCATGGAGGAGGCAAGGGGGTCGATATCCGCTGCTTCGCGATCGGGGAAGAGGTAGCCGAATCGATGATGCGACATAGCGCACCGGACGAATTCCGCTCGAACCCGCATTGTGGCTGTTCCGCCCAACGCGTCCGGATCAATCCGTCCGGATCAATCCGAAAGTGCGGTCTAAGGCGGTTCGGGCCGGGCGGTTGCTCGGTTTCAGCGTTACCAATGTCGACTTGGTGCGTTCCAACCGCGTTGTCGAGGTGATAGAAGTCAATTCGTCCCCCGAAAGGGAGATAATCGAAAAGGCGACAGGAATGGGCATTGCCGGCAAGTTCACCAGGTCGTCGAGACGAATGCGAGACCGGACAGGAACCAGGCGCGGGGACGGCATTGAGTTCATTGGGCCGGAGTCGCGTTTCCGGACAGAATGGGGCCAGACCGCTTCGTTTTGCGTGCGGAACGTGGTGTCGGCCGAGCGAATAGTATGACTTACGGGACCTTGGGAGCGTGCCGATTTCCGGGGCTGAAGGGGAAGGGAGTACCAAGATGATCAAGATCGCCAACGCCCCGGTATCCTGGGGCGTGGACTATCCGCATGCACCAGGAAACCTGGAATGGAACCTGGTACTGGATCAAATCGCCGAGGCAGGGTATCGACACTGCGAGATCGGCCCGTTCGGTTATTCGCCAACGGATCCGGACATACTGCGTCGGGAATATTCCAGGAGGAAACTGACCCCCATTGGCGGCTTCATCTTTCAGCCGTTGCACGACCCGGCTGCGGAGGAGTCCGTGATCGCCAATGTCCGCGATACGACGCTCCTGCTCGGAGCGTTGGGGGCAGGATACCTGGTTGTCATTGACCACATCTCGGAGAAGCGAATGGCAACTGCGGGCAATCCGGCGAAGGTGGTCCGGCTTCCGGATAATTCATATGCGCACATGATCCGCACCATACGGAACATTGCGGAAATCGCAGCAGAGAGCGGAGTTACCGCGGTCATTCATCAGCATGCGGGCACCTACATCGAGTTCGAGGAGGAGATAGAACGTGTTCTCTCCGATGTTCCTGCGTCGGAAGCGGCAATATGCGTCGACACCGGCCATATGGTCTATGCCGGAATCGATCCCGTCGCCTTCTATCGTCGGCATGCCGAACGGGTTCGACACTTCCATTTCAAGGACATTGATCCTGCCGTGCACCGGACGGTGCTGGACCAGGACATCGGCTTCCTTGATGCGGTGGGACAGAACATCTTCTGTCCCCTTGGGCGCGGCGTGGTGGACTGGACAGAGCTCCGGGAGGCTGTCGCAGCACACGCGTACGACCAGCATGCCACGGTTGAACAGGACGTGGATCCGACGATGGAGATCAATCCCTTGCGCGACGCTCGAACGAGCCTGGAATTCCTGCGCGGTATCGGGTTCTGATTGCCGTCCTGGTATTTCGCAACGGTCTATATCGCCGGATCTTCGGACCTGATTGTCGGCCGGTTTCCTTGTGTTTCGGAAGGGTGATCGAACTCAGGAGAAACTGCCAGCAAACGGCGATGTCAGTTTCATCCATAATTTGAAAGGGTTAAGCACACAAGCACCCAGACCGGCAAGGTCCGGTTCATTTCGGGTTACCGGAACCAGTTCGTTTGTCTTGGCTGTTGCGGCGAGCAGGCGATCGATTGCCGGAACAGCACGAATTGCGTTCATTCCTCCTCATTCCTCGGCGACATCTAGGCTGAAAGGAAGGGCGCGGTCCGAAGACCTGGGTGAAGTCTCCCGCGGCCAATTTTCGAGAATGTCTA
>CAZPXZ010000002.1:0-520 GCA_964590405.1 uncultured Rhodobacterales bacterium | reverse complement strand
TACCTCACCCGCTTCCCTGGGTCGGACAAGTTCCGAACGCTCTCGAAATTCGCCGATCACCGATGTACTCAGTAACGATCGGTCGTGAATGCGGGAGCAGTGCAGTCGCTATTGAACGGACCGAGTCCCGAAAGCAGGAACAGGAAGTGTTAAACGTTCCTTGCGGCTGCGAACCCCGAAGCGTTTCGAAGTGTCGCCTACCGGGACTCGATGACCAGGTGATCCGGTCCAATCTGGCGGTAGCTTGTGGAGGGCGGAACATAATTCGTGGAATGTACCGGGCTTGGTAGTTCTGCCTCACGGTCTAGGAAGCGCCGTACTCGTTGCGCATCCGGATCAGGAACGGGGACAGCGTCGATCAGCCTGCGCGTGTAGTCGTGCGCGGGACTGTTGATGACGGACTGACGGGGTCCGATCTCGACGATCTCTCCGAGATACATGACAGCGATCCGATGGCTGATGCGTTCGACCACGGCCATGTCATGCGAGATGAAGAGCATCGCGAGGCCGAGGGATTCCT
>CAZPXZ010000001.1:141572-151413 GCA_964590405.1 uncultured Rhodobacterales bacterium | reverse complement strand
CCGGTGCGTGGCCTGTGGCCATGCGCAGAACGCGGACATCAATGCTGCCCGCAATATTCTGGCGTCGGGGACTGGCGCAACTGCACGGCGAGGGGCGTTCACGCTGGTGACCCCTGTGACCCGTGAAATGGATACGGGGCTGGCCACTGGCTAGACATTATGCATTGACCTTTGTGTGAGCAAGATCGGCTCGCGTGTGGCAAGCTAGCAAGATGCAGCGGCGCGAGCACACGGGAGGTCAAGATATGGATATCGGATTGTATGTGGGTTTGGACGTCCACAAGGACAGCATCGCGGTTGGTCAGGCGCGACCTGGAAGGGAAGAACCGGTTTCGATTGGCGTCATCGCGCATGACGGTGTTTCGGTGCGTCGATTGATGAACCGCTTGAGTTCGGATGGCACGACGCTGAGTTTCTGCTACGAAGCGGGCCCGTGCGGGTACGGGCTGTACCGGCAGATCGTGGCGAGTGGACACGATTGCATCGTGGTTGCGCCGAGCCTGGTACCTCGGCGGCCTGGAGACCGGGTGAAGACGGATTGCCGAGATGCGGTGACGCTTGCGCGGCTGCATCGTTCGGGAGATCTCACGGCGTGTTGGGTTCCGGGTCCGGGTGAGGAAGCGATCCGAGACCTCATCCGTGCCCGTGAGGACATGAAGGAGATCGAGCGTCGGGCGCGGCAGCGATTGGGAGCTTTCCTTCTCCGGCACAGCCGGGTCTACGCGGGAGGGAGAGCGCGATGGACGCAGGCACACTTTCGCTGGCTCGAGGCACAGAAGTTCGAGGATCGCATCCAGCAGATTGTGCTGCAGGAATACGTCGATGCGGTTTCCAGCGCACAAGAGCGCGTTGCTCAACTGGCGACGCAAATCCGCGAAGCCGTCGACGGCTGGTCGCTCCGTCCGGCGGTTGAAGCTCTGCGGGCGCTTCGCGGTGTCGATGTCCTGACAGCCGCTACGGTGCTCGCGGAACTCGGCGACTTGAGCCGGTTCGACAATCCGCGGCAACTCATGGCGTTCCTCGGCCTGGTACCATCCGAGCACTCGTCGGGGTCGCGCCGCAGACAAGGTTCCATCACCAAGACCGGCAACGCACATGTCCGGCGCGTCCTGATCGAATCCGCCTGGTGCTATCGCTTTCCGGCGCGCAAGACCGCGCATCTGCGCAAAAAGGGGGCCGATGCCTCCCCAGAGGTGCAGGCCGTCGCATGGAAAGCGCAAAAGCGCCTGTGCGGACGCTACCAGCGCCTCAGCGCAGCAGGCAAGCCCACCTGCAAGGTCACCACCGCAGTCGCGCGGGAACTGGTCGGCTTCATGTGGGCCATCGTCCGTATGGTTGGGGAAAAGGGCAACAGCGGCCCGATCCGGCGGGCAACCACTTGATCCGGCGCGAACTCCTCAAAATGTGCAAAGCATCCCTGCTCAGGAACCCGGCCCGGAGTGGGCCGGTCTGGAGAACCCTCGACTTGACTATGTGGGATCGATCCCAACGATCGACCATCCACGCCCCTAGAGTGAGGCAGCTCCGCGACGAAGTGAAGTCATGCGGTAGCCAACCCGCGGATAACAGAGTGATCCACCGTCGTTCAATGCCTCTCCGGGTCGGGTTCCTGAGCAGGGACGGCCCATTGTCGGCCGGAGAAGTTGACAGGTCAATACATAACAGTCAAGTATATAAGTCCCTTCAGTTTCCAGGTCTACCCCGGCAACGTGCTCAACACGTACCACTGGCGCCCAGTCGCCGCAGACAATGTGCTGGTCTGGCGTGGATGGCACACGGCCGGCGGAACCGAGGATGCGGTCATTCGCCGGCTCGCCATTCAGGACCGGGAATCCACGGTGGAGGAAGATCTCCGCCTGGTCGAGTCGGTCCAGCGCGGCCTGAAGAGCCGTGGCTATGTTCGGGGCCCGCTGGTCGTGGATCCACGCTGTGGCCTGAACTCGGAGCATTCGATCCTGGTGCTGCAGCAATGGATGCGAGAGGCGGTCGAGGTCTGAGGGAGGAGATTCGCATGGGCGTGTTCGACGAGGACCTGTTCCTGAAAGGGCTTGCACAGCGCAGGGCGACGCTGGGTGAGGAATATGTGCAAAGAAGCCTCGACGGAGCGGACAGCTTCAACCGGCCCTTTCAGGAAGCGATGACCGCATGGTGCTGGGGTTTCGGCTGGGGAGACGAGACGATCGACGCCAAAACCCGGTCCATGCTGAATCTTGCCATGATCGGAGCCCTGGGAAAGATGACGGAGTGGGAGCTCCATTGCCGCGGTGCCCTCAACAACGGCGTCACCCGGGAGGAGATCCGCGCGATCATTCACGTCATTGCCATCTACTGCGGCGTGCCACAGGCGCTGGAGTGCTTCCGTGCGGCTCGAAGGGTGCTGGACGAGGCCAGCGAACGGTAATCTCGCGTTCCGGTCTCCGTCACTGGATCTCAACAGGACCCAGGCTCATGTCCCGAAGAGCTCTTGTCATGTATTGTGAATGTCTTCTTGCCTGCTTCATGCAAACCGCAATTCGGATCTGCTGCGTTCTCGAGTCCCTGCACAGGCGTCTGACTGCCCGCCTGACGCTCGAGAGACTGTCGATCTCGGGACCGATCCTGCAAGAGCTTGAGAAGGCTCTGGAACACCCGGTCCGTAGCGTGCAGCTCGACAGGATTCGGTCGCAGCCGAAATGGATGCTCGGTCCGTCGCCGACAGGCGAGCGATAGACAACACGACTGGAGGGCGATCTTGTTCCGATCCACGCGCCGCATTTCGTCAAGTTGGAAATCCTGTAGGTCCTGTGCAGATGCATCCGGAATCGTTGCATCAGCGAGCGGGTGGGTGCGCTGGCTCCGGCACGACGGCGCGTACTCGGTGTGCAGCACCATCCTCATGAACCATCCCTCGATCGGATAAGGCAGCTTCGCGACAATCTGACCGTGCAAGTTGAGGTGCACTCGGCCTTGGCGGAAGCGCACTCTTCGGGACGCAGCCATTCGTCAAGACTGTGAACGGGGTAGGTGCCTTCAGTCCGGACGATGAGTTCGCGGATTTCAAGCAACGGTTGGGTACGGGTGGGGTGCGGCCTCCGTGTCAGCCGGTTGTCATGGTTTAGGTCGCTCTTGCCTCAGGCGGACGCCTCGACGTCCACTTCCGGGACGGGTGCGAGCGGCACCGATGTCGTTTGCCGCGAGAATTCCCGTACTTTCATGTCTTGGGGTGCGGAGCCACAAGGCTCGGCATGAGCGTTTCTTGACCTGATGTAGAAGTCAACTCCTGGAGCATTCCGAGTATATTGGTATCGATAATCCCACGCTCTTCCGGTTTCATTCCTGCACTTTGCTTGCGCTCGTTGTTCTGCGCTTCGAGTTACGGATCGAGGTGGTTGTTCCATTGCCGGTTCCACGTCGAGACGAGGGACGGTTGGCATTTCGATGGTGAGTTGGCAGACGGTCGCTCCAATTCTCTTCTCCGCAGGGTCGAATACGACAAAGCTTCGAGTCCATTCGGAGCGTGCATTCGACAGTTTGTTTGCCGGCGGTGTCCGCTCATCGAGCACCGCCACCCACGTCGCTGCCCCGCCCGGCCGCCATGCGGCTGGCGAGGATTGCCGCCAGTACGTAGAGGACCGCGGCATTGCCGATTACCAATGTCTGGCCGAAATGGATCGCCAGCAGTGTCGCCAGTACCGCGGCAACCACGGACGCACAGCCATTGGCTCCCCAGGCCAAAGGAACAAGCGATGGATCGAGTTGGCGAAGTCGGTTCAGGGTCAGCGGAAACGGCATCCCCATGAGAGTCGCGATAGGCGCCACCAGGGCGACAGCCACGACGACCTTGACGGCCGGCTGAGCACCATGCAGCCACTCCGTGATATGCGGGAGAGTAATGACATAGCCTGACGCGATCGCAACGATTCCGACGACCGGTCGTACCGCCGTCAACTCTGGCTGCAGTCGGCCTGCGAGCCAGCTGCCGATCCCGGCAAAGACGAGGAAGGATGACAGTGCCACGACCAGCGCGTGAAGCGGATGGCTGAGGATCACCGTGAACCGGCTGATGAACGCGATTTCCATGAGGAGAAATGCAAGGCCGAGGCAGGTAAAGGCCCCGAGAGCCGCTGCCCGGTGCGCACCTCCACTCCCTGCGGATCTTCGGCGGAACAGCAGGGGAAGCAGGATCAGGGCCGCACTCAGGACCAGAGCCTGCAGGAGGGTAACGGGCAGCGCGAGATAGCCGACTGCAAGGAGTCCGATGCCTCCCTCCCGGCTCAGAGCCAGGATCTCCGGCGCATGCTCCCATTTGAAGAAGCTCCAGAGATAGGGCCGATCGTCGGTCGCCGGCCGAATGTCGAACTTGTAACTGTCGGTGAACGCCTCCGGATCCGGCCCGAGCAGTTGCTGCGCGGCGCCATGAAACCAGGGTCGCTCCATCACGTTGAACCGGTTCACCTCCTCTGGCTCCATACCGGGTAGGTGGATGAGATCGAAAGCCCGTTCGCGAGCGAAGGTCCGTACCGCTTCAACCTGGCCCTCGGACAGCGGGGACTCTCCAACGACAAGGGTGGTCGTGTTCCAGCTCCGGACCCAGGCAAGACGCCTGGCCAGCGTCTCGCCACCCTGCGGTCCGAGCGCGTGCGACACTGTCGCGAGGAGACGTGGTCCGCCTCGAGGCGGAAGCTGGCTCCATCCGGTGACCGCAAGGAATCCTCCCGGCGCAAGCCGCGCGAGCATGGATCGCAGTGACTCGCTGGTCAAAAGTCGCTCTTCCCGGAGCGCCTGGAGGCCTGACGGACTCGCGCCAAGCGCGCTGACCTGGATGAGATCATATGCTTCCCCGGAGGCCCGCTCGACGAATGTGCGCGGATCGCCAACATGCATTCGAACGGACGGATGCTCGTATACGCCACCCGCAAACGCCCGGTACCGATCCCTGGCCATGGCCACGACATGGGGCTGCAGTTCCACGGCCTGCACGGATCTCGCCCCGCCGCCGAGAGCCTGCAGGACCGGAGTGCCGGCCCCCGAGCCGAGCACGAGCACATGGGGGTTTTCCAGCAGGTGGTAGGGAAGCGCGGAAGTCAGTTCGTCGAGATAGCCAGGCGGAGCGGATTCCGGCCGGTGCCGCGGGATTGCGATCGGCCCGTCGGCGTCCACGAAGATTGCCACCTGCTCCGGAACGGGTTCCCGGGCCAGAAGGCTCAGACCCGGTGCCCACCGGAATGGCACTTTCTCGTTCTCGACCACGGAAACGAGGCCAAGCGGTCCGAATCGGCTCTCTGCGGGAACTGCACCCGTGACCCGCAGCGCCTGTGGCAGGGGCTTGAACGGCGAAACCCGCAATCCGACCCAGCCCGGTCCAATTGTTACGATCGCGAGAGTCAGGACTGCGAGAACCAGAACGACCCGCCGGGCAACTCCCGAGGCACAAACACCGGCAAGCATTGCCGCAAGGGCAGCCATGGCGCCGAGACCATCCACAAGCCGTTCCGGAGGCAGCGTGTAGAGCAACCCCACGGCAGCAAGGGCCCCGCCACCGGCTCCCGCGAGATCGGCTGCATAGACGCGTGGAATCCGGGTCCCGAATGCCATGAGGGCGCGACCGATGCCGGTCGCCGCAAGGAAGAACGGAATGGTAACCAGCAACTCGATGACAAAGAGCCAGACGAATGGCCGGAGAGACCAGGGGAGTTCCAGCACATTGAACGGAATGCGCTCGGCGGCCGCGAAGCAGACCGGGGCGGCGATCGCGAATGCCAGGGCGGCGATGGCGAGGAAGGTCTCAATGGAGAGCCGGATCCGGTCGCCCAGGACCATCAGGAAGGTTCCGCTCGCCCCAAATCCGAGCAGGGCGATGCTGATGACCATGAACGCAAAGTGGTGCCACTGAACGATGGCAAAGAGCCGGGTGAGCAGGATCTCGTAGCCAAGGGCGGAGGCAGACAGAAGCGCCACCGCGGCGAGCATCGGAAGGCCGGGGACCTGTCTACTGTCGCTCATCCGAAGCAACTGCAGGCAGTGCCTGACGGATATCGGAACAAGCGTCCGGCCCTCGAATGTTCATGGGTCGCGGAATCGGCAGTCGATCGGTAACGATGGGTCCGCGTTTGCCCGCCTGCTCCACGCATGCAGTCAGAAACGGCCTGGTAGCCGCTCACGAATCTTGCCAAGGGACTTGCGGTCAATGCCCGCAAGGTGGCGCTTCTCTCGCCGGCATGTTTCTGGCCAGGAATATGCACGGCAACAGAATGCCGGCGCCGCGAGAACTCAGTGCCCGCCGGTGAGCGGCACAAACCGAACCGGAAGCACCTGCCGCACGCTGACCTCGCCATCCTCCTGTTTCCGGACCAGGAGCAGCATCTGCACGAAGAAGGGTTCGCCGACGGGAATGACCAGCACGCCACCTGGTGCAAGCTGCTCGATAAGGGGTGGCGGAACGTGCGATGCGGCCGCGGTTACGATGATGGCGTTGAACGGCGCGGCTTCCGGCCATCCGTAGTATCCATCGCCCAGGCGAACCTCGGCATTGCCGTAGCCCAGTCGCGGTAGGCGGTGTTCGGCCTGCCGGGCGAGTTGCGGCACGATCTCGATGGTGTGTACACGGTCTACGAGTTCGGCAAGGACGGCAGCCTGGTATCCGGACCCGGTGCCAACCTCCAGCGCACGGTGCTCGGGCGCGAGAGCGAGCAGATGGGTCATGAGCGCCACGATGTAAGGCTGCGAAATCGTCTGCCCGAAGCCGATTGGCAGCGGACGGTTCTCGTAGGCTGCGACCACGAGGTCCGGCGGCACGAACTCGTGGCGGGGTACACGGTCGATTGCATCCATGACCCGGGAATCAATTGCCGCAACGCCGGTGCTCGCAGCGGTGCGGGTGGTCGTGTCCGCAATCGCGGCGAGCATTTCCTGACGCATCGCGTCGTAGTTGTCCGCCGCCCGGACAACCGAACCGGAAGCGACTGCGAAGGCACCCGCGGTGCCGATGAAGCGGCGGCGGCTGGGCAGGCGGTACAGGCCCGTAGCAGAAACTGAAAGTGCCGCCCTGCCGGCTGATGTTACCTTGTTCATGGGGACCGTTCCCCGAGCATTCCGTCCCCTTTCATGATAATGAAGATCTTCCTCTCTCGTCACCGGAACCCGGATGGCGGGAATCATGCCGCCGTTACCATTGTGTGAACGCCCAACGCTGGTCTGTGACGAAATCGAACTCCCGTGCGGCGCAGCTCGGTGGTTGCGGAACCCTGGTCCGGCGCTTCTGAAAACGCGACCCGAAGGTGACGGGAGGTAGCATGGGCGGTTCGCGGATCCTGCCAGCCGGAATCGAGCGGCGAACCACCGGAAAAATGGTAGGGTTGCGCCTGCCCGGCGGGCTCACTGCCGGTAGCCACCGGAAGGCACGAACGCTCCGGTTATCGATGGCCCAGCCCGAAACGGGGAAAGGACCAGAGGAATGTCATCTTCAGTCAAGGTAGGAATCGCCGGAGCAGGATCCATCGCGCTCGGAACTGCTGCACTTCTTGCCCGGCACGGTCACGACCCGATGCTCTGGTCGCCTTCGGGCGCTGGAACGGCAGAACTTGCGGAGGGTGCTTCCCTGGCTGCGAGCGGAGCCGTCGATTCGCACTTCGTCCCGCGTATTGCCGCGAATGCGCGGGATCTTTCGCGGACCAATGATGTCCTGCTGATCGCCGTGCCGGCGTATGGCCACAAGTCCGTCATGGATGCACTCGCCCCGCATATCCGCAACGGCCAGCATGTGATCATCTCCTCCCACGCCTCGCTGGGTGCGGTGTACCTGACAGCACTTCTCACCGCGCGCAGTGTTTCTGCTCCCGTGACTGCGTGGGGAACTACCGTAGTGACAGCCCGCCGAAGGTCCGGAACCGAGGTGTGGCTGAACACGATCCGTTCGCTGGTCGATCTCTGCACGGTGCCGGAGGCCGAGTCGGAAGGCGCTCTCGCCGACTGCCGTCGACTCTTTGGCGACCGATTCAGGCAGCGCAACGGACTCCTGGCCATCTCCCTGTCGAACCTGAACCCGCAGAACCACATGGGTATCGCGCTCGGGAACATGACCAGGATGGAGCGGGGCGAATCCTGGAGCCAGGGACAGAACGTCACCCCGAATGTCGGCCGACTGCTCGAAGCGCTGGACGAGGAACGCCTTGCAATCGCAAAGGCACTGGGGGTCGAGGTTCGCTCCATCTTCGAGCATTTCCATTTGTCGTTTCACGTTCCCGTCGCCTCGATCTCGGAAATGAACCAGCAAATGCACGTGGAAGGCAACGGCGGCACGGGACCGGCAACGGCCGACAGTCGATACGTCACCGAGGATGTGCCCTACGGCCTGGGCTTACCGTGGCACTCGGAGAGCTTGTCGGACGGCCCGCCATGCTGCACGATGCAGGCATCCGGATCTTCTCGGCCATGTACGGCGTTGACTTCATGGCGAGAAACGAATTGCTGAACGCTCTGGATTTATCGCGCTACACTCTCGCCGATTTGCGGCAGGCCGCCCGTACCGGCCTGCTTTGAAGGGACGCCGCACGGTCGGTGTACTGAACCGCATTTGTACGGACAGGAAAACTGGATCTGAACCTGCAAGGGGAGAATGGACATGACCAAGCTGACGATGAACAGACGCCGCTTCCTCGGCACGACCGCGGCAGGCGCCGCCGTGATGGCGAGTCCCTACTATCTGCGCCGCGCCCGAGCCCAGTCTGGCGAAGTCAACATCTGGACCTACAACAGCTTCGTTCCGGAGAGTTTCAAGGAGCAGTTCGAGTCCGATACCGGCATCCAGGTCAACATTCGACTCGTGGACGACCAGGGAAAGCAGTTCAACCTCTTGGCCGCCGAGGCGCCAAATCCCACCGCGGACATCGTTACGGTTGCGGGTCACCGCTTCCTGCAGTTCATCGACAGCGAGCTCATCGCGCCACTTGATACAGATCGGCTGGCCAACTGGGGCAACATCAACCCGACCTTCTCGGAAAGCGACTGGGCGACGATCAACGGTCACAAGTGGGGTGCACCGATCTTGTCCGGAATGGAGATCCTGGCCTACAACAACGAGGTGGTGACGCCCGAGGAAGCAAGGTCGTGGGACATTCTCTTCTCGGAGAAATACGCCAACCAGACCGCCTACATCATTCAGGACATGTTTTCCATCATCATGCTGAAGATGGGGTATGACGGGAACATGGTGGAATACCTGGGCGATCCCGACAAGGCCGCCGCCATTGTCGAAGAGGCGAAGCAATTTCTCATCGAGAAGAAACCGCTGGTCCGCAAGTACTACGACAGCGGCGCGGAAGTGCAGCAGATGTTCATCAACCAGGACATCGCGCTGGGACACGCATGGAACGGACCGATCGCCACGCTCATCAATGACGGTTTCCCCGTCAGCATGACGATCCCGCAGGAGGGCAGTTACGGCTTTGTCTACACCTACAACATCGCCAACAATGCGCCAAATCCCGACAACGCCTACACTTTTCTGGACGCGATCCTGGCATCGTCCGAGATTGGCGCCACAATGACCCGGGCTTCCGGATTCATCTCCACGTACAAGGACGCCGCGCAGCACCTGACCGAACTCGAGCGCAAGTCGACTGCGTTCCCGGATGAGGAACTGGCTGTGCTCAGGTTCTTCCGTGCCGAGGCGAACGAGATGAAATACGGACTCGTTGACCCGGCCGTGGAAGCCGTCAAGGCCGCCTGAACAGCCGCTCCCCCGCTCCGTCCCCACCGCATGAGGGGACGGGGCATCCCCGCCCGCACGGATACGCACCCAGATGGCAACGGATGCCGCCCCTGCTTCCGGCTCTGCCGGCCGCGGATTCTGGGGCGGACTTGC
>CAZPXZ010000001.1:138635-141562 GCA_964590405.1 uncultured Rhodobacterales bacterium | reverse complement strand
GCCGCGTCAGGCCCCTACCGCGTCCTGGTCGCGTTGATCTTTGCTTCGCCGCGACGGCAGTTCCTGATCCTGGCTGCCTTCCCGGTGCTGTGGGTGCTGACCCAGCATCTCGGGCCGATGCTGCAGATGCTGCGCGTCAGTCTCACCGATGCATATCCCGTGGCGCCCAGGGTCGAAACGCATTTCACCCTGGACAACTACCTGCGCTTCTACCGCGAGACGGTGTTCTGGATACCGTTCTACCGCACACTCGTCTTCAGCACGGTGGTTACGCTGGTAACCCTTGTCATCACCTATCCGGTGGCCTATTTCCTTGCCCGTCATGTCAGCCGGACAAACCGGCTCCTGATGCTCCTCGTCCTCCTCATCCCCTTCTGGATCGGGGAAGTCGTGCGCACCTACGCAATCATGATCCTCCTGGGCAACAACGGAGCGGTCAACCTGCTCCTGAAGACACTGGGTCTGATCGAGCGACCAATCCCGTTCATGTACACCAGCTTCTCGATCAGCGTCGGGATCATCTACCTGACCGCGCTCTACATGCTGCTACCGCTCTATTCGGCGCTGGAGAAAATTCCAAGGAGTTACACGGAGGCAGCCGCCGACCTGGGCGCGGGCGCCTGGACACGTTTCCGGAGAGTAACCCTGCCACTTACCATCGAGGGCATCGCTGCCGGCTGCATCCTGGTATTCCTGATTTCGATCGGATACTACGCCACACCGGTCCTGCTTGGCGGTCCCTCGACGACCGTGTTTGCCGAGACGATTGCGGGGTTCTTTCACGTTGCCGGCGACCAATGGCCGACCGGCGCCGCCTTCGCAACCATCATGTTCATCACCGCGCTGGCACTGACCGGCGTGTTCCAGAAACTCATGAATGCGCTTCGAAAGGGAGACCGGAATTGACACGCGGCACGCGCGTCTTCCTCTCCTGTGTCTACTGGGCCTTCGTGGTCTATGTCTTCGTACCGCTGTTCCTGATGATCGTCATGGGGTTCAAGGAATCGAAGTTCATCGGCTTCCCCATCCGGTCGTGGACCATCGACTGGTATCTCGGCATCTTCCAGGATGCGGAAGTGCTGTCTGTCTTTGGCTATTCGGTTACCATCGCTGTGCTGGCCACCGCCATCTCGGTCGTGGTCGGGACCTGGATCGCGGTCCTGCTCAACGGCAGAAAGTTCCTCGGGCGGACGGCGGTCTTCGCGCTGGCGATCCTGCCGGCACTGGTGCCGGGCATCATTTCTGCCATCGCGTTCCGCATCTATGCCCGTGTTCTCGGCATCGACCCGGGGATGTTCGCCATCATCTGGTCCCACGCGGTCCATAACGTGCCTTTCGTGGCGCTGGTGGTAATGGCGCGCCTGTCCACGCTCCCGAAGAGCCAGACAGAGGCCGCGCGCGATCTCGGTGCAGATCCGCTGATGGCGTTCATGCGGATCACGCTTCCCTACCTGGCCCCCGCCATCATGGGCGCGAGCATCTTTTGCCTGCTCCTGAGTTTCGACGATTTTGTCCGCTCGTTCTTCCTGGGAGGGTACGAGCCGACCCTGCCGGTTCTGATCTTTGCCAAGCTGCGCTCGGGAATGTCGCCGGAGATCAACGCCATCGCGACCGTGGCGCTGATCCTGACCGCCCTGTTGGGTGTCTGGGCCGAGCGATTTACCCGGCGGCTGAAGAAGGAAAGTGAATCGTGAACGACAACCAGCAGCCACTGGTACGCATGGAGGGCATCTCCAAGCGCTTCGGCGGGACGGTGGCGCTGGAGAGTCTCGATCTCGACATTGCCAGAGCCGAGTTCGTCACCCTGCTTGGCCCTTCGGGTTGCGGCAAGTCGACGACCCTGCGGATCCTTGGTGGATTCGAAACTGCGGATACCGGCCGTGTGGTCCTTGACGGAAAAGACGTAACGGGCCTGCCTCCCAATCGCCGCAACGTGAACATGGTGTTCCAGGACTACGCACTCTTCCCGCACATGACGGTCCGGCAGAACATGTCCTTTGGCCTGGAGTTGAAGGGCATGGATCGGAGTGCGATCCGACGACAATTGGACGAGGTGATGGCATTCCTGGAACTGACCGATTACGCGGACCGGTATCCGGGTCAGCTTTCCGGCGGTCAGCGGCAACGGGTGGCCCTTGCGCGGGCGCTGGCGCTGGACCCGGTGCTGCTGTTGCTCGACGAACCCCTCGGTGCGCTCGACGCAAAGCTCCGCGCTCAGATCCGGCAGGAGTTGAAGTCCATCCAGCGCCGCACCCGCAAGACGTTTTTCTTCGTGACCCACGACCAGGAGGAAGCGTTGACCATGTCGGACCGCATCGTGGTGATGAATGCCGGCCGGGTCGAGCAGGACGGAACACCCGAGGATCTCTACTTTCATCCCGCAAGCCGCTTCGTGGCCGAGTTCATTGGCGAAACCAATCTCCTGACCGGTCAGGTCCGCGGCATCGAAGACAGGGAAGTTCTCGTGGATTGGCAGGGACATGCTCTCCGGGGGCGGGCACCTGTCCACAAGCCTCGGTCCGGCGAAACGGTCACCCTGTCTGTCCGTCTGGAGAGAGTCGGCTTCCACAGCCAGCATCCCCACACGGCCAACGCGATGCAGGGCCGCGTTGTCGGCAGGACCTTCCTCGGCAGCCGAATGGCTGTGGACGTGTTGATCGAGGACACGCAGGGTGCAATTCTGAAGGCGTATGTCGACACGTCCCTGACGAAGAATCTCGGCACCGAGACCGTCTGGATCGGCTGGGACGCAGACAGCATGGCAGTGCTGCATGCCGACAGGGTTCCACGTGCTTGAGTAGGCATCGGGGAGAACAACGATTTCCGTTTCGCACTATCCGGAGCCGATATTGAGGCAGCATCAGACAGAATGAAGGGCCCACTGTCATATCCCGCGTTCCGAACGCTGTTCGCCGCACAACTCCTTT
>CAZPXZ010000001.1:136191-138589 GCA_964590405.1 uncultured Rhodobacterales bacterium | reverse complement strand
GGTCGCGATCGGTCTTCTGACCGTGGGCCTGTCCCTTACCGCCTACGCGATCGGAGGGAACGAAGCTGCCGGGAGAATTCTCGGCCTGATCTTCGCATTGAAGATGGTTGCGTATGTGGGCCTTGCCCCTCTCGCCGAAACGATTCTGGCGGGGCGGCCCAGAAAGGTCGTGCTGATCGGACTGGATCTCGGCCGGATGGTCCTGCTCCTGCCAATGGTTCTGGTTGCAGAAACCTGGCAGATCGCAGCCTTGGCCTTTGCATTCTTTGCGCTCTCCGCGGCATTCACACCGCTCTTTCAGTCCGTCATCCCGGACATCCTGCCGGAGGAGGATACCTATACCCGGGCGTTGGCCTATTCACGCATCGCCTACACGCTCGAAGCAGTGCTCAGCCCGGTGATCGCGGCGGTACTGCTGCGTTTCGTCGCGGCCGAAAGCCTGTTTCTCTGCGCCGCGCTTGCCGTTGTCGGATCTGTCGTGGCACTCATGGTTACCCGCATTTCTCCCGTCGGCGACAGGGACAGCGAAGGGCCCTTCCTGCAACGTGCACTCAAGGGCCTCCGGATCTACACCCACACGCCGCGATTGCGTGGACTGTTCCTGCTCAACCTCTCCCTGTCACTGGCCATGGCCTGGGTTCTGGTGAACAGCGTGGCGTATGCCGGCTTGCATCTGGGAGATGCCGAACGCTATTTCCCGATCCTCATGGCGAGCTACGGATTCGGCGCCGCCCTGGGAGCCGTGATCGTGCCACGTCTCGTGACGCGCTGGAAAGAGCGCAGTGTCATGCTTGCGGGTGCGATTGTCTTTGCCATGCTAGGCGGACTGGTGGCGCTGCATCTGCCGTATGCCAGCCTGCTCGGGGTCTGGGCCGGGTTCGGTCTCGCCTCTTCGCTCGTGCTCACACCCGGAGGTCTCATTATCATCCGGTCAGCGAGACAGGGTGACCGTCCGGCGGTCTTTGCCGCGCACTTCTCGCTGAGCCATGCCGGCTGGCTCGTTTCCTACCCGCTCGCAGGCTGGCTCGGTGCACTTGCAGGTCTTGAGATGGCGATTCTCCTGCTTTCCTGCCTGGCACTGCTGACCGCCTTCGTTGCAACCCGGGTCTGGCAGCCTGATGACCCCCTCATGCGCGCACATGCCCATCCGGAACTGCCGGACGACCATCCGCATTTGCGCGACTTTCCCGCTACCGGGCCTTCCCACCGTCATCGCCATTCCTACTACATTGACCCATTGCACCCGCATTGGTCGGGCAGCCGGGCCTGATGACAAAGCGACAACCCCGGACCTCAAGAATGCACCAACGCTCCGAGCACGATTCCGGAATCGCCGACGGTCAGGGTCTCGCCGTACTGGAAGCCCGCCTGCACGAAGACCTTCGCTTTCTCTGCTGTCCGGAGAAGTCCTGGGTGCCCGAACGAGACGGCGTGGCCGACGTGGTCATCCTTGGTGGCGGAATGTGCGGCATGCTGGCCTGGCTGGCCCTGACGACCGGCGGAATCCGCAACATCCGTGTCCTCGACCGGAGCCCCAAGGGGTTTGAAGGCCCTTGGCTTACCTATGCAAGGATGGAAACGCTGCGTTCACCGAAGCATTTAACCGGACCCGCCTACGGCCATGGGGCGCTCACGTTCCAGGCCTGGTTCCGTGCCCAATTCGGCGCCCTCGCGTGGGAAGAACTTGACAAGATTCCCCGTCCCATGTGGATGGACTACCTTCGCTGGTACCGAAAGGTCCTGGAAATCCCGGTAGAAAACCGCGTTTCGATGGATCTCGTCGAACCGGAGGGAGAACTTCTTCGCCTCCATATCTCGGGTGCCGAAACGGGTGCCCTGCTCGCCCGAAAGCTGGTTTTCGCCACGGGACGGGAAGGTACCGGGGAACCGAACATTCCGGCATTCGTGCGTCCCCTGCCCCGAAATATCTGGGCGCACAGTGTCGAAGACATCGACTTCACCGCACTCAAGGGCAAGCGCGTCGCGGTGGTCGGCGTAGGTGCATCAGCCGTGGAAAATGCTGCCGAGGCACTCGAGCATGGAGCCGCCGAAGTCCGCCTCCTGATTCGCCGCAAGGAAATGCCGCGAATCAACAAGATGATGGGTATCGGCAATTTTGGCTTCACCTGCGGCTACGCCGCACTCGGCGACGAGTGGCGCTGGCGATTCATGCAATATTCATTTGCCACGCAAACCCCGGCGCCGCGCGGTTCGACCCTGCGCGTCAGTCGACATCCGAACGCGTATTTCCACTTCGGAAAGGACATTGCGACCGCCAGCGACGTGCAGGGCGCGATCCGGATGGGATTCTCCGACGGAACCGGCTGCATGGCGGACTTCCTGATACTCGGAACCGGCTTCACCATTGACCCGATGACCCGTACCGAGTTCGGCGGTA
>CAZPXZ010000001.1:131482-136181 GCA_964590405.1 uncultured Rhodobacterales bacterium | reverse complement strand
GATGTCTACACACCACCCAGAGGCGAGGAAAGCGCGGACCTCGGCCGGTTCCCCTACCTGAATCCCGACTTCAGCTTCCGGGAGAAGAGGCCCGGCACTGCCCCTTGGCTGAAAGACGTGTACTGCTTCAACTACGGTGCGACGGCGAGCCTGGGCAAGGTCAGTGGGGACATTCCCGGAGTCTCCGAGGGTGCCGCCTGGCTGGCCCGGGAAATCGCGGCCTCTCTCTATGCCGAAGACGTTCATACGCACTGGCAGGGGATGCTTGACTACGACAAACCGGAACTTCAGGGCGACGAATGGAAACCCTCCGAACCGGACGCAGACACGATTGCAGACCGGGCAGCCTGATCTACCCTGGAAGCAAACACCAGTACGGTCCCCGCGCCGAGTGAATAGCCGCGGGTCCAATCCCGAGCCATGATCGACAACCGGCGCAGTGTTTTCTGATGCACACGCACCTGGGCAAGCGGCTCCGAGCAGCCCCGAGCGGCGCAGATACAGGGTGGATTCCCTCCCTCTATCCAGGTGCCTGCATGTTCCCGGGTTCCTGGATCCGATTCCCGGACAACTCTCTCAACAGTCGCGATAATGGGAGTGTTGCAGCGCAGGAAGTACGCGCTCGTACCGCGTCAATCGTGGGAAAAGGGGAACGGCGATGCCTACCGCGGCGATCATCGGAGCAAGCAGGGGAATTGGCCTTGGCCTTGTAGAACGCTACGCAGGCAGTGGATGGCGAGTCCACGCAACAACCCGCACCCCGGAACGGCCGGGGGCACTGGGCGAGGTCGATGGCGACGTGCATATCCACGGGCTGGAGGTCACCGACAAAACGCAGATTCACGCATTGCGCGAGACACTCGACGCCGAGGCGATCGACGTGTTGATTCACAACGCCGGCGTCTACGGAGATGGTATGACCGTAGCGAAGGTAAACCGCATCAACGCTGAAGCGCCCATCGAAGTAGCGGAAGCACTGCTGAACTCGGTAGCTCGGAGTGAGCAGCGAAAGATTGCGCTCATCACCAGCCAGATGGGCGCTCGACGCGGATCAACCCGAAGTCTCGGAAAGTACGGCGACTCGAAAGCGGCGCTCAACGACCGGTTTCGCGAACGGCAAGCCGCGTGGCGAAAGCGAGGATGCCGTGCGGTCGTCATCCATCCCGGATGGGTGCGCACGGACATGGGTGGAGCCCGCGCTGCGATTTCGGTTGCAGAGAGCGCCAGCGGCATTTTCGACCTTGTGGCTGCTCTGGACGATTCCGGACACGGAGGATTCTGGACTTGGGACGGTCGCGAGCACGCGTGGTAGATGGGCCTGACGGGTACGCAGACCGATACCAGCTTGGCGGTTGCGAATTGTGGCATGTGGCGGTAGTTCCGCACCGGAGATCCAACCTTGGCTCTTGGCTGATACCATGTTTGACCGAACTATTCACACAACGCATATCGCACCGAACGCGAACTTGACTCCAATTGCCGCAAGGAACGCTTGGCGCAATTTGATGGGCTTGCGGTCTAGGCAACCGGAGACCAGAAATGTTCGCCCGCCGCTCCTCGGGCGCTTGCCGCGCCCCGTACCTCGGCAATGCCGGAAACCTCCGCGCCGGCAAAGAAGACTGAGCCTACGCTCGGCCAGGGCGAGCCTACCGCCCGCCTCAACCGCAACGAAAGATGGGACATGCCCGCGATACACCTGGCTCAGGTCCGAACATACGCCCGCGGAGAAGCCCGCGGTCTCTCCGCCCGGGGACGTGGCACTTCTCACGTCCGGGAACAGGAGTCTTGTTGCGATGAACCTTGCTTCTTGTCAAGGCGTTACAGTACTATCTCTCTCACATGATTGGCGCAACTGTGCGCTCGGCGTGCCAACTGTCTTTTCCAGCGTGCCGACAGCCTTCAATGGACGCTACCCGAGAAGGAGATTCAGATGTTGAAGCGGTTGAAAGTGACAAATTTCAAGGCATGGCAGGAAGCCGATATCCACTTCGGACCGGTAACCGGTTTCTTTGGTACGAACAGCGCGGGCAAGAGCAGCCTCCTTCAGTTCCTTCTGTTGCTAAAACAAACAAGGAATGCGACAGACCGAGGCTTGGTACTTGATTTCGGTGGACCCTCGGACTTGGTGAATCTTGGAACATTCAGTGATGTTGTGTTCCAACATGACGATAGTAGGAGAATGAGCTGGCGGCTCGCATGGTCGCTTCCCAAAGACCTGGAGATTCAGATTCCCACAAGTTCTGCGAAGGGCATTACGATCAAGGATGGTACTCTTGAAGCGTCATGTGAAGTGGGCCTGAGGCGCTCGCGGCTACGGTCTCACCAACTGGCCTATAGGTTTGATCGTGCCGAGTATCGCGTAGATTCTCAAGCAGAAACGGAGAACAAGTTTGAGTTGGACACAAACCATCACAGGTTCAGATTCACGCGCACCAGAGGTCGTGCATGGCCACTCTCGGCTCCTATCAAGACGCATCTGTTTCCAGATGAAGTACGGTATTTCTACCAGAATGCCGATTTTCTTGCCGACTTTGAGCTCGCATACGAAGATTTCATGGATTCGATCTACTATCTCGGTCCCCTTCGCGAGCATCCACGAAGAGAATATCACTGGGCCGGTTCGAGCCCCGAAGATGTTGGCCAGCGTGGCGAACGGACGGTGGATGCAATACTTGCCGCAACGCGTGACAATGAGATGAGGAGTCTCGGATACCGGATGAGAAGAAAGAGATTCCAGGAAATGATTGCCCACTGGCTGCGGGAGTTGGGGCTGATTTACGATTTTCGCCTGGAAGAAATAGCCCAAGGTACAAATCTGTACCGGGCAATGGTGAGAACCTCTAGGTGGAGTGTACCAACGGCGTTGACCGACGTAGGGTTTGGCGTGTCGCAGGTGCTGCCTGCACTAGTCCTTCTATACTACGTTCCGGAAGGATCAACGGTGTTGATGGAACAACCCGAGATACACCTTCATCCTAGAGTGCAGAGTGGATTGGCCGACGTCATGCTGAATGTGGTCGCGGCACGAGGTATTCAAGTCCTTGTGGAAAGCCACAGCGAGCATTTCTTGCGACGCTTGCAGCGCCGGGTGGCCGAGGGAGAGTCATCCTCCGAAGACGTCAGACTGTACTTCATTTCAAGAAGTGGAAGCAAGGCTCAGGCTTCGGATCTTTCCTTGAACGAATGGGGCGAGATCGAAAATTGGCCCAACAATTTCTTTGGCGATGAGATGGGCGAAATTTCAGCAATCGCCAAGGCGTCGCTAAGAAGAAGGGTATCGCAATCTCAATGAAAGTGTTCGTCGTTGATACCAATGTGGCGATTGTTGCAAACGGTCGTAGCAGGAATACTGCCAGTTGCAGTTGTCGACTGACTTGTGTGGAAATGTTGGACGACCTCGTCAAGAGAGGCACGGTCGCGATTGACGAAGGGGGACAAATACTTCAAGAGTATCGAAGGCACTTGTCTTGGGCGGGTGCACCCGGTGTCGGAGATATGTTCTTCAAGCATTTGTGGGACAATCAGGGGATCTGGAATCGTGTGAATAGGGTTCAGGTGACTCCCTCCTGTGATGATCGGAGAGGTTTCAAGGAGTTGCCGCCCAACACTTTCGATCCGTCGGATAGAAAGTTCCTGGCTGTTGCAGTGGTGGCGAATGCGGTTGTGCTGAACGCCACCGATAGTGACTGGGAAGAACACGCGCCTCTAATGGAGGAACTTGGCGTGGTTGTCAATCAGCTTTGCCCAGATGTCAACCGCAACTGACTTGATTCTCACTGACTGGAAACGCGGTGCGGGACCTTGAATCGGAGATATCCCAGAACGCCGTACTGGCCTTATTCTCCGGCCGTAGGTCGAAAGGATGAGGTGCACTCCGACCCGGGCCGCTTTGTTGATGTTCCGGTGGTGGTAACCGAGAAACTGGATGGCAGCAATATTCTCTTGCACAACCGCAAGACATATGGGCGTAGCGTCTCCACTCCGTCCGAAGGAAAGTGGACAGCGATGGTGAAAAAACACCATGCCTGGAAAGTAACGGAACCGGATGTCTTTCTCTACGGGGAGGACGTTTACGGCATACACAGTATAGAATACGGAGCCGTACGAGAGGATCATACCTTTTATGCTTTCTCACGGCGAGACGCGACTGGTGCCTTTGCTCCCTTTTCCGAAGTTAGAGCATATGCGGAGCAGAAGAACATTCCAATTGTTCCCATCTTGTTCCACGGGATCTTTGGTTCCATTGCAGAAGTCCGCAAGTTCCTGCTCCACGCTCACGCTGAGGCTTCCGTTCTGGGTGGGGAGCGTGAGGGAGTAGTATTGCGTTTGGCTTGCGGGTTTCCTGAGTCGGAGTTTCAGTACAGCGTCTGCAAGAGCGTTCGCATTGACCACGTACAAAGCACAACTCACTGGACGACACATTGGCGACCATGCAAGATCGCTCGAGACCACGATTGGCAATTGGGAGTTGAGTTGGCGTGAAGTATCGCTGCTCCTGGATTGCGAAGCGTTCTGAATGAGCTTTAGTCGGACATATTGGGAGGGGCCTTCGGAGGACGAAGGACGGACTTTCCGAGGGTTTCCGAGCCATAGGTGAGTCCGCGGAGCGCGTTCGCGGATTCCGAATAGGAGATCATGGAAGTCAGGCTTGCCTCCGGCGGGCAAGCGCGGTTCTTGCGCGACGGGTTATTTCCTCAAG
>CAZPXZ010000001.1:92230-131422 GCA_964590405.1 uncultured Rhodobacterales bacterium | reverse complement strand
ATGGCACGACTATCTTGCCTTCAAACTCTTGAGGCTTGAGGTGCTTGCTTGAGCAGGTGAGCCAGGCACTATGGGTCAGGACGTGATGGAAGCTGCTTCATCCCATTTCTTCGCAAGCAGTTCAGCGGTAAATCCCGGTTCCTGAGATGCTGAAATCACGACACGTTCCCGCCGGGCGACAAGGTCCACCGCATCCGGAAGCGCACCGGCGACATCGTGAGGTATGACAACCGCACCATGCTGATCAGCATGGATCAGGTCTCCGTCAGCGACCGCCATTCCATGTACCACGACTCCCAAACTCCACTCGAACGCATGTACCCATGCATGGGATGGCAGGACCATTCCGGCGAGCATCTGAAATCCATCCGCCATGTCGGAGAGATCCCGGATCGAGCCGTTGGTGACCAGGCCGACGGCGCCGAGTCCCTTGTGGACATTGCTGTTGACCTCGCCCCAGAAACTGCCCTTGCCGACCGACTCGCTCACGTCCTGGATCACGACGATCGAGGGAAGCGGTCCGCCCTTCTCCACATATGTGTAGTAGCTGATCCGGCGCCTCTTCATCTCCTCCGGCGAATACCGGTCGGGCACGTCGGAGCAGATGGTCGCGGTACGCGCGTAGCCAACCATGGGTCCCTGGTCCGGTCGCAGGCAGTAGAGCGGCCTGGTCGTATACCCGTAGCCGCGGCGCTCCGGAGCGACGATCTCCATTGCGTTGCAGATTGACGGTGTGTCAATTTTCCGCAACGCAGCAAGCTGTTCCGGAGTGATTTCGTGTGCCATGCCTGCCCCCCTGCAGCCTTGAGTCGTGTTGCCGTTCCGAGTACCGAACAACGGCAACCCCCCGAACGAAAACCCGATTAAATTCGTGGATTGATATGGACTGATCGCCATCCCCATCCTACCCGGCGTTTGCCTTGCACACATAGCCCGAGTTGACCGACTCCACAACGTCGCCCTGGCGTTGCGTGTGGCACGGGGTAGATGTCCACCCTGGGCAGAAACAATATTGCACAGGATCCTACACTGTCCCGCGGTTCCAGATCACGCTTGAGCCCATATGCCGCCGCATCCCTCAGGAGAACGGAACCGAGTCAACAGCAACCTACCGGTTTCCTGAACGTGGCAGGGACCCTACCGCATCTCTCCCACTGCGCCGGCCCGATGGCAGCGCGCGGTCTGCCCACCACCCAGGTCAATGACGGGCGGCGGCGTACTTGTGCATATATCTGCGGCAATCGCGCAACGGGACCGGAACGGACAGCCAACAAAGTGCTGTGTCGGACTGGGCAGTTCGCCCTCCAACAAACGCCTCCCGCCTCGTTTCGCGCCCGGCACGATACGCGGCACCGCATCAAGTAGTGCCCGCGTATACGGGTGTGAGGGCGTCGCAAACAATCGCTCCGCAGGTCCAGATTCCACGACCTTGCCGAGATACATGACGGCGATCCTGTCCGACACGTTCTTCACCACGGCAAGGTCGTGTGACACGAAGATGTATGCCAGGCGAAATTCCTGTTGCAACTCGTTCAACAGGTTCAGAATCTGCGATTGCACCGATACGTCTAGCGCAGAAACCGGCTCATCGCACACGATCAGCCGAGGCCGGCGTACCAGGGCGCGCGCGATCGCGAGGCGCTGGCGCTGCCCCCCGGAGAACTGGTGCGGCAGCCGGTCCAGATGCCCTCGCTGCAACCCGGTAGCGGCAAAAATCTCCGCCACGCGGTCGCGTGTCTCCGCTCGTCCGGCACCCCGCACCAGCATGGGTTCGCCGACACTCTTCCAGACTCTCCGCCGCGGATTGAGCGAAGCAAACGGATCCTGGAAGATCACCTGCATCCCGTCCCGGGCTTCCGCAGGTGCTCCGGCCGGCAGGAGTCGGCCGTCGAACAGGATCTCCCCCTCGCTCGCCGGTTGCAGACCGAGAATCGCGGCTCCGAGGGTCGTCTTCCCGCATCCGCTCTCTCCCACGACGCCGAGCGTCTCACCGGTTCGAAGCACCAGGCTGACCGCGTCCACCGCTCTTACCTCGGCACTCGTCAACCAGGGCAGAGCCCCGCGAACAGGAAATCGGACCGAGAGATTCCGCACCTCGAGGAGCGAAGGGGTCATGGGTCGAGTTCTCCCAGACGAATGCAGGCGGCGGCCCGTCCTTCCGCGAAATTGTGCAACGTGGGAACACCGGCATGGCACGCAGCCTCCGCATGGGGACAGCGTGGCGCAAACCGACAGCCTCCAGGCCAGGCGCCCGGCTCCGGAACCACGCCTTCGATCACGTCGAGTGCGATTCCGCGTTCCGCATCCAGTGTCGGGATGCTTCGAAGCAGGAGGCGGGTGTAGGGATGTGCGGGCCGGGCGAGCACCTCCTCCGTGTGCCCGGTCTCGACCACCATGCCCGCATACATGACCGCGAGCCGATCGGCGTTCTCCGCCACCACGCCCATGTCATGGGTGATCAGCAGGACCGCTGTTCCGCTCTCCGCCTGGAGTTGTGCCATGAGGGCAAGAATCTGCGCCTGGATGGTCACATCGAGCGCCGTTGTCGGCTCATCGGCGATCAGCAGATCGGGGCGCGCCGCAAGCGCTATGGCGATCATTGCGCGCTGCGCCATCCCGCCAGAGAGTTCGTAAGGGTGCTGGTCCAATCGCCGGTCCGGATCGGAGATGCCTGCTTGCACGAGCATTTCCCGCGCCGCTTTTCGCAATGCGTCGCGCCCGGACAGTCCCCTGAGGCGCAACGCCTCCACAATCTGCCGCCCGACGGTCATCAGGGGATCAAGCGCCGCGGACGGATCCTGGAAGATCATTCCGATTCGTCTGCCCCGCACCTGGCGCCAGTCCTGCTCGCCGATCCCGGTGAGATCCTCTCCCGCAAAGTGCAGGCTCCCGGAGACCCGGCGACCGCCGTCCGGGAGGAGGTTGATGATGCCGAGAGCGGTGACGGACTTTCCGCATCCCGACTCCCCGACCAGTGCCAGTGTCTCCCCCCTCCGAACATCCAGATCGACACCGGTTACCACGGCCTGACCGTGGATCTCGACCGTCAGGTCCCGAAGTTCGAGGAGTGTTGACATCAGATGTCTGTATTGACCGGCGACGGGTCCACGCAGAACCGGTCCGCGTTGGCCGACCTGCGGTGCCACTCGGCGACCTTGGCCGCCGTGGTCCACCAGATGCCCCGGATTCCGTGAATGTGCTCGAAAAGGCGCCGGAGCATCGCGATCCGGGGCGCGCGACCCGACATCCAGGGATGGACAGTGATCATGAAGAGGCCACCCGTGTCGACCATCGCCTCGAATGCCCATATCCAGTCCGCAAGCAGCCGGTTCGGCCCGGTGGGCGGCCTCGTATCGCGTCCGTCGCCGAAATAACGGTAGAAGATCGCGTCATCGATACTCCAGTGCACCGGGACCTCGACAATATTCCCGATCCGGTACGGATGTTCGAACCCCATCAATGAACTGTCATAGGCGATTCTCGGGTCGTCCAGGAGCGCCACCTGTTCTGGTCCGAGTTCCCAGGCGGGCGACCGGAATCCGACGGGGGTCGAGCCTCCCTGCGCAGCGAAGATTGCCAGGCTGCGTTCCATGACCCCGCCAAATTCGTCGTCGCCAAGAGTCTCCATGCGCTCGTGGTGGTAGCCGTGGAGGCCGACTTCCTGTCCCGCCTCCAGGAGCCCGGGCACGATCCAGGGATAGGCTTCCATCACGCCGCCCGGCACGTAGAAGCTTCCCTTCGCGTCGAATTCGCGAAGCAGCGCAACAAGCCGCCCGACACCCCGGCGGGCACCGAATCGGCGCTGCTCCAGTTCGCCGAGCGTGGTCACCGGCCGGCCGCGATTGGCCCATACGAAGGGCGTCTCCACATCCACGTCCACGGAGAACACGACGGCAGCGCGGTGACCGCTTGGCCACTCATAGGAAGGCAGCGAGACCAGTTCCTGTTTCATCGGGCAATCCTCTCGAGAATGTCATCCGGGTATTCTGCGGCCGCCCCGATGGAGTTGCCGCCATCCACGCTGAGCGTCGTGCCGGTTATGAACGCTGCCTTTCCGGACGACAGGAAAAGCGCGGCTTCGGGGGCGTCCATCGGGCCGGAGGGACGGCCAAGCGGAATGTTGCCGAGTACACTCGCGACATGCGCGTCGGTCAGCGGGCTGACCTCCGACCCGGGGGAGAAGCCGGGCTCCAGCACGTTGACCCGTATCCCGAACGGAGCGAACTCCAGCGCCATTCCCTTGGTCAGCCGCACCATCGCAGTCTTGGATGCGCAGTAGGGCACCGTGCCGGCCCGCATGTTCCGGGCTGCGCCGGAACCGACATTGATGATGGATCCCGCAATGCCGCGGGTCGCCATCAGAGATGCGAACCCACGCGCTACCAGGAAGGGGGCCCGCAGGTTGACGGCCCAGATCCGGTCCCACTCCTCGACAGGGAGGTCGATCAGGTGCCCGGACGGATAGATGCCGGCATTGTTGATGACAATGTCGACACCGTCCCACTCCGTCGCCACCGCATCCACCAGCGCCCCGATGGAGTCTGCATCCGACAGTTCCGTGGCGTGCACGAGATGCCCCTCGCCCGCAAGCGCGTCCCGCGCCGCCCCGAGGAGGTGTGCCCGATTGTCCGCGAGACATACCCGCGCTCCCGCTTGTGCAAATGCAGAAGTGAATCGACGTCCGAACACGCCGCATGCGCCTGTTACCACGACCCGCTTGTTCCGGAATTCCGTCATCTTCGATCTCCCTTCGGGTCCAGCCGGTCGCGCAGGCTGTCTCCCAGCAAATTGACACAGAGCACCAGTGCGAACAGGCAAAGGCCGGGATAGGTCGCGATCCACCAGGCGGTGTTCAGGTAATTCCGTCCGACGCTCATCATCGCCCCCCAACTCGACGTCGGAGGCTGGATGCCGAGCCCCAGGAAGGACAGCCCGGCTTCGAAGAGGATCATCAGGCCGAACTCGAGAGTCGCAACCACGATCAGCGGGTTCAGGATGTTGGGCAGGATATGCCGCGGCATCAGCCAGAACGCCCCGGCGCCGTGAAACCGCGCAGCCGTTACATAGGGACGCGTCGCAATGCTCAGAGTCTGGCCATAGGCCACGCGGGTGTAGCGGGGCCAGCGCGTGAACCCGAGCACTGCGACAAGACTCAAGAGACCGGGTTCCAACACGATGACGGTGATGATTGCCAGGAGCAGTGCGGGAATCGAAAGCACCACATCCACGATGCGCATGATGACGATCTCTACCCAGCCGCGAAAGTACCCGGCCATCACGCCAAGGGCAGAACCCACCACCAGCGAAACGCACACGGAGGTAAACGCGACGAACAGCGAGATGCGCGAACCGTGGATAATCCGGCCGAGTTCGTCTGTACCAAGAAGGTAGAGCGCGCCCCGCACCTCGGTTCCGGGTGGTTTCAGACGCGCGAACAGGTCCTGCGCGTTCGGGTCCAACGGCGCGACCAGGGGTGCGGCAATGGCAACCAGTACGAAGACGAACAGGAGAGTGGCCGCACTAGCGGCGCCGAGCGGGATTCTCTCACCCGCGATGGTCAACTTCCCGTCGCCTTGATCCGGGGATCGACGACGCTGTAGAGAATGTCGGCGAGCAGGTTGAGCACGATGTAGGCGCCGGCACCGAGCAACACCAGTGCCTGCACCACGAGGAAGTCGTTGGCCTGGATCGCCTGCACGGCCAGCAAACCGAGTCCCGGCCAGGCGAACACGGTCTCGACGATCACCGCTCCCGCCAGCATGTTCGCGAGTTCAAGCGACGTAATCGAGATGAGCGGAACCGCCGCGTTTCGCGAAACGTGGCGAAGAACAACGGAGAGCCGTGTCTGCCCTCGCGCGTAGGCAGCGCGAACATAGTCCTTGCCCAGTTCCTCGACGATTGCATTGCGCGCGATGCGGGCAAATGTCGCCATGGTGAGACCCGAGAGACAGACCGCCGGCAGGATGATGGAACTCCCCGACTCCGCCCCCGAGGAGGGCAGCCAGTCCAGTGTTACGGCAAACAGCAGGATCAGCAGTATTCCGGACCAGAAGGTCGGCATCGACTGTGCCGCCAGCACGAATGCCAGGGCGGGCTTCTCCGGCCACCGGCCCCGGTTGAGTGCAGCGAGCACTCCCACCGGCAACCCGACCAGCAATGCCATCAGGAGCGCTACAGCGGACAACTGCAATGTGAACGGAAGGCGGGAAACGACGATATCGATGACCGGGATATTCTGGATGTAGGAAATCCCGAAATTACCTTGCGCAAGGTCAAGCAGGTAGTCCACGTATTGCACGATCAGCGGTCGGTCGAAACCGAACTGCGCGCGAAGGATGGCGATGTCTTCCGCCGTGGCCCCGTCCGGCACCATCAGCGCGACCGGATCGCCGGTCAGATGCTGCAATACGAAAACAAGCGTCGCCACGCCGAACAGGGCGAATGCAGCCTGCAAAGACCGCTTCAACAGAAAGTACAACATGCCCGCGGCAGACCGTCACGTCCCGGGGAAAGCCGCCCGGGAACGAGCCCCGGGCGGCAAGGAGAAGACTATTGTTCCCAGGCCATGTCCATGACAAACAGGCTCTCATTGGCCGTTGGCGCCCATGTCAGGTTCGACTTGACGCCGTAGATCGCTGCAGCCTGGTAGAGAGGAATCGACGGAGTTTCCTCGCGAATGATTGCGTGCGCCTCGGTGTAGGCCGCAATCCTCTCCGCTTCATCCAGTGTCGATCGTCCGGCAACCAGCCACTTGTCCAGTTCCGTGTTGGCGTATTTGGACCAGACGCTGTCCGAGTGGAACATCGCGAAGAGGACACCGTCCGCATCCTGGCATGCGCAGGACCAGCGACCGAACACGGTGTCCCCGAAGCCCTCGGGGTCCGCCCTGCGGCGGGCCAGGAAGGACGCCATGTCGCTCATGGAGATCTTCAACGTCACACCGACATCCGCCAGCTGCTGCTGGATTGCCTGGATGATTCTCTGGTCGAAGGGAGGCGCGGTGATGATCTCGATCTCAAGCCCATCGCCATGCCCGGCTTCGGCCAGCAGCGCCTTCGCCTTCTCCGGATCGTAATCGTGCCACTCCAGCCCATCGACAAATCCGAAATGCGCCGGGGTCAACAACTGGTTGGTGACCTGGGAGTAGCCGCCGAGGAGGGCATCGATGATCAACTGGCGGTCGATCGCGTGGCTGATTGCACGGCGTACGTTCTTGTCCACGAGAGGTCCGCCCTGGGTATTCATCATCAGGTAGCCTACCCGCTCTGTCGGCGCGCTCCGAACCTGGACTCCATCCGTACCCTGCAGTTGCAGCGCGTCATCCGGGTTGAGCCCGACGATCAGGTCGGCCTTGCCGGTGCGCAGGTCGGCCATCCGGGTCGCCGCGTCCGGCACTGCCGCGAATTCCACCGACGCAAACGGGGGCTCGCCCCGCCAGTAGCCGTCGTTCCGCTCAAGCACGACCTTCACGCCCTTGCGCCACTCCACGAACTTGTACGGTCCCGAACCCATGGGCTTCAGGTTCAGTTCCTCGTCTCCCACTTGCTCGGCATAGGCCTTGGAGACGATGGACAATTTCACAAGCTGCGGCAACAGGACCGGATAGGGGCCATCCGTTGTGAGGCGAACCGAATGCGTACCGGTCGCTTCCGCGCCGATGATCTTGGAAAACTGGCCCAATTGCGGACTCTTGAATTCCGGGTTGGTGATACGCTTCACCGAGAACACCACGTCCTCGGCCGTCAGCGGTGAACCGTCGTGAAAGGTGATGTCATCCCGAAGCTGGAAATCGACTTCGGTATCGCTCGCCGCCTGCCAGGAGGCCGCCACCTGGGGAACGATCGCCCCACTGGAATCGCGGGTCACGAGGTTGTCGTAGATGTTGCGATAGACGGTATAGCTGTCCGGATTCCATTGCCGGTGCGGATCCAGGGTCGCCGGCTCCTGGACATTGTCAATGACCAGCATGTCCTTCGCGTAAACCGGCATTGCCACGAGCGCGGCCAGCACCGGCAGCAGGGTGAGTTATCGTCTCATCTGGGGTCTCCTCCCTTGTTTCAAGCTGCGCAACCGTTTCAGAGACGGAGCGAAGTGTCAAGGTACAAGGGCGCCGGGAGCAGGCCCGTTCGAAACTCTGCTTCGAAGATTCGGCCCCTTGGTGCGGCCACTTGCGAACCTGAAGTCACTCGTTGCCCGGTACGCCAAAGGATGGAGACGCCCCGGGCTCGAGAGCCCGGATGACGTAGTCTTCCATCTGCGGTGCATAATCCGTCCAGAGCGTGCGCAGCCGGCCGACCGGGTTCGCTTCGTCCCAATCCACCCTGAGATCGCAGATCGGCCAGACATGCTGCGCCTTCACCTGGAGGGCGGCGGAATGGAAATCACCGTGCTCGCCACCTGCCGCAAGCCCGGCTTCGATTCCGCGGAGCAGGCGCTCGGCCAGCTGCTCGCCTGTCGCGGCCTCGAATGCGTCCGCGACGGCACTTGCGACATTCGGACCCGACAGGAGATTCCCGGCAGCGACGCAATCCCCGCCAAGCGCCTCGCCCCGGTTTTCCAGAACCTCGCTACCCGTATACACGACCGGTGGACCGGCGGCACCCAGGATGGACAATTGCCGATAGCGTGCGTTTTCTCCGTCGGTCTCGAGCAATCGATCCAGTACACGGGATGGCGCCATTCCTTCCTGGAGGAGGTCGAGACCCAGCTTGCCGAGAGCGGGATTGGTCAGGTTCTGGGACGCGACGGCACCGACATCCTCGCGGACCCAAACGCAACGAGCTCCGACGCAGATGCTCGAGGTGGCGACAGCGATTCCGAATTGCCCGGTGCGTCGGCAGCGTCCGGCTACGGAAACGGTCATGCCTCTCCCCGGCCTGTCGCCGCCACCGGGTCGGGCGGGACATCATCATCAGGGATCACCGCCTCGACATCGATCTCCATGACCAGTTCCGGCGCCGCGAGGCCGCTGACGATCAGGCCCGTAGAACAGGGATGCACGCCTTTCAACCACTTGCCGACCTCCCGGTAGACTTCGCCACGGTAGGCCCGGTCGGTGATGTAGATGGTGATCTTGCAAATATGGTCCAGCCTGGAACCGGCCTCTTCCAACAATTGGACAACGTTGCGCATCGCCTGCTCCGCCTGGGCGCGTGCATCACCGACCCCGACGATGTTGCCGTCGAAATCGATGCCCGCCTGGCCGCGCAGGAAGACGCGGTTACCCGCGCGCACGGCCATTGCGAGGTCGTTGTCGAGATCCTGGCCGGACCAGACATCCCTGGTGTTGAACTTGCGGATGCGGGTATGCGTCATCGCCCCTTGAGCCCTCCGGCGCCGCCGGCCCTAGCCGCGCACCTTGTCCGAAAGCCCTGCGCAGCGCTGCACAAAGTCGAGCGCCCTTTCGAAATTGAAATTGTTGTAGACGGCGTTGAGATGCGCGTACGGCGGCGACTGGGCGAACAACTCGAATGTTACCCGGTGGCCGGCATAATCGCTGTTGAGCAGGTCGCGGCCAAAGGCCAGCAATCGGCGGCGGTCCTCGGCCGACCAACCCTCGTTGACAGTGTAGTACTTGTCCATCCAGTGCCGGGTCTCGGGTGCCTGGAAGGTGGCAAAGTCCGGTGTCAGGCAAACCTGCCCCCCGCACAACTCGCGCGCCAGGTGCATCATCGCCGGAAACTGGCTCACCGCATGCACACGGCCGGTGTAGAGCAGGGACTGGTTGGGCATGAGCAAGCCCTTGGGACTCTCCTCCGCCAGGGTGATCGCCGCCGTGAGATGGGCCTTGATGCCTTCGCGCCAGACGACCATGGTCGCCAGTTTTTCCCGCACGGCGGGGTTCCGGTCCAGCCCCGTCTGCCGGCAATTGAAGAGCGCGGTCCCGATCATCAGGTCGGCCAGGTAGAGCACCCTCTGCACATAGGGAAAGGCACTGTAACGGTGAAGCGTACCGCGGATGAAGGAGGCAGCCCGCGTGTGGCGGTAGAACAGCACGTTCTCCCACGGAACCAGCACGTCGTCGAAGATCAGCAGCGTGTCCACCTCGTCGAATCGCGCAGTGATCGGATAATCCTCGGGAATCCGCCGGTCGCCGAAGCCGGTGCGACAGATATGCTTGAGCCCTGGCGCGCCCATGTCACAGATGAATCCCAACGCGTAGTCGGAGAGTTTGTCGTCACCCCAATTGGCGATGGTTGGCTTGACGAAAGCCTGGTTGGCATATGCTGCGGCCGTCTCGTACTTGGCGCCGCGCACGACAATGCCGGAATCGGTCTCCCGGACCATGTGCAGCAGCATGTCCGGGTCCTGTTCCTGCGGACGCTTGGAACGGTCGCCCTTGGGATCGGTATTTGCGGATACATGGAATACATCGCCCTGTACCACCCGGTCTATGTGGCTGGCGATGTTCACCGAGAATTGCGGATCGACCTCGTCGAGCACGTCGGAACCATCATACAGCGACCACATCTCGCCAACGGTCTCGTCTCCAATGCGAATGACGACCCCACCCGCCTCGCGCATGACCAGATCGACCCAAGCGGCCTTGTCATGCCAGTCCTGCCGTTCCCGGGGCAGCTTGTAGGAAGTCGTGTTCCAGTCGTTCGCGTCACGATAGGCCATGACGCCGCGGAACTTCTCCTCCTGGGCCATGTCGTAGATGCGCGCACGGAGGTCAACGATCGGTTTGAAGGCGGGGTGTGTTGGTACATCGACGACCCGTTGACCATCGATATAGACTTCCCGGCCGTCACGAATGGAATCCCGATACTCGTCGCCGGTTCTGAGCATCCCACCTCCCCTGTGCGGACCGGATTATTGCGGGCGCCACGGGGCGAGGCAACCGCCCGGAGACAGGATCGTATCCCGACAGACTCGCGGCAACACGGAACCCGATTCCCGCATGGCAGCCTCCGGACGGTGAACCGGTCTCGCGCCGCCAACCGAACCCGGGCATCGAAATGGTGAACGGGTCAGGAGACCTGACCTCCGCCGCCAACGGTACCCGCGTTCGGATTGCAGGAACCTTACAGCGCAGCCTTGCACCGCGCCGACCGTTGATGGACTTCCGCTGAACCTGCAGATTCGCCGGTGGATAAGGGGGCACCGAAAGAGCGGCAGAATCGGGTCGTTCCGGCCGTCGCGTGGTTCCCGTTCCCGAATGTGAGGTTCTTTGCCGATTTCATCCGCGTTGAGGGCTTCGCCTTGCTCAGCCTGATTCCTGACGGCAATGTCCAGGATTCGGACGGCGGTCGGATCCCGGGTGGCACTCCTGGCGATCGCACAGCTTGCGGCGACACTGTCCTGACCAGAACGAAACCCGCCTTCTGGCACGGAACACAGAAACCGCATCCCGCCCAATTCCGATTGGTCCGCGACGCAAGTCCCCGGCTACCTTGCCAAGTCTCGCCGAGCTGCCGATCACGGCAACCGGTGACACGCGGGTTCGACACAGTACAACCTGTCCAGTCCCGGTCCTGTATCTGACGGTCATCCTTCAACCAGGCCTGCCGCACCTCCCGGAGCGAATCCCTGGTGCAGAACCGTTCAGAGGGAAAGCGAATATCCGTCAATGCACGGCAGCGATCTCCAGGCGATTCGGCTATATGTAGCGCTGTTCGGCAAGCATGCACCTCCGTGTCGGCGGCGGGCGCCAAGCGACTTGCAGTGCCCCGCGTCGGCAAAGTGGCTGCGGAAGAGGATCGGAAGCGATCTGGACGTGTTCACCGGTAGTTGTCCCACATCATCCGCATCCACCAGCGGAACCGGCGCAGTTCATGCCCTGCGTGAAGAGGATTTCTTGGGAGATTTTGCATGCTGACCCGGCTTCGAGTTCGGGACCTTGTGGTAATTCCCGCTCTCGAGATCGAATTCGCACCAGGCCTGACGGTGATCACGGGCGAGTCTGGTACCGGCAAGTCCGTGCTTCTCGATGCCCTGGGCCTTGCCTTGGGCGCCCGCGCCTCCACCGATCGCATTCGCCGGGATGCCAGGCGCGCAGAAGCCGCGGCGGAATTCACCGTACCCGAGCGCAGCGACTGCGCCCGCTTCCTGGCAGAACGGCAACTTGCCGACCCGGACGATCCGAGCCGGTGTGTTACACGCCGGGTCCTGGACAGAAACGGCCGGTCCCATGCCTTCGTGAACGACACCCCCGTCACCCGTGCAACCCTGGCCGGGCTCGGAGAAACCCTCCTTGATGTGCATGCGCAAGGAGAAGCCATGCGGATCGCCCGTCGCGATGTACAACTCGCACTGCTCGACGACTACGGCGTAGCGTCGCCAGACCGTCGAAAACTGTCGGATGCGTGGCGGCGATGGCGAGCCGCTCAAGACGAACTGGAAGCAATGGAGTCGTCTGGTGCGGGAGGTCGGGAGGCCGCCGCGCTTCTCGACTACCAACTCCGGGAGCTCGACGAACTGGACCCCAGGCCAAGCGAATACGAAGAACTCGACGCCGCGCATACCCGCCTCTCGCAAGTTGACACATTGCGGGAATCGGCCGCCCGCGCCGTGGCAGCCCTGGAGCAATCCGACCCGCTGCGCATGGCGGCGAGCGAGATCGGCCGGCTTGAAGCCGTTGATCCTGCTCTTGCGTCCGCCAGGGAGAGTGCAGATGCAGCACTTGCCCTGATCGACGACATTCTCGCGGATCTTCGGCGCTTTGCCGAACGGATGGAGCCGGATCCCGAACGGCTCGCCGAGCTCGACGCTCGCATTGCCCGCATGCATGACATCGCCCGCAAGCACAGAGCCGAACCGCACGAACTCCCCGCCATCCACGAGAGGATTGCCGCCACGGTGGCCGCACGGGACGAGCGCTCCGATCGGCAGCAGGCGCTGGAATGCGAGATCAAGTGTCTCGAGGACGCCTTCAGAAAGGTCGCGATGGATGTACGTGAGGCCCGTCGGAACACAGCCGGCGCGTTCGGCGATTCTGTAGGCCGCTGCATGCGGACCCTCGGGATTGCCGGCGGTTCCCTGTCCGTATCGTTCGCTGAGACCTGTGGCGAGCAAGGGCTGGATTCCGTCGAATTCCTGATCACGACCAATCCTGGTCATCCGCCGGCACCGCTCGGCAAAGTTGCCTCCGGCGGCGAACAGTCGCGGATTGCACTTGCGATAACCGTAGTCGCAGCAGAGAGGAGCGCCTTGCCGTGCCTGGTTCTGGACGAAGCAGATATCGGCGTTGGCGGTGTTGCCGCCGATACGGTTGGACGGATGTTGAAACGGCTCGCAAACCGGGCGCAGGTGATCTGCGTGACACACGCGCCGCAAGTCGCAGCACTGGGCGACCAGCATCTCTCCGTCGCGCGATGCGGAAAGGCGGGAATCGCAATTGCCCCGCTCTCCACCGAGGAGCGGGTGGAGGAGATCGCGCGAATGCTCTCCGGCGTCCGGATAACCGACCGTTCTCGCGCGAATGCGCGCGACCTGCTTGCACTGAATCCGGACTGAATTGCAGAAGATCGAACCGGCCGCAATACCATCAGTGCTGCAATTGGGCGCACAAGCCGGCGCCACGGTATCCGGAACGACATACGCGACACGCTTGCTGCAGACAATCATTCGTCCCGTTGGTTCCCTACTGCCTGCAGCCAAATTCCTGCCAATGGTGGGCAATGCCGATATTCCGACTTGTCCAGTTCCCCGATCCAGGCATTGGTGCGTCTGGGCGAAGACCAGCCACCGAGGGCGACCTCCTCAGGCGCGTGCCCGGGCCGGCCGTTTGCCGGTCGCAAAAGACCTCGCTCTCCGGAAACCAACGCAGTACGCGAGCCTGCTGCACGACTTAACCGGGGAGGAACAACGTTGAACACCCTGTTCCCGGTTCGCCGCGCGCGGGGATTTCCACTCGGGATCCGCAATCCGGCCGGAATCCAGTGCAGGCGGCTCCGGGTCTGATCCGGTTCGGAAGATTCCGCAACCCGACAGCCCCGTTCTTCAAGTCACGTCAAGGCCTGCGATCGATCTGCCGCATTAACGATGCGCTCCTGCCGGCGCGGCCCGACGATCTGGGCGGACGGCGCTGCCAGGGTCGGGTTGCGGAAACAGGCAGGTCAACGGCAAGGACCGTACGGATGTTCAGACCCGCGCAAAGCGCATCCGGAAGGGCCGGGATCCGCTTTCGCTCTTCGGGAATTCTCCTTCGTCCAGGTAGCGCTCAAGGCAGCGCCGCAACGACTTCCGGTCGAGGGTGACACCAAGACCCGGACCTTCCGGAACGGCGACCACCCCGTTCTTCGGCACCGGTGTTCCCTCCTCCACCACATCATCGGCATACCAGCGAAACAGCGTCTGGCTCGGTTCGCGAATGTGTTCGATAGCTGCGGATACCTGCAGGTAGGCGGCGCTCGCCACACCGGTTTCGCCGCTGTGGAACCGGAATCCGATGTCGAGGAGCTCGCAGGCACGAATGAACTCCACGGTGCGACGGATGCCACCCAGTTCAGTCAGGTTGGTTACCAGGGTATCGGGACAGCCAAGTTGCACCGCCTTGGGCAGATCCATCACATGCGTGGAGAAGTTCGCGCGGGTGAAGTTGCGGAGCCGGGCCATTTCCTCGTAGGTCTGGCACGGATCCTCGTAGTAGTGGATAACGTGCTCGTCCATACGTCGCACCGCTTCGCGCGCGGTCTGCACGGTCCAGGCGCCATTGGCATCGAGCTTGAGCGGCCGGTCGCCGATCGCCTCGCGCACGAGGCGCACCATCCGGACTTCCTCGTCGAGACCCACGGTGCCGACCTTCCCCTCGAAATTGGTTGCGCCATGCTCGTCGATCATGCGCGCGCAATATGCAGCGATTTCCTCCGGCGTATTCTCTCCGCGTTCCGAGGGCCCGGGAACCCGATAGCCGAAATACTCCGACAGCGCGATCTCGGTTCGGACAGCCCCGCCAAGGAGCACGTGCAGGGGAACGTCCTCGACCCTGGCGCGTGCGTCCCACATTCCCATCTCGATCCCGCCAAAGGCGCGCGTCCTACCGGCAACATTTCCCCATGGCGTGTACCGGATTCCCGGCAGGCACCGCCGCTCGGCTGTACCGACCTCGCGAACATCCAGTCCCAGGAGGGTTTCGCCCATCTTCGTGACATCGCCGGAACGGTCGCCGTCGGCCACTTCACCGAGGCCCGTCACCCCCTCATCCGTATCGACCTCCACGATGGTCTTGGTAAGAGATCGTACCGATCCCTGGCTAAAGACATAGGGAGCGGTAAAGGGAATGTTGACAGGAGTGGCTCGAATGGCTGTAATTTTCATCGTCCCAGTCCCTCGATAGATCGGTCTGTTGGCCCAACCGGGGTACCCGCACCCGGAACCGAAGTCCAGCGACGTCACATTGCGGTGTTCGGTCGAGTGTCGATGGCGGTGTTCCGTGGCCGTGCTCCGGAAGCAAGAGCTGTTTCCGATATTGTGCTGTTCCACGCGAATCGCCGCTGGAATGCCATACAATCTGCCACACCATGTCTCGATCAATGTTTGACCATCTCGCCGAGGAACTCCATCGGATCCAATCCGAGGGACTCTACAAGTCCGAGCGAGTCATCATCTCCAAGCAGTCCGGCTCGATACAGGTCGCTTCCGGGGAACGGGTGCTGAATTTCTGCGCCAACAATTATCTTGGCCTTGCCGACAGCCCGGAACTTGCATGTGCCGCCAAGGAAGCCATAGAACGCTATGGATACGGCATGGCCTCCGTGCGTTTCATCTGTGGAACGCAGGAAGTGCACAAGACGCTGGAAACCCGAATTGCCCGGTTTCTCGGATTCGAGGACGCGATCCTCTACTCCTCCTGCTTCGATGCCAATACCGGCCTCTTCGAAACCCTGCTCGGCGACGAAGATGCAATCATCTCGGACTCGCTGAACCATGCTTCGATCATCGACGGCATCCGGCTCTGCAAGGCACGCCGTTGCAGGTACGCCAACAACGACATGAAGGATTTGGAGCGCTCCCTTCAGAAGTCCGCCGATGCCCGATTCCGGCTGATCGCAACGGACGGTGTGTTCTCCATGGACGGCGTCATCGCCGATCTCAGAGGAATCTGCAATCTGGCCGACCGGCATGACGCCCTCGTAATGGTAGATGACAGCCATGCGATCGGAATCATCGGCGAGAACGGGCGAGGCACGCCGGAACATTGCGGGGTCGAGGGGCGCATCGACATTGTCACCGGCACGCTCGGCAAGGCGCTGGGTGGCGCCTCGGGCGGATATGCAGCTGGACGAAGGGAAATCATCGACTGGCTTCGGCAGCGCTCACGTCCATACCTGTTCTCCAACACGCTTGCACCGGTAATCGCGGCCGCATCGCTGCGCGCTTTCGACATCATCGAGCAAGGGACGGCGCTTCGGCACCGGCTGGCCTGCAATGCAACTCTCTTCCGCACGGAGATGTCCAGGGCCGGCTTCACGCTGGCTGGCGGCGACCACCCGATCATCCCGGTGATGGTCGGCAATGCTGCGCTGGCGGAAACCATGGCACGAAGCCTGCTCAAGAAGGGAATTTACGTCGTCGCCTTCTCTTTCCCGGTTGTTCCGAGGGGTCAGGCCCGCATCCGCACACAGTTGTCAGCCGGCCATTCCACCGCAGACATCCTGCGAGCCGTGGAGGCTTTCGCCGAAACGGGCAGGGAACACGGTTTGCTGCAATAGGTGACAGACATGGCAGGGACCATGCGCGCGATCGTCAAGAACAAGCCGGAACCCGGACTCTGGATGGAGGATGTTCCCATCCCCGACCCGGGGCCCAACGATGTCCTCATCCGTGTGCGCATGACCGGAATCTGCGGTACGGACATGCACATCTACAAGTGGGATGAATGGGCGCAATCGACCATTGTCGTGCCCATGATCATCGGACACGAGTTCTGCGGCGAAATCACCGCGCGCGGTGCTGCCGCGCAAAAATTCTCGGTCGGCGAGCGCGTCTCCGGCGAAGGGCATATCGTCTGTGGCACGTGCCGAAACTGCCGTGCCGGTCGTGGACATCTCTGCCGCAATACCATCGGTGTCGGTGTCCACCGCAACGGCGCCTTCGCCGAGTTCCTGTCCATTCCCGAAAGCAATGTCGTGCGCCTTCCCTCGGAGGTTACCGACGAGGTTGCGGCCATTCTCGACCCCTTCGGCAATGCTGTCCATACGGCGTTGAGCTTCGATCTGATCGGGGAGGACGTGCTGGTTACCGGCGCCGGTCCCATCGGCATCATGGGTGCGGTAACCGCCATCCGTTCGGGAGCGCGAAAGGTTGTGATCACAGATCCGAACCCGCGGCGACTAGCACTCGCCCGGGAAATGGGCGTGGACTACGTCGTCAATCCCACGGTGGAGAGTTTGCGTGACGTAATGGCGCGAATCGGAATGGTCGAGGGATTCGATGTGGGCCTCGAGATGTCCGGCGCAGCGTCCGCCTTCCGCGACATGATCGACGTGATGAACAACGGTGGAAAGATCGCCATTCTGGGCGTGGCTCCAACCGCCTTCGAAATCGACTGGAACAAGGTTATCTTCAAGATGCTAAGCCTGAAAGGCATCTACGGCCGCGAGATGTTCGAAACGTGGTACAAGATGATCACGTTCATCCAGGGAGGCCTCGACCTGTCCGGCATCATCACCCACCGGCTGCCGGCCGAGGACTTCCAGGAAGGATTCAAGGTCATGCAGAAGGGATCCAGCGGCAAGGTCGTGCTCAACTGGACCTGAAATCACGCCGCCAACCGGATGCGTGCAGGGTCCGCGTTCCCGACTTGGCGGATGGAGACGGGAAAATGCAAGGCGACTTTCGTACGGCTCGATTGCCTGTCGTCCTGACCGGAGTGCGTTTGTCCTGAACCGGTTATCCTGCAGCATTGCAACCGGCGGCTGGGGCAATAGGCTTGCCTGCGGAAACGGAAGCGGGATTGGATGATGCAGGACTACGACAACTACGAGACCATCCAGTTCCTGGCGGAGGAATCGCTGGCCGTCATCTGTCTGAATCGGCCGGACAAACTCAACAGTCTGAACGCGACCATGCGGCGGGAACTGCTCGACGCATTCGACCGGATGGCAAACGAGGCGCGAGCCGTCATGATCACAGGGAGGGGCCGTGCCTTCTGCGCCGGACAGGACCTCGGTGACGTCGATCCGGCAAGCGGCGTCGACCTGCAAAAGGTCCTCCGACAAGAGTATGAACCCATTCTCCAGGCACTGAATGACCTTCCCATTCCGGTCGTCTGCGCGGTCAACGGACCCGCAGCAGGCGCGGGCGCAAACCTTGCGCTTGCCTGCGACATTGTCATCGCCGGACAATCTGCGATCTTCATCGAGGCCTTCGCGGGCATCGGCCTCGTGCCGGACGCCGGCGGAACCTATTGGCTTCCCCGTATCGTCGGCATGCAGCGAGCCATGGGAATGTGCCTCCTGGCTGAAAAAATTGATGCCGAAACCGCAGAACGCTGGGGACTGGTCTGGCGAATGGTGGAAGACGAAGCGCTCTACCGGGAAGCGTTCGACATTGCGCTCCGGCTCTCGGAGGGTCCGACCGTTGCGCTCGGCCTGACCAAGGAGGCTCTTCGAGCAAGCCTCCGGAACAATCTTGCGGAGCAACTCGAGCTGGAAGCAAACCATCAGGCAAAGGCCGCAAAGTCTCGGGATTTCGTGGAAGGTGTCTCCGCCTTCCTGGAAAAGCGGCCAGCAGAATTCGAAGGACGCTGAACATGAAGCGAGGACTTGCCAGCACGGAATGGCTTGCCGCAAACCTGTCTGCGCCGGATCTCAGGGTCGTCGACGCGAGTTGGCACCTGCCGAACGCAGGCCGGGATGCGGCGGCGGAGTATCGGGAACAGCACATCCCCGGTGCCGTGTTCTTTGAACTGGACGATATCTCGGATGATGCGTCGGATCTTCCGCACATGATGCCCCCAGCAGAAAAGTTCGCATCCCGCGTCCGCAATCTCGGTCTCGGGGACGGGAACCGCATTGTCATTTACGATTCGGCGGGCATCTACAGCGCCGCCCGTGCATGGTGGATGTTCCGCTTCCATGGCCATGATGAAGTGGCAGTGCTGAACGGCGGCCTACCGAAATGGCTCGCCGAGGGCCGCCCCATCGACGACATGCCTCCCGTACCGAGGACCCGGCATTTCACGCCGCGGCTGAACTGGCTGCTGCTCCGGAATGCGGACCAGGTCGCGCAGGCATCGGTCCGTGGAGGAGAACAGATTGTCGACGCGCGATCCGGTGCTCGATTCCGGGGAGAGGCAGAAGAGCCCCGCCCCGGCCTGCGACGGGGTCACATCCCGGGAGCCCGGAATCTTCCGTACGACCGAGTCCTTTGTTCGGACGGGACCATGCGCAGCGTCGACGCACTGCGGAACGAATTCAAGAGTGCCGGCGTCGATCTCTCTCGTCCCGTCATCACTTCCTGCGGGTCGGGCGTTACAGCGGCGGTGCTCAATCTGGCGCTGCACCAGCTGGATCACGTGGCACATTCGCTCTATGACGGCTCATGGTCGGAATGGGGCGGGAACGAAACCAGACCCGTCGAACGTTGAAGAAACCGTCTCCGGGGAAGTCGATCCCCTATCTGGTATCGTATCTCGAGATGGATGGGCCTCCCGCCAGGCACGGGTGGCCGGCACCGAGTGGATTCAGCCTGCAGCGAATACCGGATCCAGAGGTTGACGATTTCCGACGCCTCTATGATGCAGTCGGCGCCGACTACGCCTGGACGGACATGCACGCGGTACCGCCGAAGGAACTTGCCGCCTTTGTGCAAAGCCCTCTTGTCGAGTTCTTCCTTCTGCTGGACCCGACCGGCATGGAAGCGGGGTTCTTCCAACTCGACTACCGCCTGCTGGAGCCGGACGGGGTGGCCGAGATCTCGTTTTTCGGTTTGCTGCCCGTCTATCGTGGACGAGGCATCGGCCGCTGGCTCCTCGGCGAAGCCATACGGCTGGCATGGGAGCGGGACATTCGCCGCCTCGACGTGAATACCTGCACACTGGACCATCCCGTTGCGCTGACCAACTATCTTCGCGCTGGTTTCCGGGTCGCGCGGGAGGAATCCCACACGCGCCATGGCGAGAGCACGGGCTGGCGGGCGGAATAGGGGAACTCAACACAGCGACCCGGCAGTAGCGACCAAGGTGATCCAGGGTCAAGAGCGTTGGATTGCGGTCATCATCGCAGATCTCGGGCAAGTTCATTGAGTGGTGTGTAAGCCGAACATTCACTTCCTCCGAGCAGCAAACCAGGTGACGCCCGTTGTCATGAAGTTGGGTACTCGTTGTCGGCAATGCGGCGCACCCGGGCCGTCCTGGAAATTGTGTTTACCACCTGCAGGCCCAATATCAGCAAGTCACTTTCCGTCCCTTCCAGATTCGAGCCTCCCCTCGGCCCTTACCCGGAGCACCAGGCCTAGTTGCCGTTGGAGAAGGCTGGCAGATCCTACGCAAGCGTAGGTCGTGCGCACATCTCGACCATGTGGAAAGTCGGAATGGGTATTGCGAGCGGCTCGACCTCATCTGCTTCTGTTCGGGCCCCGTGCTCTACGAACTAGCGGCACGTGCAGTCAGAGCAAGCCGGAAGGATCACCAGATCGCGATGCACCCGAGAGATCCGTCTGCATCTCTCGGATCGAGAATTTCTCGGCCACCAATATGGCCTGTCGAGTGAAACCACAACACAAGGAACGTCCGCAAAGACTCCCGATCATCCAGCGAAACGGTCGGCGACAACCGCCGGCCGCCGATCCAAGCCAAACGGCGGTCGAGACAACATCGGCTACTCTTCCTGCGAGTGCGGGACCACGGCAACAATCCGACTCCAGGATATGGCGTCCGGTCATTCTCGTTTCGATTCCTTGCGTTGCAACTGCCGTTCTCGTTCCAACCTTCCGGCGAATGGTGCATCACCCTTCCGTTGTCGCAGGCCAGCCCCTGTGCCAGCGGGCTTATGCCCCGCGAGGTTCCGGAAATGCCGGTCCCAATGTCAGTTGCGCACTGGGGAATGAACCTGCGTGGATTCTCAGCCGCACGAACACAACTCCGTGCGGGGACACACGCGACGCAACCGATCGCAAATCGTTGGACCAACCCAAGACCAACTACAATGGAAATTCGTCAGGCGGCCTCGTGCCTGGCCACCGCCGCCTCCCGACCGCAGAGTTGCTCAAGACCGAAGCTCTCCTGCGGAATGCGCTTTTCCGCTGACCAGAGTTTGGATAGTTCGGCGGCAATTCCGGAAGGAAACAGGACCGCGAGACGGCTCGCCAGATCCTTTCTCGGCGGCTTCTCCAGCGGGCGTCGGCATCCATGCTCGAGCAGCCACTCATACAGCCCGCGATGCGGCTGCACCAGCGGTCGGTGACGCGCACGGCGCCGCTCATTGACGCCGAGCAGGATCTCGACGCCGGCGGGATCCAGGTCTCCCACATAGACGGCACCACCTGCATCGAGTGTCGCAATCAGTTCGTCCAGATTGTCGGCACCCTGCCGGAACGCATTGCCCCCGCCATAAGCCACGGCTGCATATTGCGCGACCTTTCGATTCCAGCGACGAAAACTGTCATAGGAATGGTAGTTCTCCAGCACGAGGATCGGCCGCCCGGCGGCAACGCCACCCGGCGACTCCGCGGGCACCGGCGGAGCAACCGGATGGCAATGGAGATCGTCCAGCGAGACACGCCCCCTGTAGAGGGTTCGCTCGCCCTTGCGAATTTCGTCAAGCCGCTTCTCATCACCGAATATCTGCAGCGAGCGCTCCCGCGTGGGAACGGAGCGCATCGGCCTGCCGCGCGAGGACAGAAGGTAGGCGTTGATGGCCTGGAGGTCTGCCCGGCGTACGGGATGGCGCTCGTCCGCAGCAAACGCGAGTGCCGGCAGCCATGCATGCGCAGACCTCGACTGCCGGCGGGATGGCGCATCGAGAATCAACGCGGTACGCGGCAGAGCGGGGTTCCCGGATTCGTCCCAACCCCTCGCGGGAAGGTCGACGATGCTCTCACGCTGCAGGTCCCGCAGAGCATCCAGGAGAAGCTCGCGCAGGTTGGGCGCACCCAGCATCTCCGGATGGGCGCGAAGAAAGGCGGCCCGCAGGTCGGACAACCGAACCCGCCGCCTGCCGACCGCATGCAGTTCCGCCTCGAACGGAGACATGCTACTTGGCCGACGCGATGTCCGATGCGGCAGGAACCCCGGTATCCGGCCGGTGGTCGATTTGGATCCGCATCGCCTCTACCTCGACATGGATGCGGCCGGTCGAGCGCGACTGCCGACTGCGGCGCAGCCGCACGATGTTCTCGAATTCGGCAAGCGCATTCGTGTCCTGGATACCCGTCGTGTAGAAGAGCTGGATGCCCATCGCGTCCGCGAGGGCGATCTGTGTCTTGAGCAGCAGCGCCTTGTTTGCCTTGCCCAGCGGATTGTCCATCATCAACACCCCGGCATTGCCGGTGCTTCCATGCATCGCATCCCTTCGGAGCCGCGCGAGCACGAGGTAGATCATCATCGCCGCCGTAAGCAGCTCGCCACCCGAAACGGTCACACGATCGATCGGCATGTGCTCGGTGTCACCTTCTCCCTTCGGCTTGAGTAACCGGATGCCCAGCGACTCGCGGCCCAGCGACCCGGCCATGCGCTCAACAAGTTCGGCAGCGACATCCTGACCAGTTTCCGGAACCCGATTCACCTCGGCGAGATCCGTAACGTACCGGCGCAGGATTTCCTTCCGCTGCACCGAGGTAACCCGCGACAGGTCCACACCGACCCGAAACACCGGCAAGCCTCCGAAGCGGGGCACATGTTCAGGAATCCGCCCATCCCGCACCATGCGCCGCACAATGTTGCGTGCGGTGCCGAACAAACGGTCCAGTTCGTCGACACAGGCCTGGAGATCCTCGTCGAGTTTCGACAGGTCGTGTTCGATTGTCTTCAGTCGATCATCGATCAGGCCGGAAGTCCGCATCGCTCCCGAAGCCGCGGCGAGTGCGTCGTTCTTCCGCAGGTGCAACGCCACTTCACGCTCACCCTCCAGCTGGCTCAGTACATCGGAGTCCACGAATCGCTGCACACGCTCGTAGCTTTCGTAGATCTGCTGTCGGAGTTTGCCCAGCGCATCCTGCGCCTGGCGAAGCGTTGCCAGGGCTTCGTTGACGAACCCGGCCACCTCTTTCTGGGGCGGAAGCTCAATCCCTTCCATCGAGACAGAATCCCCGCCCAGCGCCGCATTCAGGTTGGCCCCCAACTGTTCGCATTCCCGTGCCACGCCCTGTTCCAGCAGCGCCATCCTTCGGGCCCGCTCCGCAGCTTTCGACTCGCTTTCCCGGAGGCTCTCCTGTTCGACGATCACCTTCTCCGCACGAGGCTGGATTCCGGCAAGTTCTCCCGCCGCCAGGGACTGCAGGTCCAGGAGCGGGTCGGGCTGAATCTCGGCTTGCCGCCGTTCCCGCTCTCCTCGATGCTCCCGTCCGGCCAGTTCGGCCCGGGCCCTGGCGTCCGACGCAATCCTGCGGGCCCTGTCGAGCTCGACTTCGGCGGCGACCGCGGCTTCTTCCACGCCCTCTCGCATCGCTTCGGCCTCAACCTCGATACGGTCCAACTCGCTGTATCGTTTCTGGAACCGGTCTTCGTCCCGGTTGATGCCCTGCCGAATCTCTTCCTGCTGACCGCGCAGGCGGTCGACGCGATCCTGCTCCAGGGTCTTCAGGGTCTCCAGAAGCTGGGCATAATCGCGGCGAAGCGCATCGAGGTCAGCCGAAACCGTGCCGCCGGAACCGCCGTACTCGACCGCTCCGGAATCGCGCTCCAGTTCCGACGCATGTGTTGCCACGGATTCCGCCTCACGCTCGCGGCTGCGGGCATCCTCCAGCAGCGCGTCCCGTTCCGTTTCCTTCTCGACGGCCTGCGCTTGGGCTCTCCGGAACGCCTGTTGGTGTTGCACACGCGCCAGCGTCCAATCCTCCACGCGGGATTCCCAGTCGGCATGGTGCTCTTCCGCCCGACGAGCGTTTTCCCTGCAGGCATGAGCCTGCTCATCCCACTGCCCGGCACGCTGGCGCAGGGTACGGGCTTGCGCTTCGTCGGCTTCAATTCGGTCCGAAAGCAACTCCCGTTCGCTGCCGATTTGCTCCAGCCGCGTTCTTCCGTGCTCCAGGTCCCGCCGGAATGCCTCCAACTGGCCGCCTCCAAAGCGCTTTCTCCATTCTTCCAAGCCCCGAAGCCTGGTTTCCAGGCGCTCGATCTGCTGCTGCTCCGCGCCGATGGTGTGCTCGATGCCCTTCAAATCCTCTTCCACGCGCCGTTTCAACGCCCTAGCTGCGGCGCGATCATACGCAGCAGGCTCGTCCACGGTCAGCACGAAGCGGTCTCCCGGAACCTCCGCCGCAGTGTCGCTGGCAACCGCAACCGTGACCGGACGGCCGAGAGGAGGCATGGAATCCATCGCCAGACGCGCCCGTTCCAGGGCATTCGGATTCGGCACAGACACGCCGGCGAAACGAGCCGGATCACATTTCGCGAATCTCCGCACGCCCTCCGGCGTTGCGGCGATCCGGGACAGGTAGGCGGCAAAGGGCTGGGCGTCAGGAATCCCCGCAGCCTGCAAACGCTCGGTTACCGCGCGCGCATCTCGGTCGACCGACGCAATCCCCGTAGCTTCCAGGGACTCGCGGTCTGCCTCGAGCACCTCCTGACGCCGCTCTCCATCCCGAACGCGTTTCTCGCATTGCCGCCTCGCCTCCGCCAGCATGCGGACGACCGCCTCTTCGCCGGGATCAACCTCCCTGTCCCCTGTCACCCGGAGAATCAGGGAGTCCAAGGCAAATTGCCGGCGCTGCGCCTCGCCTTCCCGGACATCTTCCCGCAGCGATGCAACCTGGCCTCCAAGCTCGGACCCCTCCGCCTTCAGATCGCCGAGACGTTCCCAGTGCATCCTGACTTCACCATCAATGTTGGCGGCCTGGGAACGAAGCGCACCCGCTTCCTCCCCCGCTGCGCGGGCAGATTCCCGGTGTCGTCCGGCGGCTTCCGCGCCATTCTCTCCCGACTCCAGGATCTGTGCTTCCTCCAGTTTGACACGGTGCTGACGGGCATGGTCCAGGTTCGCGTCGACCTCCGCAATCTTGGCATGCACGGCAAGCGCAGAGTTGTGAGCGGTCTTCCGCTCCCTGTCGGCCTCCTGCGCACGCGACTTCAGCGCTATGGCCTCCGCCAACTGGAAGCGCTGCCGCTCCCTCGCTGCGGTTGCCCGGCTTGTCAGGGTAGCAACGAGATTCGCACCGACATTCTGAAGCTCATCCCGGCGCGGCTGCAAATCGGCCTGCGCATCGTCAATCGCCTTCTGCAAAGCGAGGCTTCGCGCCCGCTCGCCGAGTATCTGCCGCATCAGCGACGCACCGTCCAGGAGTTTCTTCCGCTGCAATGCCTGCGTCTGCTCTTCCTCCCGGGTTGCAGCGAGCACCGCCTTCTCCTCATACGTCCGGCGCGACATCTCGACAGCAGCAGAGCAGAACTCGATCCTCGCCTGTCTGATGGCCTCCGCAGCAGCGGCGGCGGTGTCATCGCTCGCCGCTGCCCTCCCGGCCAGCACATCCGCCTCCCTGGCTGCCTGCTCGGCCCGGTGAACGAGTGCCACTCTTGCGCCAGCCGCGTGACGGGCCCGTCGCGTTGCGACTTCTTCTGCGGCATGATGCTCCCCGGCGACTTCAACGAACGGCGCAAATTGCCCTTGCAGCCGGCGCATGGCGTCTCGACGCTTCTCCAGGCGCGGAAGGTCGGCAAGCCTGCCGACATGCCGGGCCAGCACCGCGCGTACCGAACCGGCTTCCGTCTCCGGAACGGTCATCCCCAGGAACTTCCGCACGAACTGAGCCTCGCTCCGGAAGTTGAGGAAGTCCTCGATTCCTCCCTCGCTGCGGTTGAACTCCACCTGGTTGGCAAGGAGTTCGGTATCGATCTTCTCCTCGGCAAGCTTGCGCTTCCAGTCCGACTGCCGGACGAAATCCTGAAAATTGCCGGGATGGGCAACGCGCATCTGGTGGAGCCAGCGCTGCACATCCTGTTGCCCTCCCAGCCTGCCATGTCGCTCGAAGCCCGCAAGACCCGGTGCAGGAATGTCCTCGAAGGTGAGACCCTCCACGCTGCGAAACGTGAAGAACCGCCGATTCAGTTCGCGGTTCCGTCCCTCTCCCTGTGGTATCACCACCTGGCCGGTAATGAGCCGCTCCGTCCCCCAAAGGACCGGCTGGCCGCCGGTCAGGTCCCACTCCACCAGAATGAAGGCGGGAACTTCGCCGAAATAGTCGCCGAATCTCTGGTTCGAGCGGATCAGCGTCTTCAGAAACCGCCGCTCGTTCGTGTCGAAGCAACTGAGCACCAGCGCCAGGAACGTAGTCTTGCCGCCGGTATTCTCCAGGGAGAACACCGTGTGCCGTGGCTCCCCCGTTCGCGGATCGGCGAGTTCGATGGTTGTCCCCGGGTAATACGCCTCGCGCCAACCGCAATCGGAGAGATGGATGCGCGTGATACGACGCATTCACGGACTCCCGTTATCCAGGAAACCGGGAAGGACTTCCGCACAACGCTCAAAGAGTTCGTTCGCGGCTAGTTCGCGCACCTGCAAGCGGTACCGGGTTGTCGGGATGTAGGTTTCACCATCACCGGTCTCGACAACCTGCACCATCCCGTGTTCCTGGAGTTGGTTGAATACCAGCTTCACCATCCCGATGAGAGACCCGAGTGATGCGCGCAGGCTACCATCCGGCCTCGTATCCGGCATGCGGGCGAGTTCTCGCCAGGCCTCCGCCAGACCGACTTCTTCCAGTTCGGCATCCTCGCCGGCCTCCTCCTCTAGACGCTCGCAGTGTTCCCGCAGCAGAGCGGCGACCCGGGCCGGAGTCGCGGAGACCTCGGCCTGGTCGACCGGGGCCTCCGTAAGCGCGGCCGCCGTCGGAAAGAATGTCGCGGCGATCGCAACGTGAATGAGGGCAAGAGCGCCGCGCGGCATTTCACCGAGGCCGGGACGAAGATCGGTCAGCCTGGCAGCGAACACGCTCTCTGGTCCGATCGGAGCAAGAATGATCGCGTGCTCGAGAACATCGACCACAGCGAGATCCAGCATCGGAGCCAGTTCCTCCACCTGCGTACGGAAGTCCGGGTCGGCGCGCCACAAGGCCAGGAGTTGGCGGTAGACCGGATCGCCACGCAGCGCCGACAAACGGGGAGACAGGCCCTTCCTGAGAAGCAGTACCGCTTTCTGGGCAACGCTCAGATGCTTCAACTGGTCCATTGCTCTTCATCCCGGGAAAGCTGCAGATTGTCTCCGGCGGCATGACGCTCCGAGACGACACCATCGACGGTGGCAATGACGCCCAGTGGGTCATCCGAGGGACACCAGGAGCGAAGCATCAGGAAGAGCACGCAGCGCAGGGTCGAATCGGGAAGCTCCTGTTTTCCCGCCTCCTGGATTGCCGTCGCCATGTCGAGCCGGGATCGGGCGGCGAGTTCCCGGACAAGCCAATCCTCGGCAGTCCGGATCTCGGCAGTATCGAACTCCGGCGGGACATGTTCGATGGCGACGAGATCCTCCGGACGGTCCGCACCGGCAGGATCGCGACGAACCCTGGGCTGCGTGAGTCCTTCAAAGAGAAGCGCCAGATCATACAGCCGCGGTGGCGAGGGAGCTGCGAACGCGATTCCGACCCGATCACTCATTCCGGCCACCGCACGCATGGATGCCGCCAGCAGCGGTACCAGAATGCGGTCCTCGAGATCGGGGATATCGCGCACAAGGCGCGCCTGGAACGCTCCCGCCTGCAATCGCCGAAACTCCTCCGACGCGGTCACGACCCGCTCGAACAGGACCGAGTGCCGCTGGTGGCACTCGTCGACCGTGTCCTTGAGATCGATGAGGTGGACACGCGTTTCTCCCTCAGCATGCGCGATGTGGTCACGGATGGATTCGATGATCGCGGTCTCGTGCTCACGGCGCTCGCTCAGATGCGCACGGGCCCTGTCGAGTTCTGGCAGCACATCCGCACTCCAGACAATGCGATCGGCGTTGCGACGAACCTGGAACAGCCGATCCTCGATGAACTGCTGAAAGTGGATCGACCGCATGCGCGCGCGCTGGGCCAGAGTCAGCGCATCCCGGAACCGCCCGCGCTCCACCGCCCTGCGGATCATGATCGCCTCGGCTTCCTGCGCAAACTCCGGCGAGACGTCGAGCATGGCGAGCGTCAGCGTCTGTGCCCCCCGGGCCAGCTTGAACCTGGGCGCACCGTCGGGAGCGGAAAACAGGGCCAGAAGCCGGAAGTCATGAAACGCAAATCCGCGGCGAGAAGCATCATAGTACTCCGCACGAAACGCCCTGTGCCGGTCCTTTGCATTCGCGAGATAATCCAGGACTACCTGGCCGACCTTGCGGCTCTGCTCATCGGAAAGCTCGGGCTTCACGCGCCTTGCCTCTGCAGCCACATGCTCCACGATCTCGGTCGGTGACGCGCCGGATTCGATCGCGGAGCGTTCCATCACGAAATCCATCGCGCTCAACGCCAGGTACTGCACGTCGAGGCGGTCGGCGATCGCGGGGTCGTACTGGAAGATCACGCCACGATCCAGGGAAAGCCGCGCGATGGGTTCGGCCAGCAGGAGATTGCGCTTCTGAAGGGTAAGGGTTTCCCGTGTCTGCGTGTCGGAAGTCTTCACGAAACAATCCACCCGGGCTCCGCCACAACCAGGCTGGGCAACAACGCAGCGTCGGCGCACCCGCAAGCGCGCAGGCGACGATTGACCGGGCCATTGTGCTTCAATCGGGCAGACCCGTGTCGCGGAATCGCCATGGCCAGCCGGGCAGCAAACAGCCGACTGCAGCCACTGGCCCTGCCAATATTCCGTGGCAACGCCAGTTGCGTTATCTCTCCACGGGTCGGCGCTCCCAGCATCCGTTCCGGATTCCGTGCTGCGTCCTGCATAGCTCTCACGAGTCGGCGCTAACCGCGACCGTGGCCCTACATGCGCCGGTTCCTGACCGGCCCGCCGCACGCGTCGATGTGCCCAGACCACCCTCGTGATCCGGAGATCCGTGTACCGGATCATTGCCCGACACCAATCACGCGGTCGCTCAAGCGTCCCTCGGCTACCAACATATCGCCATCGCCAGGGTGCCGGCACCTTCCGGACCAACGCGGGATCTCGTGATTCTCTCCTCGGCATGTCGCCGATCGCCATTCGCCTGCAGATGCCAGAACTCGTTTCCAGCACTTGCTGGACCGATGGCGCATGCAGATGAAATCCGGACACCCGGGGTGATGCAGGTCCGAAGACGATGCCGGCTTTGAACCAGTGAGGCCGGCGAGACCGGTTCGCCCTGCACTTCCGCTGGTCTCCCCCTGTCCTGCCCTCGACTGGCGTCCACCCTGAACCGTCATCGAACGAAATCGTCGGAGAGCCAGTTTCTCCTGACAGACTCGAGAAAACACCGTGACGCGGCTGGCGGCAGGTCGCGTTGAAAATTCGTCCGTGCAGAACAACTCGCGAAACGATGCTTCGAGTGCCACCCAACGGGAGTTGCAGGCACGGCCAGCATCCAGATCAGTCGCAGCGTTCATCTCGGTCCTCGCGAGAACACATTCCAGCGCCGAACAGGACACCGATGCGTGAATCCGTTCGAGAGATTTTCGGCAATCTCTCGCAAGCGCAACTTTGTGTGGAGGTGACAGTGAAGAAGTAGAGGCCGTGCGGGCTGAACACTCTCGGCGCATCCGTGCGACAGGACCCGTACAACGAGCGAACGGAGAGCGAACCTCGAATCCATGCGGACGAGAGGACGCAGTCTTGGAAGCGCGGTTTGAATTGTAACGCGTGGAAATCCGCGCCTGCACGAAGAGGATCGGCGATCTGCGCCGGATGCACGGCGGAAGGAATCGATTCGCGCCCCGAATCGCTATCCTGCATGCTGCTTGTCCCGATTCGCCCTTCCCTGGGACGCGTCATCGGGGCTCGGCTGCCAGGGACAAGCTGCCCGGAAATTGTGGCATGGCAGGTTTCGCCGTGCCCGAATTCGTCGCCTTTCCTTCCCGTATCCGACAGGCCGAGAAGGCCGCCATTCACAACTCGGACAGCACCCGTGCCAGACAGTCCGGACCGCGATTGCAGTATGATCGGGAATGGCTCTCCCACACTTCATTCGCGGTCGGAGTACCAGGAACTCACACCAGGTTTCCACCTGCAGACAAGATCCAGTCAAGCAAGAGAGCCGGCCATTGTTTCAACGCCTTTCCTGCAAGACGCACTTTTTCCGTTCCCGTCGGGTTGCCGGATTCAACCGGAAACCGGATCGGCGATTCGTCCGTCGGCACGCCCTCGACAATCCTGCCAGCGACGCGCAGTTCGGACGATTCCCGTATGGGTGGCAAAGGGATTCCGGAACCCTCCTGCCCTGGGTGAAAGGGATTTCATAACCCGGCAGGTTGCATTTCTGCCAACTTCATGGCATTTTATGAATTTGGCGCAACCGCCTACATATTGTGGTACGATGAGGCAAGCACGCAACAGATGTGCCCTGACAATTGCCCGCAAGCCACTGAATCAGACCCGCCGACGGACCTCCGACCGTCGACCAAGTAGTTAAGTGAACCATAGGATTGAGGACCTAGAGCAGGATGAAAATCACCAGGAATTTCACCTCCTCCGGCGATTCGCCGTACGAGACGATTCAGTTTCACCAGGTGACCAGCGAGATTCGCAATCCCGACGGCAGCGTTGTCTTCCGCGCCGAAAACGTCGAGGTTCCCGTCTCCTGGAGCCAGGTTCCAGCCGACATCCTGGCGCAGAAGTACTTCCGCAAGGCCGGAGTTCCGGCCGCGTTGAAGCGCGTGGACGAACCCGGCGTACCACAATTCCTGCAGCGATCCGTCGCGGACGAGGACGCGCTGGCGCAGTTGCCGGAAGACGAACGATACATCGGAGAGGTCTCCGCTCGTCAGGTGTTCGACCGGCTTGCGGGAACCTGGACGTACTGGGGCTGGAAGAACGGGTATTTCACCAGTGAAGCCGATGCGCGCGCCTATTTCGACGAGATGCGCTACATGCTGGCCCGCCAGATGGCGGCTCCCAACTCGCCCCAGTGGTTCAACACCGGGTTGCACTGGGCGTACGGCATCGATGGCCCGGGACAGGGGCACTTCTACTTCGACTCCGCGTGCGACGACACGGTTTCTTCCGACTCCGCATATGAGCGGCCGCAACCCCACGCCTGCTTCATCCAGTCCATCAACGACGACCTGGTGAACCCGGGCGGCATCATGGACACGTGGGTGCGCGAGGCACGGCTCTTCAAGTATGGCTCCGGAACCGGCACAAACTTCTCCTCCTTGCGTGCCGAGAACGAGTCGCTTGCCGGCGGCGGCAAGTCCTCCGGAATGATGTCATTCCTTCGTATCGGTGATCGCGCCGCCGGCTCCATCAAGTCCGGTGGCACCACCCGCCGCGCCGCCAAGATGGTGATCGTGGACATCGATCATCCGGATATCGAGCGGTTTATCGGTTGGAAGGCAGTCGAGGAACGAAAGGTCGCAGCCCTGGTCACCGGATCCCGGATCCACAGCGAGAGGCTGAACGAGATCCTTGCCGCGGTGCGAAATTGGGACGGGCTGGAAGCGGATGCCTGCAATCCCGGGAAGAACGCCAGTCTCCGGACCGCGATCCGGGCCGCACGCAAGATGCACATTCCGGAAGGCAGCATCCGGCGCGCGATCGACTTCGCCGCCCAGGGGTACACGTCAATCGATGCGGAGATCTATGATATCGGCTGGGACTCCGAGGCCTATCTCACCGTCAGCGGACAGAATTCCAACAACTCCGTCCGGGTTACCGACGATTTCCTCCGCGCGGCGGCGGAAAAGAGAGAGTGGCAACTCCTGTACCGGACTACCGGAAAGGTAGCCAAGACCATCCCCGCGGGCCGTCTCTGGGACTCGATCGCGGAAGCGGCCTGGGCCTGTGCGGATCCGGGTGTTCAATTCCATGACACCATCAACGACTGGCATACCTGCCCGGAATCTGGTCCCATCCGCGCCTCCAATCCGTGCAGCGAGTACATGTTCCTGGACGACACCGCCTGCAATCTCGCCTCCCTGAACCTCCTCACTTTCCTGCGAGAGGACGGAACGGTCGATGTGGGCGCCTTCGAACATGCCGTACGGCTCTGGACCCTGACCCTGGAGATCTCGGTCGCGATGGCGCAGTTCCCGAGCGCCAGCATCGCCAGAAAATCCTGGGAATTCCGTACTCTGGGGCTTGGCTATGCCAATCTGGGCGCCGTCCTCATGGTGCGCGGGATGCCCTACGACTCCGATCGCGGCCGTGCGTTCGCCGGGGCAGTCAGCGCGCTGCTGACCGGGGCTTCCTATGCGGCCTCGGCAGAAATCGCCGAGGAGATCGGACCCTTTCCCGGCTACGCCGGCAACCGCGAGGCAATGCTCCGGGTCATCCGCAATCATCGGCGGGCCGCCTATGGCGAGCGAAGCGGCTATGAGGAGCTTGCAACACTGCCAGTCCCACTGGACGCCACCAATTGCGGGGATGCGGGACTGGCGGCTGCCGCCCGAAGGGCTTGGGACCGTGCCCTGACACAGGGTGAGTCGCACGGCTACCGCAACGCCCAGGCGACCTGCATCGCCCCTACCGGCACCATTGGTCTCATCATGGATTGCGATACGACGGGCATCGAACCGGACTATGCGCTGGTCAAGTTCAAGACGCTTGCGGGAGGGGGATACTTCAAGATCATCAACGGTTCCGTTCCGGCGGCGCTCGCCCGGCTGGGCTACTCAGAACAGGAAATCGATCAGATCGTCGTCTACGCAGTGGGGCACGGAACGCTCGAGAGCGCTCCGGGCGTGTCTCTTGAACGGCTGCGCGATGCAGGCTTCGACGATGACGCCATTCGGCGTGTATCCGACAAGTTGCCGAGCGCCTTCGACATCCGGTTCGCGTTCAATGTGGAAACGCTTGGAGCGGATTTCTGCCGCGAAACGCTCGGCATTGAATCCGAACGGCAGGCCGCAGGTTCGTTGGACATTCTGACGGAACTGGGCTTTACGCAGCAGGAGATCGAGGCTGCCAACCTGCATGCCTGCGGCGCCATGACGCTGGAGGGAGCGCCCGGTCTTCAGGTGGGACATCTCCCTGTCTTCGATTGCGCCTCACCATGCGGACGTCTCGGAAAGCGGTCGCTCAGGATCGAGAGCCACATTCGCATGATGGCGGCTGCACAGCCCTTCATCTCGGGAGCGATCTCCAAGACCATCAACATGCCAAGCCGTTCGACTGTCGAGGATTGCCAGGAGGCCTACGAGTTGTCCTGGCGGCTCGGTCTGAAGGCAACCGCTCTCTACCGCGACGGATCCAAACTCAGCCAGCCGCTTGCCGCTCAAGTCCTGCTCGGCGCCGAAGAGGACGAGGAGGATGTTGCCGAGGCGCTGTCATCGCAACGCCCCGCCGCAGAGAGGACACGCGAGCTTGCCGAACGGGTTGTCGAACGCATCATCGAGCGTGAATTGCCCGCCAAGCGGAATCGGCTCCCGCAACGTCGCACGGGCTACACGCAAAAGGCCAGCATCGGCGGACACAAGGTGTATCTCCGCTCCGGGGAGTACGAAGACGGATCTCTCGGCGAGATCTTCATCGACATGCACAAGGAAGGTGCCGCCTTCCGGTCGGTGATGAACAATTTCGCCATCGCAATTTCCATCGGGCTTCAATACGGCGTGCCTCTTGAGGAGTTCGTCGAAGCTTTCGTCGGCACGCGGTTCGAACCGGCGGGCCCCGTACAGGGAAACGATTCGATCAAGAACGCCACTTCGCTCATGGACTACATCTTCCGGGAACTCGCGGTTTCCTATCTCGGACGAAAGGACCTGGCCCATGTACTGCCGGAGGAAGGACTCGAGGGAAACCTCGGAGCGCCCGGCGAGACTGGCACCGGAACCGACAAGGCGTCCGCGGGCTATGTCCGCCGCCCGATCCAGCGGCAGTTGCACGTGTTCCCGGGCGGCAGCGGCCCGCAGCAGCCGCAAATGCTGCAAGCACCCAGCATGAGCCCGGAAGACGAGGTAGTCGCTCCGGCCCGGAGGAGTGACGACCCGCCGAATGGCGCCATTCTGGACCAGGGAGAGATTGCCCGAGCACAAGGGTATGAAGGCGCTGCTTGCGACGAGTGCGGCAACTTCACGCTGGTGCGGAATGGAACTTGCCTGAAGTGCAACACCTGTGGGACCACCACGGGCTGTTCCTGACCGGAGGGTTCGCCCGGCGCACCGATCGCGAGTCCGGTTCACCGTCGTTTGTGAGTCCGGGACCAGCGAGATGCAGCGGCAACGATTCTCCACCAGATGGAATCGTGTTCGGTGGTCCGCTGTAGGGGGCGTACGGGCGGTGCGAGAAGAACCCCGCATCGATTCCGGGTCTTTCGTGCCGCCCGGAAGGGCGCCGCAAAGGCGAACTGCGCTGGCCAGGCCGCAAACTGATCGGTTGTCTGGATCCGGAGAAGATTCCGGTCGACCCCATCGCGCGCCGGTCGAGAGCCTGCATCGGAAGCGAAGGTGCCTATGATGTCCTGCTTTGCGGATCGATTGCGGACAGCCCGGCTCGTGCCGGTGATCCGACATTCCGACCCCGACATCGCGTTGCGGGGATGCCACCTGCTGGCGGAGTCGGGCATCGCCGCGCTGGAGATCACAACAACCGTCAACGGAGCTCCGGAACTGATCGCCGGGCTGCGGCGCAGTTTTCCGGAAATCTGCGTCGGTGCGGGCACCGTACTGACGGCCGAACAGGCGGACGCGGCTTTGAACGCAGGTGCCGAGTTCATTGTATCACCCTGCTGGAGCGATTCCGCCGCCGAGAAAGCGATGGTCGCCGGCATTCCCTACCTCCCGGGCGCCATGACCCCCGGCGAGGTGCATCACCACTGGCATGCCGGCGCCACCGCCGTCAAGGTGTTTCCCGCAGACACAGCGGGCGGACCAGAATTCATCAAGGCGTTGCGCCCGGTCTTTCCGGACATCGCGCTCATGCCCACCGGTGGTATCAGACCGGAAAACGCACAGGCCTACCTGGATGCCGGCGCAATCTGCATCGGGATGGGCGGCAATCTGCTTCCCGCCAGGGAGCTTGAGTCGGGAGATACCGGTGGCGCCCGGAAACAAATTCGTGAAGTCCTGGACCGACTGAACCACTTTGGCGAATGATACAGACACCGACATGCGGATCTGGCACGCACGACGGAGTCTCGCACCCACGAGACTTGGGATTCCTGAGTCCCTGGATCCGAATCCTGGTGGCCCATGGCAGGAATCCTGGTGTTGGCACCCGCCTCCCGTCCGAATAGCCTAGATGTATCGACGGAAACGGCTCACAGACATGGGCCCTGAATGACCAATACGAAATGGCGATGACTACAGATATCCTCTGCCTAGGCGAACCTCTGCTGGAGTTCAATCAGCAGCCGAACGGCAGCTACCGGCCAGGGCATGGCGGCGATACCTCGAATTGCGCGATCGCCGCAGCGCGCCAGGGCGTCAGCGCCGGGATGCTGGCCCACATCGGTGCCGACCCGTTCGGCAACTCCTTCATGAAACTGTGGGAGGAAGAGGGTGTTGACACGTCAACCGTTCGGCAGGTCGAGGATGCCCCGACGGGAATCTACTTCGTTACGCACGGCGCGTCGGGCCATGCATTCAGCTATTACCGCACCGGTTCCGCATCCAGTCTCATCCGGCCGGACGACCTGCCGGTGGAGGCCCTGAGGGCAGCGGGGATTCTCCATGTCTCCGGCATCAGCCAGGCGATATCCCCTTCTGCCGCAGACACGGTCTTCACCGCCATCGAAATCGTCCGGGATGCCGGCGGCAAAGTGTCCTACGATACCAACCTGCGTCTCCAGTTATGGCCCCTCGAGCGTGCCAGGGCGATCACCCATGCCGCCATGGCCCGATGCGATTTCGCGCTACCGGGCCTCGAGGATGCGCGACAACTGACCGGGCTTGAGGAACCCGACGCGATTGCGGACTTCTATCTGCAACTGGGCGTTCACGTCGTGGCCCTTACCCTGGGAACGGAGGGCACGCTCATCGCAACACAAGGAGACCGTCGACGCATTCATGGCCGCCGGGTGAACGCGCTTGATGCAACGGCCGCTGGGGACACGTTCGACGGGGCCTTCCTGGCGCGGATGGTGGCAGGTGACGATCCCTACGACGCCGCGCGCTATGCCAACGCAGCCGCCGCGCTCTCGACGCTTGGCTATGGGGCGGTGGCACCGATGCCGCGCAGGGAAGATGTCGAAGCATTCCTGGCCCGGACCGACCAGGGGTAGACCGGCAGGCGCCGGAGCAGGGGGTGGTAAGACCGCAGTTCCCTCCGGCAATCTACTCGCGAACTCGGCGCGCGCGACCGCGCACGCCCTCGGTCACCGGCCATCCGCTTCCCGGATTTCATTCGGGACATCCCGCCGCTCCACAAGCCGGACAGCCGGCTCCAGCACGCGGTCGAGCGCGTCCTCGTCCTCGCAGACCATGCGAACCTTCTGCATCGTGATACCGGAGCGCAACCGCGGCGGAAGGCGTACATAGTCCTTTTCGGTGGTGACCAGGACCGCGCCAAGGAACGAGGCATCCCGGACCATTCGCTGCACGGTCAACACCCGATAGGGGTGGTGGTCCGGAAATGACTCCGCTTTCACCAGCGTGGCACCGAGCTTCCGCAATGTTGCGAAGAACTTCTCGGGCCTGCCAATTCCAGCGAACGCAAATACCTTGGCGGCGGAGAACGACATGCCGGCGAACAGCGGCCGCAGCTTCATGCGAAGAACGGGCAGGTCGGTCTCCGGCTCAAACGGGCCCGCTCCGACGAGGGAAATGGCGGTTGCGCGCTTCATGCCCGAAGCGACCGACTCGCGCAGTGGACCCGCCGGAAGGACACGGCCGTTGCCGAAGCCGTATTCCGAGTCAATGACAAGAATGGACACCGCCTTCCGGAGAGAGGTGAGTTGATGCGCATCGTCGAGCACTGCAATCTCCGCGCCGGCCGCATGTGCCGCCCGAACCCCGGCAGCGCGATCCTTCGCAACCCAAGCCGGTGCCGCCTGGGCAAGCAGCAGCGCCTCGTCGCCGACGCTTCGGAAACTGTCCCGGTCCGGATCGACACGATGCGGTCCCGCTTCAGTGCCCCCGTACCCCCTGCACAGGAGATGCACCTCCAGTCCCTGGCCACGGAGCCGCTCCGCAATGGCGATGGCAAGCGGTGTCTTTCCCTGGCCACCGGCAACAAGGTTGCCAATGGAGATGACCGGTATCGGTGTAGTCTCCGGTTTCGCTGACCCCTGCTTTCGTTCGGCCATTCTCCCGGCAACAGCGCCAAGCGGCCCCAGGAGCCGGGTAGCGAGACCCGGTTGATCCGGCGGCTCGCTCCAGAACGCAGGCGGATGGAAGGGCAACGGCATGGGGCGTCTACATGCATCCGAACCGGGTGGTCCGGATGCACATATCGCCGTGCACCCGCTCAGTCTTCATGTCCGGGCGCTGCACTCTCGACACGACCCTCATCCCGCAGTCGATGGAGATTGGCGATGAAGTAGCGTGTGTGGGCGTCGTCCACGGTGCGTTGAGACACGGCGCGCCAGGCCTCGTAGGCCTCCGCATAGTTGGGAAATATGCCCACGACATCCAGGTTGCGCACATCGCGGAAGCGAACCGAGGACGGATCGACAAGTTCGCCGCCGAATACCAGGTGAAGCTGGTTGGCCACCGTAGGGCCTCCTTTCCAAGAGGATACCTTCAGAGTGAGAGTACGCCTGTTGCCGACCTCAGCGCAACCCGGTTCGAGTACTTGTCCCGTCCGGTCCGGAACAAGAGCGTGCCGCGGTACGCAATCCTGGTTCCGGTGTATGTCGACACGGATTGCGATAAAGGTGCGCAGGTTGGCGGGCAACCGAAACCGATTCCCACTGTTCGCCAGACCCGCAGAACTTCATGGGGAGAGGATATGCCTGCAGTCCTCCCATTCGACGACTCGCTGGACTACCGCAATATCCGCGACAAGGGGTTCAACGGACTCGTGGGACCGGTGGGCTTCGCAATTGCAGCGGACGACGAGTGGCGCTTCTATCTGGACCTCGAGCAACGACACGCCAATATCGGTGGCGTGTGTCACGGTGGCGTGCTGGCCACGCTGGTCGACATCGGAATGGGTGCAGCCGCCTATCGTGCCGCCGGGCACAAGCCCGTTGCAACCATGGAGCTCAATGTCCAATTCATCGCTGCCGCGAAGCCCGGCAACCGGGTACATGGCCGGTCGCGCGTACTCCGCGTCGTAAAGAGTATCGTGTTCATGGAATGCGAGGTCTGGTCGCAGGAACGGCTGGTGGCAAAGGGAAGCGGCGTTTGGAAGGTCCTCGACCTGAAGGCATACAAGAATGCCGGCAACGCTGCGCCTTGAAACTGAATTCAACCCGGACTCCCTTCATGTGCACGACCATGGACAGGGCACCGTACCTAGGTGACAATGATTCCAGCCAAATTATGCACGGCCACTGACGCTGGTTCTGCAAGGGGACCGCCGCCGCCCGACCGGGAAGGCCCGCCATGAAGGATACTGCCCGCACCCATATCCGTTGTCCTGTCCACGGTTTCGTGTCACTGGAGGACTGGCAGCGCGAAATCGTCCAGCAGCCGGCATGGCAGCGTCTTCGTCGCATTCGCCAGACCGGGATGGCGGAACTTACGTATCCGAGCATGACCCATTCCCGATTCGAGCATTCGCTCGGGGTCTTTGCGATGGCGACCCGACTGTTTCATTCCGTCCTGGTCAACTCGCGAGATCGGATCGCGTCTGCATTCCGACTGAACCAGGATGACTTCGATCGGATGCAACGGATCGTGCAAGCCGCTGCCCTCCTGCACGATGTGGGACACGCACCGCTGAGTCATGTCAGTGAACCACTTCTCGCCACAGGAAGATCTGGCGAGCCCTTGCACCATGAAGTCTATTCCGCAGCAATCTCAAGACGCAAATTCGCCGACGTGATCGGCGCCCATCCTTCCAACCGGGCATTCGGCATCACGGCCGACGAGATCGCGGATTTCCTTCTCGGCGACGGGCTGGATCCGGCATGCCGCTTCTGGCGCGGAATCCTGGTGGGACAAATCGATGCC
>CAZPXZ010000001.1:46899-92220 GCA_964590405.1 uncultured Rhodobacterales bacterium | reverse complement strand
GACCGGATGGACTACCTCGCCCGCGACTCACTGCATGCCGGGGTCGCCTACGGACGCTTCGACGCACAACGCATCGCCCTGACCATCATGGCAGTCGAGGACGAAAACGCAGACTTGGCAATCGGTGTCGACGAGGGCGGCTGGCATGCGGCTGAAGGAGTGATCCTGGCACGGTACTTTGTCTTTACGCAGATCTATTTTCATCGTACCACCGCGATATTCGAGCACCACATGCGCGAGGCCCTGCACGAAATGCTGCCGGGCGGAACCTACCCGCGGCCGAACGGCACCGACCTGGATCGTTTCCTGGACTGGGACGACTGGCGCGTGTTTGGACTTCTTTCCAAAACGAACGGTGAAGCGGCGGAGAGAATCCTCCGGCGGCGAAGCCACGCAGAGGCGTACTGCACAACGGAAACACCCGACGCTGCAGAACTCCGTCGCCTCGACGACGCGCGAGATGCCCTTGGAGATCTGCTATCCTTTGAACTCGTCGCTCATCAGTCCAGCTGGTACCAACCCACAGATGACATTCTGGTCCAGACAAGGACCTCGGGCGCGAAACGCCTCTCGGAATTCTCCCGGCCGATCAGCGCCCTGGCGCCGCATCAGCAGACCCGGCTCTATGTGAGTCGCGGGGATCTGGAACGAGCAATTTCCCGGCTGCAGGCTCGATTGAGTGCCAAGCCGTATTCCTCTCGAAAAACATAGAAACCGGCGAAGGCAAACCGCACCAGCCAGCGAGCATTCGACGGGAAAGCGCATCAAGAATGCCCCTGCCCGATCACGCTGTCTTCCGCCCCCCGATCGCAAATTCCTGTCGCAACACGCAGACAAACTCGGGCACATCCGAATTCCCGTGGAGCGAACCATCGTTCACGCAGAGTACGACAAACAAGCCTTGATCGGTCGGGTCAGATTCCGAAAGAAGCACGCAACGAAGCTGTTGCGGCGAAGGGAAGTTGCCGTGCCGACCATCCGACCGCCCGGCCATTCGCAGGTCGCCCCCCGGTTCCCCGTCCCATTCCTCCAACCGCTTCCAAGGTCCAAGTGTCCGACCAACCACTTGGTCCGAATCGGTTCATCGGGTTGCGTCTGCGCCCGTGGCGGAGAACCCGCACGCACACGCAACTTATTCTGTCACACAGATCAGGGTATCCGGTCACATACGACGACGCCCTCTCGGCCAGCACATGTTCGCCGGTTGCACGATGTCTGTGTCGTATTCGTTCGCCAGTTGGCCCGAGACTTTTCGCCAGCCACCGAAGGGCGTGCAACCAACCCGGTTTGCGATATCAGCAGGTGGTCGCGACACTGACCGCTTTCCAGCCCCAAACCCCGTCGCCGGCAACCAGCCCGCTATCCCGCACCGGAGTTTCGATGCATGCCGAACTTCCCTGCTATCGGTGATATCGGTCGGCACGTTCATGACGCGTTCTTCCGCGCAATGCTCTCCGACCCGGTTCGTGCGGATGCAATGATCCGTGCCCATTGGCCGCGGCAACTGCATCGTATGCTGGAAGGCGATCCCGTTCGGCCCCTCGATAGCGCGCTCGTTCGCCGTAACCTCAAGCGGCTTCGAACAGATTCCCTGTTTCTGGTCGGCGGCCACGACAACCGGCCGAATGCTTTGTGTGTGCCGGAGGCGAAATTTCGCCCGGATTCGCGAACGCCCGACCAGATGGGCCTCTACCGGTGTACTGTGCAGGACGGACTCGAAGAACTGCTTGCGGAGGCCGCCTTCATACCGATGGTCTTCCACACAGGGGGCGGATTATGGGGCGTTTCCGGAGTTATTGACGAAACATCCGAAGACCCGTGGAGAATCCTTGTCCAGTTGCAGAAGCTGAGATCGTACTTCATACGGCAGACGCGAGCGATTGACTACGGTCGGCTTTCCTGCGAGCCTGTGTCGAGGGCGATGCTCGGCATGATGGGACTTGCCGGGAGGCGGCCGTATCCGTCAGAGTAACTGTTGCGAATCTGGCACGACGATTTGGCACCCCAATCGGTCGGCATCGCGTTGCAGACGCAAATCCTCAATTTCGCGCTGGCCACATCCGCACTTCCAGAGGTCAGGTTGCGTGAGTTGGCCCTTGAGGCAGACTTTGTAAGCAGGGAGTTGGACATGGACATGGTTCTGAACCCGCTGATCGTGGATGCCGTACGGCGGGGATATGCCGACGGCATGGCCGAAGGCAAGGACGCAGGCAAAACGGAAGGACGAGCAGAGGGGCGTGCCGAAGGACGTGCAGAGGGACGTGCCGAAGGTGAAACCCGAGGCATGGCCGGTCTGCTCCTGCGCCAGTTCAGGCTGAGGTTTGGCGAATTGCCGGACGGAGCAGAGCAAATGGTTCGTTCCGCTGACAAGTCCGATCTCGAGGCATGGGCAGAGATCGTACTCCACGCCCAAAGCCTTGAGGAGGTCTTCCAGAATGGGAACAGCGACTGAGAAACGTCGCAACTGAACGAGAGTTTCCGTTTCACGTCAGCGGAGCAGGCCTCCCCTGTGTGGCCAACCGGGTCCCGGATTGCATTTGACGTCCACCTCAATATCCAGCATGCGCCCAAGGTGATCGCCAGACCCGCGTACGTCCGGCACCAAACAAGCTGATTGTCCCCCTTTCCGGTGCGAGAAGCCGATGACAAGCGACAGGGATGGGTGGGCAGACATCCGACCCCGTGCAGTTCCCCATCGAATTCCTCTGCTGATCAGACCTGTCCGTTTCCCCGCGGGCTTCAAGAGCCGTCTCGTCGGGGAGACTCACCCTGTCAAATCTGCAAGGCTACCGGGACCACCAGAGGCATCGTTCTGTACCTACGGCAAACGCTCTGTTCGCAAGCCTAGCGTAAGCCGACTGCCCAGAATCTTGTCCAGCGAAACCGGACCCGCACCCCGGAAAATAAGAACCATCAGCAGGAAGACCCAGAAGGCCCGCTGATCAAGGATCAACGCCCCGGAGAATCGATCGAACCATGCGCCAACGGTCGTGGCATCGGCTCCAGGCCCGACAATATCGACAACACTCTGAACAACGATGAAACCGATCATTCCGAGTGAAGCAAGCCGGGTCAGCAGACCGACCACGATCAATGCGGGCAGGACGAACTCCGCCCAAGTGCCCAAGAGCACGATCATCGTTTCGAGCCAACTGAATTGCGAAACGTCGTACAACAAGGCTTCCGCACGCTTCGGAAACACTTGGGCATATGCGCCAACCGAAGGCGAAAACAGTCCGTCGCCAACCTTGGTCATGGCTGAGGCCCAGTAGTATCCCACTAGCGTCGCAGCAAAAATCAACCGAGCCAGTGTAGTCAGAACCGCCGGCGCCACACTCTCGACGCGACCGAAAACGGTCGTGTGCCAGGATATCAATGTGTTCATGAGTCCTTCCTCTCGCAGACTTCGGTGATTGCCTGACCACCAATGAGTATTCCAAGAACAGCCGCAAGATCGAATTCCGGCTGATCGGCAACGCCTGCATCCACAGCTTCCGAAATGCAGCTCCCTTCCTGCAAAGCCGCTATGAACGCGGCACCCCCCACCGGGAGCAGGACCGGTTCCGGGTCGAACTCGGGCCGCACGATCAGAACGTCTTCGGGTCGGGCAACAGGTTCCGGTGCGCCATCGCGGCGGTTTGCCTGCCAAATTCCATGGATCGGCCAACGAGATCTTAGCAGCACAACCGCGGGGGCCAAGACGAACTGCGCATCCATCAGTTGCTGCGGCGAAAGCGTCGCAATGGATTCTGCGGCGACCGACTCCGCATCGGCAGCATGGTAGGACACGCGCAACGCGAGTTCGAGACGAGCCAGGTCGGGAAGGAACCCATGCTGCGCCACCGGCTCGAACCCCGCCAGGAACGCTGGCATGTCCTCGCCATAGAACATCAGGAGCGGCTGGCGAGGAGGGTGATTTCGTGCATGAACAACCGCCATCGCCTTGAAGTGTTCGTCGCCGAGAATCCTGTGAAGAACCGGAAATGCGGATTCGAGTGCACCGACAAGGCTTCCCACGACATTGTTGCGGTAGATGTCGAAGCGCTTTCCGGCGGCGGTTCCGTCCGGCTTGGCCAGCCCAGAGGGAACGTCTGCGGTTGGATCAAGAACGGCGCGCGCGAAATCCGCCTGCGCAACCCCGATCATGCCGACACGGTTTGCAGCACCGGCGCGGCACGCGCGGCTTCAGCCGCCAATACAGGCCAATCGGGAACGTGATTATCCCATTCGATCAGCGTAGGTCTCGGCCCGCCCCGCCGAATCGTGTACTCGTAGAGTTCCCAAACCGGATCTGCAACCTCTCGCCCATGACTGTCAATGAGGAGCGGCGCACCATCCTCGTCACTGTCATCGTCATGACCGCCAAGGTGAATCTCACCGACAAGATCGAGCGGGAAGGAATCGATGTAGTGGATTGGATCGGTCTGCTGATTGGTCGCAGAGATAAACACGTTGTTGATATCAAGCAGGAGCCCGCAACCGGTGCGCCGCGAAATCTCGCGGAGGAACTCGGATTCAGGAATGGTGGTTTCGTCGAAGGCCAGGTACGTCGACGGATTCTCAAGCAGCATCCGTCGGCCGAGGGCTTCCTGTGTCTCGTCAACGTGCCGGCTGACCAGCGACAGTGTGGTCTCCGTGTACGGTAGCGGAAGGAGATCGTTGAAGTACCGCGTGTCGTGGGTCGACCATGCAAGATGCTCTGAGAAGCTCGCTGGATCAAGCCAGTCGGCGAGCCTCTTCAGCCGCGCAAGATGATCCCTGCTAAGTGGACCTTCCTGGCCGATGCCGAGGGCCACCCCGTGCAGGGAAATCGGAAAGGTCTCTGCCAGGTGCCGAAGCTGTGAAATCGGGCGACCACCGTCGCCCATGTAATTCTCGGCGTGTATCTCGAGCCAGGCAACCTCTCCCGGCTCCTCCAGGATCGCAGCAAAGTGCTGCGCCTTGTAGCCCACGCCCGGTGCATCGGGCAGACGGTTGATCGCGCGTGTCGAGTTGTCCAGCATTCCAGTCCAATCCCGTCCCGACCCGGCGGCAGAGACCCCCCGGCGCAACACGCCGGAGGGAAGTTGGACCTGGCTCAGGAAGGCAGATCCCGGTCAAGGGCTTCCAGCGACCCCATCCGCGGGGTGCCATCGCTCATGGCAGGAAGCTCCATCGTCGTGCAGGAGCCCGCATCGACCAGCGTCCAGGCGTTGCCCTGATAGTCCACGGTCGATGTTCCGGCACAGGTGGTACCCGGGCCGGCCGAACAGTCATTCGCGCCCGCCAGAGAGACACCGTAGCACTTCTCCTTGGCGCCGGTTGCGCTGGCTGGTGTTGCCGCATGCGCGGCGAGGGCCGCGGCGAAGGCACCGCTGACAAATAGTGTCTTGGTTGTAGAATTCATGGAAACACGCTCCATTTTACAGGGTTGAAAAGGTAGCCGAGTATCAATCGAATAGCACGCTTGCTTGCGCAACACTTTTCGATGAGTGGAAGAATTCAGGTTCGACCAACACCCGACCGTGGCCAATGAAATCAAAATAATCTGGAATTATGGCACGGACAAGCAGACAGGAGACGTACGCTGCTTCCACGCAGGTATGGTCCCCGTTCGCTATCGACCAGAAACCGTACGGTCAAGTGTCGTATAGGTGACCTGATCCCGATTCTCCCGTTTTCGGCAATTCCCCGCCGTGTTCCCTATATTGCAGACCATGACTGAAGTGTCGAATACTGCCATCGCAACCGGGCCGGACAACCTTGCCTTCCGCAAGATGCACGGGCTCGGCAACGACTTTGTGCTGCTCGATCTTCGCCGGCCCGGACCCGGCATCCCCGAACCTGAATTCGTGCGGGCATTGGCCGATCGGCACACGGGCATCGGATTCGACCAATTGATCGGCATCCTCCCTGATGAAGACAATGTCGGAGTAATGCTCCGCTTCTGGAATGCGGACGGCACCGAGGCTGGCGCCTGCGGCAACGGCACACGCTGTGCAGCCGATCTCCTTATGCGAGAGCGTGACACGGCGGTGATCAGTCTCCGTACCTCTGCCGGAGTCTTGCGGGCGGAACGCGTTATCACTCCCGGCCAGACTACGGAGATCGCCGTAGATCTTGGCCGACCGCGTCTGGATTGGAGGGAGATCCCTCTCTCCAGACCAACGGAAACCCGAGCGTTCGAAGCGCCCCGAGGCGCTGCCGCCCTTACCAGCAGGGCCAGCGCGGTCAACATGGGCAACCCCCATTGCGTTCTCTTCGTGCAGGACGCAAGTCGCGTCCCGGTCCGAGACGCAGGGCCGGTCATCGAAACCGACCCACTCTTTCCGGAAGGAACAAACGTTTCCTTTGCCGAGATCATTGCCCCGGACAGAATCCGCCTGCGGGTATGGGAACGGGGTGCCGGCGAGACGCGTGCATGCGGAAGCGCCGCCTGCGCCACGCTCGTCGCCGCCGTTCGGCTGGGTCGCGCAGAACGAAGCGCCCGCATCGACCTCGACGGAGGAACTCTCCGGGTTGAATGGCCGGAAGCGGCCACCGGCGTCCGCTTGCAGGGGCCGGTGGCCTCAGTCTTCCAGGGCGTCGTCGACCGTGACTTTGCGGACTGCGAATCGCCAGGCGTGGACTTGAGATGAGTGACCCACATTCTTCGAATGCGGGAGTTGAGGTTATCACCCTCGGCTGCCGGCTGAATGCTCACGAGTCGGAGCAAATGCTGGAGGAAGCCGTGCGCGCAGGGGTTTCCGATGCGGTCATCGTAAACAGTTGCGCTGTCACCGGGGAGGCGGTCCGGCAGACCCGCCAGACGATCAGGCGGGCGAAGCGCAATCGGCCAGGGGCCCGGATTTTCGCTACCGGGTGCGCTGCCGAAATCGATCCCGGGGCATTCCGCGCCATGCCGGAGATCGACGGAGTCATTCCCAATCCGGAAAAGGCGAACCGCGATATCTGGACGCGCTTGGCGACGGACCGACCCCGCACCGCGTCCACTCCCTCTTCCCTACCGCGGCGCGCCCGCGCCTATGTAGAGGTCCAGAACGGCTGCGACCACCGGTGCACGTTCTGCGTGATCCCGTTCGGCCGCGGGAATTCGCGCTCGGTCGCAATTGCAGACATCGTACGACAGGTGCGTTCTCGCCGGGACAAGGGCTATTGCGAGGTTGTACTTACGGGTGTCGACCTCACAGCCTACGGGCTGGACCTTCCGGAACAGGTCGTTCTCGGCCATGTTGTCGCCCGCATACTGCGCGACATTCCGGACCTCCCGCGCCTTCGACTGTCTTCGATCGACGCAGCAGAGGTAGACCCGATCCTTGAGGAACTGCTGCTTTCCGAACCACGGCTGATGCCGCATGTGCATCTCTCCCTGCAAGCCGGGGACGACCTGATTCTGAAACGCATGAAGCGCCGACACAGCCGGGCGGACGCAATTCATTTCTGCGCCCGGCTGCGAAACGGGCGGGACATGGCGATCGGCGCGGACCTGATCGCCGGATTTCCAACGGAGACCGAAGCCATGTTCGAGAACACGCTTCGGCACATCGATGAATGCGGCCTCGACTATCTCCATGTCTTCCCTTTCTCACCGCGCCCGGGAACCCCGGCTGCGCGCATGCCGCAGGTTCCGAGGGAGATCGTGCGCGAGCGGGCTGCGAGGCTTCGCCATGCGGGTACCCGGCGCCGGGACCTCCGTCTCGCCAACCGGGTCGGGCGCACGGAGAACACACTGGTCGAGACACCCGTCCGCGGCCGCACCGAATGCTATGCCGAAGTGTGTTTCGCGATTCCGCGCCCGCAACAGGATGTCGGCAACATCGTGCCGGTTTCGATCGCCGGATGCGCCGGCGGCCGGCTTCTCACCGCCTGAATCGGGAACAACCAGCATGCTCGGCTTTCGCCGCCTCCGGGAACGCCTCGGTGCCAGTGCAACTCGAATCGGCCAAGCGCTCGTACCTCTTCTGGGCGGCCGAAAGCTGGACGCGCAGTCTCTTGCGGATCTGGAGGATCTGTTGATCGAAGCCGATCTCGGTGTCGAGCCCGCGATGCAGATTGCATCTGGCGTCTCTCGCCGAATGCGCGGCAAGGATCCCGAGCCCGCGGCGCTCAGGAACGCCCTTGCCTGCGAAATCGCCACCATGCTGGAGCCGATGGCAAAGCCGCTCCCGGACTGCAGTTCCACGCCACGTGTGATCGTCTTTGTGGGCGTAAACGGGTCCGGCAAGACCACGACCATCGGCAAGTTCGCAGCGCAATTCCGAAAGGCAGGATCCCGGGTCGTCGTCGCCGCCTGCGATACCTTCCGTGCCGCGGCGGTCGAACAACTGGAACGCTGGGGCGAGCGTGCCGGAGTGCCGGTTGTCACCGGCCCGGCAGGCGGGGACCCGGCGAGCGTCGCCTATGCGGCCCATCAGCGCGCAACAGCGGAGGAATCCGACTATCTTCTCGTGGATACCGCTGGCAGGCTGCAAAACAAGGCCGCACTGATGGAGGAGCTGGCGAAAATTGTACGCGTAATCGGAAAGCGGGACACCTCTGCGCCGCATGATGTCCTGCTCGTCCTCGATGCGTCAGTGGGCCAGAACGCTCTCTCGCAGGCCGAGGGTTTCCAGCAGGCTGCAGGCGTTACCGGTCTGGTGATGACAAAACTGGACGGAAGCGCGCGAGGCGGAGCCCTTGTTGCAGTCGCCTGCAAGACCGGTCTTCCGGTGCATGCCATCGGCATTGGTGAAGGAATCGAGGATCTCGGGCCCTTTGACGCACGGTCCTTTGCCAACGCCATCACCGGGGCCGGAATGAATGGAGACGCGCCATGAACCCGATCGTCAAACTGCTTCTCGAAATCGGCCCGCTGGCCGCCTTCTTCGTTACATATCGCGTAGCCGACGGCGATCTCATGGCGGCGACGGCGGTATTCATCGTTGCAGTGCTCGCCAGCGCAGTTGCGTCCCTACTGCTTACGCGACGGATTCCACGGATGATGGTGGTAACCGCCATCGTCGTCGTGATCTTCGGCGGGCTGACACTCTGGCTGAACGACGCAACCTTCATCAAGATGAAGCCGACGGTCATCTATGGACTGTTCGCACTGGGGCTTGCCGTCGGGATTCTGCGCGACCAGAACTACCTCAAGCTCCTTCTGGAAGACAGCCTCCAGATCGACGACGACGGCTGGCGCCGCATGACGGTGCGCTGGACCTGGTTCTTCATCGTCATGGCGGTCGTAAACGAACTGGTCTGGCGAAGCCAGACGGAATCTGTCTGGGTCAACGTCAAGACCTTTGCCTACCTGCCAGTTGCGTTAGCGTTCGGAGCAGCGCAGTACCCGCTTATCCAGCGCCACTGGATTGCCGACCAGTCGGAATCTGGGGAGGCTCCGACACCGGGCGAGCCCGGTTAGCCGCTGCTGCGAGTGAAATTCCTTCGCAATCTGCAGGGCCAGGCGCACTCAACCCCAAGAGGAAGGGTCGGACACCAAGACCGGCACTGCATGACCTGACCGGGCATGGCGAGCACTCCTGCGCAGGCGTTTGCTGTCCCCGAGCGGACTCTCGTCCAGATGAATTCGGTGATGATGACGACGATTGAGTGGGCTCTGAATTCGACATCCCAAAACGGGCGTACTCACGCCGTCATGTTTTCAAACGTGGTTTCGTTCATGGAGAGATTCAGTTCCACGTGCAGTTGCATGTGCAAGGCTGCAGATGTCGGTCCGCAGAATTGAGTCAACGGGAAGGGCATCGAAGTCTGCCATTCAGCCTGAAGTTCGGGAGTGTTCGTACCATCGTACTTCACGCCAAGTCGGCCGGAAGTTGCAACCAGCCGCCGCAATCTGCGACCGGCCCGGCCCCGGAAATTGGTTCCGCGTGGCGTAGCCAAGGGCGCTGGGACGAAACGCACTTGGGATTGGCCATGCATCTGACGGCAGTTCTCCATATCAGGAACTCCCGAGTCACTCCCAGTTGCGAGCACCATCAATCGCCAGGCCCCCCGGGCATGTCCAACCTGCAGCGCCCCGCACATCCCACCGCGACAGCCTGTCTCCGTCATGACCGGAAACGGCTGCCCGCGGCTCGGCGAGTGGGCCGCGCAGCACGAACCCATTCCATATGTCGCGTGACCGGATGCCAAGACCTTGGCATCGATGGCTGTGCTGTGCCGACTTGCCAGCTGAAACCCCTCTGCGAAGATCCAATCACCTGCCCGTGGCGATCCCTGAATCGCATGATCGTTTGGCCTTCCTCACGTTGAGGACGGTCCCAACCAAGCAGGACCTCCAGCCGGAGTCGGGTGCGTCGGATCAGACATGTTGGAACGGGATGATCGAGGTTCTTGTTCCATTTGCTCATGAACGCGCGGGTACGAACTCTCCCTGCGCGAGCATTGTCGGAAGAAAGGATGCCGCGCGATCGATGTCAGCGACATGATCTTTCGGGTCGAAACCGGTTCGACTGGACGTTGATGTCTGTATCACCCGGCAGTTGTCTTTCACGACGGTGTCTGGTCCGCCAACCGAGTCCCTTCTGGCCACCGACGGGTACGCGACCGCTGCAATTTGCGGTACTTTGACGACCTCGACCACAATCCGGCATGAAGTTCCTTCCAGAACTCCATGCACCCTTGCGCCGGGCCAACGGCAGCCCGACTTGCGGCACATCCCCGGGCCCATCAGGCCGGTTCGGCAATCACCGATACCTGTAACGCAAAAGAGCTCCATTCACTCATCTGGTCAGCACTCTGAACCAGATGAGTGAAGCGCTCGCGCAACTCAAGAATGGTCATTCGCTCCGCACGAGGGACAGGAGGGCGACCTTCAGGTGACATATATAACGTATTTATTATTCTTTCGCCGTCATGCATAATTTCTTATGTGCGATGGACCTATTCATCGCACATATGACATACGCAGTCTCCTGTTGAACTTGCCTTGTTCACAGATGAAGTCGCATGAGTCTGCCGATGCCCGAGTGATACCAATAGTACTCTTTATTGTTATCCATATCTATAGAACACGAGTACACAGATGTGTTAAATGGTTATTGATGTGCGTTCTTGCTCCGAATATAACTCTCCACACTATGCGAATCAGAGGCCACACCACCGAGCGCATTCAGGCTGGCGTCGGCGTGATTCTCGGGTTCAGATGCTGGACCAGGAGAGATCAATAATCGTTTGGATGCGTATTGGTCGACCTGCAAATCGGGAGCGAAAATCTTCCTGGACCCGTGGAAGCAACGCTCGGACTGGCGGCCCCGCTCCGCAGGTCTCGGTGAGCATTCCTCCGTTCCTACCTGGAGTGCGGCAGCGACTACGCAACTGTCCTGGCACCGCAAGACATGGAAACGGGTTGCAGTCCTGGCAATATGAAGTCGTTGCACCGGCCAAATCCCTTGGCGAGCATTGCGCCGACCCGGCGCACCCGAAACTTACGGGCCTGGCTTCCCATTTGCACCTGAACCACCTTGTGACCCAGGCATCGCGCGTCCTGCTGGCAGCAGTGTTGTGGGTGTCGGCCACTGAGGCCCAATCGACGGAACTCGATGACCTGATAAAGCGGCTGGATCGGCTGGAAGAAGAAAACCGGCAACTCAGACAGGAAATCGAACTGCTGAAAGCCGGACAGCCGAAATCCGAGTCGCAGGCTCCCACGCGACAGACGGGTTCTTCCGCGCCATCCGAGCCCGAACCGGTGTCGAATCACGTGGATTTCGATTCGGAGTTCGGTTATGCAATCCTGGACCCGACCACCAACATAAACAGCAAGCAGCGCCTGATCCTGGACCGGAAGAGAGACGGCACCCTGCAGCCCGACCGGCTTCAGGTGCACGGTGCGATCACTGCCGTTGCCAACTACCAGACGAGCAACCGGTCAGGCAAGTTCGGCTACCTGATGCGCCATCCGACTTCCGACAACCAGGTCGGACGCACTGTCTCGGAGGCAACCATCCACTCAGCGCAGTTGGGATTTACGGGAACAGTCGGTCCGTGGCTGTCGGGACATGCGGAATTTCTCTTTGACCCGGAACAGAGTTTCGGCGCAGGGACAAATACGGACCTGGAACGAAATCAGGTGCAGGTGCGGCGCGCCTACGTGCAACTGGGAGACCTGAAGCAGACACCTTTCCATGGCAGTCTGGGAAAGATGTCGGTGCCGTTCGGCCTGACCGATACGGTCAACCCGTTCAGTGCATCTACGTCCTGGCACACCTTTGGAGGACTGGCCAACGGCATTTCTGTCGGCTACGCGGGGGAAAGCGCCAACATGACCTTCATGGGCATCCAGGGAGGCGCGCAATTCCGAGCCACAAACACTCCTGTCGATGGAACCAGTGTACCGAGCAAGCTGAACAACTTTGCCGTTGACGCGAACTACGCATTCGATGCAGGCCCAGAGCGTTCGCTCCTTCTGGGAGCGTCCTACCAGCGTGGCTCGGCCTATTGCCAGGACTACCCGATCAAGCACTTCGAACCGTGTCGCGAGAACAACCCCGCATTCGGCTTCTATGGTCGGTACGAACACGGAGACCTGACGTTGAAGGGAGAATTTGCCCGGACAATGGACGAATGGCCGGGAAGCTCCAATGAAGAAATGCCTCAATTCCCGGCCAGCAAGGTGACCAGCTTCGACATGGGTGCGAAGTACCGTCTCGAAGCCGCAGAGAAGCCACTGGATCTCTCGGCAGAGTTCAGCCGCTTCAAGGCAGGACCGGACGGGGCGCCATGGGAGCGACAGGACCAGCTGGTCCTGGGTGCAGCCTGGTTTCTCCGCCCGAACGCCAAATTCTTCTTGGAATACATCAATATCCACGGTTATGCGCCGCTGAATTTCATGAGTGGTGGGAACATTCCCCTGGAGATGAATACCGACTCGACTGAAGGCGACAGCAATGAGGAGGCCGACCGCATTGATGACACCCGGACCCACAGCGACCGGTCGGCCCGCTCCAACGTGCTCCTGGTCGGCGCAACAGTAGCGTTCTGAACGACAACCAACCGCCGAAGAGACAGACCGAAGTGGCTTGCCCCGCAGAACGAACGCGTCGTGACCGGAGATTGTTCCCCGGTGCCGCACAACTGGGACAGTCAGCAGAACAAACTCATGCCTGGGCCCGCAGAAGCCTGCGTGGGCTGAACCGTGAATGCCGACGCATAGCGGGGACCCGGTGAATCGGTGCGGGCGCAGACAGGTAATCTGTCTGCATCGCCTTGCACTGAAGCCCGATATCCCCAGCGACGCCCGCGGCGAGCGTGATCACACGACCAAAACTCATGGAGAGATCCAGGTCGACATCCGGACAGCGGCTCGATCCTGGATCAGGAGGCAGGTTTCCTGGAACCCGACAACCTCCGGCAGAGCTGCGTGTGAAATCTCACCGCGTCTCACCGATCAAGGGACAAAGAACCCTATCGGAGCACAATCCTCCAATTCCCGACAATTGGCATTCGCCATCGCGCAAGCGATTCCGACTACCGAACACGTCCGATCCCGGAAAGGGGGGGGTAGTGGAGAAATCCCGACGTCCGCCTCAACTCCATGAGTTGAACGCGAATCCAGCGCATGCTCGACACTGCCGACCGTCGTGCATTCACATCGATTCGTCATGCTCCCGAGGAACCGCGGCGAATGTTCAAGGAATGTCTCGAGGAAGCTAGTTCACACTCAGTTCTGCCAGAAACTCTCTCACAACCTTCGCGCACTCCGCTGGCCTCTCCAACTGGAGCAGATGGGTCGCCTCGGGAACAAAATCGTAATCCACCGTCATGATGCTGCTCATATCAAAGGTCGGCAAGTACGCGTATGGCAGCGTCGGATCGGCTCCGACAACCCTCGCCGGACAGGTAACCTCGTCGAGATTCAGATGGTGGGAAAAGCTGCGCACATAATCCATGATCTGTGCCTCGTACTCTCGCGGGCATCGCAGGGTGTACTCCTCTCCGGACACGGATGGTCGGAGGGTCGTGCGCGCCATCAGGTCTCGCACACCAGGGACGACGCGAGCGAACGTAGGCAGGTAGCCGAGGAATTCGGCAAAATCGGTCGGCGACGGAAAACTGTACCCACGCTTCCGAGTCCTGCGCGCCAATTGTTCTGTTGCCGTGTCGAATTCATCGGAACTTGTACCGGGCTTTCGAATCGGTGGATCGAACAGGACCAGTCCCGCGAATCCACCACCCGACGTGGCTGGATGACCCAAGATCGGAAGAGCAAATGCCAGTAGCGCGACCAGCGCAGAAACCGAATGGTACACGCCAACCCTCGACTTCAAGCCAAAGTCGCGATCGATTGCATCAAGAATGAGGAGGTGGTCCCGGATCAGGACTGGCAAATTGTGGTCCCGGCGCGGACCCACGGGATTCCAGCCATGATTCCTGAGGTCGTAGACCACGAGATCGAACTCAGCCTCCAGCAATGACCAGAATGGATAGTACAGATCGATCGCCAATCCATTGCCATGACACAACACAAGCCTTGGGCCCTCCGGGTTTCCGTGCCGACGAAGCGTCGTAACAGTGCTTTCATCCAGTCGCACATCAAGCAGGGCCGTCGGTTGGGGGACCTCCCATTTCTCGTTTGTGCTCATGATGACAATTCACGCACCTTCAACAATTTGGGGCATGACATCAGTCTGGTTCGCATTGCTTCCGGAACGATTGCCAGCCAGATTCACGCATTCCACGGCCGCCACAAGACTAGTGCGCAGACCACCTTGGAGCCAGCCCTCCAGAAGACTCCTCTACCGTCGACAGGGCTGGAGTCAAACATTCGGTGCTCGATCAGTTCCCGGAATACTGCAGAGTTTCGCTGCCGTGGATGGATGAGAGATCGATAGACGTGGGGGACACGCTCGGCCTCGTGAAGCTTGGTGAATCGCCGGGAACCGGCGGGCAGATTCGCCCCAACTTCATCATATACGGAAACATATCCGGATTGGAGAAACCGCAGGCACACAGGCCCTTCTCGGGAAGCTGCCATGTCTTCGTCGGCTGAGTGCATCCGGATAGCCAGCCATGGCTCTAACTCCTGCAGGAAGCTCTCGAAGGCGGTTTGCCGATCGAAGAAGCGCTCCATGCCTCTAGCGGAACGCCGCAGGAGCCAGGATCGCAATCCAGCCTCCCGGCTGGAGTCGACGGTTCGTGTTGCGATGATGTCCTCGCAACATTTCGGTGCCTGGTCCTCATCATGCTCGAACAGCAGGCCGGAAGAGGCCGCCGTAGGTAGGCTGCGCTGCACGGAGTTCCGAAGATGTTCTCCTGCCGCACAAAGCACTACTTGCACATTGGCCGTCCGGGGGGCTCGAAGGAACATTCAGAGTACGTAGACAGCAGCGGAATCGAAATCCGACACGCCATCAATGTTCTGGAGGTTGCGGGCCGGAATCGACCCACCCTTGATTGCCTTCGCACGGTGCTCGCAAGCGGCAGGGCGCTGCCAAGAGGAATGTAGCCACCGAGTCAGAAGCAAATGATCACGAGACAAATCACCCATGCGGTAACCGCATGGATCAAGATTGCAGCAACATTCGTGATGGACAGTCAGCACCATCATGGCCATGGGCATTGCCTGAAGCCCTGAAATCACGCCGCGATAACGATTCAGCAGGGCAATCAGGAGGCAACTCGCGTGATTTGCCGAACAGGATCAGACAGACGCCCTGCGAAACGAGAGGTGACCGGAAGAGGTGTACCCACCCTAAGGGATCTCGGCGACCAGTAGATCAAACCCGGCAATCACCCAGGCTGACAGGTCCGCAAACGACTTCGGCGACCCGATATCCGCGAACAGTACCGAGACCAGTCCGGCAGCCGGGTTCCTCATGTCGCAGCACCAGCCGTCGGGGCAGAAACCATGCGGGCTTTCGAATTGACCGGGATTCGTTCCTTCAAGTTCGATCGAGAAGCTTGAGGAACGGACATCGTGGACAAGACTCAGAACAGACAATGGGACCGGCAACTCCGTCGAGGGCTCCACATTCGGCACATTCTCCCGCAACAGGAGAGCATTTGGTGCCGCTCCGGAAGCGTCGAAAGGCACACCATTTCTCAACCCAGTCCCGTAGAAGACCTTCGTTTGAATTCCTGCTCGTCTATGAACTCCTTGTGTCCGGAACCTCCTTCCTTTCTCACCCACCCGGTGCTGGTTCCATCACACGCAAGGGACGAACCGAGCGGCTTCTGACTGCGCCCCGCGTACATCCGCTCAGAGAATGGAGTTCAATACATACATGGCCGGCAGCGTAAACATGCCGGTACCACATATGGCAGGCTCAGGCTTGCCGAGCACGGTGGAAAGGTTGAGAGTTGCCCTCGTCTCTGACAGGGAGAGTGCCTTGCTTGAACCTGCTACTCCAGCCTGCCGGCTGCCGACACCGCGAGCACACATTGGCGTCTCGCTCAAGCAGCAACCTCTACCTGCACGACATGGCGTTCCAGGTCGCGCGAACAACTCATGGAGAAATTCTGCGGGCACGTCCCGGGGTTCTGCCCTATATTGATTTCCGATGGAAGAGGCGAACCGGCGGAAGAAGCCGACGACCCGTTTTGCGTCTGCAATAGGAGAAGAGTCCGTGACCATTCAACCCGGCCGCGAGAGCGGTGCTTTCCGGCGCAAGCTGACGGCTGATGGGCAGGAATACGCCTATTTCTCGCTCGATGCCGCCGAAGAAGCCGGTTTTGGCAACTTCAACAGACTTCCAGTGTCTCTCAAGGTCGTCCTCGAGAATCTCCTCCGAAACATGGACGGGACATCGGTCACTGGCAATGACCTGCGGGGATTCTCCCAATGGGTCGAGAACGGCGGACGGGCGGACGCGGAGATCGCCTATCGTCCGGCCCGCGTACTGATGCAGGACTTTACCGGTGTTCCTGCCGTCGTAGACCTCGCCGCCATGCGCGACGCCATGCAAACGCTCGGTGGGGACCCGGTACGTATCAATCCTCTCGTTCCTGTCGACCTGGTAATCGACCACTCCGTTATGGTCGACGAGTTCGGTACGCCCCGCGCCTTCCAGCGCAACGTGGAACGGGAATACGAACGCAATGGCGAACGCTATCGATTCCTGAAATGGGGACAGGGCGCGTTCCGCAACTTCCGCGTCGTGCCGCCCGGAACCGGCATCTGCCACCAGGTGAATCTCGAATACCTTGCCCGCACCGTCTGGAGCGACACGGACCCGAACGGCCAGCCGGTCGCCTATCCGGACACGCTTGTCGGCACCGACAGCCACACAACCATGGTGAATGGCCTCGCTGTTCTTGGCTGGGGTGTTGGCGGCATCGAGGCGGAGGCGGCAATGCTGGGACAGCCCGTTTCGATGCTCATCCCGGAAGTCGTCGGATTCCGGCTCGAAGGAACCCTTCGTGAAGGCGTGACCGCGACCGATCTCGTTCTCACCGTGACCCAGATGCTGCGGCAGAAAGGCGTTGTGGGAAAATTCGTGGAATTCTATGGTCCCGGTCTCGATGAGCTTCCCCTGGCCGACCGCGCCACAATCGCCAACATGGCGCCGGAATACGGAGCCACCTGCGGATTCTTCCCCATCGACGGGGAAACGCTGCGCTATCTGCGCGTCACGGGACGTCCGGAGGAGACCATTGCACTGGTCGAGGCATATGCCAAGGCCAATGGCATGTGGCGTAGCGCTACCGGGACGACCGTCTATTCAGACACGCTCGGCCTTGACCTCTCGGTCGTGGAGCCTTCCATCGCAGGACCGAAGCGGCCACAGGATCGCGTGTCCCTTGCCACGGCGTCGTCAGCCTTTGACGACACGCTGAAAAGCGAGTTTGGCCACGACAAACCCCTGTCAGCCCCGATCGCGGAATCTCCGGAGTCTCTGCATGACGGGGATATCGTGATCGCCGCGATCACGTCCTGCACCAACACCTCCAATCCATATGTCCTGGTCGCCGCGGGCCTTGTCGCACGACGCGCGCGGGAGCGAGGCCTGACCCGAAGGGCCTGGGTGAAGACATCTCTCGCCCCAGGCTCGAAGGTGGTCTCCGACTACCTTGCAAAGTCGGGTTTGCAGGACGATCTCGACGCGTTGGGGTTCAATCTTGTCGGCTATGGCTGCACAACCTGCATCGGGAATTCCGGGCCACTGCCAGGCCCGATTTCGGACGCAGTCGTGGATGGCGACCTCACGGTGTGCTCCGTACTCTCCGGCAATCGAAACTTCGAGGGAAGGGTCAATCCACTGGTAAAGGCCAACTATCTCGCCTCACCGCCGCTCGTCGTGGCCTACGCCATTGCCGGTACAATGCGGAAGGACATCACCAGGGAGCCGCTCGGCACCGATTCCACGGGCCAGGACGTGTATCTGAAGGACCTGTGGCCCAGTCAGCAGGAAGTCGCGGAAATTGTCACCAAGACGGTCACGCGTGAAGCGTTCCTGGAGAAATACTCGGACGTCTTTGCGGGCGACGCAGCCTGGCAGGACATCGAGGCCGGAACAGGTCTGACCTACAACTGGCCCGCGGTCTCAACCTATGTCCGCAATCCTCCCTATTTCGAGGGAATCACCCCCGAACCCGGCGAGACCGATGACGTGTCGGACGCCCGGATTCTCGTACTGCTCGGCGATTCCATCACCACTGATCACATCTCTCCAGCGGGTGCCATCAAGGCGGACAGCCCCGCCGGGGAATACTTGCAGGAACACCAGGTCGGGCCGAGGGAATTCAATTCCTACGGCGCAAGGCGAGGCAACCACCAGGTCATGATGCGCGGAACCTTTGCCAATATCCGCATCCGAAACGAGATGCTGGATGGCGTGGAGGGCGGCTTCACCCGTGTAACGGGAGGCGATGGCCCGTTGCCCATCTACGAGGCTGCGATGCGGTATCGCACCGAAGACGTTCCGCTCGTGGTCGTCGCAGGGCGAGAATACGGAACCGGATCCTCCCGTGACTGGGCCGCGAAAGGAACCCGCCTGCTCGGGGTGCGTGCCGTGATCGCGGAGAGCTTCGAGCGCATCCACCGGTCCAATCTCGTCGGCATGGGTGTCGCACCGCTTCAGTTTCCGGACGGCACCAGTCGCAAGAGCCTCGGCCTGACCGGAGACGAACGGGTCAGCATCCGGGGTCTCGCGGGCAATGTCCGGCCACGTCAGGAGGTACTCGCGACGTTCACCTATGTCGACGGATCAACCGTAGAGGTGCCTCTCCTGAGCCGCATCGATACTGACACCGAGCTGGAGTACATGAGAAATGGTGGCGTACTGCACTACGTCTTGCGGGACCTTGCTAGGGCGAGTTGACAGCATGCGTCCAAAGTGTCGACTGCATTCTCCCAGGGCTCGCCAGATCCGAGGGCTCCGGCCATGAATTCGAAGAAGGACCGACAGGGCGGCTGCTGGTGCGGAGCCGTGCGCTATCGGGTTGCAGGCCCGCTTGGACCGGTCTCCTTCTGTCATTGCTCCCAATGCGTACGAACTCACGGACACGTAGCCGCCTTTCTGCCCGCGCCCCGCGCAGGGTTCGAGTTGCTGGCGGACACGAGTCTGCAATGGCATCGGTGTTCAGACATTGCACGCCGCGCATTCTGCGGCGAATGCGGGAGCCGTCTGTTCTGGCAGGCCGATGACAATACGAAGATCATCGAGATCGCAGCCGGCAGCCTCGACCGTCATGACGGGCTGCAAGTCGGGGAGCATATATTCGTGTCGGACAAGCCGTCCTACTACGAGATCGGGGACAGCCTGCCGCAACGGGCGCAACGCTAGGAGCGCCCTTCTCGGGTAACGCCTTGCGCGGTCGGCATCAATTGCACGGAGGACATCGCTTGACCGACTCCGAACGCCCAGGACACGATCCTGCCTTTCTCGCTACAGTTGCCTAACGACTGTGCAAGAGCGAAGGAATGGTACAGCCATTCACCGGAGTATGGGCACAAGTCGGTTGTGCGAGGGAAAGCCCCAAAGAAAGAGATGAGTACGCGGGACAACTCTCATGCAACTTACGGAAGTGGATAGCAGATGCCCGATCGTTACCCGATTCTCAAGATTGACCCTGGTATGGCCATCTCTTGGGAACACATGGGTAGCAAGCGCAAGTTCTGGCATCTTGCCCCAGGAAACTCGAAATCTCCATGGTTGTTCAAGTTTCCAAATGAAAGAACGGGAGAGCATTGGGCAGAAAAGATTGCAGCCGAAATTGCCTCCGTACTCGGAATCGAGCACGCGCGGGTCGAACTCGCCGAGTTCGAAGGCATACTTGGTTCAACAACGAAGTCATTCGTCAAGAGCCCAGAGCAACTCATTCACGGCAACCAACTCCTGTCCCGTGTTTTTCTGGACTACGATCCTGCAAGAACCTTTCATCAATCAAGCCACACTCTATCCAACATTTGGATGACCCTGGATCACGTGTTCATGCATGAGGAAGGGCGGAGGAGGGCGAAGCGATGTCTTTCGGAGTTCGTTGTGCTCGACGCCTTGATCGGCAATACCGACCGTCATCACGAGAATTGGGGCGTTCTGCGCCAACAGATTGAAGGCAGGACACTTGGACGCATCAGCCCCTCGTTCGACCATGCATCTTCGTTAGGGCGAGAACTGCCGGATCGGCATCGGAACCGGTTTCTCCGGGAACAGAAGATTGGAACCTATTCGGAAAGGGCACGGGGCGCGATCTACTGGTCAGAAGATGAAAGACGCTGCCCAAGCCCCTTGGGACTCGTCCGGAAGGCTGCCAAAGCCTTTCCGAATTGCTTCCGGCCCGGCTTGCTGAAGCTTGCGCAACCGATCGATTCCGCCCTGTTGGAATGCGTTGACCGGGTACCTGATATGCTGATGGGCCAGACGGCTCGGCGTTTCTCTGCCTCGCTGATCCGGTACAATCTTGAGGCGTTGAGGAGAATCGTTGGATGAGTGCCAAGACCCTTTACCTCGCCTGGCAATACCGGAAGACAGAGCAGCGACGGCTTTGGTTTCCGATTGGCAGGCTTGATGCGAACGTCAGGCGTACCTCTTATCGTTTCCGCTACATCGGCGGTGCCAGAAAGGCCAAGAGCGAAGTCGGGTTTCTCCCGCTAGTGGAATTTCCAGATATGAACCGGGACTACCGGTCCAGCGAACTCTTTCCTCTGTTCCGGAATCGGACGATCGCGCGGAGCAGGCCGGACCGCGCCGAGTATCTGTATTCGCTGGACCTGCCGGAAGATTCGGATCCCGTAACCATCCTGTCGGCAAATGGAGGAAAGCGGATCACCGACGCATTTGAGGTCTTTCCGAAACTCACGAAGAGCCGCAACGGCAACTTTCGCTGCCGCTTTTTCCTGCATGGTCCCCGGCACGTCAGCGAGGCTGCCCGATGTAGGGTGGAAGAATTGGAGGATGGCGAGGAGCTCTTCGTTGCGTTGGAGTTGACAAATCCCATCGGTGAACTCGCGGTTCAGGTACAGACAACGGATTATCACATGATCGGCTGGGCTCCCCGCTATCTCGTGAATGATCTCGCAACTGCGTTGGCTGAGGCACCGAAATACTCTGCGAGAGTCGTGCGGTTCAATCCTGTCCCTGCACCTCTGTCCCAGCGTGTGCTGGTGGAAATGAAGGGCAGATGGGTCCATCACGAACCGATGTCCGGCGAGGATTTCCAGCCCCTGGTCGACTGAAACGCCGTTTCGACCCTACCTGTCAATCCCGACTGAGCCCGGGCCCCTTCACTCCTCGACCAACGATTTGGCGGTCGGCTCATCCGTAACCAGCGTGTTGATGGCACCTCGATTCAGGACAGCTCGAATGATGTTGCGTTTCGGAGCCCCGCCAGCCGCAAGTATCACGTTCGGAATGCCGTCCAGATCCGCAAGATCGATCCCGACAACTCTCTGATTGATGGGATGGTCGACCAAGTTTCCGTCAATATCGAGTATGTAGCCGAGCAAATCGCCGATCGCGCCCCGCGCAATCAGTTCCTCCACAGGGTATTCGGGAGGCAGGCCATCCCGCACCAGGAGAGAATTCGCCATGTCGCCGGCTCCCAGTGCGAGGGCATCCGCCGACTTGATCTTTGCGATCATCGAGCGGAAGACATCCTGAGCCACCAGCACGCGACGACTCCGCGGCGACCCGGCAAACAGGGGAGCCGTAAAGTAGCTGTGCCGCTAATCGCATTGCCTGGCCAGGCGCGTTGTGATCTCGAAGCTGTTGAGATCGGACCCCTTGGCTATACCACCCATGACCGAAACGACCTCAAGGTCGGGGCGGCTCACCGAATGCATGAACCGGGTCGCCATGTTCAACGTGTTGCCCCAGGATATTCCGAAGCGCTTGACATCCTGACGCGCGAGAATCTGTGACAGGTGGCCACCCAAGGCGTTTCCAACCAGCCACGATACGTCGGAACCCGGCCGTGCAACGGGGACGATGGTAGCCGCTTCCAGCCCGAAGCGCTTGCACAGCGCCCACTCCATTTCAGCACACGGCCCGAAGGACGACTCCACCGCCACACGGACGATGCCCCGGTCGCGCGCCTCCGCCAGTGCCTTGTTTACACGAAGACGCGTCACGCCGAACCGTTCCGCCGCCGCCGCCTGCGTCAGCCCCTCGATCTCGCAAGCCCAGGCCAACCGCGCAAGCAGTTGCTCCTCCCTGTCAATCCAAGGGCCCTGCTGCCACCTGGGCATCGCTACCAGAGACCCGGCAGTACCTCCCCGGTCGCCTGATCGCGTCCGGTCTGGCCTGCCGCGTGCCATTCCCGCCGCGGTCTCACTTCACGGCTCCCATGGTCAGGCCCCGCACGAGATGGCGGGATGCCAGCATCGCAAAAATGAGAACGGGAATCACGATCAGGGTCGAGGTCGCCATGATCTTCCCGTATGGAAGATTGTAACCCTCCATGAAGCTGACCGCCATGGCCGGGGCAGTCTTCGCTGTGTTGCGAGTCAGGATGAGACCGAACATCAACTCGTTCCAGGAGAAGATAAACGAAAAGATTGCCGAAACCGCAATCCCCGGCGCAGCGAGCGGAAGGCAGATCACGGTGAAGATGGTGAACTGGGATGCCCCTTCAAGTCGGGCGGCTTCGTTCAACTCCATGGGGACGGAACGGAACTGGTCGGTGCAGATCCAGATGACGATCGGCAGGTTGAAGGTAAGGTAGATGAGGATGAGCGTGAGATGCCGGTCAAGCATTCCGAGATTCCGGGCGATCAGGAAAAAGGGAAGCGCGAGAACGATGGGGGACACCATGCGGTTGGTAATGAACCAGAACCACAGGTCCCGCTTGCCGCGAAACTCAAACTTGGCCAGCGCGAACGCGGCGGGGAGTCCCAGACAAATCGCAAGGATCGTAGTGCACACAGCGATGATCAGGGAGTTGAGTAGCGTAGCCGCCACACCGTCCTCAAAGAGCGCAACCCGGTAGTTCTCGATTGTCGGCTCGAAGACCCACGCTGGCGGCGCTTCCAGCGCGACCACATGGGTCTTGAGCGATGTGGTTACCATCCAGTAGAACGGGAAAACGCAAAACGCCAGTATCACGAGAAGCAGAATGGCCTGCTTCCAGAGTCCGCGTGATGAACCGGGAGCGTCAGTCATGATTCATACTTCCCGATAGAAGACCCGAATGTAGATCTGCGACAGAACGATCGTTATGATCAGCAGGATGATGGCCTGCGCAGAGGCAAGGCCCTGATCGAAAGCCCGAAAGCCGACCCGCTGAATCATCAGGGAGATCAGTTCCGTCGAGGAACCGGGTCCGCCCCTGGTAAGCGTGAAGACCATGTCGAAGAGCTTCAGCGTATCCGCAGTCCGGAGAATCAGGATTGCTACGACACCCGGCATCAGGAATGGAAGCTGGATGTGCCACAAAATCGTCCAGAGGCGCTTCGTCTCCAACCGGGCAGCCTCCTCGATCTCGGCCGGAACCATGGCCAGACCCGCAAGGAGGACCAGAGCGACAAAGGGAGTCCATTGCCAGACATCCCAGAACACGATCATGGCGAACGCGTTGGTGGGATCTCCGATCCAGTTTACCGGGTCGATACCGAAGAATCCGCCGAACTGATTGATCACCCCGAATTTCTGGTTGAACATGACCTGCCCGAGCAAGCCCACGACCGCGTATGTTGTCGCCATCGGCAAGACAAGGCCGAGGCGGGTAAGGGACTTGAGCAGCGACAGTCCCGGCTGGTGGAGGAGCAGCGCGATGACGAGACCAAAGGCGAACTGCAACGGCAGCGCCAGAACCAGCATCATCGCCGTCCGTCCCATTGCCTCCCAGAATACCGGATCGGTGAGGACGGTTCCGTAATTCTCCAGTCCGAGAAATTTGACCTTCTTCAGCTTGGCAAGATTGAAGAAATGCAGGCTGGTCCAGACAGCGTAGGCGAGCGGCACAACCCCGATCAGGAGTAAACCCAGCACAGCGGGCCCCAGAAACGCCAGCAGGTTGGTTCGGCTTGTCCGCTCCAGCACGTTGGACCCCTTGCCGGTGGTACGGCGCTCTACGGCACCGGTCCTTTTTCACTGAGGAAGGGAGGCGCGCGAAGCGCCCCCCTCCCCGGCCCTGGCCTACTGGGCCAGCGGCTTCTCGCCGCTATAATAGCCCGCCTGATCCAGAACCTCTTCCATCCGCTCTCCGAGGATCCGCGCACCTTCCTCGGTGGACACCTCACCGAGCATGATCTTGCTACCCCATTCCTGCACGATCTCGGTGATCTCAGGCCACTCGGCAAAGCGTGGACGGAACTCCGGTACGCCTTCCTGCCAGCTTTCTACCAGCGCAGGAACAAACCCGAATTCCTCGGCCACACCCGGAAGGTTGTAGACCGACTGGCGAGCCGGAACGCCACCGCGCTCAAGGTACTCCTTGGCATTGGCCTTCGAGGTCGCCCACTGGATGAAGAGGTAGGCAGCTGCCTGCTCGTCTTCGTCTGCCTGGGACGCAACAGCAAGAGAGAAGCCGCCCAGCGCCGGCTTCCTGCCGGCCGGACCCTTCGGCTCCGGCGCGATGGCGACGCAGTCCGCAACCTTCGAGGTCTCCGGACTCACGACAGTCGAATAGAAGGCCGACCACTCCGTGATCATGGAAACATCACCCTGCGCAAACGCGTTGACGGTTTCTGCATGGTCGTAGGCGACAATACCGTCCGGCATATACTGCATCAGGTCCTGACGAAACATAAGGCCAGCCTGGCTTTCCGGTGAGAGCAGGTTGGAGCGGAAGTTTTCATCCAGGAAGGAACCGCCGAAGGGCCAGAGCACACGTGCGAAACTGTCTGCCGACTGGGTCTCGTTTCGCTTCGATTGCAGGGCGAAGGCGTGCTTGCCGTCCTTTGTCAGCGCCGGGCCATAGACGTCCTTCAGTTCTTCCCAGGTCGCCGGCGGACCATCGAAACCGGCCTCTTCGAGCATGCAGCGGTTGTAGAAGAGCAGGCCCGAGTAATTGTCGAACGGGTAACCGTAGATGACCCCGTCCCATCCACCGAAGGCGTTCAGGACGAGCGGGAAGAAATCATCGATGTCCAGATCGGGATCGACCAGGTCCGGGTTGGACGTGAACTTGCTCATCGGTTCGATCCACTCATTCTCGGCGAAGTTGCCGATCCAGACGAGATCGATCAAAGCGATATCGAGGTCGCCATTGGCTACGAAATCGCGTACCTGCTCGCCCAGCGCGTTCTCGTACGGGTGCTTGATGATATTGACCTCGATCCCGGTCGCGGCTTCGAACGTGGGCAGCATCGCCTCGATGGCCTCGTAGCCAGGCCGGAGCAGGAACACAACGTCTACGGTAGTTCCAGCGTAGGGTTTCGCCGCCTCTTCGAGGCTCCAGGCGTTTGCGGCCGTCGAGGCGCCGGCTCCCAGAGCGGACGCCAATGCGAGCCGTAGAAAGGCTGATTTCAGGTTCATTCCGGATCTCCCTTGTTTTGGAATTGGTTGACAAACTTTTGTCTGATGCGAAATATAAATGTAAACAAAAGACGGCGTCAACCGGACGCTATACTCCTCTTGGCTAGAAGGCACGGAGGCAACGCGAGGAAGTACACGTGGCAGCGGTCATCCTGGAGAACATCGACAAGACGTTCGGAGACGTTCTAGCGCTTCACGGCGTATCGATCGAGGTCCCCGACGGCTCGCTCACCGTCTTCGTCGGTCCATCCGGCTGCGGGAAATCAACGCTCTTGCGCTCCATCGCCGGTCTCGAAGGCGTGGATTCCGGCAGAATTCTCATTGGCGGCCGCGACGTGACCCGTATCGAGCCCGCAGAGCGCGATGTGGCGATGGTATTCCAGTCCTACGCGCTGTATCCCCATATGAGCGTCCGCGGCAACATGGAGTTCGGAATGCGCGTGGGCGGAATCCGTCCCGATGATCGCAAGCACCGGGTCGCAGAAGCAGCGCGCATCCTGCAATTGGAAGAACTCCTGGAACGCAAACCCGCGCAACTCTCCGGTGGCCAGCGGCAGCGAGTCGCAATCGGCCGCGCGATCGTGAAGCATCCGCAGGCTTTCCTGTTCGACGAACCGCTTTCCAATCTCGATGCCAAGCTGCGCGTACAGATGAGGGTCGAACTGGAATCGCTCCACAAGCAGTTGAATGCGACGATGATCTATGTGACCCACGACCAGGTGGAGGCGATGACCATGGCCGACCGCATCGTGGTGCTCAACGAGGGCCGTGTGGAGCAGACCGGCGAGCCGATGGAACTCTACCACCGCCCGGCCTCAGAATTCGTCGCAGGCTTCATCGGGTCTCCCTCGATGAACTTCCTTGAACCCGGCGAGTCGTGCCTGGAAAGCTGCACCATCCATCCCGACGCGCGGAAAGTCGGAATTCGTCCGGAGCATATCGAGATCCGGACCGCCGAAAAAGGTGGGTCCGACATGGCGGTCGAGGTCAAGGAGCAACTTGGCGGCGAGAGCTACCTCTACCTCAAGTCGAACTCCGGCCAGCGTCTCGTTGTCAAGACCGACGGCGACAACACGGCCAAGCCCGGCGATACGCTCGGAATCACCATTCCGCCGCATCGGCTCCATCAATTTGCCGATGGTGGCAAGGCACTGCGGCCAACCGGCTGAAGCACAGCGACTCGTATCGGCAGCAACACCGGGCCCGAGTTCGGTCCCCGGATCACCGCACAATGCGCGGGGACAAATGGCATACTCGAGCATGGCAGGCATTTCCACGGATAGCTGGGTAGACCGCTTCTCCCTTGCCGGCAAGACAGCCCTGATTACGGGCGCATCGGCCGGAATCGGAGAGCAAATCTGCGTGGTGTTCGCAAGCGCCGGCGCATCCATCGTCGCCAGCAGGCGCAATGGCGAGTCTTGGCAACCTGAAGACGAGAATCGAGGAATCGGGTGGGCGCTGCGACACCATCGAAGCAGAGTTGGCCCAGCCCTGGGAGGTGGAACGCCTCGCCGGCAAGGCTCTCTCCCGGCACGGCACGATCGATATCCTCGTCAACAACGCCGGTATCGCTCTCGTCGGCCCGGTGCTGGAATACGCCCTTGCGGACTGGGACCGGACCATGGCGGTGAACCTGCGGGCTCCGTTCATCCTGGCGAAGGAGCTTGCACCGTCGATAATCCGGCAGCGCCCCGGCGAGATCATCAACGTATCCTCCCAGACCGGCGTGATCGCGGCGCCGGACCATGCGGCCTACGCAGCGTCAAAGAGCGGACTGAACGCCCTCTCGAAATCGCTGATGGTGGAATTGGCCCGGTACAACATTCAGGTCAACGCAATCTGCCCGACGGTGATCATGACCGATATGGGCAGGCAGGTCTGGGAGCCAGCGGAGAATTCCGGGCCGATGTTGGCCAGCACTCCGCAGGGCCGCTTCGGCGAACCGGTCGAAGTCGCCGATCTCGCTCCCTAACTCGCCCTACCAGCCTCGAACCTTGTCGACGGTACCCAGATAATGATCGAAGGTGGATTCACAAGCGTCTCAGCCGGATACAGGATGCCTCGGTCCCTTTGGGGCGCATGCGACGGTGCAAGGCCATCGAATGCTCCATTGTCACGACTTGCAGAACGACAGGGTGCACCGAACCAATTGCGGAAGGGCGCGGAGACATGCGCCGGCCGATCACCGCGTGGCTTTGCCCGGATGTCCGATACGCATCATCACGGATCGCCGCGGCCCGGTGCGTACCCGGACATGGCCTGACATTGCCGCATCCAGGATCGGGTCCCCGGTGTCGGCCAGGAGATGCGGCTGCGGCAGCGTAGACAGCTTCCCTGCGCCTGCAAGGATGGTAACCCCATCGGGCCAGCACCGCCGGATCGCCTCGGCGCTGATCTGCTGGTTCCCCCGTCCGAACACGAAACCCTGCCCGCCAATCACGCCAACGACGATCCTGAGCGGTGTCCCGTTTGCCAACTCCAGCGCCTGCCGGGCGGATACGTCGCGGGCAACCAGGTGGCGGTCGCGCAGAACGTCAACGCCGAGCAATTCCCCTTCGATCCCGAGCGCCGCTTCGGGCTGCTTCGCGGTAGTACCGGGGCCGATGAGATATGTCGCCCCCGGTACCATTTCATCGGCGATTTCCTTTCCCAGAGCGGCGAGCATGGCGTCATCGCCGGTACGGGAGGCACCCTTCGGATACTGAAGCAGGTGCCGGATTCGCGGCGCACGCGCATAACCGTACAGCCGGGCGTTGAGCCGTCCTGCGCGCAATCCCGCCTCGTCGATGTCCATGATCTCGACTTTCGGGTAGGTGATCTGCTTCCTGGAACCCGCCATGACGTCGGCCAGCACTCTTCCCGCAGCCTCCGGCGAAACCGCGAATACACCGGAGTGCATTTTCACACCACAGGGAATGCCGAGAATGGGAACGGCACACCCGACCACAGACAGAACGTCGCGCGCCGTGCCGTCACCACCAGCAAACGCAATCATTTCGATACCACGTTCCACCATCGCCATGGCGATCGCGCGTGTGGCCTCGGCGCCCTTCGCTGTCCCGGGTCCGAGTTCGACCGGGTCGAGTTCCAGTCCCCGCACATGGAGCCGTCCGAATTCTCCGGCCCCGACAGCGACCCGCGTACCCGGACAGGAGGAAGCCAGCGCGGCAAGCGCCCGCCTCGCCCTGGCGCCGGCGACCGGCTGTGCCCCGTGCGTCAATGCCTCGGCAAGAACTGCCTGACCATCCGTCCCCTTCAGCCCGACCGATCCGCCCATGCCGGCGATCGGGTTTACAATGACGCCGATTTCCATGTACGCGCCCCTTCGCGCTACCCGGCCCGAACCAGCGGCCCAGCACCAAGCAGTTGACCTCTCCCATTCATGGCAATGTTCGCTGATCCCGCAACTTCCCGCCAAGGAGATGACCGGCTGTCAGACCAGCTGATATCATCCGACTTCGGAACGGTGTCCAGAATGGAGACGATTGCGGGCACCGGGATCAGGCATGATTTTCTGCCGTCCACGCATCGCGAAACGGCTTTGAGTGCGGGACAGGCCAGGAGATGATGCACATGACATTTCAGTTCCGGCCTCGGCGCCACATGAAATATCCAGAATGGATACAACTCCGATTGAACCCGGGGACCGGCATTGCGAAGGTCATACGCGGTAACGCTCAGAATGCCCCCGGAACTCTACCAGATGCATCGGGAAGGGCGTTTCCATGCTGGAAGTCTGTTGATTCTGAGGAGATTCATGATGCTGCAATTTACCGACCGTATTGCCCGAAAGGCACTTTTTGTGCTGGCGGCCGCCGGACTGGCGGTGGGCCCATCGGCCGTTTCGGCCGAGGACGTGAACATTTCATTCATCGTCAAGGATAGTACAAACCCATACTACGCGCGAATGGGTGATGGCGCGAAACGGGCCGCAGAGGAGCTGGGCATCAACCTAACATGGTTGTCTGCACAGTTTAACGGCGACATCGATGGACAGATCGGGATTGTCGAGAATGAGATCATCAAGAATCCCGATGCCATCGTGCTTGTACCCATGAATGCCACCGCGCTGATCCCGAAGATCCTGGAAGCCAACAATGCGGGGATTCCGGTCATCACTGCAGATACGAGGGCAGAGGAAGGGCTGGCGAAGATCGAGACCTTTGTCGGCCTCGACGAGAAGCAGTCCTTCATGGGCATGGCCGAGTATGTCGTCGAACAGCTGGGCGGTGAGGGGAAAGTGGCAATTCTGGAAGGATTCCGGGGTAGTTCCACCGCCGAGCTTCGCCTTGAGGGAATGATGGAAGTCTTCGGCGCAGCGGAAGGCATCGAGGTCGTCGCCTCGATCGCGGCGGATTGGGATCAGGAAAAGGGCCTGAAAGCGTCCGAGGACATTCTTCAGGCGAATCCGGACGTGGATGCCATCATCGGCTCGAATGACCTGATGGCACTGGGCGCGGTACAGGCGGTCAAGAGTGCCGGCAAGCTCGACCAGATCCTGATCGTGGGCGACGATGCCATTCCATCGGCACTGGCCGCCCTGCGGTCCGGGGAACTTGATGCCACGATCGACGGCAACACGGACCTGGTTGGCTACGAAGCCGTCGTCGCAGCCTACAACCGGGCCGTGAAGGACATGGAGCTCGAAGCCTGGATCGTGGTTCCCTCTACCATCATGCTGAAGGATGATGTGACCGACGAGTATCTTGCGGGTCGCGGCATTACGCTGGAGTAGCGCATCCATGGATGCTCCCGCAGCCGGCGGCAACACGACCGCCGGCTGCCAACGCCACGACGGCAGCAAACGGTGAACCCGGAATGGTCGAGACTGCGCCACTGGTACGGATGGAGGGGATCAGCAAGCACTTTGGCGGGGTGCAGGCGCTGAGCGATGTGAATGTCGAGCTCCGCGCCGGCGAAGTGATGGGCATCCTCGGCCACAATGGTGCCGGCAAGTCCACGCTGGTCAAGATCCTGGCAGGCGCCGAACTGGCCGACGCCGGCCGAATTCTCATTCGCGGGCAGGAGGTCGAAATCTCCGACCCGAACGATGCACGCAGCCACGGGATTGAGACGATCTACCAGGAACTTGCGCTCTGCGGCAACCTCGACGCACCCGCCAACCTGTTCATGGGGCGCGAAACAGAACGGTTCGGTGTTCTCGACAAGCGGGCCATGCGCCGGGAGACCGGCGCCATCCTCGACAGGCTCGGCATCCGGATCGAGTCCCTCGACGTGGAGGTCGAGAAACTCTCCGGTGGCCAGCGGCAGTCGATTGCCATCGGCCGCGCGGTCTACTTTGACGCCAGGATCCTGATCATGGACGAGCCCACGGCGGCACTCGGCATGGAGGAGACAAAACTCGTCATTGACCTGATCCAGGAACTGAAGAGCAACGGCATCGGAATTTTCTGGATCAGCCACGACATCCACGATGTCTATGAATTCACCGACCGGATCTCGATCCTGAAGGGAGGGCGCAACGTAGTGACCTGCCCGACCGCGGCCTGCACGAAGGACGACATCGTCTCCATGATCATCACCGGGCAGCCGGTCGAGAGTGCACTACGCCGGGACCATGCCGAGGAAGGCGCAAATCCGTGACTCGGGCTCCGCTGACGACATACATGCAGAGACTCCGGGAATTCCCCCTGACATGGATCGCCCTGGTTGCCGGCCTGATCGCCATCGTGCTGTCGATCCTTTCACCGTTCTTCCTGACCGTCGGCAACATCACCAACCTGATGAAGCAGGTGTCCATCGTTGCAATCCTGGCCGCCGGACAGTCGATCGTGATCATTTCCGGTGGAATCGATCTTTCGGTCGGGTCCGTTCTGGCGCTGTCGGCTGTCACTACCGGCTGGCTGGTGATTCACGGGGTCAGCCCTGAACTGGCAACCTGCGGTGGTGTTCTGGTCGGAACTCTGGCCGGGTTCGTCAACGGCCTGGTGATCACCCGGGGCCGAATCCCCCCGTTCATCGCCACCCTCGGCATGCTGGGCATCGCGCGAGGGCTGGCACTGGTGATTACCGGCGGCGTCTCCTACCAGGTGCTGAAACCGCTGTTCCTCTTTATCGGAAACGGAACCATACTGGGCCTGCCGGTGCCGATCTACTTCGTGATCGTCACCTATGCAGTCGCCCATTTCATCCTGTCGCGGTCCAGGTTCGGCCGCCATGTCTATGCCATCGGCGGTGACGAACGGGTCAGTCGCCTGGAAGGCATCAATGTCGATCAGCGCAAGATCGCGATCTACACGATCAGCGGATTCCTCAGCGCCATCGCGGCCGTAGTCATGGTTGGCCGCCTTGCCTCGACACCACCCAATGTCGCGATGGGCATCGAGTTGCAGGCCATTGCCGCCGTCATTATCGGCGGCATTTCGTTTACCGGAGGCCGCGGCATCGTGCTTACGTCCCTTGTCGGGGCGCTGGTCATGGCAATGATCACCAATGCGCTGAACCTGCTCGGCGTTTCATCTTTCTGGCAGCAGGTGCTGATCGGAATGGTCATCATTGCTGCCGTGTGGATGGACAACATCAAGTCCGCGCGACGATAATGCTGTTTCGAACCCCATGCCCCTCTCCCGGGCCCGAACGCCAGAAGAAGGGATGCACCACATGACGGCAACTCGAACACTCGGTGTCGGGCTGATCGGCGCCGGCTTCATGGGACGGTGCCACGCCAATGCGTTCCGCAATGTCTGCCGGGTCTTTGACGCTCCGTTCGAGATCGACCTGCGTCTTCTGGCGGACATTGACGAACCCACGGCAGAACGCAATGCAGCGGCGCTCGGCTTTTCCGGATCGACCGGAGATTGGCGCCAGCTGACCGCATCCGACGTCGACATCGTGGCGATTGCCGCACCGAACGCGCTGCACGAACCGATCGCACTGGATGCGATTGCCCGCGGCAAGGCCGTGTACTGCGAAAAGCCGCTGTCTACGGACACCGCATCGGCAAGACGCATGACCGAAGCGGCAGAAGCGGTCGACACACCGACAATGGTTGGTTTCAACTTCCTGAGCAACCCGATGATCACTTGTGCCGCCGAAATGATCGCGGGGGGCGAGATCGGCAGGGTCACGGGATTCCGTGGCCGCCACGCCGAAAACTACATGGGCGATCCGGAGGCTCCGCATTCGTTCCGAACCGACCCGGAGGGCGGCGGGGCGCTTGCCGATATCGGCAGCCATATCGTGGCCATGGCGCAGTACCTCGTCGGCCCCGTGCGGGAAGTCTTCGGCGAACTGGTCACGATCGTTCCGGAACGGCCCGTAGAGCCCGGATCGGATCGCCTTGCACCGGTCCAGGTCGATGACTGTGCGCATGCGATGGTCCGGTTCCGGAATGGTGCGATCGGCGCCATCGAGGCCAACTGGGCGGCAACCGGCCGGACGATGGATCTCTCCTTCGAGGTCACCGGCACCGAAGGTGCAATCCGGTTCTCGCAGGAACGGATGAACGAACTCCATGTATGGACTTCCAGCGGCCGGCGCTCCGGCTACACCAAGATCGAAGCGGGACCGGAGCACCCGCCCTATGGCCGCTTCTGCCCCGCACCTGGCCACCAGATCGGTTTCAACGACCTGAAGGTGATCGAGGTCTCCCGGTTTCTGGATGCGATCGCAGCCGGGATATCGGCCTACCCCGGCTTTCGCGACGCGCTCCTCGTTCAGCAGGTCATCGACGGAATCCGGGAAGCAGCAGCCGCGGAACGATGGATCCGGATCGAGGAGGGCTCCTGACCGATGCGTGGCTGGTTCCCCGGCGCCGTGAACTCCCCGTCCCGGGCAGCACCGAGGGGCTCGAACAGGAGACCGGGGCCCGTCATCAGCTGACCTGCGAGGAGGCAGGATTCGTGGTAGCCAACGAGAATTACGACTACATCGTCATTGGAGCCGGATCTGCGGGCTGCGCGGTAGCCGGCCGTCTCGGCGAAGCAGGGAAGCGGGTTCTGCTGCTTGAGGCAGGCGGTCCGGACCGGAGCCCGTGGATTCACATTCCGCTCGGCTATTCCAAGCTCTACGCCAATCCTTCCGTGAATTGGTGCTACACGAGCGAGCCGGAACCGCATCTCAACAACCGCTGCCTGTTTCAACCCCGGGGAAAGGTCCTCGGTGGCACCGCCTCGATCAACGGAATGATCTACATGCGCGGACAGCCCGAGGATTTCGATGGCTGGAAGGACCAGGGATGCACCGGATGGGGCTGGGATGACGTGTTGCCGTATTTCAAATCCTGCGAGGACCAGGAGCGGGGGGCGGATGACTGGCATGGAGTTGGCGGACCGATCTCGGTATCCGATCTTCCCTCGGGTCATCGCCTCGGCGAGGCATTTCATGCGGCATCGGAAAGGCTCGGCATACCGCGAAACAATGACTTCAATGGCGCTTCGCAAGTCGGTACCGGCTACGTGCAGACCACCACGCGGCGTGGAAGGAGGTGGAGTTCGGCCGCCGGTTACCTGAAGTCGCCGGCCCGCAGCAACATCAACATCGTGCTTCACGCGATGGTCGAACGGATCCTCTTCTCCGGCAAGCGCGCAACAGGGGTCGCCTGGCGCGACCGCAATGGCCCGCGCCAAGCCACCGCACGGGGCGAGATCATCCTCTGTGCCGGCACGTTCAATTCCCCGCAGTTGCTGCAGCTTTCGGGTGTTGGTCCAGCCGCGCTTCTGCGCCGGAACGGGATCGAGTTGGTGCATGACTTGCCCGGCGTTGGCGAAAACCTACAGGATCACTTCGGAGTTGGCCTGGAGTTCCGTTCCTCGCTCAGGGAAACCGTCAACGACCTCTACAACAACCCGTTACGGGGCGGTTGGCAATTGCTTCGCTACCTGCTCTTCCGCACCGGACCATTTGCCGACAACGGCAACTACTCGAACACCTTCATTCGGTCGTCTTCCGATATCCCGACGCCCGACATGATGATCACATTCATGGCCTGGTGCACCGACGAGACGTTGAAGCCGCGTCCGTTCTCCGGCTTCACGATCCTGGCCGAACACATGCGCCCGGACGCGTGCGGTCATGTCCACATCCAGGGACCGGAACCGGACCGGCCCCCAGCCATCCAGTTCAACTTCTTCGCAACGGAAGCCGACCACCGGGCGGCACTCGCCGGACTGCGGTTCGGCCGGAAAATCTCCCAGACCCAACCACTCTCGGACCATATCGAGAGCGAGATTTCGCCTGGTGCGGATGTGTCCACCGACGAGGAATTGATGGACTATTGCCGCCGCGCCGGGCTGTCGCTGCTGCACCCTGTCGGAACCTGCCGAATGGGAACCGGAGACGATGCCGTTGTCGACACCCGTCTTCGGGTCCATGGCCTGGAAGGGCTCCGGGTTGTGGATGCCTCGATCATGCCCAAAATTGTCACCGCCAATACCAACGCAGCTGCAATCATGATCGGCGAAAAGGGCGCGACCCATATCCTCCAGGATTCTCCCTGAAGGCAGCGAGTTCGAGATCGAATACCGCTCGGCCTTCGCGGTCGGCGGGGAATTCGTCAAGGATTCCCGGGCTCGGGTTTGTCCTTCAGGATGGTTTGCCGCGCAGCGATTAACCTGGCCAGCGCCTCCCGCCGCCACGCCGCGCGGGCGGGAATGTCTTCCTCCGGCAGGAGGGCCCTTCGTTCCGTGGCCACACGTTCAACCAGTTCGTCGGACCAACCGGCTTCGCGCTCACCAACTGACTCGCCGATGGCCCGATAGGCGGGGCCCATCCTGGCGGCGTGTCCCCGGATACCGCCCGGCGTGTTGAGTTCCGCTGTTTCAAACGGTCCGGAGAGCGCCCAACGCAGGCCAAGCGTCTCGGTAACCAGCCTGTCCAGACCCTCGACATCAATCACTCCCGCATTAACCAGCCTGTAGGCCTCGCGCAGCACCGCACCCTGCAGTCGATTGCCGACAAAGGCCGGAATTGCGTGGTGCAGTCGCACGGCCTGGAACCCCACGGCCTCGAGAATCCGGATCGCGCGGTCCATGGCCTGTGGAAGCGTACCGGCTGCCGGCACGCACTCGATCGCACGGATGATCGCGGGAGGATTGAAGCAATGGGCGTTGAGGCACCAAGCCCGTTTCGCGTGATCCGCGACGATCTCTGACACGGTAATTGCGGAGGAGGTTGTCGCGAGCGGTATCCCGTCTTCGACCCGGCGAAGAAGAGCCGAAAACAGGTCACGCTTCAATTCCAGCCTTTCGGATGCGGATTCCACAATCATGGCTGGCGTCTGGGACGCTTCATCCAGACTCTCCATAACGCGAAGCCCGGACAGGAGATCGCCCGATGGACCGCAGGAATATCCGGCAATCCGCATATCCGAATACTGCGCCTCTACGGACTCGCGCACCGCTGCCCGGGCTCCCGGGTCCGGTTCGACGAGATCAACCCTTCCGCCCTCACCGGTGATCGCCGCTGCAATGCCCACGCCAATTCCACCACCCCCGAGAATGATGATCCGAACGGATCCCGGATCAAGCACGTCATTGGCCATTTCCTGTTCCTCCCTTCGTGGTGGATTCGCCCTACTCGCGCAATCGCGGTAATCAACGGCGGCGCAGGATCCGTAAAGGGAGCGAGCGATGCCCGGAATCGAAACAAGAGAAGGCCCCTTCACGGGGGCTCTCCTACAGGGCCGCAGCGCAGTCATCACCGGCGGCAGCAGGGGGATCGGCCGAGCGATCGCCGAACGCTTCCACGAATCCGGCGCACAGATTGCCATCATTGACCTGCCGCAGGCCCTGGCGCAAGCCCGGCTGCCGGAGGACTGGCGGCAGGCCGCCTGCGATTTCAGGGCGCCAGGTGCCGAGCAGACGATGACGGCGATTGCTTCCGACTACAATCATACCGACATTGTGGTCGCCAACGCCGGGGTCGTGCCAAACTGGCGCCGGATAGAGGAACTCGACCTCGACGAATGGGACGAGGTGTTCCGAATCAACGTCGCGGGCGTCGCGCTGGCCCTCAAGTGTTTCGCTCCGGCGCTCTCGCGCTCGAAGACGGCTTCCGCCATTGTCATGGCATCCCTCAACGCGCACAAGCCTCATCCCCGCCAGGCACTCTATACGGCAACGAAATTCGCCGTGCTCGGCCTGGCTCGTGCCGCGGCCCTCGACATGGGCGCCGAGGGGATTCGGGTCAACGCAATCGGTCCGGGTCCCGTCGCGACGGATGCACTGTTGTCCCGGATCGACGCCCGCCAGGTGGAGGGCGGACCCGACCGGCAGGCTGTCCTCGCCCTGTACGCCAGCGACAATGCCCTTGGCCGACTGGCGACCGCGCGCGACGTTGCCGGAGCCGCGCTCTTCCTCGCCTCTGACCTGTCGGCGGGAATCAGCGGTGCGATGCTGCCCGTCGACTGCGGTATCGCATGACCTGCGCTGGTCCGGGACCAGCCTGTCGTTCCCATCGCTCCGGTTGTCCCGAGAACTGGCCGGCTGATCGGGAGCAGAAGGAAGACGGACCGTGAAGGCGCGCCCTCCCGGCGTGCTCCGGCGAAATGCACGTTATGATTGATTGCGCCAGCGGGCGCGGATTGTCCATGTGCAAGACATCCGCCAATGCAGGCCGTCTCTCACGCTGGCACCTCGCCGGAACTGCCCCGCGCAAGACCAGCCTCCATTACCGAACCACAGGAACCGGATCACAGCCTCCCGTCATGCCGAGCCAACTCTTTTCCTCCTTTGAACTTCGTAGCGTACGACTGTCCAACCGAATTGTCGTCGCTCCAATGTGTCAGTACTCCGCGATCGACGGATCGCCGGGCGACTGGCACCTGATGCATCTCGGCCACCTTGCCCTGGCCGGCCCCGGCCTCCTGATCGCGGAGGCTACCGGCGTATCCCGGGAAGGGCGGATCACACCGGATTGCACCGGACTTTATTCCGACGCCAACGAAGCAGCGTTTGCCCGCGCCGTATCTCTCTGCCAGAGAGTCAGCGCCTCCCCGATGGGCATACAGCTCGCCCATGCAGGACGTAAAGCCTCCACCCGGGCGCCCTGGCTTGATGGCGGACCATTGACCGCCGAGGAGGGCGCCTGGACGCCAGTGGCACCGAGTGCGCTGCCGTATCTCCCGAACTGGGACCCCCCCGCCGCACTGGACGATTCCGGTCTGGAATCGATACGGCAGGACTTCGCCTCCGCCGCCCAACGTGCCGTCCGAATCGGATTCAAGCTGATCGAGGTTCACGCCGCCCACGGTTACCTCCTGCACACATTCCTGTCTCCCCTCACCAACCGGCGAACGGACCGTTACGGCGGAAGCCTCGCGGCACGAATGCGCTTCCCCCTCGAAGTCTTTGAGGCGGTCCGGTCAGTTGTTCCCGGGGAACTCCCCGTCACGCTTCGTCTCTCGGCAACGGACTGGATGGAGAACGGCTGGGATGTCGCCCAGTCCGTGGCGTTCGCCCGGGAGTTGAACGCCCTCGGCTGTGATCTTGTTCACGTCTCGAGCGGCGGGCTGGTACAAGAGCAGCAACTCCGGACAGGCCCCGGGTACCAGACCGGTTTCGCCCGGGACATTCGGAAGGGCACGGACATGCCGGTGATGGCCTGTGGCCAGATCACCTCCCCGGTACAGGCGGAGACGATTCTGCGAACGGAGCAGGCGGACCTGGTGGCCCTTGCCCGCGCGATGCTGTGGGACCCGCGCTGGGTCTGGCGTGCGGCCGTGGAACTCGGGGAAGAGACGCCTCTGCCTCCTCCTTACGCCCGCGCGCATCCGGCGCTGGCGGGTATGCCATTTGTCAAGCGAAATTGAAGGGAGTGAAGAACATGTCCAGCCTGGAGGGAAAAACCATCTTGGTCACTGGCGCTTCCAAGGGCATCGGTACTGCGATCGCCCACGCGGTGGCACGCGAAGGCGCCAACGTCGTGCTGCATTACGGGAGTGATCGGGCAGGCGCCGAAGCTGTGGCCGAATCCATTCCGGCCGAGCGTCGATGCATGATGCAAGCGGATTTCTCGGAGCCGACGGCTGCCGATTCGATCTGGGAACAGGCAATCGCCTGGAAGGGCCAGGTCGATGTCCTGGTCACCAACGCCGCTGTCATGCGGCTTGCGGGCGGAATCGAGGCTGCGGATTCGGAATGGGACGAGGTCTGGAGTGAAGCACTGCGGGTGAACCTGCTCGCGCCGGCCCGCCTGATGCGAAACGCCGTGCGGAGTTGGGAGAAAGCCGGCGGGGGCATCCTGATCTGCATCGGGAGCTGGGCCGCCACACGTGGAAGCTCCAATCCGGAGAGCATTGCCTACGCCGCCGCCAAGTCCGGAATCACCGCCGCCGCAAAGACCATCGCGCGCGCCTACGCGACAAAGAACATCCTGACCTACGTGGTTGCACCCGGCGTGGTGCGCACCCGCATGTCTGTGGATTTCGCTGAGAGTTTCGGAGGCGAAGAAGCGGTCACCGCCGGGCTTCAGATGAAGGAGTGGGTGCCGCCGAGCGACCTGGGCGAGCTGGTTGCATTCCTTGCCACGGGCCGCTGTCGACACCTTACCGGTGCCACCATCGACGTGAACGGTGCGAGCTACGTGCGGTAGCGCGGGAGCGACCCAGGGCGGCGGCGAGAAACAGGATTACCCCCGGAGTTCTTTCCAGCAACATCCAAGCGACCACACCTGTCAGTGCCCGTCAGCACGATTCCGCGTGGACTTCCTGGTCCGTCGTCTTCATGACCTTGAATTCCTGCCTCACGTACGAACTCGCACCTCTTGGCGACCGTGTGCAATGACAGGGCATTGATCTCCTGAACGGTTCCGCATCGGCGCTACCTGTCCATGTCATTGACAGGGCCAGTTGTGATGTATACAAGAATACATTGATCGAGCCGGGACATTGGCAAGGATATGGTTGTGCCGAGAATTGAGTTGTCCGCGGGCGAGCGGGCATATCGTGAAATCCGGCGCCGAATCGTCTCTCTGGAGATGGCGCCCAGCACGCCCGCAAGCGAAGTGCAACTCGCCGACTTTCTCAAGATGAGCAGAACCCCGGTTCGGGAAGCGTTGACACGGCTCTCCAGCGAAGGCCTCGTAGACTTCCGGGCCCGGGCGGGAACCATTGTATCTCCGATCCGTCTTGAAGCCGTCAGAACTGCCCAGTTCGTCAGGGAGTCCCTGGAACTGCGGGTGTTGCAGGAAGCCGTACGATCCTCGAACCAGCAGGCACTCTTCAATATCAGCCAGTCAATCGAGGAGCAGAAGTTCGCGATATCGCAGTCGGACATCGACTACTTCTTCCGCACTGACGACAAGATGCATCGAGCCCTGTGCTCGCTGGCCGGCCGCGAAGCGGTTTGGTTCGTCGTCTCGGACGCCAAGAAGCACATGGACAGGGTACGCCGAATGAGCCTGCGGGATGCCGACTTGTCCGTTCTGCTCGACGATCACCTGCAAATCGTGGCGGCAGTCACCTTCGGCAACGAATCCTCAGCGTGCGAGATCATGAGAACACACCTGCGCAGGGTGATGTCCGATCTCGATCGCCTCGTTGCCAAGCATCCGGACTACTTCGAGTTGCAAGAAGAATCCGAAGCACCGTCAAACTGGAGAGAGCGAGGTCAACAATGAACCTCTTGGGGAAGGTCGCAGTCGTGACCGGAGGCTCGAAGGGCATGGGTCTGGGAATCGCGACTCGTTTTGTGCGCCAGGGGGCAAGGGTCGCAATATGCGCGAACGACACCGAGAGCCTGACCGCTGCGGAAGCGGCGATCGACGCTGGTTCCGATGTCCTCAGCATCCTTGCGGACGTTTCCAGGGCAGATGACATGGAAGCCGCGACCGTCGCCACTGTCAAACGGTTCGGGGGAATCGACTGCCTGGTGAATTCGGCAGGAATACAGCGCTACGGGACCGTTGTAGATACGCCGGAAGAGACCTGGGACGAAGTGCTCAGCGTCAATCTGAAGGGTGTATTCCTTGCATCGAAATTCGCAATTCCGGAAATTGCAAAGCGCGGCGGCGGTTCGGTGATCAACATTGCGTCCGTGCAGGCATATGCATCCCAGTCCAACGTCGCGGCGTACACCGCGACCAAGGGCGCGATCGTCGCGATGACCAGGGCCATGGCCCTGGACCATGCGGACCAGTCCATCCGGGTCAACGCGATCTGCCCGGCATCGATCGATACCCCGATGCTGAGATGGGCCGCGGACCTTTGGAAGGGCACGAATACCGCCGAGGAAACGGTTGCGGCCTGGGGTGCCGGTCATCCGGTCGGACGCGTAGGAACCGTCGAGGAGGTGGCGGCGCTGGCAAACTTCCTGGCCAGCGATCTGTGCGAGTTCATGACCGGAGCAGACCTCAAGGTCGACGGCGGAGTGTTGTCGAAGCTCGGCATCATTTTGCCCGAGTAGCCTGGTCAAGCCCGAGGGAGGAGGTTGTAACGTGAAATTCAGGGATCCAGAGTATCTCAAGGAGCACATCCGGCGCATCATCGAATTCTATCACCCGACATGCATGGATGCGGAATACGGTGGCTATATCAATCAACTGCGCGACGATGGGTCGATCTTCGACCGCATGACCAAACACCTCGTCGGAACCTGCCGGTTCATCTACTGCTTTTCGCTCGCATCCATCGTGCGCCAGAACGACGTCTACCGCGAAGCCGCCCTGCATGGCCTGAAATTCCTGCGCGAACATCATCGGCAGGCGGATGGCGGATACGCATGGGTTTTGCATGGAAAGGACATTTCTGACGGGACATATCACTGCTACGGGCACGCATTCGTCCTGTTGGCCGCGGCAGGAGCCCGGAAGGCCGATGTCGATGGCGCCGACGCGATGCTCGACGACATATGGACTCTGCTGGAGCAGAGATTCTGGGAACCGGAGGCACAGCTCTACGTGGATGAAATCAAGGGCGGAGACTGGTTGGCGATCGATCGCTACCGGGGACAGAACGCCAACATGCACATGTGCGAGGCGATGCTGGCCGCCCACGAGGCAACCGGAGACCTGCGCTACCTGGACCGGGCGGAACTGCTTGCCACGCGAATTTGCGTCGATCTTTCGGCACACGCAAAGGGCCTGATCTGGGAGCACTACCACACCGACTGGACGCATGACTGGGAATACAACAAGGACGAGCCCAAACACCTGTTTCGGCCGTACGGTTACCTGCCCGGCCATTTCACGGAATGGTCGAAGCTGCTGCTGATCCTGAATCGGCACAGACCCGCAGACTGGCTTGTGCCCAAGGCAGCCTTCCTGTTCAAGGCGGCAATGGATGCCGCCTGGGTTCCGGACTCCGGCGCGATCAACTACACGTTCAGCCCTGACGGAACAATTCTGGATACCGATCAGTACTACTGGGTGTTCTCGGAAACCCTTGCGGCCGCAGCTCTCCTTGCCCTCGAAACCTCCAACGAAGACTACTGGGAGTGGTACGACCGCGTATGGGCATTCGCAGACAAGAATTTCGTGGACCACCAATATGGTGGCTGGTACCGGATCCTCGATTCGACCGGGACCAGATACAGCGACGAGAAGAGCCCCCCGTCCAAGACAGATTATCACCCGCTCGCAGCCTGCTACGAGGTGCTGGAGGCGCTTCGGCTGGCTTAGGGCATCACGCAAAAAAGGAGAAAACCATGAAGAGATCGCTTATCGGGATTTCCGCAAGCCTGGCGTTGCTCGCAGGTGCCGGAGCTGGCCCGGCCGCCGGACAGGAGTACCGTTTCACGATCCTGACCCAGACAGGAATTGACAACACCTTCTGGCAGACCATCAAGCGCGGTATGGACGATGCCTGTGAAACCTTCCAGGTTGACTGTCAGCTCCTCTTCACGCAGGAGAACGGCAACCTGCAGATGCATCTCCAGAACCTGGAAACGACCATTGCGCAGGGTGTCGATGGCATCGGGACGGTGATCGTCGAAGACAATCTCTATGACGAAGCCGTTCAGCGGGCAATCGACAGCGGTATTCCGGTCGTTACGCTCAACGTGGACGACACGGAAGGTGCGGATGGCAACGCAAGGCTGGCCTTCATCGGCCAGGATCTCTTCCAGGCGGGATACGAGGTAGCGAAGGGGCTGCTCGCCGACATGGACAAGAGCCAGCCGCAGCACGTGCTGCTCGGCCTGGCGCGTCCGGGCGAGTCATGGGCCGAGGACCGCATTGGCGGCGCACGGAAGTATCTTGACGAAGCGGCTGCCGATGGCTGGAATCTCACCCACGAGACCATCGACTCGGCCAATGATCTCTCCGTAACCGGGCAACGCATCTGCCAATATGTACAAGGCAATCCCAGCACAACCGCCGTCATCGGAGCCGGCTTCTGGTTTTCCGGTGCCGGGGAGTGTCTCAGGGATCTCGGCATCCCACCGAACACTGTCCGCATGGGAGGCTTTGACCTTGTCCCGATCCTCCTGGATGAAATGAAGAAGGGATACGTGCATCTTACGGTTGACCAGCAGCCATACCTGCAAGGATTCCTGCCGATCCAGCAACTCTACTTCATCAACAAGTTCGGGCTGTCCGCATTCGATGCAAATACCGGCAAGGCGCTCGTCCGCCTGGAAGATGTGGAAGCCGTGGAGAGATTTGTTGAAATGGGCGTGCGCTAGGCAAGGTCCATTCCGCAACCCCAGCCCGGTCAAGGCCGGGTTGGGCAACTGCAGCCCGTCAGCAAACGGCATACGGAGTAATGGTCGTGTCCGCCAGGCAGTTCCTCCAAGACAAGCCGGAGGCGAGCGCCTTCCTGATGCTCATCATCATGATGATCGTCTTCAGTTTCGCATCTCCGGCATTCCTTACATACAACAATTTCCAGATCGTGCTGCAACCGATCCCGGAACTGGCACTGGTCGCCATCGGAGTGACCATTCTGATGATCTCCGGGGAATTCGACCTTTCCGTCGGATCGGTGTTCGCATTCGCCCCGATGGTCATGGTGCTCGCGCTGGACGCAGGGACACCCCTGGTACTGGCGATGCTGATCGGACTGATCTGTGCGGCGGCGGTGGGTCTGGTCAATGCCACGATCACCCTGCGGCTTGGACTGCCGTCGTTCATCGCGACCCTGGGAATGCTGTTCATGGCGCGGAGCCTTGCCATCGTGTTGTCCGGAGGCTTCCCGCCAGCGTTTCCGCGCGATATGGACCTCTGGTGGATCGTCGGCAAGCTGGATCTTCTTCGAGTCTCCATCTTCTGGCTGCTCGCCATCGGCATCCTGCTCGGAGTCTGGTTGCGCAAATTTGATTTCGGCAGCTGGATCTTCGCTACTGGCGGCAACCGTGAAGCGGCAAGCGACATGGGCATCAATACTGCGCTGGTCAAGACGACCTGCTTCGTGCTTTGCTCGACTCTTGCGGGTTTTGCGGGGATGATCCAGACATTCCGGATCAAGGCAATCGTTCCCACAATGGGCACGGGGTTCGAGTTGACGGCCATCGCCGCCGCCGTCATCGGCGGCGCAGCACTTTCCGGCGGCATTGGGTCGGTTACAGGCGCGGTGATCGGCGCCCTCCTGATCGCCTTCATCGAGAACATCATCATCCTTACGCGCATTGACGCGAACTGGTTCCGTTTCGCCGTTGGCGCAATGATTGTCATTGCCGTCACGGTCAACAAGTTCAGCCGCGATGCCACGAAGAGACTGAGCCCCAGGAGTACCAGCGATGAGTGACCCGCATCTTTCCGTGCGGGGGCTGGACAAGTGGTATGGCTCGATCCACGCGTTGAAAGCGCTTGACCTCGATATCGGACACGGCGAAGTCATCGGCCTCGTAGGCGACAACGGTGCCGGAAAGTCGACCTTCATCAAGATCGTTTCGGGTGTCGAACAGAAATCTTCCGGGCAGATCTTCTTCGAAGGGCGAGAGGTCAATATCACGCATCCCCGGGAAGCGATGGATTTCGGTATCGAGACGATCTACCAGGATACAGCCATGATTCCGGATATGTCAGTTGCCCGGAATGTATTCATCGGCCGCGAACGAAGGAAATGGGGGCCGCGCGGTTTCGGCCTTCTGGACGAAGCCTCCATGGCCAAGGATGCATTGGCTGCATTGGAAAACGTCGGCTTGCACCTGCATTCGGCCACGACGCCGGTGAAGGACCTGTCCGGTGGCCAGAGGCAGGGAGTTGCCATCGCCAGGGCGATGTATTTCCGTTCAAGGATGCTGATTCTGGATGAGCCGACAAACCATCTCTCCGTAAGGGAGACCCGCAGGGTGCTCAGTTTTGTGCGGCAGCTCCAGTCGCAGGGAATCACGGTAGTGTTCATCAGCCACAATCTCCATCATGTGCAGGAGGTCGCCAGCCGCATCGTTGTGCTCGCGCGCGGCAGCAAGATTGCCGATGTGGCCGCCGGAGAGACAAGCGTCGATCAATTGATCGACCTGATCACCTGATACGCGAGGATTGCGCACATGAACCGCCCGAAGATCACCGACATTCGAGCAACAACCGTGGCGGTTCCGCTGCAGGCTCCGATACGGCATTCCAACGGTGCCCACTGGGGCAGGTTCGT
>CAZPXZ010000001.1:0-46889 GCA_964590405.1 uncultured Rhodobacterales bacterium | reverse complement strand
CGGCCTGATCGGACTCGGTGAGATGGGCGGTGGCGGAGAATCGGCCGAAGCGGCCTTCCATGGACTGAAGCAGTATCTTGTCGGCCATGATCCGTTCGAGTTCGAAGCACTCTGGTTCAAGATCTGCAATCCAACCGCAAGTCTGTACAACAACCGTATCCAGCTTCACGCGGCCATCGAATTTGCGTGCCTGGACATCGTCGGCAAGACGCTTGAAATACCGGTCTATGACCTGCTTGGGGGGAAAGTCCGGGAATCTATTGAATTCGCCTCGTACCTGTTCTTTCGATACGACAATCCGGAGACCGGCGGCGAAGTCCGTACCGAGGATCAGCTCCTGTCTGCGGCACGCGAGCTGAAAGATCGATGTGGGTTCACAACCCACAAGCTCAAGGCGGGCGTGTTCCCGCCCGAATACGAACTCCAGCTGTTTCGTGCCCTGGCGGCAGAGTTTCCCGGGGACAGCGTCCGGTATGACCCGAACGCCGCGCATTCCGTGGAACAGGCCATCCGGTTCGGCAGGGCAATCGAGGATCTGAACAACGACTACTTTGAAGATCCGACCTGGGGGTTGAACGGCATGCGCCGTGTCCGGGAAGCTGTCCGGATTCCAACCGCAACCAACACAGTTGTGGTCAACTTCGAGCAACTCTCGGCGAATATATTGAATCCGGCAGTCGACGTGATCCTGCTGGATACGACGTTCTGGGGTGGAATCCGCAATTGCGTGAAGGCTGCCGTCGTGTGCGACACGTTTCAACTCGGCATCGCCGTACATTCATCGGGAGAACTCGGTGTTCAACTCGCGACCATGCTGCATCTGGGCGCGGTGCTGCCGAACCTCGTCTTTGCGGCGGATGCGCACTACCACCATCTCCAGGATGACATCATCGTTGGCGGCCTGATGAAATACAGCGGCGGGGCGATTGGCGTGCCGACCGGGCCCGGGCTCGGGATTGAACTTGACCGTGTCAAATTGGACGAGTATTCCGAAAATTATCAACGGCACGGCGGATACCCCTATGACCGGGACCCAGGTCGCAAGGGTTGGTTTTCCTACGTTCCCAACACCCGCTGGGCCGATCCGACCGTGTCGGTGGAGGATGGGATCACAAGAACCGACTAGCCGCTCCTCGCCAACCTATGCCCTTCCCCAACAGGGTGGGGACATGAATTCTCCAATGTGTCGGGACTCCGGGCGCTTCCAAACGTTCCGCCCTCGACTCGGAGACCTGTTCATGCAAGGGCCCGAAATATCCGGTGCGATGTGCCCGATGGCTGGTGGTTTCTCGTGATCGAGAACCGACGAGAATACGCCTGCCCATGATCCGGCAATTCGACGGATCATGGGCAATGTGAATGCTTCGACCACCACCCGGTCTTCACGACAGGTCAATAGAAAGGAATGAGGCGATCCGCCTCCAGTTCCCAGTACCCCTTCACATGACTCGAATCCGGCAGGTCGACATTTCTCGAACCGTCAGGCGGCCTTTGACTCGAACTCCGCGACCATGCGATCGAGCTCGGCCATGATCGGGGTCAGCTTCGCGAGGCGCTCCCGGCCTTCCTCTCCAAGCTGCTCGAACGTTGTCAGCGGCGGCCTGACGTCACCGACCGGATGGCCGGCCGCAGCCGCCAGCGCCTTTGAATAGCACTGGTGCCCGTAGGTCGGATGTCCTTCCTCGATGATGTGCTGCATGGCGTCGATCTTGCGCTGGATCGCCTTCGCCTCTTCCCAGCGCCCTTGCACGCAATAGTCACAGAAGCGGGAGGAGGCGAGCGGAATGTAGTTGCCGTACGGGTTGACGTAGCCGATCGCGCCCAGAGCGTAGCTCTCGACCACCCGCTCGCCGGCGAACACGTTCATCACGCCGTCGGTTTCCTGGATGACGTCGAAAACACGGCCGACATCCATCGAGGCTTCCTTGATATACCGGATCTGCTCAAATGCCCTGGTCAGCCGGGCTACCAGCTTGGCAGACATGTCGACATTGGACGTGAAGGGGTTGTTATAGAGCATGATCGGGACGGAGACCTTCTCGCAGATGGCCTTGTAGTAGCCGAAAATCTCGTCCTCCGTGGGCGTGTAGTAGTAGGGAGGAATGATCATCAGACCGTCGGCGCCCATCGCTTCCGCTTCCGCCGAATAGCGAACCGCCGTCGTGGTATGGGCATTCATGGTGCCGACCAGCACCTTGATCCGTCCCGCACAGCGCTGAATCGCGGTCTCGACCAGAAGCGAACGTTCGTCGTCGCTTACGGTGAGAAATTCGCCAGTCGATCCCAGTACGATGATTCCCGGCACGCCGATGGATATCTGCCATTCGATGAACGAGTTCCATGCTTCAATGTCAATTGCGGATCCATCCTCGGTGAATGGCGTTACTGTTACGGTGTAGCTTCCGCGAAGGGTCTCGGACATCTTGGTTCTCCCTTGCCTGACCTTGTTCATCGCCCGGCGTGCAGCGCCGGTCCGCGGAACGAATCCCGCCCGCTTGCGGACATTGTAGACCAGGAGAAGGGCTACGCGCCATGCCGTCGACATTTGGAGAAAGGGTAGAACGGCGAGATGTCGTCATCATCGGTGGTGGGCTCGCCGGAGTGGCCACCGCTCACTTCCTGGCGAAGGAGGGCGCAGACGTCCTTCTGCTGGAGCGCGGCGAACTGAACGGAAGGGCTTCCGGGGCAAATGCCGGCTCGATTCACCTCCAGGTTCCGACGCACGAATTCATCACCCTAGGTCCGGATTGGACACGCCGTTTCGCTCCCGTACTGGCAATTCTCCGCGAGGGAGCGGAACTCTGGTCTGGACTCGAGTCTGCACTTGGATCGGATGTTGGCTTTCGCCGGACCGGCGGCATCACGTTGGCTGCAACCCCAGGTGAGATGGACATTGTGCGCCGCAAGGCGCGAATAGAAGCGGAATTCGGAACCGAGACTCGCCTCTTGGGTCGCGAAGAGGTGCGATCCATCGCTCCCTATGCGTCGCCACGGATGGTCGGTGGTGCCTATTGTCCCGGCGAGGGCCAAGCCAATCCGCTGCTCGCGACCCGTGCTTTTGCGGTGTCGGCAAGAGCCTCGGGCGCCACCCTCCGGTCAGAGTCCGCGGTTTTGAACATCGAGCAACGAGGAAGCCGCTATCGCGTTACACATGCAAACGGCACTGTGGAGGCGGGCCGGATCGTGAATGCAGCCGGCGCGGAAGCCGGTGCCGTGGCTTCCCATCTCGGCCTGGACCTCGCAATCCGCGGCTATCCGATCCAACTTTCCGCGACGGAGCGGGTCGGTACCCTGGTCAACCACCTGGTCTATTCCGCCGGCGGACGGTTGACACTGAAGCAGATGCCAAACGGCGTTTGCCTGATCGGTGGAGGATGGCCGTCAGCGCAGGATGAGCGCGGGAGCCTGTCCGTCAGCCTGGAGAGCCTCGGAGGCAACATGGCTGCGGCATGTGCCGTGGTGCCGGCGCTGGCCAGGGCGCGCATCGTGAGATCCTGGCCGGCGATCGTCAACGGGACGGACGACTGGAGACCGGTTCTGGGCGAAGTTCCGGGATGCTCCGGATTCTTCCTGAACCTGTTCCCGTGGATGGGTTTCACGGCGGGACCGATTGCAGCGCTGGTGACCTCCGAACTGGTGCTTGGACGCAAGTCTCCCGTCCGCCTCGCTGGAATTTCGGCACTGGCCTGAGCCGCCGTCGCAGCCTGTCAGTGTCGCAGGATCTTTCCGAAGAAATCCCGCGCCCGATTGCTCTTGGGCTGATCGAGCAACTGCGCCGGTGCCCCGGTCTCGATCACTTCCCCATCATCCATGAACACGACCTGGTTTGCGACTTCACGCACGAATGCCATCTCGTGGCTGACCAGGATCATTGTCATGCCCTCTCCGGCCAGCGTGCGGATGGTGTCGAGAACCTCGTTCACCAACTCGGGGTCCAGGGCAGACGTGACCTCGTCCAGCAACAGGATCTCCGGCTTGAGTGCAAGGGCGCGCGCAATGGCGACACGCTGTTGCTGGCCGCCCGAGAGCTCGTCGGGATACACATTACGCTTGTCCGACAGGCCGACCAACTCAAGAAGCGCTTCCGCCTCCGCCTCGACTCTCGCCCGATCACGTCGCTTGATCTTCAGCGGCGCCAGCGTGACATTCCGGAACACGGTCATGTTCTGGAACAGATTATACTGCTGGAAGACGATGGCCATCCGGTCGCGTGCCGCCCGTACCGCGCCAGGGCTGCGGTAGTTGACCGTTTCGCCGCCGATCCGCACCTCACCTGCCGCTGGCGCCGTGAGTCCTACCAGGGCTCGCAGAACGGTGGACTTCCCGGATCCCGACGGCCCCACGATCGCGGCAACCTCGCCCTTCTCGATCGACAGGTTGACCCCTTTCAGGACTTCAAGCGCGCCGTAGCTTGCGCGTACGCCGCTCACCTCGAGGTGTGGCAAAGTGCTTCTCCAGATGCTGGCCCAGCAAACTGAGCGGAAAGGAAATGATGAAATAGCAGAGGGCAATGGTTCCGAACACGAGCATTCCGGAGAAGCCCTGGTTGTTCAACTCCTTGCCCCGAAAGGCCAGTTCGAATACGCCGATCTGGCTGACCAGCGCGGTATCCTTGATGAAGGAAACCGCGAACGCGATGGCGGGCGGTACGATCACCGGCCAGGCCTGCGGCAGCACCACCATGAGATTGGTTTGCAGCCGCGAGAAATTCATCGTCCGCGCGGCCTCGACCTGCGTCGCGGGCACGGATTCGATTCCACCCCGGATGATGTCCGCGGTGTAGGCAACTGCGTAGATGCAGATCGCGATCACGGCAACGGTGAAGAGAGACGCGTCGGTTGTAATCGCCTGGATGAAAAAGAGAACCAGGTACAGCACAACCAGGAAGGGAACTCGTCGGAAAATCTCGACGAAGGCGATGCAGACGACGCGGACCGGCAGCGCCCACCATCCCGGAGTCTGGCGAAGGTAGACAAGCACAAAGGCGAGACCGAATCCGATCAGGCAGCCAAACGCCGTCATCGCCAGTGTCATGCCGGCGGCTTCGCCGAGCAGGACGAGATTGTTCGCCGAAAAGAAACGCGGAATCTGTTCGAGGATCCGCTCCATCAGAAGATCTTGGCCCGTACCCGGAATGCCGCCCGGCCAAGCATGGCGAGACCGATGCTGGCCACGAAGGTCAGGACGACATACATGCAGGCCACTACCGTGAAATACTCGAGCCAGCGGTAATTCACCGTAGACAGGTTGATGGCCTGACCGGTCAGTTCATCCACACCGACCACGGCTCCGATGGAGGTTCCCATCACGAGGATCACGATGAAGAAGTTGGCCAGCGCGGGATAGATGGACTTGGCGATATGCGGAGCAATGATGTAGTGAATCTGCTGTAAGAGAGTCATGCCGAGCGTCTGCCCGGCCTCGATTTCGGTTGTACGGACGGAGATGAACCCGGCGCGCATGATCATCGTCAGATAGGCCCCGGCATTCAGGATGAGGCCAATCAGGACGCAGGCCTCGTTCGACCACCGGATATCGACTTCGGGAAGGCCGAAATACAGGAAGTAGATCTGGATCAGGGCCGGCGTATTGGTGAAGAACACGACATAGGTGTCGACCACGATTCGCAGGGCGAGAGGACCAAATGTCTTGATCGCCGCACCGACGAGGCCAATGAGTGCGCCGCCTGCGAATGCCAGCACGCCCAACTGGAAGGTCAACCAGGCGCCTTCCAGGAGCGCGTCGAAGTTCTCCCAGACTACCTTGAACTGAAAGCTGTAGTTCATGCCGTGCCGTCAGGCGGTTCCGCCCGCACAAGGCGGGCGGAACCCAAAGACATTAGAAGTACGGGTTGGCGACCACGGGACTCAGCATGGGCGCGCCATAGTGCTTCTCCCAGGTCGCATTCACGGTGCCCGAACGATGCAGACTGTCGAGAATGATGTTCAGAACCTCGACCAGGTTGTGGTTGCCCTGTCCAACGCCGATAGCGCAGTAGGCAACAAAAATCTTCTCGTCGACCACGCGCCAGTTGATGTCCGGATAATTCTCGGTGAAGGCGATAAAGAAGTCGATATTCTCCACGATCGCGTCCGCACGCCCCTGGGCTACCAGCCGAACCGTATCGGCAATGGTGTCGACGAGTTCAAGCTCGACATTGGGCATGTTCTCTTCGGTCCATGCCACTGTCCAGTTGCCGCGCATGTTGGCGAGAGTGATCCCTTCCCGGTCGAAGTCCTTCCACTTGGAGCCCTCGACCTTGTCGGTAGTAAGAACGGCCATCACTTCCGTGTGAAGCGGAAAGGTGTAGTCGACAAGCTTTGCCCGCTCCGAGTTGCGCGTCAGCGCACCGAGCGAGATGTCGATACGGTCGGAAGCCAGGAACGGCACGCGCTGGGGGGTCTCGGTGGGAACCCATTCGACGTCGACACCCAGCTGGTCCGCAATTGCGTTGCCGATGTCGATGTCAAAGCCTTCCCAGTCACCGGCATCGTTGCGGGTGCTCATGTTCGGGAAATTGGGATTGATCCCGATCCGGATCTTGCCGTCCGACAAGATATCATCCAGGGACTTCGCGTGGGCCCCGGAGGCCAGCAGCCCGGCCATGGCCAGGCATGCAAACCCCGTCAGCACTGTTCGTCTGAGCATATTCCATCCTCCTGTTTCCGCGCCGCAAGACCGGCGCATTCCTGCTTGCGGGCCCGGGAGGGCCCTGACTTGCGCGTATCGCGCGTCGGTCGGAAGCCAGGTTCCGCGAGAACCTGCTTCCGATTACCTATATTAACCGGGTGCCAATTCCGCGCCGCCCTCCCGCTTCCTTCCGCGGTGCTTGCGCAGATACGCGCGCCAGGTCATCGCCCAGCGCTCGGGATCCTCCATCCAGTCGCCCTTCACCGCAGCAACCGGCTGGTTGTGCGGTGCCGCCAGTACCTTCGCGGGATCGGAATAGGCTTCCTCCACGATCCGCTCCAGCGCGGAGATCCACTGGTCGATGTCTTCCTTCGACCAGAGTTCCCCCGCCTCCGGCGTGAGCGGTTCCGGCACCACCCATGGCTCATGGCTCATCCACCACGGATCAATCCCGTAGTCGGCCATCCGGTTTGCCGCTGCGACAGTACCGACGCCCGTGTCGCGCTGCAACGGTCCAAGCCCCCAGCGAGTCATCTCCATGCGCCACTTGCCATTCGCCGGGTTCGACCGCTCCAGTCCGCGAATCTGTGCCAGCCTGTGATCCATGTAGTTGTTGATGACCACCGAAATGTCCGAAGCAAGATCAATTCCCGCGGCACCCATTGCCCGCGCCCAGGCGTAAGCGCGCACGACAACGGGCACATTGCCCCAGAACTCCCGAATCTTGCCGCAGGACAGGGGACGCGCATAGTCCGGCCGGTAGCGTCCGCCTTCTTCCACGATCACCGGAACCGGCAGGAATGGCGCAAGCTCGTCGGTACAACCGAAAGCGCCAACTGCTGGACCGCCGCCGCCCTTCGGGCCTCCGAAGGTCTTGTGCAGCATGAACATGCAGGCATCAAAGCCGAGTTCACGGGCGGAGAGCTTGCCCATCACGCCGTTGAAGTTGGCGTGGTCATAGAAACAGAGTCCCCCCGCCTCCTTGACGATCCGCACCCAGTCCTTGATGTCCGGGTTGTAGATGCCCATATCGTCCGGATTGTTGATCATCAGTAGCGCGGTTCGTGAACCCACCGCCGCCCGGAGTGCATCGAGTGACGGATAGCCATTCTCTTCGAGGGGCAGCGTCACAACCTTGAATCCCGCCGCGGCCGAGGTAGCCGAGTTGCAGGGATGCGCCTGGATGGAGGTCACTACCTCGTCCCGCGTTCCGAGTTCACCCTTCGACTGCCAGTACGCGCGCGCCATCACGGCCATGGTGTAGGCCGCGTCGGCCCCTCCGCCAGCCTGGAACACAAACTGGTCCATGCCCGACAGCGAACGGAGAATGCGGTCGAAATCGTGGATGATTTCCATGGTGCCCTGCAGCGTGTCGGGGTGCTGCAGGGGGTGGGTCTCGGCAACCTCGGGACGGTTGATCGCGTGCTCCGCCATCCGGCTGTTGTACTTCATGGTGCAGGTACCAAAGAGACTGATCCCCATCATGCCCAGCACCTGCTGGCTGAGATGCAGGTAGTGTCGTTGAACCTCGAACTCCGTCAGTTCCGGCAGTTCCGGCCGGTCTTCACGCTGCATCTCCCGTGGCAGAAGGTCGGCAACCGGTCCGACTTCCTCCAGGACCTCGGCCTCGGCCGCCCCGTAGACCTGGCCCCTGGCCCCGGGCCGGCTCAGCTCCATCACGATGGGCTCATCCCACCTCGCCGCGTGGAAATCACGCACATCTGCCGCCCTGCTCATTGGACTGCCTCCTCCAGAGCTTCCGCAAGTCGTGCAATATCACCGGCCGTATGGATTTCGGTGACACAATACAGCGCGCATCGATCCAGGAGAGGATGCTCGCCGGTCAGATCCTTGCCGCCAAAGATACCCTTCTCGCGCAGGGCATCATGGATCGCAGCCACGCTCTTTCCGGTCCCGGAGAAGTCCACCACGAATTCCTTGAAGTGCGAATCCGGCCAACGTACCTGCACACCGTCGACCGCACCGATGCGCCGGGATGCATAACGTGCCCGGGCCAGGATCAGTTCGCCCAGTTCACGAAATCCCTCCGGGCCAAGCAGACTCATGTAGACGGCATTGGCGACAACCCAGAGATAGACCGAATTCCCGGTCCAGTCATTGGCGTTCTCGCGCATGCCATAGGAATTCTGATGCGCACAGGCAAGACCGAAACCGAGCTGACCCGGCTCTGAGGTTTCTGCAATGGATACAAGGAAGCCGTTGAACTGGCGCACATAGCGCTCGACGTCGTGGCTGGCCAGGTAACCGCCGACACCGCCTCCGCCATGCATGTGGATGCCCAGCGGCTGGGTGGGACCAACCACGATGTCGGCACCATAATCGGCTGGCGCCTTCATCACACCGAGCGAGGCCGGGTCAGCACCCACGATGGTCTCGGAGCCATTCGCGCGCGCCATCGCGGCAATCGCGGCAGCCTCGGTCTCGATGGTCCCGAGATACGCGGGATTCTCCAAATACACCGCAGCGACGTCGGCTCCCAGCCTGGCTTCGAGATCCTCGAGGTCGATTCGTCCGGATGCAGGATCGCATGCCGTCTTTACGACCTCGATGTGGAATGGCATCTCTTCCAGTTCGCAATAGGTGTGGATCACCGACAGGCGCTCCGGATCGGACAACTCGGAGACGATGACCTTCTGGCGCCCGGTCAGGCGCGCCGCCATGCGGATTGCGTGACCAGCCGCGCAGCCCCAGCTGTAGACGGGCAGTTGCACCACATCCATGTTGAGAAGCGCACCGAGTTGGCTGTTGAATTCGAACCATGCCTGGTTGCGGCCAACATCGGACTGGGGAGAACCCCACACATTGGTAATGAACTCGGTGCGACCGGCGATTTCCTCAACGACGCCCGGCACATGGTGCTGCCAGCAGCCTGCCCCGAGAAAGCTCAGGTTTCCCTCGCAATGTTCATTCTTCCTCAACTTTGACAGGATGTCGCGTCGCAACTCCGCTTCTGAAGTGAGAGTGGGCGGAAGGTCTAGCGATCCGCGACGGAAGTGATCCTCCGGAATCTGCTCAAACAGTTCCCGAACACTCCCGGCGCCCATTGCCTGGAGCATCGCCTCGATCTGCCCCGGCGCCGAACTCCCCATCCAGGGATGGGACTCCTGTTCCCTGTTCACACTCCCCTCCTTGTTCTTTTCGTCGGACCCCTTGCCGTGTGCGCAAGTGTTGGCACACTCGGCGCAACAATGCAATGCCGCTGTCGTTCCAGCAAGGGCCACTGTTCCCCCTTGTCCTGAAACCACCGTCACCGGATAATGCAAGTCGACATGCACATCGACCGGCGAAATCTTCTCATCTGCGGCTCGGTTGCGACGATTGCGGCCACCGTACCTCGCGTCGCGATGGCATCGGGGCCAGCGCTGCTTCGCGCCATGCCGGGAACAGCCCAACTCACGCCACCGGAGTACGCACCGACCCCTGTATGGGGATACGAGGGAACGGTCCCCGGCCCCCTGCTTCGCGTCCCCCAGGGACAGCGGCTTCGGCGTCGCCTTGTCAACCTTCTGGACCAGCCGACAACGATTCACTGGCACGGGATCCGCATTGACAATGCCATGGACGGGGTCCCGGAATTCACCCAGGATCCCGTTCAGCCGGGTGGGGAATTCGACTATGACTTCGTCGTTCCGGATGCGGGAACCTACTGGTACCATTCCCATGAACGAAGCTGGGAGCAAGTCGCCCGGGGTCTCTACGGTGCCCTGGTGATTGAAGAGGAGGTACCGCCCGAGGTCGACCGGGACATGGTGCTCCTCCTGGATGACTGGCGACTCGACGCCGATGCGACCATACACGAGAGCTTCGGGGCGCTGCATGACTGGTCGCATGCCGGAAGGATCGGCAACTGGGCCACCGTCAACGGTCAGGGTTTCTACCGGTCGCCCGTCAAACAGAACGAGCGGTTGCGGATCCGCCTTGTAAACGCGGCCACCGCGCGTGTCCTCGAACTGGCATTCGACGGCATCTCGGGCTGGATCATTGCGCTCGACGGCCAGCCGCTGGATACCCCGGTTCCGGCGGAGCAATTCCGGCTGGCGCCCGGGCAGCGCATGGACCTGATCGCCGACATACGACCGGACACAACGGAGGCCCTCCTGCTGTCCGCAGAGCAGAATTCCGTTGTGGTGATTGCAGAGTTCCCGGTATCGGGATCGGCGCGCGCCCGGGTTCTTGCGCCACCACAACCCCTCCCGCCCAATCCCGTACCGGATCCGCTCGTTTCGGCCCCCGCCCACACGGCAACGCTCCGCATGGAGGGTGGCGCCATGGGCAACCTGCAGGAAGCCGTCCTGGACGGAACGACAATGGATATCCGCGCACTGGCGGAACGGGGATACGTCTGGGCGATGAACGGCATCGCTGAAATGCCAGGCGAACCGCTCCTCTCGGTATCAGCCGGGGACACGGTTCAGATCAGGCTTGTCAACGACACCGGATGGCCGCATGGGATGCATCTTCACGGACATCACTTCCGCCGCGTGGACGGACCGGAGCCAGGACCCCTGCGCGACACCATCCTTCTCGACCCCCTCGAAAGCGCCGAAATCGCCTTCGTTGCAGACAATCCCGGCAAGTGGCTACTGCACTGCCACATGCTGTCGCATTCCGTCAGCGGCATGAAGACCTGGTTGCGGGTGGCCTAGTACCCCGGACACGCTCGACACAGACCCGGATACACTCCTGGTGCCGGTCGGGACGAAAGAAGCAGCAACCGTGGGAAATCTCGCAGAACCGCTGATCAACAGGGAACGCTTCGAGGGGGATGTTGGGGGAAGGGCTTCTTTCCTGAACCGGTTGCTGATGAACAGATTCGGTTCCGTCCCGTCAGTTGTTCGGGCGCAGATCCGAAGCACGCCTGTGCGCCAACTCGACGCATAGCTGGACGCGGTGCTCTACGCACCCACAGTGGAGGCGGTATCGAGGACACGCCCCGGCACTGACCAAGGCCCCGCACACCCGAAGGAGGATCCGTCAGCGCGGATTCGGAATCTGGCCAGAGGCTTCCCGCCAGCGGACATCACGGCCTTGGCTTTCGGCAGGCTTGACCCGGTCCGAGCCATCCGTCAAGCCAAAGGGGGCGAAGTACTGGTCCTCACCGGACCACCAGCGGATCCTCAAACTCGACCGTTTCGACCACCGCCGCAGCTGCTGCGAGCACGACTCGTTCCCGCTGGCGTCTACCGAAGATCCGGACTCCTCGTTGACCCGGACACCCGCAACCGCAGGAAGTTCAGGACGCTGATCACCGCGTATTCGCGCACGCGCTGGCGATCACCCGGCAGGCGAATCTCAAGTGCTTCGACGCAGTCGCGGTACGACAGGCCGAGAAACACTGTTCCGGGTGGATGGCCTTCCTGCTCGGCAGGTCCGGCAACCCCGGTAGTGGCGATTCCGACATCCGCTCCCAGTCGATTCTGAACCCCGAGTGCCATTGCGCGCGCAGCATCCAGCGAAACCACCGGCCCCTCCGGCACTTCGAGCAGGTTGAATTTCACATCGCTGGCATAGGACACGATGGCGCCGCGGAACACATCGCTCGCACCCGGCACAGCGGCGAGTCGGGCTCCGACCAACCCACCGGTCAGGGATTCCGCCACTGCGAGCGACAAACCCTTACCGCGCAACAGGCAGAGAACCACGGATTCCATCGTCTCCTCGTCGGATCCGAAGACCGCGTCACCGACAATTGCGCGTACACGTACCTCCTCTTCAGCGATGAGGGTATCGGCGGCGTCCGCGCTTTCCGCCTTTGCGGTGATGCGGATCTTCAGCCCTTCGATGCCGCTCGCCTGAAATGCGATGGTGGGGTTGCCGGCATGATCGAGCGCATCGATCCTTTCCTCCAGGAGTTCCGCCAAACGCGACTCGCTCTCCCCCCAACTCTTGAGCACCCGGCTCCGAATTACCGCAGCTACGCCCGCGCGGCGGCGCAGGTCGGGCAGGACTGTCCCTTCCACCATCATGCGCATCTCGAACGGCACACCCGGAACGGCGTAAATCACCTGGTCCCCGATGGGGCAGACCAGGCCAGGTGCGGTGCCCGGCATTTCCGGGATGAATCTCGCCCCCTCGGGAAATTCCGCCTGCCGCAGATTGTTCTCGGTAAACCTGCGCCCACGCGCTTCGAAGCCCTGGCGGATCTTGTCGCCCATCGCCCGATCACGAACAAGCGCGACACCCATCACCTCCGCAATCGCCTCGCGCGTGATGTCGTCCTGTGTGGGACCCAGTCCACCGCACAGGATGACCGAATCGCTACGTGAGAGTGCCAGGCGAATCGTGTCGACGATCCGGGCCTGGTTGTCTCCGACCTTTACCTGGAAATGGGAATTGATCCCGGCGAAGGCAAGCCGCTCCCCGATCCAGGACGAGTTCGTGTCGACAATCTGTCCGAGCAGCAATTCGGTTCCCACCGCGATGATCTCGCAACGCATGTACCCAAGCTCCCGTTTCACCTGATCCGGCGCCTGCCGGAATGCTACCTTGCCGACACGTCGACCGGCACATGCATTGCCGACCCGATCCCGTTTTTCACGACGACTGCCGCAACGGGACTGGCGGACGCCGCTCTCCGCAAGAGCACTGGCGACTTCCGGTTTCCAGGCAGCCGGGACGGCCGCTTGCGAGGAAGCGACATGGACATTCTCTCGTCAGCGCACTTCCTCCTCCCGTAGTACGGGTGCGACGAATGCATGGTCCGGAGTCTCGATGCCCAAGGAACTCTCCCCGGCTGACCCGCCGATCTGGTGCGGCTACCGCCATCGGTCGTGGACCCAGAGCCACTGATCGGGCGCCTCGAGTACCCATTCCCCAATACGGGCATTCATCTCGGACATGACTTCCGCGGAGTCCTTCCGCTCTATCGGCGCCTCGAAACACACTTGATACGCGAGGTGCGGCCCCGGCAACCGCTTGCAGCGTACCGGAACGAACGCTGCACCCGCGCGTCGGGCAAGAGTGGCCGGGCCGGTAGTGGTGCGCGCCATCTTGCCGAGAAAGGGCAGCCGGCCTGCGCCCATCATGCGCTGGTCCACCAGGATCAGAATGGCACCGCCCTCTCCCACATGGCGTCGCATGTTCCTGGGATGATCGATGCCACGCCCGAAAAGCGGCGCGTCGATCACTTCCAGGGTCTCGCGGATACTGCCACGCACCATGGGATTGCTTGGCGGACGATAATACAGCGCCGGTGACCCGCCTAGCCGCAGGATTGCTATGCGACAGGCCTCCGGATTGGCGATATGGGCTGTTGCAAACACCACGCCGCCACCCGCCAGTGCCCGGCGCGCATACGACTCGCCAACGATTTCGATTCGGTCGGGCTCACGAATGAACGCCTCCGTGTGGAGGTACTCGACCATCGTGGACGCGAGCCCTCCCGTTACCTTGCGCGCCAGGCGCCTGCGAGATGCGCGGTCGAGTTCCGGCATGATGGCGGCAAGATTGCGCTCTGCCCTCCGCACCGAAAGAAAGCCCGCCAGGGGGAACCGACCGAGCCAGCCTGCGAGACGAGAGGCCACGTCCGGCGAAAGACGCGAGAAGATGAAGCGTCCGGCAAAGAGAAGGAACGCTTCAACGGGGTGGAGGATTGCCCGCCTGGCGGCGCGCAGCCAACGGCGCCGCAGATGTGCGGATCGCCAGGGTGCCCGGCTCATGGGTTCGCCCCCGGCGACGCTGACCGGTGCCGGAGATCCGCAACCATTCGCGAGAGAGTGGCAAAGCGTCGCGACATGAAGACCAGGGATGCAAACCCGCCGATACCGGCTGCCACCAGAAGTCCTCCCTCCTCCAGCCCGGCCCAGAAACCGAGTATCCAGGCGACCGGAACGAAAATCGCGAGCCACGCGATCACCTGCATGCGTGTCGCAGTCCAGGAATCGCCGAGCACCCTGACCACCTGGGATGCCACGACCTGCGCCCCGTCTGCCCAAGCGACCGCCGCGACAATGAGAATCAGGGGCACCGTTCGAAGGACAAGTGCCGGATCATCTGTGTAGAGACTCGCCACCGGACCAGGGATCAGGGCAATCGCCAGTCCGAAGACGGTCAACAACACCACGGAGCCGATGATGCCTACCCAACCCGCAAGCTGCACCCCTGCCCGATCGTCCCGCCCCTCGGCGTTTCCCACCAGTACTGCCGTCGCGGAAGAGATTCCGAGGGCCAGCATGAAGAGAACGGAGAGCAGATTGTGCGCGATCGAATAGGCCGCGATAGCCGCCGCCCCCATGAGTCCTGCAAATTGCATGACGATACCATGCGCCCCGGACTCTGCAAAAAAGCTGAAGCTGGTCGCCACGCCCACTCTGCGCATCTCCCTTCCCCCATTCCAACCGCCCTCGCCCCAGAATGAGCCCGGTCGCGCATGTAGACCATAGTCGCGCGCGTCCGGACGGGTGAAAATGTAGGTGATGATGGCAACGAACATCGCGACGCGCACCAGGCTCGTAGCGATTCCGGAGCCAAAGGCGCCAAGTGCAGGCATGCCGAGATTGCCGTAGATCAGGATCCAGTTGAGTGCAATGTTCAGTACATTTGCCATCAGCATGATCACCATGCCGGGCACCGGGCGCCGGGTACCCTCCAGGTAGAACCCGCAACTTACATAGAAAATCTGGAACGGCAGCCCAAACGCGACGGCAAGTGCGACCCGGCCTGATTCCTGCGCCATGACCGGATCATGGCCGATGAGCGATAGAATGGTGCCGCTGAACGCGACGATCACGGCCGCCACGAGACTGGTGACACCGCACCAGGGTAGACCTCTCCGAAGCGCCACGCCGCAACCCTCCAGCCGGTTGCCGCCAAAGCTGTTTGCAACCTCGCGCATGGTTCCGATCTGTAGACCGATGACGGTCACCAACGCGGGAAAGAAGATCGACAGACCGAGGGCCGCGTATGCCAGTTCCTCGGCCGCGTAGCGGCCGACCATGACGATGTCGACAAACGACATGATCAGGATGCCGGAACGGCTGAGCATTGTCGGCCATGCGAGACGTGCGACCGCCCGGGTCATCCCGGGAATCGTATCGGGTTCAGCCCCCCGAATTGCCTCGGCCACAGGCTTCAGTCGCCTGGCCGGAGCGCGGTAACTTCGATTTCCACCTTCATGGCCGGATCCATCAGGGTCACGACCACCGTGGTGTTTACCGGAAGAATGTCCTCGCAATGGCGACGAACCACTTCCAGTATCGCAGCAGAGTTCGCCATGTCCGTGATATAGACTCGGATCCGGACCATGTCTTCCAGCGAACCGCCCAGTTCCTCGAGCGCCTTGCGAATATTGCGGAAACACTGCTCCGCCTGTTCGGCAGGATCTTCGGAAATGGTCCCGGTGATGAAATCGTACCCAACCGTTCCGGACACGAAGATCCACCTGCCATCGCGTATTGCCCGGCAGTAGCCCGCGAGTTTTTCGAAGACCGAACCGGAGGAATAGCGTCTACGGGGCATGGGCAGTCTCCTGAGCCAGACGACGGCAGGATACTTCGGCACAGAAGAATGCGCATCCTTCCCTGCGATGCTCCCGTCCGCAAGAAATGGGGCAAGGCGGTACATCCGTGACCGACATCGCGTTTCCTGTCATGCCCGATTCATTCCGGGAGCCGGCAACCTCCCGATGATTCCGTCTTGTCGGTGAATCACGGATGTGCACTCCCGCGATGTAATCCACCGTCGTATCCAGAACAACCGCAGGATCGGCGACGCGGCCCGTTCCCTCGCGAAAATCGGCTGCCGGCATTTCGCCTCGTTCCGATTCGTACTTCCAGCACCTGCCAGTAACCATTGCCGAACCAGAATTTCACTTCTTCACCAATGAAACGTCGTTTATGCAATAATTGTCGCAATATTGCCGGGACCAGGTATACCGGATTCGGTTCCCGGATCTCTGTTTTTTTGTCCGTATTTATAGAGGTTTACAAATACACTTGATAGAATTTGGAGCCTCTGAGTCATCCTCCACAAGAGACGCTCCCAGCACGACTTAACTTGACTCGGCGGAAACTTTGCGCAACTATTGCGCAACTTGCTTCAAGTTCTGGCAAGAACATGAAACCCCTTGCGGGGATGGAGTGCGCGGCAATGACCGACCACGACACATATCGGAACGCGGATGGGGGGCACGAATGACGTTTACCGTCGGACAGATTCTCGGAAAGGCTCTCAAACTATACGGCGTGCCGCATGTCGTCGGACTTCCCGGACACGGGAATTGGAGTCTTCTGGACGCGTTTCACGATCCGGTGTCGCGGCTGCCCTTCATCCAGGTCATGCACGAGCAGAGCGCCGCACATATCGCAGATGCACATTTTCGCGTGACCGGCCAGCCGATCTGCGCCTGCACCTCGATCGGACCTGGCGCGGCAAACACCGTCATCGGGATGGCAACCGCTTCCTGCGACTCGACGGCGTTCCTGCTCGTAACTGGCTCGGCGGCGATCCACATGCGCGGGCACGGTGTGATGCAGGAACTCGACCGCTATCACGCCCCGGACTTCCCGCATGTCGCTTCCGCCGTAACAAAGCGAAACTTCGACATTGTCCACGCGGATATGGCGCCCTTCGTGATGCATCGTGCCTTCAACGCCATGCTTACCGGCAGACCAGGGCCCGTTCACGTGGAAATCCCGCTTGACGTCCAGGTCCAGACCTCGGAAATAGACGTCCAGGACCTTGGAAGGCGCATGCCCGCCAGCAAGCCGCGAGCCGACGCGCAGTCCGTCGAGGCCGCGGTCGAGAAGCTTCTTGCCGCGAGACGCCCATGCATCGTGGCGGGTGGCGGTGCCATCACCGCAAACGCCGCAACCGAACTCACCCGGCTCTCGGAATTGCTGGAGATTCCGGTGGTGTTTACCTGGAACGGCAAGGGTGCAATTCCGGAAGACAGTCCCCTGTGTGCCGGAACCGTTGGCTGGCCGGGTTCTCTCCCGGCGAACACTGCGGCGGCCAACGCCGATTTGATCCTGTCCGTGGGTTGTCGCTTCACAGACTGGTCCGCCTGCTCCTACAGGAAGGGTTCGGCCTTCTCGATCCCGCCCGGTGCGCTGGTTCATATTGATATCGACCCGTACGAGATCGGAAAGAACTACGAAACCGAGTGCGGCCTGGTCGGTGACATCAAGCTGGTCCTCGAAGACATTCTCGCTGGCATTTCGCCCGAACAGGCCCGGAAGGTCCGCACCGACCGTGCCAGGTATCTCGACGAAGTGGCCGGTCTGAAAACGCGGTGGGAGGAAATCCTGAGGCCGCGCCGATGCCACGACGGAATGCCGACAACCATGCTCCGGGCACTGCGCGCCTTGCGCAACGCGTTGCCGCGTCACGGGATTGTCACGGTCGGTTCGGGACATCCTCAATCCGCGACCAAACAGGCGTTCCCGGTCTACGAACCGCGTACGCACATCACATCCGGCAGCTTCTCCTCCATGGGATTCGCGTTACCCGCGGCAATCGGCGCCAAGCTCGCGAAACCCGAAGTCCCGGTCGTGTGCATCATCGGTGACGGCGACTTCATGATGTCGATGCAGGAACTCGCCATGTGCGTCATGTACGACATTCCCGTCGTATTCGTGATTCTCAACAATTCCGGCTTCATCTCGATCAGGGACGGCCAGGACGGGTTGATCGGGCGTAACATCGGCTCCGAGTTCAACCGCCACGCCGGCAACCAGGAAGCCTACTCGGTCGACTTCCCGGCGCTGGCAAGGTCGTTCGGATTCGAGTTCGCGACGCGGGTCGCCGAGGCCTCGGAACTCGAGCCGACGTTCCGGCGTGCACTCGACGCAAAGGCACCCGCCCTCGTCGAAGTGCCCATCACGCGAAATGTCTCGATTGCAGCGGCAGAAGTCGTCGGCTGGTGGGACTTCCCCCTGGTCCCGGGCGCACCCGAAGGACCTGCTGCCGACTACAGGCACGGCCTCCGGGCCGAACAACATCAGGGCCGGGATACCTCGACCGTCAGCGTCAACGCGACGGCCGGTGCCGGCGGGTAAGCAACTCCGCCATCCGCCGTCGTCCTCAATCTTCCAAGCAGAAGCGGAAAGGAGAAACCATATGAGAAACCTCACTGCCATCGTCAAGGTGCCACTCTTCGGGGCAGCCATGATGCTGATCGCCGGCGGCGCGCTGGCCGCCCAGCCCGAAGGCTATTCCGGACAGTCCCGGACCTTTCTGTGGAATCCCGAATTCAACGACGTTGTGGATACCGCGAAATACAAGAAGGAAGCGCCGTTTGTCATCGGCTTCTCGAATGCCGGGGTTGCCGACGGCTGGCTGGTCACCTTCAAGCACGGCGTGGAATGGGCGGCGGCGCAAAACCGAGACCGCATCGAGAAATTCCTCATTACCGACGCCAACTGGGATGCCGACAAGCAGATCCGGGACATCCAGGACCTTCTGAATCAGGACATCGACCTCCTGCTTGTCAACCCGGTGACCCTCGAGGCACTGGATCCTGTGCTGCGCCGCGCGATGAGTTCCGGTGTCCCGGTTGTCAGCGTGGTGCGCCGCGTGAAGAGTGACTCGGCCTTCGTCTCCTTCGTTACCGCTTCCGACACGGCGCTCGCTCGCCTGAGCGCACAGTGGCTGGCGGAAACGCTGCACGGTGAAGGGCGGATCGTCATCCTTCCCGGCCAGGCTGGCGCAAGCCCGGCAGAATTCCGCCTGCGTGCTGCCCGTGAAGTGTTTGCCCAGCATCCGGGAATCGAGATTCTTGACGTTCAGTACACGGACTGGAGTCCCGCCAAGGGCAAGGAAATCATGTCCGCCCTTATCCAGGCCCATGGCGGCGAAATTGACGGTGTCTGGTCCGATTCCGGCCTCCAGGGCGCCGGTTCGGTCGAAGCCTTTCTCAATGCCGGTGTTGCCAGCGAGGACATCCCGCCCCATACGGGTGGAGACCTGAATTACATGTATCAGCTTGCCCATGAGCATGGGTTCCCCTTCTGCGGCATCGACTACACCGCAGCGATCGGCATCGATGGTGTACGCATCGCGCTTGATGTCCTGGAGGGGAAACCCGTTCCGACGCGATATGATCTCAACTTCCAGGTCGTGATCCCGGAGGGACACGAGACCCTGTCGATCAAGGCTGACGTCTGGTTGCGTGACTACGTGCGCCCGGACAAGCCCGGGGAACTGATCATGGGACATGGTCTGGGAGAGGACTACGACCCGCAGACGTTCAGCGCCGACTATCCGCGCTAGATCCTGCACCGCGCGTGGCCGGGGCGCCTTCACCGGTACCCCGGCCTTTCCTGCGGCTTGGGAGGGAGCAACGAGTGCAAGCCGGACCTGCCGCCGCACTGGAACTGATCGGCATCTCCAAGCAGTTTCCCGGAACCCTGGCCCTCGATCGCGTGGACTTTGCAGCTCGGGCCGGGGAAATTCACGCCCTGGTGGGAGAGAATGGGGCCGGGAAATCTACCCTGGTCGGCATCATGGGCGGGGCACTCTCCGCCGATGCCGGACACCTGGAAATGGACGGGTTCCGCCGGGACTTTGCCTCACCGCGGGACGCCCGGGCTGCCGGAATTCATGTCATTCACCAGGAACTGATGCCGTTCCCCCAATTGTCGGTGGCAGAGAACATCTTCCTTGGCGTCGAGTCGGGGATGGGGATCGTACGGCGTCGCCGCTGGGAAGAGGACGCCGCAAGACTCCTCGAGTCCCTGGATCACTGGCTTGACCCGCGCTGTCCCGTCGGCGCGTTATCGGTCGCGGACCAGCAGATGGTCGAAATCGCCCGCGCCCTGGCAAGCCAGGCCCGCGTGCTGATCCTGGACGAACCATCCGCGGTCATCGCTGGAGACGAGGTCCAATCACTCATGGCACGCCTCCGCGAAATGCGCGAGACCGGCGTGGCAATCGTCTACATCTCCCATCGCCTGAACGAGGTGTTTGCCATCGCCGATCGCGTTACGGTCCTGAAGGACGGTCAGCATGTTGCAACCCGCCCAATCCGGGGCCTGACCCGGGATTCACTGACGGTCATGATGATCGGGCGGGCGGTACGTGACATCTTTCCACCCCGGCAACCCGCAAATGCATCGTCCCGTGTGCTGCTCGAGGTCAGAAACCTCGCCAGCACACCACGTGTGCACGACGGAAGTCTGGAGCTCCGGTCCGGTGAGATCCTGGGTCTCGGCGGGCTCGCGGGCGCCGGTCGCTCGGAGTTGGCGGAAGCGATCTTCGGGGCCGCACGAGTGCACGCCGGTACGGTCCACTTCACGGGCGAGGAGGTCACCGGTGCCTCGCCACAAGAGATGATCCGTCTTGGCTTGGGCTTCCTCACCGAAGACCGGAAGTCACAAGGCCTGCTGATGCTGCTCGACATTGCCGCGAATATCACCGCACCGGCACTCGATGAATTCCGGCGATCGGGTCTGTTCCTGCGCGATCGGGAGCTGGCCGTGGCCGAAAGCGAAATCGAACGCCTGGACATCGCGGCGTCAGGCGCGGTGTCGCCGGTCGCGACACTGTCCGGTGGCAACCAGCAAAAGACGCTGTTCAGCCGGTGGTCACGACTGGACCCGACGGCCTTGATCCTCGATGAGCCGACACGGGGGGTGGACATCGGCGCGAAATCGGAGATCTATCGGATCATCCGGTCGCTGGCGGATGGTGGGGTGGGAATCCTGCTGATCAGCTCGGAACTCGCGGAACTCGTCGGGCTCTGCGACCGCGTCGCGGTGATGCGAGAAGGCCGGATGACCGGCACGCTGGAGGCCGAGGAGATCAGCGAAGAGGCGATCATGCGTCTCGCGATCGGTTCCGCGACATGAACAGATTGTTGTCGATCCTTCCCGGGGCGACCGACAGTTCGGGCCTCATCAACCGATCGCGGTTGGCGCTCGGGCTGATGCTTCTGCTGACGCTGCTGGCAGGAATTGCCGTGAACGCGCACTTCCTGAGTGCACGTAACCTCGCCAATATTCTGGAACAGGCAGCAGGACTTGGCTTTGCGAGCATCGGGCAGACGCTGGCAGTCCTGACCGGAGGCATCGACCTCTCCATCGGTTCCATCATCAGCGCGAGCTCGGTGTTCCTTGCCGCCGGCATCGACGGCAGCGATGCAATGGTCTGGCCCATGGTGGCGGCGACACTGGCGTTGGGCACATTCATTGGTGCCGCGAACGGCTCTCTGGTCGTATGGCTGCGGGTGCACCCACTGATCGTAACTCTCGCCATGGCCGCGATCGTTGAGGGGTGTATTCTGCTCTTTACGCTGAGGCCGACCGGATCCGCTCCGATCTGGTTCGAGGACTTCGCATGGGCGCGTCTCTGGGGAATGCCGGTTGCCGGACTGGCAATGACGGCCATGTTCATCCTGGTTGCCCTTTTCCTTGCCCGAACAGGTCTTGGGCGCAGCATTTACGCCATCGGCGACAACCGTGTGGCGGCCCGCATGCGCGGCATTCCGGTCGGACGGGTGTTGGTCTTCGTCTATGGTGCATCCGGGTTCTTCGCCGCACTGGCCGGGGTCTATTTCGTCAGCCGAACCGGCGTCGGCGACCCACGGATCGGTGTGCCCTTTACACTCGCCTCGATCACGCCGGTCATTCTCGGAGGGACGATCCTCGCCGGCGGGAAGGGTGGTGTCATCGGAACGCTGTTCGGTGTCCTGCTGATCTCGCTGATCGGCAATGTGCTGAACCACATGAATGTCGCGACATCCATTCAATGGGTGATCCAGGGGCTGATCATCCTTGCGGCCGTCAGCTTTCACGGCCGCCGGGGATCGGCATGACGGCCGACCGCCCCGTCTCGACTGTCGACCGCTACCTCCCGCGCAGTCGATCGGCCGGTGTCCTGTCAGCACTTGCGCGCCACGCTCGAGGGGAGATCGGACTCCTTGTCTTCCTGGGGCTCCTGATGGCAGTGGCAACCCTGATCCAGCCGAGATTCATCAACCCCTCCAATTTGCGGGACATCCTGGTACAAGCCGCACCGTTGCTGTTGGTGACCCTGGGCCAGGCTTTCGTCATCCTGGTACGGGGACTGGACCTGTCCGTTGCCTCCCTGATGGCAACGGTGGCCGTCCTCGCAACCGCGTTCAATGCACAGTCCGACATCATGATCGTCCCCATCTTTGTCGCTGCCATCGTCCTTTCCGCGCTGGTGGGTCTGATCAACGGATGGCTGGTGACCGCGCGAGGAGTATCGCCGTTCCTGGCCACGCTGGCCATGATGATCCTGCTTCAGGGGCTGCGCTTCTCCTACACCCAAGGCGCTCCCGTCGGCAACCTCCCACCGGGCTTCCGCCTGCTCGGCGCCGGCAGCGTACTGGGCGTGCCAATCAACCTGCTGGCGGCACTGGCGCTGGCGACCGTTCTTTGGGTGGTCCTGCATCGCGGCGTCTTCGGACGCAGCGTGTACATCGTCGGCGGCAACCCGCGTGCGGCGATGCTCGTTGGTATCTCCGCCGACCGGGTAACCATCGCCTGTTATATGATCTGTTCGGTGATGGCCGGGCTCGGCGGGCTGTTCCTGGTCGGGTTCGTGGGCACGTTGGACAACTGGGTCGGACGGGGATACGAGCTTGACTCCATCGTTGCCGCCGTCATGGGCGGCGTTGCCCTGTCCGGCGGGCGCGGCAGTATCGCAGGCGCACTTCTCGGTGCGTTGATCCTGGTCATGATCTTCAACGTCATCGTCATCATGGGCCTTCCCGTGCAGGCACAATTGGTCGTCAAGGGCGCCGTGATCATCGCTGCCGCGGCCGTTTATGCCAACTGGACAATCCAGAACCGGTCGCGTGACTAGAGGATGGCCATGCAACGAGAGCCCGCATTGACCTCACTCCGAGAACCGAACCGGACGGCCACCCGAAGGTCGGAAATGCGAATGGCGATGCGCCGCGCCATCGAAGCGGCGCACCTCTTGGACGTGCCACCATGGCAAACCGGTCTTCCGAGCAGGAATCACTCGCACCATGACGCATGCAAAGTGTCTCGACCGGCTGCCACGGTTCCGACGGGTGTCAGCGCGGACCGGAGAGCCGGCGCGAATTCGACTGATCCGGGCCGGATCGTCGTTGACCTGGATGATGCGATCCCGGCTGCCGTCGGTGACCGTGCAACCTGTTCGTTCGTTTCAGTTCCGAGCCGCGATTCGAACAACGTCGCTGCATACTCCGGTATTCCGGCGCACGCGGTTCACAATCGGCGTGACCGGGACGATTCTTGTCAACAAGCTCATCAACCCCTGTTTCGAACCACAGAAGGAGAGAGTCCAGCGTGTTGCCGGCAGTCTCCCGGACGGCGTGTTTCTCCAGGCTCCTGCGTCTCGGCAAGTGTCCGCCTCCTCTCCCTTCGCGGTCCGCAACACCTTTACCTGACCGGGTACCCCAGGCAAATTCCGCGATCAGAATCCGGAAGCAAATCTCCGTTTCTCTCCCTGTGGCGAAACCCGCGCCATACACATACAGTCGGGTTCAAACCTGTACATTGGATATCGTCGTGAACGACTTACACAAAGCCACATTGCGCCAGGTCGCGTCGGAGGCGGGCGTGGCGGAATCGACCGCCTCGCGGGCACTGGCCGACCATCCCGCGATCGCTGAAGAGACCCGGGGCCGCGTGATGGAGGCCGCCCGCCGTCTCGGCTACCGGAAGTCGCGGCGGTCATCTGTGGGACAGCGCAAGCTCATCGGCGTCGTCGTCGGTGCCCTGCATAACACCTTCTATCCGTATCTCGCAAACCGGATCCACGACGAACTGGACGCACTCGGCTATGGAATGATTCTCATCATCGACGAGCTGTCCGATTCCGGGAGCGGACGGAAACTCCAGCCACTTGTCGACACTGCACTGAGCGGTGTCATCGTCGCTACTGCCTCCGTCGGATCACCGGCAGTCGATGATCTTGTGGATCGCGGCGTCCCGACCGTCCTCGCCATTCGGTCGAACAAGCGGAACAATGTCGACGTCATCGAGAGCGACAATCACATGGCCGGTGTCGAGGCGATCCGCCATCTTGTCCAATTGGGCCACCGCCGCGTTGCGTTCCTTCTTGGCCCGCAGAACACCTCGACGAGCATGGACCGTCTCGGCGGAGGAGTTGCCGGACTCAAGGAGTCTGGCCTGGCGCCGATCGGCGAACACGTCATCTGGGGCGCCTATTCGCACGACGCCGGCTATTCCGGCATCGTGCAACTCGTGAACCATCCGGAACCACCGACAGCGGTATTCTGTGCAAACGACATTATCGCCATCGGAGCGCTCGACGCCTGCCGGAGACTCGGGTTCGGCGTACCGGAAGATATCTCGATTGTCGGCGTCGGCGACATCCCCATGGCAGACTGGTCGATGATCGGGCTCACCACCATGCGCCGCTCGATCCGCGAGATCGGTACCTTGGCGGCCCGCCGAGTGGTGATGCGTATCGAAGGCGACCGGGTCGACAGCCCAAGCCACACGATCCTTCCCACGAGCATCGTGCTGCGACGCACCACGGCGCCACCGAAAGCCGCAATCGCAGAATAGTCGCCTGCAATTCGCCGTACGGATGCGGACCGGTCGAGAGTCAGGTCCACCGACACCTCTCTCCAAGAGCTACGCAGTGACGGCACCGAAGAGTCGACCGAACCGGTATCCATCATTCGAACCACCTGGCTGGTCGCGAGGCTTTCCCCGGTCATGAATCAACCTGCCATGCCCACCTGTTCCGACGGGTATCCCACCTGCTTTCGAAGTCGTGGCATGCGAGGCCACATCTGCGGTCCGCAATTCCGCTTCATCGCCATCTTGCAGAATTTGCGAGCGTGCTGTACCGCAGCCAAACGACCTGTGGACCGCATGTTCGCCGAATTGGAATTGGCCCGTTCCGGACCGGTATCAGCCTCGCTGGCGAAGGACTGCAAGCGGGCTGGTTGGTTCCGGCTTCCGGTCACATGTCGCTGACAGTCGGAGCATGGGGCGGGAGCCGGCACCCATTTGGCAACTGCGCACACTCCCTCCGGTCGAAATTGAGCTGCAGCCTCCTTCAGGGGATGCGAATGGGCCGAGAATTATGTCATAGAGTCGGCACAATTCTTGTTGCCGTGGGTTTGCTAGTTTCCCTTAAGGTCGCCGCAATCCTCGCCCTCCGGCGGGGCCGCACGCAATCTCTCACAAACGGAGGAAATCATGAGCGACGTGGACAAGCACGAACTGAGTTGGGACGATTGGGACGAATTCCACGACCCGCGTCCCGAGGAGAGCGACTTCGACCGAGTGGTCGAAGAAGCCGTGAGCCGCCGTGGGTTTCTTGGTGGTGTCCTGGCGGTTGGATCCGCTGCCGCAGCGATGGGCATCGGCCCACTTGTGCCAACGGGAAGCGCACACGCTGCTAGCCAGACGGCCAGCCGATTTCCATTTGGCGCCCTGCCGGCCCAAACCGACTTCACCGTCCATGTACCAGAGGGTTACAAATGGGCTCGGCTGGTGCGCTACGGCGACCCTCTCTTTTCGGATGCGCCGAAGTTCAGCCAGACCACGACACTACCTGCCGACAAGGCCAACCGAGTCTTCGGCGAGAACACCGACGGCATGGAACTCTTCGAGATAGATGGACACGAAGTGATCGCGGTCAATCATGAATACGTCAATCCGAAGGTCAACCTCATCAGCACCGGCGGCGAAGTCGTGACGGCCGACGATGTCACGGTACTGCAAAACCTGCAGGGCGTAGCCGTGTTCGAGGTTGCGCGGAACCCGAACGGTTGGGGCGTCGTCGTCGACAGCCCGTTCAATCGCCGGATTACACATCAGACCGAGATCCGGATCTCCGGCCCGGCTGCCGGTCATGACCTCCTGAAGACCAATGAGGATCCGACCGGCATGCTCGTGAAGGGCACCATGAACAATTGCGGTGCGGGCCGCACACCCTGGGGAACCTACTTGACCTGCGAAGAGAACTTCAATGGCTATTTCGGCTCCACCGATGGGAACCTGGAGCGGCCCGACGACTTCAAGCGCTACGGCATCGGCATTGAAGGCCGCTATGCCTACGAAGAGTTCGACTCGCGATTCGACATCTCGATGAATCCGAACGAACCCTACCGACACGGCTACATCACGGAGATTGATCCCTCCGACCCGAACTCGATCCCCGTAAAACGTACTGCGCTCGGCCGTTTCAAGCACGAGAACGCCGCCGTCACGCTTGCGCCGACGGGCCAGGTGGTGGTCTACATGGGCGACGACGAACGTGGCGAGTACATGTACAAGTACGTGTCCAACAATCCGTACACGCCCGGTGGCGACACGGATGACCTCCTGGACAACGGTCGCCTCTACACGGCCCGATTCAACTGGGACGGCACCGGCGAGTGGATCGAACTGACGCCTGAGTCGACCGGTATGGCGGAAGCCGAGATCCGGGTCCTTACCCGCCTCGCGGCTACCAAGGTCGGTGCCACGACCATGGACCGTCCGGAATGGGTCGCGGTGAACCCCTATGCCGCGGAAGGCTACTGCGCACTCACCAACAACTCCCGCCGGAACGTGCTGAAAGACGGCAAGCTTCGCACCAACGCCGCCGGTCAGGAAATGACTCTCAATGCACCAAACTCCCGATCGGAGAACCGCTATGGCCAGATCGTGCGCTGGTATCCAGCGAACGACGACCATGCCACCGACTCGTTCCGCTGGGACCTCTACGTCATGGCAGGCAACCCGAGCGTACATGACGATGCATATGGAGGATCGCCGAACGTCAACGAAGGCAACATGTTCAACTCGCCCGATGGCATGATGTTCGATACGGCCGGCATTCTCTGGATCCAGACCGATGGCAACGACGGCAACGAGGGTGATTTCGCTGGTATGGGCAACAACCAGATGCTCGCGGGCGACCCGGTGACCGGCGAGATCCGTCGATTTCTCACCGGCCCGAACGGGTCCGAAGTAACCGGTCTCACCTGGTCGGCAGACAGGAAGACGATGTTCGTCGGAATCCAGCACCCGGCCTCGCCGTTTCCGGACGGAGATGGTACGCTCGCCCGTTCGACCATCGTCGCGGTCTGGCGCGAGGACGGAGCGAACATCGGCTAAGCCGCGGCACCAGGATGAACGCGAGGGCCCGGGCTCCCGCTCGGGCCCTTAGGGACGGAACCGGGAGTTTCCGAACCGAATTCCCCGTCTCGAGGCCGATAGGACGTGAATTTCGGCCAACTATCGAAATGCAGGCCGATAGGCTTGGCGGGCTTGCGGACGACCTCGCGAAGGCCGGTCATCCTTGTTTCTGCACATCGCACACAAGCCCGAAACGCAACGGCCGAGAAGTTGGAAGCAAGATCAACTGAACGTTTGACCGGAAGAGTACGTGCCGGAACCGATCCGTGCCCATCCACTCCCCAACGCTTCGAACGCACAAACGCCCGTACGGAGAGCGCACGCGCATCGCATGAACAAGTTGAACCCGTTTCGGATTCCGGGATGGATTGAGGGATGCGATACCTCCGCCATTCGATTCATCACCCTGGTGCCGTCGGGATTCTGTGCCGGGCCGCAATGACATGGCAATCGACCTACAACTGGTTGCCAGTACGGCTTCATGGACGCGAGCGAAACTTCTCTGGTATATGTGCTCCGACGCAGACAGACGCGGAGTAACCAGCCATGCCGACAGCTCTCCAATCAGCAGTCGACTCGGCGTGGGAGAAGCGGGACAGCGTTGGCCCCGGGACCCGCGGCGAAGTCCGAGAGGCCGTCGAGGAGGCGCTCGAGCGCCTCGATCGTGGCGAGGTGCGAGTCGCAGAACCGGATGGAACCGGTGGATGGACCGTCCACCAATGGCTGAAGAAGTCCGTTCTGCTCTCGTTCCGACTGAACGCCATGCGGACAATTCCCGGCGGACCCGGAGGCGCGCCCTGGTGGGACAAGGTATCCTCCAAGTTCGAGGGATGGTCCCCGGAACATTTCGAGAGCGCCGGGTTTCGTGCCGTCCCGGGCGCCATCGTGCGCCATTCGGCCTATATTGCGCCGGGCGCCATACTGATGCCTTCCTTCGTCAATCTCGGCGCAAGGGTCGGTGAAGGAACCATGATCGATACCTGGGCGACCGTGGGTTCCTGTGCCCAGGTCGGCGCTGACTGCCACATCTCCGGAGGATCCGGGATCGCCGGCGTTCTGGAGCCACTGCAATCCGATCCGGTCATCATCGAGGACAATTGCTTCATCGGTGCACGTGCAGAGGTGGCCGAGGGCGTTCGTGTCTGCAAGGGTTCCGTGCTCTCCATGGGCGTCTATATCGGCGCTTCGACACGCATCGTCGACCGTGCGACGGGCGAAATCCACATGGGAGTAGTCCCGGAGGGCTCCGTCGTCGTTCCCGGCGCACTACCCGGCAGACCGCTGCCGGACGGAAGCCCCGGCCCATCGCTCTACTGCGCCGTCATCGTGAAGCGCGTCGACGAGCAAACCCGCAGCAAGACATCGGTCAATGACCTGCTCCGCGACTGACGCCATCGAACTCACCCGCGCCCTGGTTCGGTGTCCCTCGGTAACTCCGGAGGAGGGAGGTGCGCTGGCGCTGCTTGAATCGCTCCTCGCGCCGGAGGGGTTTCGCTGTATCCGTACCGACCGCGCGGGTGTGCCCAATCTTTTCGCACGCGCCGGTTCCGACGGTCCTGTCCTCGGCTTCGCGGGCCATACCGACGTGGTACCGGCCGGAGACGTGGCACTTTGGACCGAAGAACCGTTCGGCGCCGCGCTCCGTGACGGGATGATCTGGGGTCGCGGATCCGTGGACATGAAGTCCGGTGTTGCGGCCTTCGTGGCCGCTGCGGTCCGCTGCCGGAGGCGCAACGCTCGGGGATCGATTTCGCTCCTGATCACCGGGGATGAGGAGGCCGAAGCCACGGACGGCACCGTCGCGATCCTGGACTGGATGCGGCAAAGCGGCGAGTCAATGGATATCTGCCTCGTGGGAGAGCCGAGTTCGCGCGAAACCGTCGGTGACCGGGTCAAGACTGGCCGCAGGGGCTCCGTGAGCTTTCGCATCCGTGCGGCCGGAAAGGCCGGCCACAGCGCCTATCCGGAACGCGCCCGAAACCCCGTACCCGCCCTCGCCCGCCTCGTCTCGACCCTGGACGCGGCAAGACTCGATTCCGGCACCGAGCATTTCCAGCCCTCGACCCTCGCCGTCACGGGATTTGACGCAGGCAATCCGGCCGCGAATGTGATTCCCGCCGCAGCGATGGCTATGGTCAACATCCGCTTCAACGATGCCCATACCGCCGAGAGGCTGGAGGCGTGGCTGCGGAAGGAACTCGACGAAGCGTCTGAACGCGAAGGGGTTGCCTTTGAACTTGAGCTGCTGCAGCGCTCCGACCTCTTCCTGTCCGGAAACCATCCCCTTGTGGAAACCATCTGTGCAGCGGTCACCTCCGAGACAGGGCAATCGCCGGAGCGATCGACATCAGGAGGCACCTCGGACGGTCGTTTCATCAAGGATTATTCTCCCGTGGTCGAACTCGGGCTTGTCGGCTCGCGAATGCACGAGACCGACGAGCGGGTTCCCGTCCGGGATATTGAAACCCTGACGCGCATCTACGAAAGGGTGATCGACTCCGTCCTTGCGGAGAAATGAGAATTCCCGGAATCCAGATCGGCCTGCCAGGACGGCCCGGCATCGGAACGACATGATGGCGACTGTCGCCGACACTCCCATGATGCGGCAGTACTGGTCCATCAAGGACCAGCATCCGAAGGAACTACTCTTCTATCGGATGGGTGACTTCTACGAACTCTTCTTCGACGATGCCCGAAAGGCCGCCGCCGCCCTCAACATTGCGCTGACAACGCGTGGAAAGCACCTGGGAGAGGATATTCCCATGTGCGGCGTGCCCGTGCACAGCGCCGAGTCCCATCTCCTTGAACTGATCCGCAGCAATCACCGCGTTGCAGTCTGCGAGCAGATGGAAAACCCCGAGGACGCCCGCCGCCGCGGCGCGCGCTCCGTGGTGAAACGGGAAGTGGTCCGGGTGCTCACGCCGGGTACCCTGACCGAAGACACCCTGCTCCAGGCTCGAAGCAACAATTTTCTCGCCGCCTGGTCCGAAGTTCGGGACGACGCCGCATTCGCCTGGGTCGACCTTTCCACCGGCGAGTTTCGGGTCTCGCCCTGCCCCAGGTCCATGCTTGGCAGCATGGCCGCTCGCATCGCGCCGCGAGAAGCACTGCTGCCGGACCGACTTCTCGACGACCAGGACCTTGTGGCACGTGTCCGCGAGGAGGGTGCCCATGTGACACCGCTCGGCCCGGGCAGCTTCGACAGTACCTCGGCCGCGGAGCGGCTGCAGAAGCTCTTCCGGGTTGCAACTCTCGAACCCTTTGGCAGCTTCTCGCGCGCGGAACTGTCGGCGATGGGTGCTCTTGCAGACTATGTCGACCTGACGCAGCGGGGCGCCACCGCACTCCTCCGACCACCGGTCCGGGAAGCGGGCGCGGACAGCCTTCAGATCGATCCGGCGACCCGGCGAAACCTTGAACTCTCGACCACTCTCTCCGGATCGCGCGTCGGCAGTCTGCTCGGAACCGTGGACCGAACGGTCACCAGCGCGGGCGCCCGTCTGCTGGAAAGCCGGCTCGCAAGTCCGGCGACCGACCTCACAGAAATCGGACATCGCCATGACTCCGTGGCATGGCTGATCGCGGAACGGGACAGCGCCAGAGCGATCGGCGAAATCCTGCGAAGTGTTCCGGATCTTGAGCGAGCGATCTCCCGGCTGGCGCTCGGGCGAGGTGGACCGCGCGATCTCGGCGCGATCCGGGACGGGCTTGATGCCGCAAGGCGTACGTCCGAACTGTTCGGCGACCAGGAACTTCCGCACGAGATCGCGGCGGCCGCACAGGCTCTCTCCGGCCATGACGCACTCCGGGAGCATCTGCGCACAGCACTCGGCACCAGCCTGCCGCTTTCGGTTTCCGATGGAGGGTTCGTTACGGCTGGCTACCGGCCGGAACTCGACGAGGTCCGCGAGTTGCGCGACCAAGGCCGTCGCGAGATTGACGCACTGCAGCAGCAATACAGGGAACAGACGGATATCGCCCCCCTCCGCATCCGCCGGAACAACGTGCTCGGGTATTTCGTGGAGGTCAACGAACGACATGCGCGAAAGCTGGAAGCGGCCCCCCACGACGCAGTCTTCGGGCACCGCCAGACCATCTCCAGCGCCATCCGTTACTCGACCCGGGAACTGTCCGACCTGGAACGTCGCATTGTGGGTGCCCGCGCCCAGGCGCAGGAACTGGAGGAAGAGATCTTCCACCTGCTTCGCCAGGAGGCGGTGGAATCGGCCGATGCCATTTCCTCGGCGGCACGCGCCTTTGCGGTCATCGACGTTTCGCTTGGCTTCGCCCGCCTCGCCGCGGAAGAGAACTGGACACGTCCCGAGATGCGTGACGACCTCACATTCGAGGTTACGGAAGGCCGTCACCCGGTGGTAGAGCGAGCGTTGCGCGATGCAGGTGGGGAACCCTTCGTCCCAAACAATTGCGTTCTCACCGTGGAGGGAAAGGATGCGACTCCCCTCTGGATCGTCACCGGGCCGAACATGGCCGGAAAATCGACGTTCCTCCGCCAGAACGCCCTGATCGCGATCCTGGCGCAAACAGGCGCATTCGTTCCCGCAAGGCGGACTCGGATCGGCGTTGTCGACCGCCTCTTTTCCCGGGTTGGCGCTGCCGACGATCTGGCGCGTGGCCGGTCGACCTTCATGGTCGAAATGGTGGAAACCGCAGCCATTCTCCACCAGGCCAAAGAGCGATCGCTGGTGATCCTCGATGAAATCGGGCGTGGAACCGCAACCTATGACGGCCTGTCCATCGCCTGGGCCGTGCTGGAGCATCTGAGAGCAGTCAACCGCAGCCGTGCACTCTTCGCAACCCACTACCATGAACTGACGCGCCTCGCCGACACGCTGGACGGCGTGCGGAATGCCACCGTTCAGGTGAGGGAATGGGAAGGAGACCTGGTGTTCCTGCACGAGGTCGTGGACGGCGTGGCCGACCGCTCCTATGGCGTACAGGTCGCCCGCCTTGCGGGACTGCCGGAAGCGCTCATCGCCCGTGCGGGAGAACTCCTGGAAGAACTGGAAAGTCGTCGGGCAGACACTCCGGCAGAGGGCACGTCAACGCAGCTCTCACTCTTCGACCCTCCGCCACCGAAATACTGGTCTCGACCGCGTCAACAAGGCGACTCGGAACTCCGCACGCACATCCAGGGGCTCGACCCGGACGGCATGACCCCGAGAGATGCACTTCAAGCCATCTACGAAATTCGCAAGCTCGTGCAGCCGCCCGAAAGGTCCTGACCTCGCCGATGTCATCCGGTAGCCGCAACGGGTCGGGATCCCGGAGCAGCTGCCCGCCTCACACACCCAGGTACCGGTTCAGGATGTCGCGCGAAACGTCCCGCGCCGCGCCTCGCCAAACTGTCTCTCCGCGCTGGAACACGAGACACGCATCCGCTACCGGCAGCAGATCCGCAAGGTTCTTGTCGATCAGGAGAATGGACTGGCCTTCACGCTTGAGCTGGCGGATGGCCTCCCAGATCTCGCGGCGGACGACGGGAGCCAATCCCTCGGTCGCCTCGTCGAGGATCAGAAGCCGCGGATTGGTCATGAGGGCACGCCCGATGGCCAGCATCTGCTGCTCGCCGCCGGAGAGAGTCCGGGCCGTCTGATCCTTCCGCTCCTCCAATACCGGAAACAGGCTCGCTACCGTGCGCCAGTCCCAGGGGCCGGGACGGGCCGCTGCGACGAGATTCTCCCGTACCGTCAGCGGCGCAAAGCATCGCCGCCCTTCGGGTACCAGGCCGATGCCGAGGCGGGCAGCCCGATGCGGCGGTACATCGGCCAGGTCGCGACCCGCGAAACGGATGCTGCCCTCGCGGTGGGGCGTCAGGCGACAGATCGTGCGAACGGTGGTGGTCTTACCCATCCCGTTCCGCCCGAGCATCGCGACCACCTGCCCCGCCTCGACCGTGAGATCCACGCCAAAGAGCGCTTGCGCCTCGCCATAGAAGGCGGTGACGCCGGACACTTCCAGCAGCGAGCTCACGCAAACTCCTCGCCGAGGTAGGCTTCGCGCACCTCCCGGTTGGCCCGGATCTCGGCGACCGGACCGGTTGCAATCACCCGGCCATAGACCAGTACCGAAACCCGGTCTGCCAGGGCGAACACGGCGTCCATGTCATGTTCCACCAGCAGGATCGGCGCTTCGGCCCGCAAGGAATCCAGGAATTCCGTCAACTCCCTGGTCCCGCTGGTTCCGAGACCCGCCATCGGTTCATCGAGGAGGAATGCCTTCGGTCGGAGCGTGAGTGCGATCGCGACTTCCAGCAACCGGCGCTGTCCATGCGCGAGCACGGCTGCCGGAGCGTCCGCAAGATCGAGCAGTCCGATGCGCGCAAGTTGCTCCTCCGCCTCGTCCCTGAGAGGACTCTGCGAGCGAACGCTGCGAAAGAACCGAAACGTCGAATTGCTGCGCCCGATGGCAGCCAGCATCACGTTCTGCCGCACGGTCAGGTCAAGTGCAAGTGCTGAAATCTGGAAACTCCTGGCCAGGCCGGCCCGGGCACGCTCCGCCGCAGACAGGTGGCCGATGTCGTTGCCCCCGAACCAGATCGTTCCCTCATCCGGGCGCATCTCCCCCGCAATCTGGCCGATGAGGGTGGACTTTCCGGCACCGTTCGGCCCGATCAGCGCGTGGATTTCGCCGGCACGGAGATCGAGGCAAACGCGATCGCACGCGAGCACCGCACCGAAGCTCTTGGTGACATCACGAACTTCCAGAACCGGCGCCTCATCCATGGCGACGCGCTCCCGCCAAGACCTGCATGAGTCCGCCACGGGCGAACAGCACGACCAGAAGCAGCAGGAAACCGAGCAACACCTGCCAGTACTCGGTCACGTCACCGAGCAGGTGTTCGAGAAGAATGAAGATTGCAGCCCCGACCACGGGGCCGAACAAGCGCCCGACGCCTCCCAGAATTACGAACACGATGATTTCACCCGACGTCTGCCAGGAGAGCATCGTCGGACTCACGAAACGGTTGAGATCGGCGTAGAGCGCGCCGGCAAGAGCCGTGATGGCGCCCGAGATCGCAAATGCGACAAGGCGCACCGGGAACGGCGCGATGCCGACGCTCGTGAGTCGCTTCGGGTTCTGGCGCGCGCATTCGAGCGCGAGCCCGAAGCGAGCGGCGGTCAGCCGTGAAACGACGAATAGTGCAGCACCGAGCAATGCGAAACACAGGGCGAAGAACTGGATGGGATCGAGCGTATCGAGGCCCGGAAAGCGGTTGCGGACATAGATCGGCAGGCCGTCCTCTCCGCCATAGGCGGGCCAGGAAATCGCGAAATAGTAGATCATCTGGGCGAAGGCCAGCGTGATCATGATGAAATAGACGCCGCTGGAGCGCAGGCACAGGGATCCGATGACGGCTGCGGCGAGTCCACCAAGCAGGATCGCGATCGGCCACATGATGAGCATCTCGGTGGTTCCGGAGATCTCCACCGGCCAGCTTGCGAGAAGAGCATAATTCTGCGCGTGCCAGGAAAGAACACCGACCACGTAGCCGCCAATTCCGAAGAACGCCGCATGGCCAAGCGAGATCAGCCCACCATACCCCAGGGCCAGATTGAGTCCGACACCGGCCATTCCAAGGATCACGATCCGTGTCGCAAGGGTGATGGTGAAGGGCTCGTCCGCGAACTGAGCGACAATTGCTACGAGTGCAAGTGCGCCCAGCACCAGTGCGTTGACCAACGCTTCGCGACGGATCCCGCTCAGTACAGGACTGGCACTTCGGAAGCCGGCAGATCTGGTACCCATGTCACGCAGCGCCGCCAAAGAGGCCGCGCGGACGTGCGATCAGAACGATCGACATCAGCACGTAAATCGACATGGAGGCCAACGCCGAACCTACTTCCGTTGCTGTGGACGGGTCCATGAAAGCCCTGAAGGCCACTGGCAGCAGAAACCGGCCCAGCGTGTCCGTCAGTCCGACCAGAAGGGAGCCGACAAGCGCACCGGTGATGGATCCGATCCCGCCGATGACGATGACGACGAAAGCGAGAATCATGACCGGTTCGCCCATCCCGACCTGGACCGACTGGATGGCACCCACCATCGCGCCGGCAAACCCGGCGAGGGCAGCTCCCAGGGCAAAGACGATCGTGTAGACCCGGTCGATATCTACCCCGAGCGCTGCGATCATCTCGCGATCCGCTTCGCCGGCGCGAATCCGAATGCCAAGCCTTGTTCGAACGACCAGGAAGAACAGCCCGACGGCAATTGCCAGGCCAACGCACAAGATCGCAGTTCGATACGCAGAGTATTCGAGTCCGCCCGGCAGCAGGATGGTGCCGCTCAGCACATCCGGTGGATCGAGATAGAGGGGGAACGAACCGAACAGCCATCTCGTCCCCTCGGAAAAGATGAGAATCAGGGCAAAGGTCGCCAGGACCTGATCCAGATGGTCGCGCCGGTAGAGCCGTCGGATCACCAGCATTTCCACGACGACTCCGGCCGCTGCCGCTGCCGCCAGGCTTGCGACCAGCCCGACCCAGAACGATCCTGCCGCAGCGGCCGCGGCAGCACAGACGAACGCTCCGATCATGTAGAGGGAGCCATGCGCCAGGTTGATCAGTCCCATGACCCCGAATATCAGGGTGAGGCCCGCGGACATCAGGAACAGCATGACGCCGAACTGGATCCCGTTCAGGATCTGCTCGATGATCAGCGTCGTCGCCATCCGAAAGATCTGTCTGCTACCGGATCCCGGCCGGATCTCCGTGCGATTCCCCGGCCACCGAATTCACTGCCGAACCGGCGAGAACAGGGAAAGCCATGGCCACAGACCCGAAAACCCGGGGCCAGCCGCTCTTCGCAAGCGTTCCGGACCGGCGCTCTACCCGGCCCGGAACGCACCTGAATTGCAATCGCCTTCGCTACATGTCGCACATGTCGACATATGCGTTGGCGTGATCTTCCAGCACGATGCCAATGATCTTGTTCGTCAGCACATCGCCTTCACGGACAACTTCACGGACATAGATGTCCTGGACGGGATGGTGGTTGGACGCGAACGCAATCGCACCGCGGACCGAGGCGTAGTTCGCCGACCGAAGCGCATCCCGGAAGGCATCCGCATCGGAGACATCGGCGACTGCCATCGCCGAGAGCAGCAGGTTGGCGGTGTCGTAGCCCTGACTCGCGTAAAGTGAAGGCAGGCGGCCGTATTCTGCATGGAATGCGTCGACAAAGGCCTTGTTCGCCTCATTGTCGATATCCTTTGACCATTGCGACGTGTTCTTGACGCCAAGCGCCGCATCGCCGACGGCCTGCAGAATTCCCTGGTCGAACGAGAACGCGGGACCGACGAGCGGAGTATCCACGCCTGACTGGGCATACTGCTTCATGAAGGCAATACCCATTCCGCCCGGGAGGAAGAAGAACACGCTGTCTGCATCTGATGCGCGGATCTGTGCAATTTCTGCCGCATAGTCATCCTGTCCGAGCTGGGTGTAGATCTCGTTGGCTATGTTGCCCTCGTAGTGCCGCTTGTACCCCGTCAGTGCATCCTTTCCTGCCGGATAGTTCGGAGCCAGGATGAAGCTGTTCTTGAACCCGGCGGTGTTCGCATACGCGCCCGCCGCCTCATGGAGGTTGTCGTTCTGCCATGCAACGTTGAAGTAGTTCTCGTGGCAGCCCTCGCCGGCAAGGGCGGACGGCCCCGCATTCGGGGAGAGGTAGAACTTGCCCTGGCGCACCGCGGACGGCACGACTGCCATGGCGAGGTTGGACCAGATGATGCCGGTCAGCACATCGACCTTGTCGCTCTGGATCATCTCGTCCGCAATCTGGACCGCAATGTCCGGCTTCCGCTGATCGTCCTTGACGACAAGTTCGACATCCTGGCTTCCCGACTGCTGGATCGCGAGCATGAAGCCGTCGCGGACATCAATGCCCAGCCCGGCCCCGCCGCCGGAAAGCGTGGTGATCATGCCGACCTTCACGGCACCGGCCGTTGCCGCACTCGCGAACAGGCTGGCCGCAGCAAGGGCTGCGGCAATCCGTAGCATTTTCATTCCCAGATTCTCCCTTTGGTCTGTGGACAACGGTTGAATTCAACCCGCACCGCAAACCATGCGGACGGGAACCGTTGAGAATTTGTCGATCGACCTCGTCCCCGGGTAGGCCGCGATCGGTGTCGTGCACGGAACCTGCCGCGACAAGTCAGCCGATCCGGACACAGGATAGTCCGACCGATCCATCATATCTCCCCTCCGGACAGCGCGATGGCCTGACCGTTGACGGCAGCGGAAGCGTCCCGGCAGATCCAGAGAACTGCGGCGGCCACTTCCTCGGGCACAATCAGCCGACCCTGCGGATTGATGGCCTCCAACTGCGCACGTATGTCCTGCTCCCGGTTGCCCGTCTTCGCGGCAATCGCCTCTACGGTGCCGTCGGTCATTCCGGTATCCAGATATCCCGGACATATTGCGTTCACGGTGATTCCGGTGCGGGCAACCTCGAGCGCAACCGAACGGGTAAGGCCGAGGACACCGTGCTTCGAGGCGGAGTACGCGGCGGCGTACGGACTGCCCTTGAGCGCCAACGTGGAAGCAATACTGATCAGCCTGCCCCAGTTTCGGCTGCGCATGGAACGAAGCCCTGCCCGGAGGGTCAGGAATACGCCCGTCAGATTGACCGCAATCATGCGATTCCAGTGTTGCAGGTCCAGTCGATGAAACGGCGCGCTCTCGGCCGCTCCCGCATTTGCGATCACGATGTCGACAGGGCCGACCCGCTCGAACACCGCTTCGACCGATTCCTCGTCCGTCACATCTGCCACCAACCAGTCGATGGACGCATGGCCCGAAGCCACCGATGCCAGCCGTTCGGAGTGGCGACCGGAGATCCAGACCCGTGCGCCGGCTTCCGCCAAAGCCTGGGCCGTCGCGGCACCGACACCGGAACCGCCGCCGGTTACGACGGCCGTCTTGTCCTGCAAGAATGTCGCTCCACCCATTTGCGAGACCCCCTACAGCCCAAGACCAAAGCACCGCTGACCAGCACTTCCCGCCATTTATCTACTTGGCAAGCCAGCCCCGCGATCACCAAGCGTACTGCAATCTGTTGCCGCCGCATTACATTTCCGTTCGGCAAGTTTGTCACCCGTTTCATTGCAGTGACCGCGCGAAGACCACACACTTCCGCAAATGCGTCGAACCGCTCTTGCTGAATCGGCAGATGTTCGTTCGTTTGGACGCATCGTCAAGACGGAGCAGCATGTGTCGCGGATCGAATGAGCCGTTCGTTGGCGACTGGCAACAGACCCGCTGCTCCCAAGAAGTACGCGACGGCCGAAATTCTGCAACCTGCTGTTCCAAATCGAACACTCATTCCAGCAGTGCACTGCAAAGCGGTGCATTCCGGTCGTGAAGCCCTTCCACGACGTCGAAATGGTGTTTGTCTGCATCAACATGAACCTCGGCACCGGACCAGGCATCCGCGAGGAGCCGGGCCTGGCGAATGAACTCCGGACGCTCGCCGTCTCCGACCCATGCTGTCACCGGAATCCCTTCCGCCGGCTCCAGAAGCGCCGGACTTTCCGCCGCTGCCTCGGCCACATCAATTCGGAGCGTGTCGTTCAGCTTCGTCTTCATCAAAGGATGCAAGTCATGCAATCCGCTAACCGAAACCACCCGGCGTATGCGTCGGAACACGTCCGGTGGCAATGGTGAATCCCTGCAGACCATGCGCGTTACGAGATGGCCGCCAGCGGAATGTCCGGCGAGATGAACGGGACCGTCGACCCTGGTGGCTGCGGAGGCGATGGCCTGTCCAATCTGGCGGGTGATCGCTGCAATCCGAACCTCCGGTGCAAGACTGTAGCTCGGAACTGCAACGGCCCAGCCTGCGGCGAGCGCCCCGCTGGCGAGATCGGACCAGTAGGACTTGTCGAATCGCATCCAGTAGCCGCCATGGACGAACACCACCAGCCCACGCTGCTGATCATCCGGATGGAAGAGATCGAATCGTTCCCGCTGATGCTCTCCATAGGGCAGGTCGAGGGACGCCATGCGCCAACGGTCCCGGAATGCGGCGGCTCGTCCTGCCCACATTTGCACATATTCCTGGGCCCCGGGGATATGCCCCGAATTGTCGTAGGCGTCATCCCAGTCCACATGTCCCTCCATCACCCACGAACATATCGACGGTGACCCTGTCGATGTGGAATTCCGCCTTGCACAACACATCTCCGCATCGCGCGCAAGTTGGAAGCGTTCTCGCGGTTGCTCATGGCCTGCCAGCGTAGGTCGGGCCCCGGATGGTCGCAATGCCAGTGAACTCCCGCAACACCCGCAATTCGACACTGGCCACTACGACATGATCCTCCTCTTCGACTACAATGACGCTACACCCGAACTTGAGGTCGCGCACTTTCCAGAGGCTCTGCGGCCATGAATGCTGTGACGTCCGTGAAACAACGACCTCTGGTTGCAGGCGTTTCCGGCCGAGGAAGGAACACTCCGAATGAACTGCGTCTTCGTTCAGATCCGCTGCAAGCCTGGCACTACCTACTCGGTTGCCGACGTCATCGCGGAACGCGAGATCCACTCCGAACTCTATTCCACAAGCGGAAACTACGATCTGCTGATGAAGCTCTACGTACCGGAAGGTGCCGACATCGGAAAGTACATCAACGACAATCTCCTCGACATCAAGGAGATCGAAAGAACCCACACGACACTGACCTTCAAGGCATTTTGACCACCCGCATCCGCCGGGACCGTTTGCCGCAAGTCGATCGGATGCCGCACACCGATGCGTTGATTTCCCCGTTGAACTGCGGCTTCTGCCCGTCCTGACCGTTCATGCGATTGCTTCCCATTCCGCTACTGCCGACAGTACCCATGGTCCAGCGCTTCTCCTGAACCTCGCCCTGCGCGGGGTTCGGTTTGCTACCGAGCAAGTGCCAAACCGCGGTAGCGTATCCATCCCGGAAGTGGCCGTCTCGTCGATCTCGTGCTCGTCCTTCTCTCGCACTCGCTCGCGTTCCGGAACGATCCAGAAACTTGCACCTTTCCCTCGCTTCACGGCATCGCCACACAAAACGCTACCCACCGCACGGGCAGCCCGTGCGCTGGCATCCCTCCTGTTCATTGCGGAATGGATCGTCCTCAGCACGTTGGCATCGAGCGCATCATCAAGGCAACCGGCGATCCGATCGCGGGCGTCAGACATGCGGTAAAGGCCATCGATTGCGCATAGCAATTGGTGATGGTCTATGTAGAGGCGGACGTGCTGTGCGGACCGGCACTCGCGGAACGGGCGCGTGAAAGGGGTGTAACGTATTCGCTTGACGACGGCGACCAGCCCGTGGAGATCCGCGAACTGGTCGACTGGGTTCGTTCCTGTGGCTTCGAACTCGTTTTGGCCGGATGGCATGAAGAACGAACCACAGTATCGGTACTCTACTCTCGACACCGTTTGGGAGTATTACGGCTTTTCAAGGGAAGAGGTCGCCGCGGGCGACTTCAACCCGAAGATATTCAACTCCTTCACCGACGGAACCAAGGCTGCCATCGAGGTGTCGTTGGTAGCCAACGCAGCGGGGCTCGATTGCCCGGATGACAGCCTTGCCTTCACCCCGGTCGAGCTTCCAGGATCCAGCCCGCGTCTTCCGGCCGATCCTTCCGGATGGTACTCCTCCATGTGGCGGCCGTTCCATCTCATCGGCATCGAAACCAGTGTCAGCGTCCTGTCCGCGGGGTTACGACGCGAACCAAGGTGAACGCCGGTCGAGTATCGCGGCGAGGTTGCCGCCGCCGCCAAGCGGATTCTGAAGGCAGGCGAGATACTGGAAGGTGAAGGCGGCTATACAATCTGGGCCAAGGCGATTCCAGCTGCAGGAGCGCACGCGCCGGATGCGGCCAGACTTATGCTGTGGTGGCACAAGAGAGCCAGGCTGGATCGCAGCATCAAGTGAATCGCCGCATCAGAATACTCTGACTGCCACCCGCATTCGGAGACCTCATCCGCGGTCCCAAGGCATACCGCCGACCTCGGGCCCTTGTCCTTCGGTGCCCTCCAGCCGGTTCGGTACCGGCGTTGTCGTGGCAGCGCATCCCGCGGAGCGCTCGGTGGTACAGCATGTGCCAACAGGTTCGCACATGACCAGATATTTGGGTACAGGCCTTCGGTCAACCGCACGCCTTGTCCATGTCGTTACTTCCGGGATTGAACGGTAGGTTAAGCTGCGCAGTCGCCCGCCTTTCTGGTCCAAGACCGTTGCACGACACTACTTCAGATTCGGTAGATTCAGATTCGGTAGAACCGCTCCGCGTTCCCGGCGAAGATGGCTTCACGGTCGCCCTCCGAAAACTCTGTCGTCAGGTCCACGAAAGCAGCCAGAGTCTGTTCAGCCGGCGCGAAGAGATTGTCAACAGGAAGGTTTGTACCCAGCATGCACCGCTCAATGCCGAATGCTTCCACCGAGTCCTGCAGCAGAGGGACCGTATCGGCAGCGTTCCAGCGGGGATGACCAAGACCCATCCCTGATATCTTGACGCAGACATTGTCCGCCTCCGCCAATCGGCGCAACGATTTGCGCCAAGCATAGACCCCTTCTTCAGAACGATCGACGGGCATACCGAAATGGTTCAGGATGATGGTGATGTCCGGATATTGACAGGCAAGGTTGTAGGCGTCCTCCATCTGCGGCCAGTAAATTTGCAGATCGAAGGACAGGCCAAAATGCCGGAGTAGTGAGAATCCTCTCCGCCATCCGCCATCCTCCATCAGGTCGGAACGGTCTGCCACCCGGTAGACCGGATTCTCATGCCAATTCAGGATCTGTCGAATGCCACGAAGGTTCGGATGTTCTGCGTGGCAGGTCAGGTCATGTTCCACGTCTGGGGCCAAGAGGTCCGCATAGGCCACGATCGCGTGCGGAAACCCGTCTCCGTCTGCTTGTCCCTGAAGCCACCGGGTCTCACCAACTGGATCGGCCGGGTTCCATCCATTCTGGATATGGACCGACTTTTCTGGGGGCAGCATAGACAGGTCTTGCAGGTATTCGCCCAACAAGTAGTTCTTTCGAATCGGCTCCAGATCTCCTTCAAGCTTTGGCGGCGCGTCTTTGTCGCGAAGCCACGGATAGTCATGCCGCTCGAGGTCCTGATAGTGGTGATGGGCGTCAACGAAGCGCATGGGGTTTCCCATGCCACCCAAGCCCCAGTCGTTCGCTAGCGGCGGGATCGGGTTGCCTGGTCCGCAAGCACCGCCAGAATCACGACCACGCCAGTTGCCACGAACTGCCAAAAGGACGGCACATTCAGCAGCGTCAAGCCGTTTCGCATCGCCCCGAGAGTTAGTGCCCCAATCAGCGAACCGAGTGCATTTCCGACCCCACCGAAGAGGCTTGCCCCTCCGATCACGGAGGCTCCGATCGCCTGTAATTCGAACCCTGTGCCCCCGATCGGTTCTGCGGCACCAATCCTGGCCACGAGGATGAACCCGGCAACGGCAGAAAGAACACCGGAAATCGCGTAGACACCAATCTTGACGCGATCGACCGCGATTCCGGAAAGTTTGGCCGCTTCCTCATTGCCGCCAACCGAGATGATCTGTTCGCCAGCAGTCGTGTAGCGTACGAGGAGAAAAATCAGAACCGCAATCGCTATCGCGATGACCACAGGTGTCGGGATCTCCGCTAGCTTCCCCGCAAACACGGCCCGGAACGTCTTATCGATGCCATAGATCGGCTGTCCGTCGGTGTAGATAAGCGCGAACCCTCGGAAAATGCTCATCGTCCCCAGTGTCACGATAAAATCCGGCAGCTTGAGTTTGGCGATCAGAATTCCATTGAACAGGCCGCAGGCCAACCCCACGAACAGCCCCGATGCAACGCCAAGTGCAAACCCGTGCGGGAGCATGCTCGCAGCAACCATGCTGCTCAATCCCACGATGGAGCCGACGGAAAGGTCGATGCCCTTGGTCATCACGACAAGCGTCATTCCCACGGCAATCACGCCGTTAATCGAAGACTGCAGCATGATATCGAGGATGTTGGAAGGCTGGTAGAAACTTGGCGTCAGCACCGAGAACAGGATGAACAGGACCAAGAACCCAACGGCCACACCACTGTGGCGCAACCAGTTGGCGCCGACCGCACGCGCGAGAAGGGCAGTGCTGGCTCGCGGGACCTCCGCTGATACGTCCTTAGTCATCGCAATCGAGTTCCCCGGCCGCGTATTTCATCAACTCCCCCTCAGTCAGGTCGGTACTATTGTCGATCACACCCGTAAGCCGCCCTTCCCGCATAATTCCGATCCTGTCGGCCACGGCCAGCAACTCCTGTAACTCCGACGTGATTACAAGCACGGTCGCTCCGTCCTCGGCTAGCCGCCTGAGGAGACCGTGTACCTCCGACTTTGCTCCGACGTCGATCCCACGGGTGGGCTCGTCGAACAGGAATATATTTGCCCCGGTGAACAGCCATCGGGCCATAACCACTTTCTGCTGGTTTCCTCCGGAAAGGGACGTGATCTTCTGGTGGCCGGCACGAGGCCGGATGTCCAGTTCCTTCATGAGCCCGTCGAGCGCTTTCCGGCGCCGGCGCCGGCGCAACACACCCCAGTCGGAGAGCCTCTCATGGTTGCCGAGACTGAAATTCTGTTCCACCGTCATCATGGGAACTAGGGAATGACCATGCCGGTCTTCCGGTATCAGTGCGATTCCGTGACGCATCGCGTCATCTGGCGAGTTGATCTCTGCTTCCTCCGCGTGAATGTAAATTCTGCCATCCGTCCTCCGGTCGGCACCAAAGATTGTACGAACGAGTTCGGTCCTGCCGGAGCCGACCAGCCCCGCCAAACCTAAGATCTCGCCCTTCCGAATCTCGAGGTCGATCTCGTTGATAACTTCCCCAGTCAAGTTCTCTGTGCGAAGCACGACCTCAGACTCCGTAATGTCCCGGCGCTCCCTGCCATGACGCGTTTCCGCCGCTAGGGCGCGGCCAGCGATCAGGTCATTAAGTTGGTCCGGTGTGAATTCCCGTGTTGCGCCCCGCGCGACGAGGCGCCCGTCACGCAGAATTGTTACCCGGTCGGAAATTGCCTGAATTTCAGCCATGCGATGCGAGATGTACACAATGCCCTTTCCAGATCGTTTCAGTTTCCGGATCAGATCGAACAGTCCGTCGCGCTCGCTCGGCGTAAGACTGGAGGTCGGTTCGTCAAAGGCGATGATCTGGCCGCCCCTAGCCAAGGCACGTGCGATCTCGACCACTTGACGCTCCGCCATTCCGAGAGATTCAACCCTGGACGACACGGAAAGCCCGGGAGCCAGCGGCTCCAGAATTCGCTCCGCCTCCTCTCGCGCCTCTTTCCTGCGCGTTCGCGACCAAGCGCGTTGGCTACCGAGAAAGATGTTCTGCGCGACATCCAGCTGAGGTACGACGCTTGGTTCCTGGCTAACCAACCCGATACCGAGGGAAAGCGCGTAACGAGGATCCGGAATAGACACGCGCCCAACGTAGCTCAGGTGGATTTCACCGTCGTCGGGCTGGATCAGACCAAAGAGAACCTTCATGAGCGTGGACTTGCCAGCGCCATTCTCGCCCAGAAGCGCGTGGACTTCGCCGTGCTCTAGATCGAAGTCGACTTCCCGAAGGGCATGGATTCCCCCGAAGGACTTCGAAATCCTTCGAAAGTTCAACAGCGGCGGCTGGTCTGCGATGTCCGCAGCCGCCGCTGCATTGTCATGCATATGGTCAGACGGTCAGTTCGACCATGCGGGCGGGTTCGGGAACTCCGACACGTTCTCCGCAGTAATTACGGCCTGAGGTGAAACGACCCATGGTGGAATCGGCTGACAAGCCAAGATGCGAAGCGCCATCTGCACACCAAGAATTCCCTCGTCATACGGAAATTCCGCAACCGTAGCAGCCATCTCGCCATCGCTGACCGACCGCTTGGCTTCCCGGATACCATCGGTACCAACTACCGCAACCTGAGCTTCCTTTCCGGCATTCTTCACTGCTTCGAAGACACCTAGAGCCATACCATCGTTGTTGGCATAAATGCCAACAAGGTCCGGGTGTTCACGCAGAATGTTTGAAGTGGCGTTGAGCGCCGTCAGTCGATCCCAATTGCCCGGCTGGCTGGCAACATAGTCAAATTGGGAATTTGCGTTGATGACTTCGTTGTAGCCCTGGATGCGTAGGCGAGCATTCGGCGATCCGGCCTGGCCTTCGATCTGTGCGACCTTGCCCCCTTCAGGGAAGCGCTCGAGGAGATAGGTTGCTGCCTTCATTCCGATGGAAACTTGGTTCGTGCCCACATAGGTGCTCGCACCTTCGGTGCGCGCATCGTCAATTATGATGGTCGGAATGTTCTGCGCGCGTGCCTCCTCAATAACGGGAACGAGGTTGGAATCCGATTGCGGCGAAAGCAGGAGTACATCAGGCTTTTGAGACAAAACGCTCTGAGCAAGATTCAACTGCTCGACCAGAGAGGATTCGTCCTTCGCCGCATGCACATCAACGCTGATTCCGTACTTGGAGGCTTCGTCCTCGACCCCCTTTGCAACGTCCTGCCAGAACTCATTAATCAGCGTCTTGGTGACATAGGCGAAGCGGAGTTCACCCTCGGGTGCCGGGACGGGTCCGAATGTCGCCTCGACATCTACGGATTCGATCTCGGCCGCTGTACCCGTCGGGTAGGCAGAGCATTCGCTCGCGACGCTCACACTGGTTGCCGCAAAAAGTATGGTTAGCAAACCGATCGCTGACACAAATAGTTGTCTCATGGATTAACTCCCTTCTTTACGCGTTATAGGAACCGCTGTGCCAATCGGCAGAACCAGACCAATAGGCTGCGGCGATTGTCCATTCATAATACGCATCGACCTGTACCTAAGCAATAGCCGAGCAGGCGAAGAGCAATGCGGTGAAACTTCAACCGACACTTGCGGTAAGCAGCATTCTGTAGACCATGTTGACGCGAATTCGACATCAATTCGAACGGACGCCTGTTTTGCGAACCAAGTGCCAAGCGCCGGATATGTCATGCATCCATCCGGCCCGATCCAACGACTACATCCAGTCCGTCGTGTACGCTGTCTCGACAAGGTGCCTTCCCTTGTATGCTGTCTTCAATATGGTTCCAATCCGGAGTGTTCTTACTGCCTTCTGGAAGGCCTTCGCTGGGTCTCGCCGGACCTCCTGCTGCG